>JAFXTD010000041.1 GCA_017535925.1 Selenomonadaceae bacterium | reverse complement strand
AGAGCGAACTTTTGCTTGGCTCAATCATTCTCGCCGACTCAGTAAGGATTACGAGCTAACTGTTGCTTCTGCACAGACCTTGATTAAGATTTCTCATATTCACACTTTGCTTAATCGTTTATGAACACCGATTCTAAAAATGTCGCAACCTTGAGCCGCAAGCTTTTGAATTTGTTCAATCGTCGCCGTTGCGTCTTGCGTTTTGGTATTCGTCATTGATTGAATGCTTATCGGCGCGCCGTCTCCGATTTTTATTTTCCCGACGCTGATTTGTCTCGTCTGTTTCCGTTCAAACATTTGCTCTCCTCCAAAAATAATATCAACCGATTAATTTTTTGGTTGAATCGTTCCGTTTTGATACGCCAGCAAAAGTTTGTGCAAGCCGATAATTTCATCGCGAATGCCTTTTCCGTGGTCGGTATCGCCAACCGTCATGTGCCGCGATAAAATTTCAACGGTCTGTGTCGTCGACTCAATGTCTTTGTTTTCGGCGAGGGCAAGCTTAACGTCGGCGATTTTCTGGTGGCGCAGAAGTCGGAAGCCGCGTGAATTCGAAATGAGCGTATAACCCGAAATGCCTGTCTTTTCATGATAGGGCGTGCTGAATCCTCCGTCGATAATCACAGCTTTGCCGCCCGCTTTAATCGGACTTTCACCTTGCCGCACGCGAACGGGAACATGCCCGTTGATGATGTGCCCGCGCTCGGTGTCAAGCCCGAACTCCGCCAAAATCTTGTCGCAAATTTTCACGTCGTCAATCAAATTGTAATACGGGTCGGCGGGTTCCTTCCAAGTCTCCTTGTCCTCGACAAAGGCGCGCTCAAAAGTTTTGAACTCTCTGCCGGCTGTCGGCGAAAGCAATCCGCACCAAAGAAAATACATGAAGTCCAAATCCTCTTGGTTTCTGTCGAAGTAAGCTCGGCGGGCTCGGCGGTCGACGTAATCAAAATAATTTTTGCCGCTGTAAGTTTCACCCTCGAACGAAATTTTTTTGAAGGAGCCGTCCTCTTCAAGCGGCACGTTCGCATGGAAAAGCAAGTTGCCGTTGTGGCAGGTGTAGACGCCGCCTTTCTTGTAAAGATAATCGACTTGCGCTTGGAAAGTTGCACTCGCCAAAAAATTTTCTCGCAAGCCCGAAATAATTTCGTATTCGTCGTCGGTCAATCTGTAGAGGTCGTCGGAATTTCTGTCAAGCGTCGGGAAGTCGGCGGTGTTGAGCTTGTAACTTTGCCTGTTGAGATTAACCGTGCCTTCGTCGAAATTAATCTTGTCCAAAAGGAGCCTCGAATCCATTTTGAACTCGGGATTGCGGCGAATCAATTGCCCCTCAAGCTTGAACATCATCATCAAGCTTGCAAGTTCGGCGGCGCGCAGAGGATTTTCATTGGGATAAAGTTTCGAGGCAAAGACGGTCAGCGGACGAAGACTTATGCCGTAGCCTCGTTCCAAAACGTCGGTGTTGTTGTAGTGCAGAGAATTCCTCACGACCGCCGCGATACAAACCTCACTGCCAAGAGCCGCGCCTATCCATAAAATATCGTGGTTGCCCCATTGAATGTCGACTTCTTCGGGATAATTCATCAGCAAATTCAAAATGGCGTCGGGTCTGTCGCCTCTGTCGAAGAAGTCTCCTACCAAATGCAGGCGGTGAATCGCCAGTCGCTTTATCAGCTCGGTGAAAGCTTGAATAAAATCTGCGCCGCTGTTTATCTCGACGATTGAGGTTAAAAGTTTTTCGTAGTAAGTTTTCTGCGCGTCGTCGGATTCGGGGTGCGTGTTGAGCAATTCAAGGATAACAGTCTCGTAGCTGTTCGGGATAAGCTCGCGCATTTTGAAGGAAGGATATTTGAAACTCATGAACTTTGCAAGCTTGACAAGCCGCGCCAAATTTTTCCGATACCAAGCGGGCGTGTCGCGTCCTTGAGATTTTATCTGCGTGATTTTTTCTTTCGGATAATAAATCAGCGTGCAGAACTCGGCAATTTCCTCCTCGCCAAGCAAGTCGCCGAAAATGTAATCGACCTTTTCACGAATGACGCCGGAGCAGTTGTTGATTATGTGCAGGAACAAATCGTATTCGCCGTGCAAGTCGCTCATGAAATGTTCGGTGCCCTTCGGCAAAGACAGCCGCGATTGCAGATAAATCAGTTTCTCGTAGATGGATTCTTTCGTCGGATATTTTTCCGATAGAATTCTCATCAGGCTCGCCGCAAAATCGTAGTTGTCGGGCATGAATATCAGCTCCTTTTTTTTACGACATTATACTTAATTTTTGTTGCCGGCGGGAAAAAATTTTCAAAGGGGTCAGGTTTCAGCTAACAGCTAACATGCTTACGAAGTTTTTGATAAAAATATTTGTCGATTGCCTCCGCGAATAGTATAATGCGGAAAATTTATCTGTAAGTTGTAAGCTAAAAACGGAGGTTTTTGTTTTGGACATCGTGCCCATATTATTAAATACGTTCCTCGTTTTCTTTTTGATAGCCATGAACGGCTTCTTTGTCGCGGCGGAATTTTGTTGCGTGAAAATGCGTCCGTCGCGGCTCGAAACGCTGATTCAAGAGGGCAACACTCGCGCCAAGTACGCAAAAAAATTAATCGACGAACTCGACGAGGCTTTATCCGTCACGCAACTGGGAATAACTTTGGCGTCATTGGGTCTCGGCTGGGTCGGCGAACCTTTTGTCGCAGAATTAATTTCGCCCGTGATTCATATGCTCGGCTTCGGCGAAACTTTAAAGCATACGATTTCATTCGCGCTGGCTTTTTCGTTGATAACTTCAATGCACATAATCTTGGGTGAGCTTACTCCAAAGTCAATGGCAATCGCCGCAAGCGAAAAAATTTTACTCAACATCGCCTTGCCCATGATAATTTTTTGGAAAGTCATGTATCCTTTCGTTTGGCTGCTCAACAAAACCGCAAGCTTCGTAAGTCATCATTTGGGCTTGTCGATTTCGGAAGGCGAGGTAGCTCACAATCCCGAAGAAATTCGTTTGCTCATGAAGGAGAGCCGCAAGCAGGGGCTTGTTGACGATACCGAAGTTGATTTCGTCGATAACGTCTTCGACTTCACCGAACGCAACGTCCGCGAAATTATGGTGCCGCGCCTCGATATGGTTTGCCTCTATCTCAACAAGAGCTACGAGGAAAATCTTGCAACGATTCTTGAAGAGGAAATGACGCGCTATCCGATTTGCGACGAGGACAAAGATCATATCGTCGGCTTCCTGCACATAAAAGATTTGACAAAAGTTTTGATTCAAGGCAAGCGCAAGCCGAGCTTAAAAAAATTGGCGCGAAAAGTTTTCTTCGTGCCGGAAAGTATGGACGTGAGTGTCTTACTTGAGACGATGCAAAAAAATCGTTCGCAGCTGGCGGTCGTCGTCGACGAATACGGCGGGACTGCCGGCATGGTCACGATTGAAGATATTATCGAAGAAATTGTCGGCGACATTCAAGACGAATTCGACGAGGAACGCCCCGATGCCGAAAAACGCGACGAAAATCTTTACTCAATCGACGCGAAGATGTTGCTTGAGGAATTGGAAGATGAATTCGGCATTGAGATTGACGACGAGGACGTTGACACGGTCGGCGGCTGGCTCAATGACAAATTGGGCGGAGAGCCGCGTGTCGGACAATCCGCCGCTTACGAAGGCAATACTTTTTACGTTGAGGAAGTCGAAGGCTTGAGGATTACCCGCGTGCTGATTCGTCTTGCCAAGAGTCGCGATGATGAAAATTAACATTGCCTTAAAATCCTCGTTGCTGTTCAAAAGCGGCGAGGATTTTTTTTGAGGAATTGACAAAACAAAAAAATAACTATCATAATATTTGTAACATCAACATTTTTAAGGAGATGATTTTATGTTTAAACGAACTTGCACGATTGTAGCGATTTTCGTGGCAAGTTTTATGTTCAGCGGTGTCGAAAATATCGGCAACGGTCGCGACAGAGGTTTTCATGAAAACACATGGACAAACACAACCACCGAGATTACTTCGCTTGCCGATAACTTTGCGGCACCGATATAACAATCGGCTTGAAAGAGGTGGAAGCGGCTGATTTCTTCGGCGGCAAAGTGAAAATATTTATTCAAGCCGGCGGAACCCAAGAACGCTACCTCTATGAAGGCAACAAATCCCGCTATTGATATGGGTTCGGAAAAATGTTTGGAAGACTTCCTGAGTGCAGGACAACAGCTTGAACGTGAAACCGACCATGACGGCTCAAGTTTTTTACCAAGAACATGTTGAGCCTCCAAGAAATGCAATCCGCCTTCGGAAAAATTTTGGGTTAGGGGCTGTTGACAATTTATTTTAACCGGAGAAGAATAAAAGCCATAAAACGTTTATATAGTTTGTCATTGACATTGCCGGCACTCAAGACCGGTTTAATCGGTCGGACAGTGCTTATCAACAGCGTTTGGTATTGGCAAGAGCGTCCCATTTTCTTTTTCAGCAAAGCTTTTCGCCCGGTCGTCATCTGTTAATTTATATGTATTTTTTCACCCGAATATTTTATCATTCTTTGTCCACAGTCCCTAGGATTTTTACATAGGGTTTTGACTGTATGTTATAAATCAAAAGACTGCCAACCGTTTTCACGCGAGGCAGTCTTTTTAATTTTGTCGGCATAATTACCGCTTAAGTTCATTCTGTCAATGTGGCTCCGCCGAGTTCGTTTGCGCGGTTGTCGAAGCGGCTCATGATTTCGTTGTAAGTTTGGGTGGAAATTTCGGGCAACTTGTTTTGACCTGTCGCGTCTTTCCAAGTCATGCCCGCCTGTTTGAAGCCTTCCTCGACGGCTGCGCGCATTTGTGAAAGTTTTTCGGGATCGTTGCCCGCTATCGCCGAAGCCAAATCGAAAATGCGAGTGGAAACTGCATCAACCGACCAAGCTCCGCCGGGTGCAATGGCTTTGGCTGCGTCTTCGGCATTGGTTGCAACTTCCGGCAAGGCGAAACGTGCCGCGTCAATTTGTACGCCGCCGAAATTCAAAATGCCTGTGCCCTCGTCGAGCCAGCCTTGAAGTTTGTCATTCGATTCGGTCAATGCCTGAATCATAATGTTGAGCATTGTTTGCTCTTGAGTTTCCAAATCCGCTTTGAGCGCGTCGACCTGTTCAGCTGTGAGCCCTTTGGTTTCCTTGGTGCTGCCGTCTTCAACAGAAAAATCTTCAGCCGTTTGTTTCGGTGCCTGTTGAGCTTGCTTTGCCGCGTCGGAAATGTTCAGCTCAAAAGCTTCGCCGATTTTTGCCTGTTGAGTTTGTGCCGCCGTATTCTGTGCGGGCGACTTTGCGTTTGCAGAGTTCTTGGCTTGCGTTGCGTATTGCGCGAACCCTTGAGCCACTCTTGCCATGTTGCTTACGTCCATGTTAAAAACCTCCTTGAAAAAGCTACTCCAACACGAAGTATTTCCTGCGAAAAATATACAAAAAATTCGGTGTAAAGTCAAGGAGGATTTACATCATCAGCAACATTTCCAAATCTAAATTCTGATACGGCTTGAGCTCCGTCGAAGGACTGCCGTCGGGCTTGGGCGGCGCGGTGTAATCGGGGACAACCGTCATGTGCGGCTTGTGGCGAACTTGCTCTGTGACTTTTCCGTTTTCGTAAGTCGTCACCATAATCGAACCGTCGGGCATGAATCGCTTAACGGTTTCAATCTCAACCGCTTTGGTAACGGCGTTGTCGGTGCGATTGGCATTGCCCGAATCCTCGTCAAGCTTGACTTCGCCCGTTAATTCCTCTTGCAGGTCGCGAATCTCATTGAGTTGCTCTTGAATTGCTTCCATTGCTCGAACGTCGGCTTTGACATTGGAAATTTTTGCGGCAAGTATCTTTGAATACTCGGAGGCAACGCTCTTTGAAGAATTCGCTTTGTACTTGGGATTGTCAATGTCAATAAGCGAGGAACTTTGGATTTCTAAAATGCCCATATCAATCACGCTCCAAAAAATTTTTCAAAAGTTTATCGGCATTTCGCGGGCAAGGCTAAAATCTGTTTACAAATTCCCAATGGCAATGTTATCATAAAAAAAATAGAGAGTGTTGGTAAAGTCTAGACTTGAAGCATAAGGGCAGCAAGCAAAACAAAATTGCGAAAGCAAAAAGCCAATTTGTCATAACGGGTGGCGATATGTCGGCGATTCTTTAGCCGCAAGAAAAAACGTTCAACGACGTTGCGAGCCTTGTAAAGTTCTCTATCATGAGCCGAACAAAAAGCTTTGTCGCCCAAAAAGGTTTCGCCTTCGAGATTCACCTTGCTCAAAAGTTCTCCGGCACACTCTAAATCGTGTACTTGCCCGCCGGTCAACAACAGCCCGATGAAGTTGAAAAATTTCAGTGACGAGAGCATGAATTTTGGTAGCAACTTGGACGAGCAGATATTTTTCCGTGTCGGCTACCAACCGAAAACGTCATCAGTGCACCGGTGACGGAATTTGTTGCACTTGGATTGTACATTCGCGCCTACAAAAGAAAAGTAGATTTAAAATATAAAAGTCGTTGAAACGCTTAATCAGAGCCGCCGTTTGAATTTACCAACAGTCCCTAACAAAATTAATTCTTCCGGATTATCTCCCAACATTTCGATTGACCTGCGAGCACGATAAATTCTATAATCTGTACATCAAGTTTAAAATGCAGGACTTCCTTTCACGTTCTCGAACACAAAACTTCGGTTGCCATCAGAAAACAAAATCATTCACAGAGACAATTTCCTTGCCTTAAATCACTTAATTTTCAAGACACGATTTTAAGTTATAAGTTGACGAACGCCGAAGTTCAGAAATATATTTTGACGGGCGAGGAAAAATATTTGAGCTTGCAAGCGTCACAAAGGAAATCGACAGATGATTTACATTCACGTGCCCTTTTGCGAAAGAAAATGCAATTACTGCGCGTTCAATTCCAAACGCGGCGACGAGGCAGAAAAAAATTCTTACGTCAAGGCTTTGATTGAGGAAATTAATCTTCGCGGAGACAATTCAAAGGTTGAGACGATTTATTTCGGCGGAGGCACGCCCGCGACTTTGACGCTCAATCAACTTGAAAAAATCCTCTGCGCCGTGAATAAAAATTTTTTCGTCGAAGCTCAAGCCGAAATCACAATCGAGGCGAACCCCGGCACCGTTTTATCAATTAGGAATGAGGAATTAGGAATTAGGAATTATTATGGCGCGAAGTCAATTCCTCATTCCTCATTCCTAATTCCTAATTGCTCTTATTTGCGCGGCTTGAAAGTTTTGGGCTTTAATCGATTGAGCTTGGGCGTTCAGAGTTTCGACGACGCGCTTTTAAAAATTTTGGGAAGGATTCACGATTCGCGGACGGCGATTGAAACGATTGCCCTCGCGAAAAATTTTTTTGTCAACGTGAGCCTCGATTTAATGTACGGTTTGCCGAATCAAACTTTGAATCATCTTCGCCGCGATCTTGAGCTTGTGAAAAATCTTGACGTTCGGCACGTTTCGATTTACGGGCTTGAAATTGAGGAAGGCACAAAATTTTTTGAACTTGCCCGCGCAGGCAAATTGAACCTTCCCGACGAAAACACCTGCGCCGACATGTACGACCTTATAACGGAGACTTTGCCCGCCTTCGGATTCAATCGCTACGAAATCAGCAACTTCGCCGTGAAAAATTTTGAGAGCCGCCACAATATCGGCTACTGGACGGGGAAAAAATATTTCGGCTTCGGGGCGGGCGCACACAGCTTCGACGGCAAGCAGAGGACTTCAAACGTTCGCGACGTTGCGACTTACATAAAGAAAAATTTTTCAATCGTCGAGGAAGTCGTCACGCCTCAAGCGGCAATGGAGGAATTTTGTTTTCTCGGCTTGCGCATGACCGAAGGAATTTCCGCACGGACTTTTGAAAAAAATTTCGGCAAAAATATTTTTGATGTGTTCGGCGGCGTCATTGATAAAAATCGTCGGCTCGGCTTGCTTGAAGTTGACGGCGATAAAATTTTTTTTACAGCGCGAGGAATGAGTTTGGGCAATGAAGTCTTCGCGGATTTTTTATTGTGAGGAATGATTGACGCTATGAAAATTTTTATGACGGCGATTGCGTTGGCGTTGGCTTTTTCGTCGACGGCGGGCGCGGCGATTTATCAACAGGGTGTCGTTTATGTGATTTACGACGAGGCGGGCGAACGAGCCGTCACGAACAAGACCGACAAAAATTCAAACGGCGTGCCCGATGTTGTCGAGGACATTGCCACGCAGGTCAACGCCGCCCGCGAAGTTTTCAACGGCGCATTTAATTTCACCGACCCGCTCAAATGCGAACGTTTCAAAAATGTTTCGTCGATTGAGATTGACATTGAGTCGAAGGCGCGGCTGAATAAATTTCAAGGCATTGCATACAGCAGAGTTCGCAAGTCCAAGCACAACCCGACTGACCGAACGCTCTTTATCAAAGTTGCAAACACGATCAATCCTCATGCAAGTTCGACGCCGACCCACGAATATTTTCATTTGGTGCAATATGCCTCGACGTATTTTCGGAACAAGTGGTATTTGGAGGGCATGGCTCGTTGGTCTGAAGACGCTGTCATAAAAATGAAAAGGTATCCGAGCGATTGGGATGTCCCCGTCAGATTGAAAAGCAAATTTTCGGAGCGGCAAATTTTTCACGGCAGCTACAACATGGCGGAATTTTTATGGTATCCTTTGGCGGTGAAGATGAAGGACAAAGACAAAATCCCCGACAAGCTGATTCGGAAATACAAATACGTTGACGGCTCGCGTGTCTTTCAAGACGATGTGATTTACGGCGCGAACGTCATGATAAAAATTTTGCATAAGATGAAAACTAAGGAGTCACTTGCCGCGGCGAACTTCGGAAGCCTTGACGATTGGCAAAAGAGCGGGCAACGCGACGAACGGAATAACGAAATCATTTTGAATTGCGTCAGAGAGGTTTATCATGAAAAATTTTAAGACGATAGCGGAGGGAGAAATTTTCGGCGCGGCGTATGAAGTCAACAAGTCGAAATTTTTTGCGCATGTCAAGCACGTCGAAGACGAGGAGGCGGCTCGTGACTTCCTGCAGATGATTCGAAAAAAATATTTTGACGCGACGCATAATTGTTCGGCGTGGGTGCTCGGCTCTCGCGGCGACAAACAAAAATCAAATGACGACGGCGAACCCGGAGGCACTGCCGGCAATCCGATTTTGGAGACGATAAAAAAGAACGACCTCACGAATTGCGCGGTTGTCGTCACGCGATATTTCGGCGGAATAAAACTCGGTGCGGGCGGCTTGATTCGCGCTTATTCACACACGGCGGCTTCGGGCATTGCAAATTCAAAAATCGTTTGCATGACGACCTTCCGAAAAATTTCTTTGACACTCGAATACAATTTCTTGGCGACGGTCGAAAATTATTTGCGCAATAAAAAAATCCGCGTCCTCAACACCGATTATGCCGATGTCGTGACGACGGAGATTTTGCTTTTGCCGGAGCAGGTCGAAAATTTTTTGATTGAGCTGAACGACTTGACCGCCGCGAATTTTTTACACGAAGAGCTTGGAGAAATTCTTGTTCCGATTGTTATTTCGGATTGTCCTTGAGAAATTTATTTCAAGTTCAAATATTTATCCAGCCATGCGGCAACCGCCTCGCCGATAATCCTCTTGCCTTCCGCGTCGGGGTGCAAGCCGTCAACCGATAAAGTTTCAATCAAGTTGCCCGCCTCGTCGGTGAGCTTTTCGTTCACGTCGATGAAAAATTCTTGGTCACGAATCCAATCGCAGATAAATTGTTGATGTTCCTGCCAATCTTCGGGCGGCAATTCGATAAAGCCCAATTTCTGAATCTGCGCGGGATTGACGGGCGTGGGCGTGAGGAAGACCGGCTTAATTCCGTAGTGATTACATTTGTCACGAATCGCCGCCAAACTTTCAACCGATTCCGCACCGAGAATGCTTGAGCGATAATCATTGACGCCCGCCATGATGAAGAGGACTTCGGGTCTGAAAGGCAACACGTCGTTGTCGAAGCGCGCCAAAAGTTCCGCAGTGGTATCGCCGCTCCTGCCCAAATTCTTGACGGGAATGGCGCAATACGTTTCCCAATTATACATGACGGTCGAAGGCGGAACGGAAATTGAGCCGCCGCCGTGAGTTATGCTGTCGCCGAGCGCGCAAAATCTTATCTTGTGCTTGACTTCGAAACTGTTTGAAGGATTTTTTTCAGACCAGTTGCCCAGCGGTCGATTGTCGCTTGTGAGAGCCCGCACCCGCCAAAAATATTCGCCCTCCTCAAGCACGGGTTGCTTATCATAAAAATCAAAATTATCATCCTGCAATTGCGAAGGCGTGAAATATCGGCGGATAATCTTCCCGTCGCGTATGAGTTCAATCGCGTAATGGTCTGCGCCGTTCGTCGGAATCCAAGAGTACACGGGATACAGCGGCGGATAATTCATCTTGTCAAATTCGGTTGTCGTTCGCGGAGAATTCGGGTTTGTTTCGAGGTCGCGAATCGGCAATTTATTTTCAAGCGTCGTGCCTTCCAGTGAAACCGCGTTGACTTGAAATTTTTTGTGCACGTCGTCGATTGGAATTTCAATCCCGTTCGTGTAAGCGAAAAGTGTCATGCCGTCGATAAAAATTTCGTACTTGACGGCGTTTGGCACGATGTCCCAGCAGAGCCGCAAAATATTTTGTTCGCGGTGAATCATTGCTTCTGAAGTGTCGAGGCTGTCGAAGTCGGCGTTATCGATTTCATAAACCTCGCCGATTACTGCGGCTTGAGCGTTTTTGTCTTGCGTCAAGTGATTGCGCGGGGCGTGCGTTTCGACTTTATCGCCGCCGAAATTCATGAAGCCGAGATTGGAAAAGCACAGGGCAAGCGCGAGGACAATCGGCATAACTTTCAACATTGCAACTCCTCCCGGCGCAAATAAAGTTCGTCAAATCGCAAATAAAGTTCGTCAATCTCCTTGAGTTTCGCCTCGTGCATTGCCGCCAGCTCCGATAACTTTTTCGGTTCGGCTGCGGCGTTTATTTCGTGCTCAATCATCTTCAATTCCATCTCCGCCATTTTCAGTTGCGCCTCGACTTTATCAATCGCCTGCTCGTTGGCTTTGAGGTTTTGGGTTTTAGGTTTCAGGTTTTGGGTTTTAGGTTTTTTAATTCCTAATTCCTCATTCCTAATTCCTAATTCTATTGTCCGCGTCGTCACTTTGTCAAGTAAATATCGGTCGTGCGTGACGATTAGGATTGTCCCGTCGAAGTCTTGCAAAGCCGCTTCGATTGCCTCTCTTGCCGGCAAGTCAAGATGATTGGTCGGTTCGTCAAGGATTAGGAAGTTCGCGCCCGTCAAAATTAATTTCGTCAATGCCACGCGAGTTTTTTCTCCGCCCGATAAATCTTTAATCGGCTTTTCGACGACTTGAGCAAACAAATTCAATCGTGCCAGTTCCGAACGCGCCTGTCCTTCCGTCAAGCCGAATTCGTAATTCAATTCCTCAAGCGGCGTTCGATTTTCATTGAGCTCCTCGTGACCTTGAGAGAGGTAACCGATTTTTACGCGGTTGCCGATTTTTATTTCGCCCGAATCGGCTTTGAGTTCGCCGATGATAATTTTCAGCAGGGTTGACTTGCCGACGCCGTTGCGCCCGATAAGCCCGACCTTTTCGCCCTTGAAAATTTCCGCGCTGAAGTCTTTGATAATGTCCTTGAAAAAAATTTTTTCCAAAATCAAAACGCGATTGGCGGATTCGGCAACGTCATTGAGTTTGATTGAGGCGGTTTCGGTTGAGGGCGGTTTTTCGAGGCGTTGCATTCGGTCGAGGAGGGTTTGTCTTCCGCGAGCCTGTTTTGCTTTGACGCCCGCTTTATTCCTGCGAACAAATTCCTCCAGCTTAGCGATTTCAATTTGTTGCTTCTCATAAGCTTTGAGTTGAGCCTCGTGACGAGCGCGCTTGAGTTGCAAAAATTTTTCGTAGTTGCCGGGGTAGAGCGTTGCCCGAAAATTTTCCATGTCCAAAATTTTTTCGACGCAATGTTGCAAAAAATGGCGGTCGTGCGTGACGACGATAACCGTCCCGCGATAATTCTTGACGAATTCCTCCAAGAACTCAATCGAATAAATATCGAGGTGATTGGTCGGTTCGTCGAGGATTAAAATGCGCGGTTCGTTGAGTAAAGCCTTCGCCAAAGAAATTTTCGCCGATTCGCCGCCGCTGAAGTGATTCGGATTTTTTTCAAGTTCCGCCTCCGTGAAACCCAAGCCGTATAAAATTTTTCGCGCCATGAATTTTTCGACGCCCTTAACCGTCAACATTTCGTCGAGAAGGTTCGCGGCAGTGAAGTTGGGGGTTTGTTCAACAAAGCCGATGTCCTCCGCACGCAAGCCGCCGATTGTGCCCGCGTCGAAAGTTTCCAAGCCGGTCATTATCTTAAGCAGCGTCGATTTGCCCGCGCCGTTTTTGCCGACGATACCGACCTTTTCGCCGTCGACAATCTTAAAAGTCACGTCGCGGAAGATTAATCGTTCGCCGTAGTATTTTGTCACGTTTTCAAGTTGAATCATTGCTTTGCCTCAAAAGTTTTTCTTCATGATAGCAAAAAAAAATCCCGCCCGCAAATTTTTCTATCAATTGGGAATTGGAAATTGAAAATGGAGAATTAGGGTGTGTTGGTAAATTCAAAAGTAGCGGTTGGTGAAAACCCTGCCGCACATGGACGTGCGGCCGCCGCGACTTAAAACCCGGAAGGTTTTATAGCGGTCAACGCCCTTTTCTTTTGCTACTTTTCTTTTGGGCGCAACAAAAGAAAAGTAGAAGAGACTTGCAAAAGAAAAGTAGATTTAAAATATAAAAGTCATTGAAACGCTCAATCGCAGCCGCTGATTCAATTTACCAACAGCCCCTAATTAGAATTGCTTGAGCCAAATCGTGCGATTGACGACGTTTGTATAGCTCTGAATAATTTTTACGACTTTCATTGAGACGGCGTCGGCGTAGTCAGTTGCCTCGATAAAATTTTCGGTTGAACTTTCAATCGCCAACTCCACCGCTTGAGAAATTTCACGTTCGGTCACGCCGCCCAAAATTATCGTGCCCTTGTCCAAAACTTCGGGGCGTTCGGTCGAGGTGCGAATCAATACGGCGGGGAATTTGAGCATTGAACTTTCTTCCGAGAGCGTGCCGCTGTCCGACAAGACGCAACGAGCTTCCGTTTGCAATTTGTTGTAGTCGAAGAAACCGAACGGCGGCAAACTTCTGACGAGCGGATTAAATTTGAATTGCCTCCGCTCAATGAATTTGCGGCTGCGCGGGTGCGTCGAATAAATTATCGGCAAGCGGTATTTTTCGGCGAGCGCGTTGATTGAATTCATAAGCGACAGGAAATTTTTTTCGTTGTCGATATTTTCTTCGCGGTGAGAAGAAAGCAGGAAATATTTTTTCGGCTCAAGGTTGAGTCGAGCCAAAACGTTGCTTGCAAAAATTTTTTCGCGATACTTGAGGAAAAGTTCTTTCATCGGCGAGCCGGTCACGAAAATCATTTTGCCGTCAAAGCCCTCCGCCAAAAGATAGCGGCGCGAGTGTTCGGTGTAAGGAAGATTCACGTCGGAAATGTGGTCGACGATTTTGCGGTTAATCATTTCGGGCACGTTCCAATCCCAACAGCGATTGCCCGCCTCCATGTGGAAAATCGGAACCTTGAGGCGTTTTGCGGAAATGGCTGACAGCGCGGAATTTGTATCGCCCAAAATCAAAACGGCGTCGGGTTTTTCTTCGGATAAAATTTCGTAGCTCTTCGCCAAAATATTTCCCATCGTTTGACCAAGATTTTCGCCGGCGCAATTCAAAAAATAATCGGGTGGACGAAGTTCCAATTCCTCGAAAAAAATTTGATTCAATTCGTAATCGTAATTCTGCCCCGTGTGAACCAGCACATGATTAAAAAATTTGTCGCAGAGTTTAATCGTCTCGGACAGGCGAATAATTTCGGGGCGCGTGCCGAGTATCGTCATCAATTTAAGTTTGCTCATGTCGTCACCAACCTGTAATGCGGATAAAAATTTTCATGTCGAATCATCCAATCGCGCAAGTCGAGGAGCATTTTTTCATAGGGCGGCGCGAGTCCGAAAGTTTTCGTGTTGATTAAAGTTTTATCTGCCGCGATTCCCTCGACGGGCGAAATTTTTATTTCCTTGCGAAAAACTTTGGCGAACAATTTCAAGAGGTCGTGCTTGGTTATCGGCGTGTTGTTCGTCAGCTGATAGAGCCCGTGAAGATTTTCAATCGCCGCCCGCTCAATCATCTGCGCCAAAAATAAAGTCGTCACGCCCGACCAAACAGATTTCGTGTAGCCGTTGACCTCGCCCGTTTGTTGCAGGAACCAATTCAACAAACCGATGCCGTCGCGTTCAAGGTCGCCGCCGATAATCGAATTGCGGAAGGTGATATTTTTTTCGTCGACGAGTTCGCCGAGTGCCTTCGTCCTGTCGTAAAAAGTTTTGCCGTCAGGAAAATCATCTTCACGATAGCCGCCGCGCTTGCCCGAAAATATGCAATCGGTGCCAAGCTGAATAATCTTCGTCGACAAGGGTGCAGTCGTCTCCGCCAAAAAATGAGGCAGTTCACTGTTGAGCCTTATCGCCAAAGTTTTGTTGTCTTCGGCAACGCGATTGAGAATCCCGACGCAATTCACGACGCAATTAAAATTTCCGCCGCGAATAATTTTGGCAAGCTCCGTTCGATTTGTGACATCCAAAACTATATCGACGTGCGGAAAAATTTTTCTGCGTGCGAGCCCGTAAACTTCATGCCCGTGTTCGCGAAGATAAGTCGTTATCAAATGCTCCGTCGATTTGCGAGGGTGTATCGTTTACTTTAAGGAAGTATGTATCGGGCGCAGCGGGATTAAAATTTTCGTTCGCCCAAATGAAAACGGTCATATCGGTTTCGCCGGTATTCTCAATGCTGTGTGTGTAGCCCGGCGGAATGTCAACGACCTCATGACGTTCGCCGCTGACTTTGTATTCAAAAATTTTGTCGGAGAAAATTTGACGGAAACGAATGACGCCCTCGCCCGCAACGACCAAAAATTTTTCGTGCTTGGAGTGGTGCCAATGATTGCCCTTCGTGACGTGAGGCTTGATGACGTTCGCGGAGAATTGTCCTTGCCCGTCCGTGCGAATGAATTCCGAAAAACTTCCGCGCTCGTCCTTGTGCATCTTCAGCGCGTAAGAAAAATTTTCTTCGGGCAGATAACTTTGATACATTGAAAAAAGTTTCGAGGTCAATTCATCTCTTTGGTCGGGTATCGATAAATTTTCACGAATCGTCGTGAAAGATTGAATCAGTTCGGCAAGCTCCCGCAAATTTTTTTTGAAGCTCGGAATGTCTTGAGGCTCTTCGCCGTCGAGAACGCGAATAAATTCTTTGACAACGTCGTCGATATAAACCAAATGCATTTCCCGCGCAGGGTCGTTGACTTTGAGCGGAAGACCTCGCGTCGCGTTGAAACAAAACGTTGCAATCGCGCTGTTGTAATTCGGACGACACCACTTGCCGAAAACATTTGGCAGACGATAAATCAAAATCCGCGCAGAAGTTTTTTCGCCGTGAGCACGCAAAATTTTTTCCGCCGCCAATTTGCTTTGACCGTAAGGATTATTCAACTCAACTTGAATCGACGAGGCAAAGGCAATCGGACAAAAATTATCGGCGCGTTCAAGAAAGTTGACAAGCTCGGCAGTGAAATGCGTATTGCCCGCCGCGAACTCCTCGACAGTTTTGGGGCGATTGACTCCGGCGAGGTGGAAAACAAATTCGCAATCACGACAAAATTTTTCCAAAGCCTCAAGCCCCGCCGCATGATGATATTCAAAAACTTCATGCCCGAAAGTTTTGAGCGTCGCAATTAAATTTTTTCCGATAAAGCCGCCCGCGCCCGTTACCAAAATTTTCAAAGCGGTTCCCTGCCTTTCAAACAATCTTGAACATAATCGACTGCCAAAAGTTTTTTGACGGTGCCTTCAACGTCAAGCTGCTCCGTGTTGGATGAAGTGTAGGGCTCGGTTTGCAAAATATCGTTGTCGCCGCTGGAAAAATATTTTTCGTAATTCAAGTTGCGCGAATCAATCGGCACGCGGAAATAATTTCCCATGTCCTCCGACTTGATTCGCTCTTCGGAAGTCATGAGCGTTTCAAACATTTTTTCTCCGTGACGAATTCCGATTTCGTGAACGGCGGCTGCGGGATTGAAAAGTTTTTTGACAGCTTCGGCAAGTGTTCCGATTGTGCAGGCGGGCGACTTCTGAATAAACAAATCGCCCGTGTGTCCGTGCTTGAACGCAAACAGAACCAAATCGACCGCCTCATTTAAGTCCATCAAAAATCTTGTCATAAGAGGATTGGTGACGGTTATCGGTTGATTGTTTTTTATCTGCTTGATAAAAAGCGGAATGACCGAGCCGCGTGAGCACATGACATTTCCGTAACGCGTGCAACAAATTGTAATTTGCTCTTCGGGAACCGTTCGCGACTTGGCGAGGATAACTTTTTCCATCATCGCTTTCGAGGTGCCCATTGCGTTAATCGGATAAGCTGCTTTGTCTGTCGAGAGGCAGACGATTTTTTTTACGCCGGTTTCAATCGCCGCGTTCAAAACATTTTCCGTTCCGAGCACGTTCGTCTTGACCGCCTCAATCGGAAAGAATTCGCACGAGGGAACTTGCTTAAGGGCGGCGGCGTGAAAAATATAATCGACGCCATACATTGCCGACTTGACGCTTTGGAAGTCGCGCACGTCACCGATATGAAATTTAATTTTGTCGTTTTGATAATGGCGGCGCATGTTGTCCTGTTTGTTTTCGTCGCGGGAAAAAATTTTAATCGCGCCGATGTCAGTGTCGAGGAAGCGTTTCAAAACCATGTTGCCGAAAGAACCGGTGCCGCCCGTTATCATTAACGTCTTGCCTTTGAAAATGCTCATGCCTTTTGTCCT
The DNA here is from genome assembly GCA_017535925.1 of Selenomonadaceae bacterium. GTDB lineage: Bacteria > Bacillota > Negativicutes > Selenomonadales > Selenomonadaceae > Quinella. The sequence goes on along the minus strand of JAFXTD010000041.1, from coordinate 72,191 downwards.
CCTCGGTTGCTAAGCCATTCCGCAAAAATCTTTTTCCTAATCGGTGTGTCGATAAGCACTTGCATAAGCGAAAAACGATTCAGCAAGCGAACATTTTGAGCGGGCTTGACGGAAGCAAATTGATTGAACGGAATAAATTTCACGTTGCCGCCCAAATTCACTCCTCGCAAGCTGAAATCAAATCTTATAATTCCTTCTTGTTCCTTTGGCAAATAAGTTTCAAAGTTGCCGGCGTTGATAAGGTTGCTCAAATTTTTTGCGCGCTCATCGGCGTCGGGGGATTCGGGCAGTTCCATTATCTTTTGTACGGCGAATTGCATTCCTTGCTGATAAATGTCAAAGCCGAACCATCTTGTAAAAAGTGCGCTGTACAAATGATACATATCCGTCAAGCCGCTGCCGATAATGTCATCTTCATTCACGTTATAAGCCATCCAACTGTAGAGCCAATGTTCCTCGCTCATTCGTATCGAATATTTATGCGTAGTCTGTTCGGCGTGCTGGCGTGACAAAATAAGAGACCGACGGACATAAACAAGCCGCCTGCCTCTGAACATTTCAAACCATTTTTTATAATCTTGCACGGCGCGGAAAGTTTCGTCGAAGCCGCCGTAAATATCAAAATAAATTTTTGGTATAAGCAACGTACAACCGCCCACGAGACCGAAAAGCGGCGTGAAAGCTCCCGTCTCCAAAAATTCTTGACGATAAAAATTCCTGCCGGTATTTTCAATAATTGTGCGCTTCGGCATAAGCAAGAAAGAATCATTGCTGTAGACGACGCGGAACATATCGCCGGCTTGACGGAGCGCGTCGATTTCAACTTGGATTTTTTCGGGCAGATAAACATCGTCGTGCGACAACCAAGAAAAATATTTTCCGCGCATGTTTTTGATTCCGAGATTCAGCGCAGTCGAGACGCCTCCGTTTTCCTTTTCAAAGTAGCGGATTTTTTCGCCGTATGATAAAGCAATGTCACGAGTCGCGCCGCCGTCGTTCGAGCCGTCATTGACGACGATAACCTCAATGTTCGAATAGGTTTGCGCCAAAGCCGAGTCAATCGCCTCGCGCAAATAATTTGAGCCGTTATAAACGGGGATAATGATTGATACCAACGGATCCAAGAAAATTCCTCCTTTCGATAATTCATAAATTATACCCGCGCTGAAAATTTTTGTAAAACGTTTTTGAAGGTAAGTGTTGCGTCAAAGAAAATTTTTGATATAATGCGGGCGAAAAGGAGGGAGGGCTTCATGCTGAAAAAATTTTTTATCTGTGCATTGACTGCGGCGGCTCTGTTGCTTGGCGGTTGCGGCGAGGAAAAAGTCGTCGGCACACCCGATAAAGCAATTCTTGCTTACGCCGAGATAATCACGAAAGGCGATTCGACGAATTTGGCGGCGGCGGGCTTTTCCGAAGAAGACAATAAAAATCTTCGCGACGTGATTCTTAAACTTTTCTTGAAACCTTTCAACGACGCTGTTCCTTTGAGCGACGAGACAATGATTGAATTGGAAAAAATTTTCTACGCGAACAACAAAGCCAAGATAAATTTCCAAACCAAAATGAAGGTCGAAGATAAAGAACACCCCGTTGTCGAGTTGACGACGACTCCGATTGACATTTCCAATGCGAACAAATACCTCACAAAAAATGACGAGCTGTTTGCACTTTTGGGCATGGTCGGTCAACTCAAATCTGACGGCGCAACCGACGACCAACTTAAACAAAATCCCGAAGTTCAAAAGTTGGCGGTCACCGCGTTCACAAAATATATCGAGGGCGTTCCCTTTCAAGAGGAAAAAACTTTCGAGGTTTCTTGCGCAAAAGTTGAAGGCACCGACGGAACGATTCATTGGGCACCCGCCGACGCAAAAGCCCTTACAGATTTCATGACGGGCGGAAAATAAATGACAATCGATAACTTTAAAACCTTATAAAAATTTTTTGATTGGAGGATTTTTTTTATGTTAAGAAAAGTTTTGTTTGGCGCGTTGACGCTTCTGCTCGCGTTGTGTCTGGTCGGCTGCGGCGGCAAGAAGGACGAAGCCAAAAAAGACGATGCGGCGGCTCAAAAGACGGAAGAGACCGCGAAGGCTCCCGAAGGCACACCGGATAAAGCCGTTCTTGCCTATGCGCAACTCTATGCTTACGGCGTAATCGAAGACGAAAACCAAAAGGCTGCCGGCATGACCGAAAAGGACATTGAAGCCGTTCAAGACCAAGTCCTCGCGCCGATTGTAGACGCCTTCAAACAGTATCCTTTAAGCGATGAAAGCGTTGCCGAAATGACCGGGCAATACGTCGGAAAACTTCACATGGCTATGGATATGAAAGCGACCGTCAAGAAAGACGACCCGACCAATCCCGTTGTCGAACTCACTGCCACGACGATTAATCAGGAAGGCGCCGCCAAAGTTGCCGAGACCAATGAAGATTTGGTTGCGCTCGGTGCCGCTTACGGCGAACTTCAAGCTCAAGGTTTGACGGAAGCTCAACTCAAAGAGAGTGCCGAGTTCCAACAATTCGCTCTTGAATCAATCGACAAGTTCATTAACGAGTTCCCGCTCAATCCCGAAACTTCAATCGAAGTCACTTGCGAGGCTGTCGAAGGCTCCGACGGAAAAATGTATTGGGCTCCGAAAAATCCCGAAGAAGTTGCCAAATTCGTCACGGGACAGAAATGATTAGTGGTTAGTGGTTAGTGGTTGGTGGTTAGTTTGATTTTCTAATCACTGACCATTTTTTTTGAAAGGAGCAGAGGTCATGCAAAAGTTTCGACGAATTTTTATGTTGACTGTCTTCCTTGTCGCAACGTTAATTGCAACGGGCTGCGGCGATTCTGCGGGCGAAACCACTCGCGTTGCCAACAAGTCCGCGAACTTCACAGACACCTACAAAGCCGAAGACACTTGGCTTGTTCAATGGTACATTTGCGGCACCGATTTGGAAACTCAAGGCGGCGCGGCTACTGCCGATATTCAAGAGCTTATGGAAGTCAAGCTTCCCGCCAATGTAAAATTTTTGATTCAAACGGGCGGCACCAATCAATGGCAAAACAACGTCGTCTCAAGCGGCGCGGTCGAACGTTATCTTTACACTTCAGACGGTCTCGAACGCATTGCGACTTTGGACGATGCCGATATGGGCGACGTAAACACGCTGGCTGATTTCGTTCGCTTCGGCAAGGACAACTACACCGCCGATCATAAAGTTTTTGTCTTTTGGGATCACGGCGGCGGCTCGGCTGTCGGTATCTGCCTCGACGAACGCACCGGCAACATGTTGAGCTTGAATGATGTTCGTGCCGCGTTCACTGCTGCCTATGAACCTTCCGCAGAAAATCCTCCTTTCGAACTTATCGGCTTCGACGCCTGCCTCATGGCGACTTACGACACTGTAAACACGCTTGACGGTCTCACTCGTTACGTCACGGCCTCTGAAGAAGTTGAACCCGGTATCGGCTGGAACTACACGGGTTGGGTCGGTGCTCTTGCTCAAAATCCTGCTATGGGCGGCGCGAAACTCGGTCAAGCCATCTGCGATTCTTACATGGAGGCCTGCGAAAGTTATTGGGTTGAAGATACGGCGACGCTTTCCGTTATCGACTTGAGCAAGCTGCCTTACCTTCGCAATGCTTATGAATCTTTCGGGCTTGAGGCTTTAAGAGCGGCTCACAAAAATCCCAGAAACTTTTTTGCAAACTTCGGACGCGGTGCCGCGCAGGCTGAAAATTACGGAGGCAACACCAGACAGACCGGCTACACGAACATGGTTGACATTGTCGACTTGGCAAAGGGCAACAAGTCAATCCTCCCGAACACTGCCGACAAATTAATCGGCGCGGTCGAGGACGCTGTCATTTACAAAGTCAACGGCTCCTATCGCAATCGCGGCGGCGGCTTGTCAAGTTTTTATTCCTACAGCGGCGACGAACAAACTTTGGTTGCCTACCTCAATCAAGACGCGGCTCCCGTTCCGCAAAAAATTCTTTACTACTATTTGATTTACGGCGAAATTCCTGCCGACGTTGTCCCGCTCCTCGACGGAGAAACTTTGGTCACGCCCGCACCGACGACTCCGCCTCCTCAACGCCAAGACATTTTCCAAATTTCTCAACTGGAAGATTTTCAAGTTCAAATGGATAATAACGGCAACGCTTTCGTGCAACTCACGCCCGAACAAACGGACTTGCTCTCAAGCATTCACTGCCAGCTCGTTTACATGAGCCTTGACGATGATATTATCCTTTATCTCGGTTCGGATTCCGACATCAACGCCGATTGGGATAAGGGAATTTTCACAGACAACTTCCGCGGCGTGTGGCCGATGCTTGACGGGCACCCCGTTTACGTCGAGATAACCGAAGAGAACGACGGCTACAATCTTTATTCAATCCCGATTAAACTCAACGGCGTCGAATGCAACTTGCAGGTCGCCTACGTCTATGCCGAAGAAAAATATTACATTCTCGGCGCGAGGAAAGGTCTTGACAGTCACGGCATGAGCAGCCGCGAACTTATCAAGCTTCATGCCGGCGACGAAATCACGACGATTCACTACGGCATGACGATTTCGGGCGACGACGAGGACTTTACTCAAGTTGAAGTCGACACGTTCACAATCGGCGACAATCCTCAAATTAAAGACGAGGCACTCGGCGACGGCAACTACGGCTATTGCTTTGAATTTGTCTCACCGACCGCCGAGGACACCGCGCTTTCCAATTTTATCCTCTTTACAATTTCCAACGGCGAAATCACAACGGACGTCAGTGTCCAAGATTAAGGAGAGAATAAATTTTGTCTGAAGATAAAAAAATTGACGAGACTAAGGAAAAAGATTTTTCAAAGCGAACGACACAATTAATCGCGTTGACGGCTTTGATTTTGGCAATCTGCGCGACGTTCGCCTCACTCTACGCGGGAGCCAACGCAAGCAAAGGCATTTTGGCGCAAAGCCAAGCCTCCGACGGCTGGGCTTACTATCAAGCGAAAAGCATTAAAGAAACGATGTACAAAATGCAACTTGAATCATTGGAAACCGACCCGCCCGATAACGTCGACCCGATGAAATTGAATGTGCTCAAAGAAAAATATCGGCAGACGATTGACCGCTACAACGGCGAGCAAATAGAAATAAGAAAAGAGGCAAATCTCAAAGAAGCTGACCGCGACCACTTCCTCGAATTGAACAGAGGCTTTGCGGGCGCGTTGACTTACCTTCAAATTGCAATCCTCTTGACCTCGCTTGCCGGGCTCATGAAACAAATTTATTTTTGGTACGCCGGAATTGCGGTCGGCGCGTTCGGGATATTCAATTTCGTGACGACGATGTCTATGGTGTAAGCGATGAAAAATTTTTTGACAGCGATAATTTTTTCCGTCGTCTTGACAATGAATTCGTTTTCATTTGCGGCAGAGCCGGAAATTTTGGCGGACTCGGCAATTTTGGTTGAGGCTTCGACGGGAAGAATCATCTACGAAAAAAATGCCGACCTTCAACGCGAGCCGGCAAGCATGACAAAAATGTTGACGTGTGTCCTCGCATTGGAGAACCTCGACCCGCTTAAAGAAATAACAATGAATCAAGCGGCAGCCACGACGGAGGACAACACGTTGAATTGGGCGGCAGGCGATTCTGTCAGCGCAAAGGATATGATAAACGCCGTCATGCTTGTTTCGGAAAACGGAGGCGCGATTGCTCTTGCTCAAGCCGTTGCCGGAAACAACACGGAATTCGCCGAAATTATGAACGACAAAGCTAAGGCTATCGGTTGCACAGATTCTCACTTCGTCAATCCGAACGGCTTGCCCAATCCCAATCACTATTCGACGGCGGCGGATATGGCTCGCATTGCGGTTTATTGCATGAAGAACGAAACTTTCCGCGAAATCGTCAACACTCGGCGCACCTCAATTCATTGGCGTTACCCGAAAGACAAATGGGCGGAGCTCAACAACACGAACGAACTTTTGAGCAAATACAAAGGCGCGGACGGAATCAAAACCGGTTGGACAAGAGCGGCGGGCGGTTGTCTTGCTGCTTCTGCCAAACGCGGCGAGATTGAACTCATCGCGATTGTCATGCATTCGACCGACCAAGATACGCGCTTCGAGGACGCAACCTCTCTTTTGAATTACGGCTTCGAACGCGTCCGCATGATTGGCATTCTTGACAAAGACAAAGTCGACAGAAGAGTTTTTGTTCGCGGCGGCAAGAAAGCTACTGTCCGTGTCGAACCGCTGAACGATTTAAATTTTCCGTTGATGGCGGGCGAGGACTCAAAACTTTTGCGAGTGACTTACGACTTGCCAAAAATCGTTGACGCGGACAAAGGTATCGTCAAGGGAAAAGTTTTGGGTGAGGCAGTCCTTCGCTACGACGGCAAACCCGTTGCTCGTGTTCCGCTTGTTGCCTGCAAGAATGTCGACGCAGGTTTCAGCTTGGGCTCGTTGTTCGTGAAAATTATCGCTCCTTTTCTCAACGACTAAAGCTTGTTAATCAGCGTGAAAACCCGGCCGCACATGGACGTGCGGCCGCCGCGACTTAAAACCTGGAAGGTTTTATAGCGGTCAACGCCCTTTTCTTTTGCTACTTTTCTTTTGGGCGCAGCAAAAGAAAAGTAGATTAAAAAAATAAAAGTCATTGAAACGCTTAATCGAAGCCGCCGATTGAATTTACCAACACACCCTAGTTCCCTTTCCTCTCCACTCTTTGGCAAAGATGGGGGCTACCGTCTGCAAAAGAAAAGCAGAAGCCAATCCGTCAAAAAAGACCCGCGTGAGCAGCACGGGTCTTTTTTCAAGCGTATGTGTATTATATTTTAGGAGAGCTTTAACGAAAGCTTGAACGCAGTATAGCACACATGATAACAGTTATCAAGTACTTGGAGAAAATTTTTTTGAGAAATTTTTTCACGGGTTAATTGCCGGTTTGGTCGCGCACGACAGCTTTGCGAACAATCTCTGCCGAAACCGTAACCTCATCATTTTTAACCGACACGCCTTCGGGAACAATTAATTTCAGTGTGCTCTTGAAAGTCCGTTGTCCCGTTTGAACAGTGAAAGGCACCGTCTTCAACGTGACGATTGAATTAACAGCCGATTCCGTGCCGACGATTTCCATTTGCGCAGGCTCGACGGTTACCTTTGTGAGTTCCCAGCCGTCCGCGACGGAAAGTTCGGGGACAATCGGGACAATGCGTTTCTTGAGCCCGCTCTCAATGTCAACGGAAACAGTTATGACACTCGGCACAACCCGAACACGCGGAACAACATTATCTTTGTCGTCGACGGCGTTCATGGGAATTTGTGTTTCGAAACCGGAGGTGTTGCCCGACAAATTCACAGTGCCGCAAACTTTAACGACCTTCTCGACAAAACTTTTAGGACCGACGATCGTCACCACGTCCATTGATTTTTCGATCAGGTTGACTGCCGCGTCTTGAGAAACCGCGCCGGTTGTTATTAAATCAATCGGCATTTGTTGTTCAATCAGCGGGTCAAGTTTCACGTTAATGAGTGTCGGGTTGGTGTTTATCAATTCAAAACCTTGAGGCATGATGACTTGCGGCGTGATTTGATATTCGCCCTCGCTCAAGTCCGCCAAGTTTGCGTAGACGCGGAAGGCATTGGCGTCGTACTTTGCGAAATTTGAACGCGGCGCACGTGTCTCTATTTGTACCGTCTTTTCTTCGCAAATGGCAATGAATTCATACGGCGCGTTTGAAATTGTGAGCGGCACGTTGTAAGAGCCTTCGATTGCCGGGTCTTGGTCTGCCATGACGAAAACCCACATGAAGAACGCCGCAACGAGCGCGATTATTTTTTTCAGCAGATTGCGTCGAAAAATATCCAATATCTGCGTCATTTGCCGTCCCTCCATTTTGAAAGGAACTTGCCGAAAAATTTATCTTCCTTCCTGACGAAAGCGGGACGAATTTTTGCAGCCAAAGTTTTTTCGTCGAAGCGTCGCATTAAATGCCCGCCCTCCGCAACGGAAATTGTTCCGGTCTCTTCGCTGACGACGACAATCAGCGCGTCGCATTGTTCGGAAAGTCCGATAGCCGCCCGGTGCCTTGTGCCGAGCTCAGTTGAAAGTTCATGATTCTCTGTGAGCGGAAGGACACACGCCGCCGAGATTAATCGATTGCCGCGAATAATCGCCGCGCCGTCATGCAGAGGCGTGTTCACGATGAAGACGTTCAATAAAAATTCCGAAGAAATAATTCCGTCTATATGAATTCCCGTGACGCTTATGTCGTTCAATTTCATTTCGCGTTCGATAACCATGAGCGCGCCCGTCTTTGTCTGCGAAAGTTTCTTTGCCGTCTTGACGATTTCGTCAACGACTGATTCCGCCTCTTTCTTATCGAGAAGAGAAGCTCCTTGCGTTAAAAATTGTCCTTGCCCCAAATGTTCGAGGGCGCGGCGCAATTCCGGTTGAAACAAAATCGGAAGCGCGATTAACAACCAGTCGGAACTCTTTTGCAAAATCCAAGTCATGACGTGCAGATTGAGCCAGCCGCAAATTATCGTTAAAGAAATGATAACCATTAGCCCTTTGACGAGGGTAATGGCGCGGGTGTCTTGAATCATTTGATAAAATTTGTAAAGGATTGCCGCGACGATTAAGATGTCGAAGATGTCCAACGGTGCTATCGTCGAGACGAGGTCACGGATTTTTGCGGGTAATTCAAAGTCTATCGGCACAGGCAACACTCTCCTTGAAAAAAATTTTTGCCTGCAACAATATACTACAAAAAATTTTCAGATTCAATCCTTTTTAGCTGTAAACAAATCAAGCCAGTCGCCGTAGCCTTCTTCCGCCATTTTTTCACGAGGAATAAATCGGAGAGCCGCGCTGTTGATGCAATATCTTATCTTGCTTTTTCCGGAAGGTTCGTCTTCGAAGACGTGACCCAAATGTGAGCCGCTTGCCTTAGCCCGAACTTCCGTTCTGTCCATGCCGAACGATAAATCTTTGCGTTCCTCGATAAAATTTTTGTCAATCGGTTTTGAGAAGGAAGGCCAGCCGCAATTCGATTCAAATTTATCTTTCGACACAAAGAGCGGTTGCCCGTTCGTCACGTCAACGTAAATGCCCTCGCGAAATTCCTCGTCGTACTCGTTTTTGAAAGGAGGTTCCGTCGCGCCGTCTTGAGTCACTGCACGCTGAAGACCGCTTAACTTTTTCAAAACCTCTTTGTCGGGCTTGCCGTAAACTCTGTCGCGCGAAAAATTTTTGTCTTTGAATTCATTAGCCGCCTTTTCTTTCGATTGCTCATCGATTACGGCATGCGCCACGTGACAATAGCCGTTCGGATTTTTAATCAAATACTCTTGATGATTTTCTTCGGCGCGATAAAAATTTTTAATCGGCATGCACTCGACGACAATATCCTTTTTGTACTTGCTTTGCAACTCAAGCAACGACTCTTTAATTATCGCTTCGTCGGCGGGGTCGCTGAAATAAATTCCCGTGCGATAATTAATTCCCACGTCATTGTCCTGATTATTCACACGCGTCGGGTCAATCGATTTATAATAAATTTTTAAAAGCTTCGGCAAAGAAATTACGCTTTTGTTGTAAATGACGTGCGCCGATTCCGCATGCCCCGAACCTTTGCAGACTTGGCGATAGGTGGGATTGCGTGTCGAGCCGTTTGAGTAGCCGACTTCGACGCTCGTGACACCGGCGACATTGCGCATTAAAAATTCCGTGCCCCAAAAACATCCGCCTGCCAAATAAATTTCTGCCTCGCCCGGGATTTTATGATTCTGTTGAATGATTTCTTCCGGCAAAGGTGTATCCGATTTTTGCGACGCGGAAATATTTTTCGCAGAAGAAGACACGCAGGCTGCGGTAATCACTGCCGTTAAAATTATTGCAAAGCTAAACAAAACTTTCCCCCATAACATAAAAATTCTCCTCTCCCCATATAACAAAAGCCCTTCACATTTGCGAAGAGCTTAATTTTTTTTCATCGCTATTCCTGCTCTCTGATTACAATTATTTGTTACGAATTATGGTGCGATTGGCGCGATTCGAACGCGCGACCTGCTGCTTAGGAGGCAGCTGCTCTATCCTGCTGAGCTACAACCGCATATTTTTTGCAGTGTAACATGCCGCCGCTTGAAAGTCAATCGAAATTCCGCTTTAACGCCAATGATAATTATGCTATAATTTCCATATCAAATTGCGGGAGGAGATTTTATGGAATTATTGCACGGCGTGATTAACGAGATAAATTCGTTCCTGTGGACGTATGTAATCATTATCGCGCTTATCGGGTCTGGGATTGTCTTCACGTTGCGAACGAAATTTGTACAGCTTCGGCTTGTCGGAGAGATGTTCAAATTAATTTTCGGGAGCGCGGGACAAAAAACCAGCGGCAAAGAAATCAGCGGCTTTCAAGCTTTTTGCGTGTCGACGGCTTCACGTGTCGGTGTCGGCAACATTGCGGGCGTTGCCATTGCGATTGTAACCGGAGGACCCGGCGCGGTCTTTTGGATGTGGCTCATTGCGTTTATCGGTTGCGCAACCGGTTTCGTCGAGAGCACCCTCGCGCAGATTTACAAGTTGCCCAGAGGTGACGGAGCATTTTTCGGCGGCCCCGCTTACTACATGAAAAACGCTCTTCACATGTCGGGCTTGGCAAAACTTTTCGCGATTTTAATTTCCGTGACCTTCGGCTGGATTTATGTTTCCGTTCAAGCAAACACAATCGTCGGCGCGGTCGAAACGGCTTTCGGAATCAACCATGCAATAACGGCTGTCACTGTGGCGGCTTTGACGGCTCTTGTAATTTTCGGCGGCGTGACACGAATTGCAAAGTTCGCGGAAATGCTCGTGCCTTCGATGGCAGGCATTTATCTTTTGAGCGCACTGATAATCGTCGTCATGCACATTGACCAAGTGCCGGCTATGTTCGCGCTGATAATTCATGACGCCTTCGAGCCTCAAGCGGCGGTCGGCGGCGGCTTCGGTGCAGTCTTCATGACGGGCGTTCGTCGCGGATTATTTTCCAATGAGGCAGGCGAAGGTTCCGTTCCGAATGCGGCGGCTACTGCCAGCGGCAAACACCCTGCGCGGCAAGGTCTGATTCAATCGTTCGGCGTCTATGTCGATACTTGGTTTGTTTGCTCGGCGACGGCGTTTTCTGTTTTGTTGACGGGCGAATATTCAATCGGCGGAGAATTGACGGGCGTCTCACTCGTTCAACAATCTTTGGCAAGTGTCTACGGAAGTTATGCGCCTTCCGTCTTGGCAGTGATAGTTTTTCTTTTTGCCTTCAGCTCAATCGTCGGCAACTATTTTTACGGCGAAGTCAATATCGCTTTCTTTGAAGGTGACGAGTCGGGATTTTTGCCCAGTTCGGTTGCACGTCACGCAATGAATTTTTTCCGCATTGGAGTTGTCGGCATGGTCTTGTTCGGAAGTTTCGCGGAGTTGAGTTTGGTTTGGGACAGCGCGGATTTGTTTATGGGTTTTCTTTGCATAACGAACCTTTACGCCATTGCCCGCCTTTGCAAATATTCTTTTATCGCGCTTGACGATTACGTTGCTCAAAAAAATCGTGGCGTCGAGGAGCCCGTCTTTGACCCGAAAATCATGCCCGAAAAGGAAGGCTTGCACGCGTGGGGAGTTGACGATAAAAAAGCTTGACAGGAAAAAACTTTAAAGATAAAATACAAAGCTACTGATTGACAATAAGATGGAGAAACTTTATGCGCGTCGTGTCCGATTGGCATTTCCCTGAGGTTACGCCGCGCTTTAATTAATTAGGAACTAGGAAGTAGGAACTGGGAACTAGTTCACTAATCCCTACTTGTTCCTTGTTCCTATTTACCAGTTCCTAATTGAAAAGGAGTGACGGCTTTAATGTTTAATCCTGTTCAAGTCGGCAAAAGAACACGGTACAGCTACGCAAGAATTAAGGAAGTCATGGAGATGCCGCATCTCTTGGACATCCAGCGCAACTCCTACGATTGGTTTAAGAAAGAAGGACTGCAGGAAATTTTCAAAGATATTTCGCCGATATCTGACTTTTCGGGTAATCTGGAATTGTTTTTCGGAGAGCCCACCTTCGGCGAATGCAAGTACACGCTGGAAGAATGCAAGAAACGCGACGGCACTTACGCCGCTCCCGTCCGCGTGAAAGTGAGGCTTCATAACAAAATCAAGGGCGATGTCAAAGTGCAGGAAGTCTTTATGGGCGACTTCCCGATTATGACACAAACCGGTACTTTTATCATAAACGGAGCGGAACGCGTAATCGTTTCGCAGCTCGTAAGAAGTCCCGGCGCGTATTACGACAAAACTATTGACCAAACAGGAAAAAACATTTACAACGCAACAGTCATTCCGAATCGCGGAGCTTGGATTGAGCTTGAAACGGATTCTTCATCGGCGATAAGCGTCCGCATTGACCGCACTCGCAAAATGCCCGTGACTTATTTTCTGCGCGCCCTCGACTTTGAAACCAACGAACAAATCCTCGAACTCTTCGACGTAAAATTTTTTATCGCTGCCAAACTCCACGACGAAAAAACTTCCGCTCAACTCATTGACTTTTTGGCACGCGACGAAGAAAACGGCACCGACGCACGCAACACCTTGACAATCGGCTACCTCAAGCGCGAAGGCTCCCGCACGGAGGAAACTTTCGATGCTTTGATGGCGGCTTACAAAGAATTCGACGATAAGAACGACCTGCTTTCAAATTATAAATATCTTCTCGATATTTTCGCCGCCCTCGACGACAAAAATTCTTTGATTGCCGGCTACAAGGCTCTTGTTGACATGCTCGACCTCGACCGCCTCAATAAGGAAGACAATAAGGAAAAGGCTCTTATCGGCATTTACAATCGTCTTCGTCCGGGCGAACCGCCTTCTGCAGACAACGCCGCCTCTCTTTTGCATTCGCAATTCTTTGACCCGCGCCGTTATGACCTTGCGGCTGTAGGTCGTTATAAAATTACAAAGAAACTCGGTTGGAAACGCCGCCTGCTCGGTCGTGTCCTTGCCGAAGATTTATTCAGCTTGGAAACGGGCGAAGTTTTAATTCCCGCAAATGAAGTCGTCACTCAAGCCATGCTCGACGCTATCGACGACGAAAACGAAATTCAAAACTTTATCGGTTGGCGCAATCTTTTGTTGGGTGATATTGTCACAGAAGATATTCGCGACCCCGAAAACGGCGAACTTCTAATCCCTGCCAATGAAGTTATCACCGAAGCCACTCTGGATAAAATTCCCGAAGAACGCGAGGAGGAAATCTTCAAAGCCGCCGCCAATAAACTCCGTCGAGGATATACTCATCCCATAAAAATCAGAATCAAAACCGAAAGCGGCTCTTATACGATGCTTTGTGCAACCACTCTTTCCATTCGCGATAACCGCACCATTTGCGTCGCCGATATCGTTTCTTCCATTAATTATCTTTTCTCACTTATGAGTGATTCGGGGCTCCCCGACGACATTGACCATCTGGGCAATCGGCGTGTGCGTTCCGTCGGTGAACTCCTTCAAAATCAATTTCGTATCGGCATGGCTCGCATGGAACGCGTCGTCAAAGAACGCATGACCACTCAAGACGCCGAAATTGTTACCCCGCAGAATTTGATTAACATTCGACCCGTCGTCGCTGCCATTAAGGAATTTTTCGGCTCCTCGCAGTTGTCGCAGTTCATGGATCAACACAATCCTCTTTCCGAACTCACTCATAAACGCCGTCTCTCTGCTCTCGGTCCCGGCGGCTTATCCAGAGAACGTGCAGGCTTTGAAGTCCGTGACGTTCATAATTCTCACTACGGAAGAATGTGCCCCATTGAAACGCCTGAAGGTCCCAATATCGGCTTAATCGGTTCCTTGTCCAATTATGCTCGCGTCAATCAATACGGCTTCATGGAAACGCCTTATCGTAAAGTCGACAAGGAAAATCAGCGCGTCACCAATGAAGTCAGATACATGACCGCCGACGAGGAAGAATCGCTTATCATTGCTCAAGCCAACGAACCCCTCGACGAAAACGACCGGTTTGTCAATGAACGTGTCACTGCCCGCCGCGCAGAGGAAACGACCAAAGTCCGCCGCGAAGATGTCGACTACATGGACGTTTCGCCAAAACAAGTTGTTTCAATCGCCACCGCAATGATTCCCTTCCTCGAAAACGACGACGCCAACCGCGCGCTCATGGGTGCCAATATGCAACGCCAAGCCGTACCGCTTCTCAAAACTCAAGCTCCTCTTGTCGGCACGGGCATGGAATTCAAAGCCGCTTGCGATTCGGGCGTTATGATTCTTGCCAAACGTCCCGGCGTTGTCGAGCAAGTCGACGCCGAAACAATCAAAATCAAAGTCGACGACCAATTCGTCAACTCCACTAAAGATAAATTCGACATCTATCATCTTCAAAAATTCGTCCGCTCCAATCAGGGCACTTGCATTAATCAAATTCCTATCGTCGAGGAAGGCGAACATGTTTCGGCACGTCAGCCTATCGCCGACGGTCCCGCAACCTCCTACGGTGAACTCGCGCTTGGTTATAATATTATTGTTGCTTATATGCCATGGGAGGGCTACAATTACGAGGACGCGATTCTGCTGTCGGAGAATTTGATTAAAAGGGATATTTATACTTCGATTCATATTGAGGAATATCAGTGCGATGCTCGCGATACTAAGCTCGGGCCGGAAGAAGTCACTCGCGATATTCCAAACGTTGCGGAAGATTCCCTTACTCACCTCGACGCTGACGGTATCATCTCTATCGGCGCGGACGTCAGAACAGGCGATATCCTTGTCGGCAAAGTCACTCCTAAGGGCGAAACCGAACTCACTGCCGAAGAACGCCTCCTGCGCGCCATCTTCGGTGAAAAGGCAAGAGAAGTACGCGATACCTCCTTGCGCGTCCCACACGGCGAGGCAGGTAAGGTCGTCGCCGTCAATGTCTTCACTCGCGATTCTAACGACGAAATGGCTCCCGGCGTCAATAAGCAAGTCCGCGTCTACATTGCTCAAAAACGTAAAATTTCCGTCGGCGATAAAATGTCGGGGCGGCATGGCAACAAGGGCGTCGTCTCCGATATTCGCAGGCAAGAAGATATGCCTTTCCTGCCCGACGGCACTCCCGTTGACATCGTTCTTAATCCGCTCGGCGTCCCTTCACGTATGAATATCGGTCAAGTTCTCGAAACTCACCTCGGCTTTGCTTGCAGGCAAATCGGCATGAAAATTAAATCTCACGATAAAAATATCGCCCGCGACCTTAAAGCTTTCGGCTTCGACGTTGACAACTTCGGCTTGCCGGTCCCCTCCGACGCAGGTGTAAACATTGCCACTCCCGTTTTCGACGGTGCCCGTGACCAAGATATCGCCGCCACCATTGCTCTTGCCGGTCTCGACTCCGACGGCAAAACCATTCTCTTCGACGGCAGAACCGGCTTGCCTTTTGAAAATCGCGTCACTGTCGGTTGCGTCTACATGCTGAAACTTCATCACCTCGTCGACGATAAAATTCATGCCCGCTCCACGGGGCCTTACTCTCTCGTCACTCAACAACCCCTCGGCGGTAAAGCTCAATTCGGCGGTCAGCGTTTCGGCGAAATGGAAGTTTGGGCTCTCGAAGCTTACGGCGCGGCTTTCACCTTGCAAGAAATTCTTACCGTCAAATCCGACGACGTTCAAGGTCGCGTCAAAGCTTACGAAGCCATTGTCAAAGGTCAAAACATTCCTACTCCCGGCGTTCCCGAATCTTTCAAAGTTCTCATTAAAGAATTGCAATCTATCGGTCTTGATATTCGCGTCCTCTCCCGCGATTCCAAAGAAATTGTTATTCATGACGACGACGACGACGACGATTCCGCTCTCAAAAAGAAGGCGAACGATTTGGGCGTCGATATCGGCAACTTCGCCGACCACGATATCATTGCCGATGACGTTGTTGACTAGGGGCTGTTGGCTGACCCCTGAAACCTGACACCTAAGGAGGGTTTTTCTTGCTTGACGTTAATCTTTTCGACTCTATGCAAATCGCTCTTGCCTCGCCGGAAACCATCCGCCAATGGTCTCACGGCGAAGTCAAAAAGCCCGAAACCATTAACTATCGCACTCTCAAACCCGAACGCGACGGTCTCTTTTGCGAACGCATCTTCGGCCCCACTCGCGATTGGGAATGTCATTGCGGCAAATTTAAACGCGTTCGTTTTAAGGGCACCATCTGCGACCGTTGCGGCGTCGAAGTCACTCGTGCCAAAGTCAGACGCGAACGCATGGGGCATATCGAACTTGCCGCTCCCGTCAGTCATATCTGGTATTTTAAAGGCATTCCCTCGCGCATGGGGTTGCTCTTGGATATGTCTCCTCGTTCATTGGAAAGAGTGCTTTACTTCGCCTCGTATATCGTCCTCGACCCCGGCGAAACCGATTTGAAACAAAAAGACCTCTTGACGGAAGGTCAATACCGTGTGCACCGTGAAACATACGGGCGCAATGCTTTCAGAGTCGGCATGGGGGCAGAGGCTATTCAAGAACTGTTGCGCGACATTGACCTCGAAGCTTTGAGAGAGGAACTTAGAGCAGAATTGCATTCTTCCAACGGTCAAAAGAGAATTCGTGCAATTCGTCGCCTTGAAGTTGTCGAGGCCTTCTTGAGAAGCGGCAACAAGCCCGAATGGATGATAATGACGGTTATCCCCGTAATTCCGCCCGAACTGCGCCCGATGGTTCAGCTTGACGGCGGCAGATTTGCAACAAGTGATTTGAACGACCTGTATCGCCGCGTCATTAATCGCAACAACCGCTTGAATCGCCTGCTCAAACTCAAGGCACCCGATATTATCGTTCGCAATGAAAAGCGCATGTTGCAAGAAGCCGTTGACTCCTTGATAGACAACGGCAGGCGCGGCAGACCCGTCGCAGGACCCGGCAATCGACCTCTGAAATCTTTAAGCGATATGCTCAAAGGCAAGCAGGGACGTTTCCGCCAAAATCTGCTCGGAAAGCGCGTCGACTATTCGGGGCGAAGTGTTATCGTCGTCGGCCCCGAACTCAAATTGCATCAATGCGGCTTGCCAAAAGAAATGGCGTTGGAATTGTTTAAGCCCTTCGTCATGAAAAAACTTTCTGCGGACAGCGGCTTGACAATCAAGGCTGCGAAAAAGAAAGTGGAACGAGCAACGGCGGAAGTGTGGGCGGTGTTGGAAGAAGTGATAAAGGAACACCCCGTGCTATTGAATCGCGCGCCGACTTTGCACCGCTTGGGAATACAGGCGTTCGAGCCGGTGTTGACGGAGGGCAGAGCTTTAAAACTGCATCCGCTGGCTTGCACGGCATATAATGCAGACTTCGACGGCGACCAAATGGCAATACATTTACCGCTCTCGGCGGAGGCGCAGGCAGAAGCAAGAGTGCTTATGTTGGCAGCCAATCACATCCTCGCGCCCAAAGACGGCAAGCCGATAATCGTACCGACGCAAGACATGGTGTTGGGAACGTATTACTTGACGAAACTGCGGAAAGATAAACCCGAACGCCCCGTCAAAGGCGAGGGCAAATATTTCACGGGCATAGAAGAAGCACTTTTGGCTTACGACAGAAAAGATTTGGACTTGCAAGCGGAAATTTTCGTTCGCTATAGTATCGACCGCTTGCCCAATTTCGTAATCGACCAACTCGACGCCGAAGAGGAATTTATCATGGTCAAGACTTCGGTCGGGCGCATGATTTTCAACGAAAAACTTCCGCAAGAACTTCGCTACTATCATAAAGAGGACGGCAACTGGATTTTGGGCTCCGTCATGAACAAGAAAGCTCTCGGCAAATTGGTTGCTGCCTGCTTCAATGAATTCGGCGCGACAAAGACGGCGGAGGTTATCGACTCGGTAAAGCGGCTCGGCTATCACTTCGCCTGCATTGCCGGCATGACGGTTGCAATTTCAGATGTTATCGTCCCGCCTGCGAAAAAAGAAATCTTGTCAGCAACGGCAGAGAAAGTTAAGAAGGTCGAGCGGCATTACACGCGTGGAATAATGACGGAGAAAGAACGCTACAACAAAGTAGTGGAACTTTGGAACGAGGCAACTGATTTGGTGGCAGAGGCTATGATGGCGAACATGGACGAGTTCAATCCGATCTACATGATGAGCGACTCCGGGGCACGCGGGAACAAACAGCAAATGCGCCAGCTTGCCGGGATGCGCGGGCTGATGGCAGACCCTTCAGGCAAGATAATCGACTTACCGATAACGGCAAACTTCCGCGAGGGGTTGAGCGTCTCCGATTATTTTATCTCTTCGCACGGTGCTCGCAAAGGTTTGGCAGATACGGCCTTGAGAACCGCCGACAGCGGCTATTTGACGCGCCGTTTGGTTGACGTTGCTCAAGATGTTATTGTTCGCGAGGCAGATTGCGACGAGCAACGAGTCAATCTGATTTTGATTCGCGCCGCCTTAGCTCCCGACACCGGTGACGCCGTCGCTCTTTTGAACGAAAAACTTTTGGGGCGCGTTGCGGCAGAGGATGTTGTCAATTCCGAAGGCGAAATTGTGATCGCGAAAGATTCTGTCTTGGATGACGCCGCTTTGGAAAAATTGATTGAGGTTGACGCGCCTTTTGTTTGCCTTCGCGGGCAAGGAACAGAGCGAATTAAACTTGGCACGCGGGAAGGCGCGGAACGTGAAAAATTGTTGCAGGCCTTCTTTCAAGAATACGTCGGCAAGGAGTTGGCAAAATCCGGCACCATTTTGACTGCCGAGCACTTGGCAGCGGTCTTGGAAGCAGAGGAAATAACCGAGCTTGTCATTCGCAACAATAACATCCGCGGCATCGAGGTCGAGGCCATAAAAGAAGGCAAAAGCGGAATTATCGAGCCCTTGAAAGACAGAATTTTGGGGCGCGTTTTGGCAGAAAATATCTTCGACGCCAAAGGCACTTTGATCGCCGCGATAAATACGACGATTGACGAAGCCTTAGCCGAACGCATTTGTGCCGAACGTGAAAAAGTTTTGATTCGCAGTGTTTTGACGTGCAAAAGTCCCCAAGGCGTTTGCCAAAAATGCTACGGCGTCGATTTGGCAAATCGCACTGAAGTCGAAATAGGCGAGGCAGTCGGAATAATCGCCGCCCAAAGTATAGGAGAGCCCGGTACGCAGTTGACAATGCGCACGTTCCACACGGGCGGCGTGGCAGGCGGCGACATCACCCAAGGTTTGCCCCGGGTCGAGGAACTCTTCGAAGCCCGAAAACCAAAAATGTGCGCCATCATCGCCGAAATCTCCGGTACCGTTCAAATCGGAAAATCAGAAAAAAATGATTTGACCCAAGTCACAATTATCCCCGCCGACGCCAACCAAACCAAACGCGACTACATAATCCCCTACGGTATCCCCCCACGAGTAAAAGACGGCGACTTCGTTCATGCCGGCGATAATTTAACAGACGGAGCCAAAAACCCTCACGACATCCTGCGCATCTGCGGCCTAAAAGAAACCCACCGCTACCTCGTCAAAGAAGTCCAAAAAGTCTACAAGTCACAGGGCGTCGAAATTAACGACAAACATATAGAGGTTATGGTTCGCCAGATGTTGCACAAAGTCAAGATTGAGGAAGCGGGCTCAACAGATTTTCTGCCGGGCGAATTCGTCGACATAAATGTTTTCGAGGCGGCAAACACCAAAGCTATCGAAGAAGACAGAGCTCCCGCCGTCGCCAAACCGATTCTTCTCGGAATAACCAAAGCCTCACTTGCAACGGATTCTTTCCTCAGCGCGGCAAGCTTCCAAGAGACAACAAGAGTCCTCACGGACGCGGCGATTAAAGGCAAGATTGATCCGCTTATCGGCTTGAAAGAAAACGTCATTATCGGCAAGCTGATACCTGCGGGCACGGGCATGGCTCGTTATCGCGAATTAAACGTCGTCGACAACGAGACAGAAGCTGAATAATTTTATAATCGAAAAAAAACTCCCGGCTTGATTGTCGGGAGTTTTCTTTTGCGGAAAAATTTTTAGCCGATGAATTTTTTGAAGACGAGGCAAGCATTGTGTCCGCCGAAGCCGAATGAATTTGAAATCGCCGCGTTGACTTTGCGAGCTTGTGCCTCGTTCGGGACGTAATTTAAATCCAAGCCTTCGTCGGGTGTTTCGTAGTTAATCGTCGGGTGGATAATGTCGTTTTCGACGGAGAGAATCGTTGCAACCGCCTCGATACCGCCCGCCGCGCCGAGCATGTGTCCGGTCATTGATTTGGTTGAGGAGACTGCCAACTTGTAAGCGTGTTCGCCGAAAACACTTTTAATCGCTTCAGTTTCGCCTTGGTCGTTGAAGTGAGTCGAGGTGCCGTGAGCATTTATGTAATCAATTTCTTCGGGCTTGAGTCCTGCGTCGTCGAGGGCAAGTTTCATGCATTTGGCTTGAGTGACTCCGCCGGGCGCGGGCGTCGTAATGTGATAAGCGTCGTCGTTTCTGCCGTAGCCGACAATCTCTGCATAGATGTGCGCGCCGCGAGCCAAAGCGTGTTCCAATTTTTCCAAGAGGATAATTCCCGAGCCTTCGCCCATGACAAAGCCGCTGCGATTTTTATCAAACGGTCGTGAGGCATGAGCGGGGTCGTCGTTGTGGTCGGAGCAAAGAGCTTTCATTGCCGAGAAGCCCGCCACGCCCGCAGGAGAAATTGCCGCCTCTGTGCCGCCCGCGAACATCATGTCAGCCTCGCCGCGCTGAATCACTCGATAAGCGTCGCCGATTGCATTTGTGCCGGAAGCGCAGGCAGTCACGATACATTCGCAAGGACCTTGAAGCTTGAAAGTAATGGCGATATTGCCCGCCGCCATGTTCGCAATCATCATCGGAATAAAAAACGGACTGATTCTCGACGGACCTTTTGAAAAAAGTTTTTCGTATTGATTGTGGAGCGTGTCCATGCCGCCGATACCCGCGCCGACGAATACGCCCGTGCGGGAGCTGTCGATTTCTTTAAGTTGCGCGTCTTCGAAAGCCAACTTTGCCGCCGCCAATGCAAATTGCGTGTAGCGATCCATGCGTTTGATTTCTTTTTTGTCAATGAATTGCGCGGGGTCGAAGTCTTGAACTTCACCTGCGATTTGCGAAGTGTATCCCGTCGGGTCGAAGTGAGTTATCTTGCCGATACCGTTTTTGCCCGCCAAGCAAGCCTGCCAAAAATTTTCTTTGCCGATGCCAATCGGTGAAAGGGCTCCGAGCCCGGTAACCACAACTCTATTTTCTTGAATCAAATTTATCAGCCTCCTTTGGAAATGAATTATAACGCCGCCGCCCGCCCTTGTAAAGAAATTAGGGAACGGGGTCCGGAGTTTGTTGATAAAGTACGCCGGCGGCTCCGATTGAACGTTTAAATGACTTTTATTTTTTTAATCTACTTTTCTTTTGCAGCACCCGGTTTAGCTGTTAGCTGTTAGTGTTTAGTGGTTAGGGTTTTTAACGCGGGCGGTCGCACGTCCGTGTGCGGCCGGGTTCTCGTTACCCGCTGCTTTTTAATTTACCAACAGCCCCTAGCGATTAGCTGTTAGAAATTTTTATCGCACCTCAAAGGTCGTAGAGGTCTTGATATTTTTTTATCAGCGCATTGAGTTTCTTGGCAACGTCTTTGTGAAATTTTTTCCCGATGTCAGTTTTGAATTGCCACGAGTTCAAATCGTCGAAGGTGAATTCAATCAAATGCAAAAGAAGCGTATCGACAAAGTGCGTAAGATTTTCAAAGAGAATGTTGAGATAAATTTCCTTTTCTGCGACGTTGCGGGTGCGGACGCTTTCCATTTCTTCGAAGGCGTCGAGAAAAATTTTTTCCGTGTGAATCATATCGTTAATCGAAATTAAATTTTTGAGAATCTCCATGTTGGAAATCCACTCGTCAGTATTTTCTTGGTCGTGAACCCACAGCGCGTCAAGCTTGAAAGATTTTTTTATCAAGCCGTCGATAAGTTTGTGCCGGTCATACACACTGTCAAGTTTCATTTCATCGCCTCCGAAAAAATTTTAACACGCGCCGCAATTTCAAGCAAGGATAATAAATTTCTTGTAATGCTTCCATAAAATTTGTATAATGATTAAAAAAATGGCGGAGGATTTAATCCATGCGACGATACACAATTTTTATCTTGACGGCGTTCATGTTAATCTTGGCGGCGGTGGCGGGCATGGCGGTTCCCGTCGACGCAGACAAAAAAACTTCGGGCTCACCGGTTGCTCAATTGACGGCTTATACGACTTTGCCGGCGGAAACTGCGGCGGTCTTATCGGAAGTCTACGAGCGCGAAAATAAAGTCCGAGTGAATTTCGTTCCCATGAATTCGCAAGAGATTTTGCAGGAAATTAAAAACGACGCCGTCAGCGACCCGACGGTTGTGCGCACGGTTGATATTGTCGTTGCCGACAGCAAAATCCTGCGCGAGGCAGCCGAACTGAATTTGTTCACGCCCCACACTTCCGAGACAAACGACGCCGTCCGCGAAATTTTCAAAGACGAGTTCGACCGCTGGACAGGCATTTGGTACGACCCGATAATTTTCTGCGTGAACAAAGATTATTTGAAGACGACCGTTGACTTGCCCGACACTTGGGAAAAACTTTCCAAAGCTCCTAAAATTCGCGTGGGCATTACGGATTTTTTGGCGGCGGACGCTTCGATTAATCTTATGCTCGGAATGATTGAGAACTTCGGCGACGAAAAGACTTATGAAATTTTGAGCGGCTTGCATCCCAAAGTTGTGCAATACGCGAAATTTTTATCCAACCCCGTCCGTCAAGCCGGCATGGGCGAAGTCGATATATCGGTTGCCGTCGAAAGTGAGACATTGCGCTATCTGCAGAACGGCTACCCTTTGAAAATAATTTATCCCGCCGACGGCACGAGTTATCTTTTGACGGGCTTCGGAATCACGACGCAAGACGCCGCAAAAAATAAAATCGCCGCGAAATTTGCCGATTGGCTTCTTAGCGACGAGGCGCAACTTTATTTGCAAACGAACGGTTTTTATTTCCTCCCGACCAATCCGCAGACTTTGGCTTATAAATCTTTCGCGGGGAAAAATCTTTTGCTCTTCAACAACCGCCAAAAATTTTCCGAGCAACAACGCCGCGACTTCTTGGACTTTTGGATTAAAGAAATTCGCTTGAAATGAGCCGGCAACTTTTCTAACAGCTAACAGCTAAAAAGGAGGCTGAAATTTTGAAAGCAGGCTTTGTGAGTTTGGGTTGTGCAAAAAATCTTGTCGACACCGAAGTCATGCTCGGTCTCATGCAGGCAAACGGAATTGAGTTGACGGCAAACCCCGCCGATGCCGATATTTTAATCGTCAACACTTGCGCATTCATTCTCTCGGCGAAGGAAGAATCAATCACGACGATTTTAAATCTTGCCGACTACAAGAAAGGCAAATGCCGTTCGCTGATTGTGGCGGGTTGCTTGGGTCAACTTTACAAGCGCGAACTCCTCGACGAAATGCCCGAAGTCGATGCGGTTATCGGGACGGGTGCTTGGAACAGAATCATGGAGGCGATTGAAGAAACTCTTTCGGGGCGGCGCGTGACTCTGATTGGCGAACGCGAAATTATTTACGACGCGAAGACTCCTCGAATCCGCACGACGCCGAACTACACCGCCTACGTAAAAATTTCGGAAGGTTGTAACAATCGTTGCGCCTTCTGTTCGATACCTCTGATTCGCGGGCGACAAATTTCACGACCGATTGAAGACATAAAATCCGAAGTCGAAAAGCTTGCCGCGCAGGGCGTCAAAGAAATAAATTTAATCGCGCAAGACACGACGGCTTACGGCACAGACCTCTACGGCAAGCCGAAACTTGTCGAACTTCTGCGCGAGCTTGTCAAAGTCGACGTTCACTGGATTAGGATTCTCTATGCTTATCCGCGAAGATTTTCCGACGAGCTGATTGACTTAATCGCGAGCGAGCCGAAGATTTGCAAATACGTTGACTTGCCTCTTCAACACGCAAGCAATAAAATTTTAAAGCGCATGAATCGACCCGACACCCGCGAAAGTATCGAGGCTTTGTTGAAAAAAATTCGAGAGCGAATTCCCGGCGTCGTGATACGTTCGACTTTTATCGTAGGCTTCCCCGGCGAGACCGAAGAAGATTTTTTGGAGCTTATGGATTTCCTCTTGGAGCAGCGGCTTGAAAAAGTTGGTATCTTCACTTATTCGCGGGAAGAAAACACGGCAGCTTATGACTTGCCCGACCAAATTTCGGAGGAAGTCATGCAGGAGCGTTATCACATTTCGATGAGCACGCAAAGTTTGATTTCGCAGGAGCGCAACGAGGCATTGGAAGGTTGCGAGCTTGAAGTTTTGATAGAAGGACGCGACGAGGAAGTTTCGCAAGTCGTGGCAGGTCGTTCGTATCGTGACGCGCCCGAAGTCGACGGACTTGTTTACATTGAAAACGACGGACGCAGTAAGGAAGGCGATATTGTCCGCGTGAAAGTTTTGGCTGGCTTCGTTTATGACATTGCGGCGGAAAGGATTGATTGAATGGAAAATTTCACTGTCGCCTGCGCGGAATCATGTACGGGCGGATTGTTGATGAGTCGCTTGACAGATTTTGCAGGCGCGTCGGCACATGTCAAAGGCGGCGTCGTTGCCTACGTGAACGAAATAAAAAATAAAATTCTGCACGTCAAAGAGGAGACGCTTGAAAATTTCGGAGCGGTGAGCAGTCAAACGGCTTTGGAGATGGCGACCAATGTCCGCGAAATTTTTTCCTCGACAATCGGCTTGAGCACGACGGGAGTGGCAGGTCCCGATAAAAGCGAGGGAAAACCTGTCGGCTTGGTCTATGTGGCAATCGTCGGCGAAAATCTTTCCGAAGTCAAAGAATGTCACTTCAAAGGCACGCGCTCGGAAATAAAATCGCAGGCGGCAGATGCGGCTTTTGAACTCTTGATGAAATACACGATATGAATCGGCGGACGTTCATAAAAGTTGCGGCGGCGAGCGTTGCGGCTTTGTTGACGGGTTGCGGCGGCGAGAAAAATTTTTTGAACGTAAAATTTCTTCGGCAGATAATTACCAAGAATATTTTAACTTCGCGTTGTATAATGTGGGAAATTGACGATCCGTTGAAAAATCCCGTCGTCGAAGTCAAAGCCGGCGACGCGATTAAAAATTTTCCCGCGCAAGAAACTTCTTTCACTGACGACGGCAAAAAAATTTTTCAATACACCGCGCAGATTGAGTTTGGCGACGAATACAGAATTGCTGACGGCGAGGCGACGACCGCTTGGCATGCGATTAAAAATTTTTCCGGCGACTTCAAGGCGATAATCTTTCCCGATTCGCAATGCGGCGGCGGCTACGACACTTGGGGCGCGGTTGCACGCGGAGCCTTTGAACGAAATCCCGATGCGGCGTTCTTCGTGAATGTCGGCGACCTTGTCGACAACGGCGAGGACAGCACTCAATGGGAAGATTGGCTTGCGCAGATTGAAAAGTTCACGCCCGAAATTCCGTTTGTTCCCGTCATGGGCAATCACGAAACCTATTCGAGGGATTGGAAAGTTCGTGAGCCCGTTGCTTATCTGAATTACTTCGCGCCGCCCGATAACGGCATTAAAAATTTTTCGCGGAGGTTTTATTCCTTCGAGGTCGGTGCGGCTCATTTCGTGATTCTTGACAGCCAATGGGACGAATTGGGCAAAGAAATTATCGACGTTCAGAAGAATTGGCTTCGTCAAGACTTGCAGGCGACAGATAAAATTTGGAAGATTGTTTTTATTCACAAGGACGTGTTGCAATATCGAATCAACGGGCGACCCGAACGCAGGGAAGGTTTTTCGGATGTCGGAGAAATTTTCATGCCGGAATTTGAATCGCTCGGCGTCGATGTGGTTTTTACGGCGCACTTGCACACCTATCGCAATCGCGGACGCTTGAAAAATTTCCGCCGCGACGAAAACGGCACGCTCTACATTTTGACCGGCTTGAGCGGCAACGTTCGCTACGGCGGCTTGTGGATTGACCATGCGCTCGATAAAGTCATTGCCCCTCAACCCGAAACCGATAATTATTTGACGCTGGAGGTCGGCGCGAAAAATTTAACGGTTAAATGTTTCTTGCCGAACGGCGAACAAATTGACGAAGTGACTTTGCAAAAAACTTGACGGGAGGAGATTTTTATGTTGGCAACCGAAAGTTACGACAGATTTTCTCAAGCCGAAAAATTTTTTACGCATTCTTCTTCAAATTTCAATGAAGAGACTTTGGAGGCATTGCGGGAGGCGCAATTAATCTCCGAAGGAAAAATGCCGTCAAAATCTTTTAATAACGTTGACGATTTGCTGAAGGATTTGATGTCCGATGCTGACGATTAGACGAACAACACAATTCAAAAGAGATTTTAAGCGCATAGATTAAACCTCTCGTGGAAATTATTGAAAAACTTTCAAGAGAAGAAGTTCTTGATGAAAAATTTTGTGACCACCCTCTGAAAGGTCATTGGCTCGGATTCAGGGAGTGTCACATTAAAAGCGATTGGCTCTTAATTTATCTTATCAACAAAGACGAATTGATTCTTACTCTTTCTCGGACGGGAAGTCACAGTGATTTGTTTCAGATGTAAAATTTTTTGAGAGGAGGAGATTGCCTTGAAGAAAATTTTTTTAATCGCGGCGATGATTTGTCTCGTGATAAGCGGCACGGCTCAAGCAAAAGATTATAACAATATCGGCGTCGTGATTATCGGCGGCGCGGAATTCAAGACCGATGACTTTTTTAGAATTGTCAAGAGCGAACTCAATCCCAAGAGCGGCGCGAAAATTCTTGCCGGCAACGACATGCAAACGCGCTACAAAAAATATTGGCTCAACAGAGGATATATCGGCGAACAGGCTCCTCAAAAAGAAGATTTGATTCATTTCACGGCGACAAGCGGTTGCAAAAAAATCGTTTGCATAATCGTTTCGGATGTTGTCGACGACCAAAGAAACAGCGGCAAGCACCGTCAGCAAAATCGCATTTCGGTTCAGCTTGACGCTTATCTTTGCACGCCGACCAATGTCGAGGACGTTTTCTCTGCAAGCAAGGAAGTCAATTCAAAGGGCAGTGCTTTGCGCGCCCGCTGCGGTGCCTTCAGAAAATGTTTGGATGAAATTTCCAAGTCCTTGAACAAATATATTTGATTGGTCGGAAATATTTTTGTTGACGCCGTGCAGATTGAAATATAGAATTAACTCGAAGCATTAATGAAAGGAGCGATTGACATGTTCAAGCGTTTTAAGCGGCGTGGGCAAGTCTTGGTGTTCTATGCCTTGATGATACCGTTGTTGTTTTTGTTCGCGGGTGTCGGAATCGATTTGGGCTGGTATTATTTGAACGTGTCGCGCCTTCAAAATGCGGCAGATGCGGCGGTTATTGCGGGAGCTTACAAACTCGTCGAGCAAGATGAATTCAGTAATTACTTTGTAAAAGTTTTAACCCAGCCACCTTCCGACATAATGGAATATGACAAAGTAAAATTTAACAACGAAGTTAAAAAGCTGAACATGGCGGACGGCGAGGCGGAAGCCAAGCGTTACAGCGGAAAAAATCTCGGACATATCGTCGCGGGTGATTCCGCGAAGATATTCGACGACTGGAATACCTCTTCCAACAAAGATAATCATGAAGTTACGTTGACGGCGGCTCTTTACGCTAAAATTGCTGACGCGCAGTGGGAAGAAAAAGGTATCCGCTATTACAGCGTCACTTTGGAGGAAAAGGTTACTCATCTGTTCCTGCGGAACTTCGAACCAATGAATGCGATTGTCAAGGCTTATGTGATGCTTCGCCCGCACGACGTTGATTTAATCACCGTCATAAAAGACCTTGAGGATAACAACGTTATAGCGAACTGGCAATATCAAGACCAATATCACGACGCCGCGATTAATTGGAATCACTATCGGCAGACCGTGAACGGTAAAAAAGCCGTTTCCTATGTTGCCGGCGAATATTTCCGCACGGAGACCGTCAACGTTGAAGTTCAAATGGGCGACGGCAGCAACAACGGCTTCAAGGGCACAAACAATCACAGCAGCGGACAAAAAACCTCTGCAAGCAAAAGAAACGGACAGCAAGTTTATTACGGAGAATATGATCAATATGGCGGAGTCGATTCGCTGAACATTGACTTCAACCAAGACATTCAAACGCAATTTTTATTCGACTGGGATTTGGGAGCCGCGACAGACAAAAAAATATCCTATGTAACGAATGCAATGGACGGCTGGGACGCGACTCACGGCTACGATTTGCGCATACAGGGCTTGATTAACTTCCGAGACGCTTGGAAAAATCGCAACCTCATGGACGAAGATACTTCCAACGATTTGACGCCAGACCCTTTGTGGGTGCGCATTGAAAGCGACCCGTGGTGGTCAGGCACCAAAGCTCCTTACGTAGGCAACAGTACCGGTTGGGACAGCGTTCACCAGATGATTATCAGCATAGACAAAACCAACACCGGCGACACAACCCAAGCTTACAATTCGGCGAGCGGAGACTTTGACGGCTACGACATTGAGGGCGGTAAGGCTTATAAATATCGTCCGTTCTTCATTTTCTACAAAGGTCCCGAAGTCTACGACGAAAGCAACACCGTCAGAAAATCTCAACCGGTTATTTTGAATCTCAATGCCGATTGGAACGGGATTTTATACGCGCCGAACAGCCCTGTTGTGATATTGGGCAACGAAAAAAAGCTCACGGGTTTTGTTATCGCGAAGGAATTCGTTCAGCTTGCGACTAAGGAGGATTACACGAATAACGGCTACAGCGAATATCAAGACGAAAACGGTAAGCCTATCTTGGTAAAATCCGTCACCGCCTCCGAGTTGGATAACGAATATCCCACAGCAGATTATAAAAAAACAATCGACACCGAGGGCAATATTTCCTTCAGCAAGTATAAGAAGTTGCCCAAACATTTCATAGTTGAGGCTCAATACGTCAAGGGAATAAGCGGCTACAACGATAATAATTACGTCGCTGCTCTCAAGAAATATCGCGAAATCTACGACGCAGACCTAAAGAAATATCGCGCCGTCACCGACAATGACATCGTTCAAATTCAATTCCCTACATATGACGCCTTCAACGCCGAAAATAATCATCAAATTTATCACGTAGTCGAAGCTGACCTCATGGACGAAGACCTCAATAAACAATACAGCAACGCCAAAGATACTTTTCTTAAAGCCGAATACGTTCCGGTTGTTCGCGTCGATACCGGTGAGACCAAGTACATCGCCAAAGAAAACGTGCCTTACGTCAGACTTTTCAGAGAGCAAGGCGGCAAAGCTTGTTATCCTTACATTCCCGTTTGTGATTTGAAAAAACCACCAGCAGTCAGCGGTTATGGTTCAAACGGCGTTACTTTGGCGGACGATACTCACAATGTTTATGACGGTAAGAAGAAAATAGTAGCTGGTATGGAAGACTATATAGTCGATAAAGAAGGATTGGATAAGTGGAGATGCGTCAGCACGACAATGACCAAAGCTCATAAATACTACGACAGCAACGCCGACCCCTATCAAATCACCAAGACCGACGATAGCGGCATGAAGTATTTCATTTCTCTGGGCGAAAAGACTGAGGTCGACACATACAACGAAAATCCTGACGTTACCGTCACTTACAAGAAGGTTGGAAACGATGCTTATTTCAATGAGAACGAGACATATTACACCTACTACGACTATCCAACCAACAGTAAGGATCCTATCGAAGGCAGCGATCAAAACGTAATTCATCTGGTTATGGACAACAAGGGCAACGTTCAAACAAAACCTCTGGACGAAGGTTCTACCGAACAAATAACCAATTCTTACAAATTTCAACCCGACGACAGAGGCTGGAACAAAAAGATAAATGACCCAAAGACATGGGAAAAAAATAAGGACTACCGAATTCCCGAATACGAAGTCCGCTACAAGAAGAAGGAGGCGTTCAATCTCAACAAGGATTCTTGCTACAGCTACTTCCAAATTCCCGAATTGCACCGAGAAAATTATGAGTACTTGAACGTGGACGAGCTGAATCAGACATCCGAAAAGACCGGTAGCGATTGGAACGTGGAGGATATGTTCTTCACGACGCGCCGCGCAAATTGGATTGATTGATTTCTTTCTCGAAAAAAATTTTTCGCTCTCGTATGACACGGGAGCGATTTTTTTTTGCGTCAAGGTGCGGATAACAGCTCTTCTCTCGGCAAGCGGCTCGGCAGATATAACAAAACACTTGTAACCACTCTGTTAATTTTATGAAACTTTAACGTGCATTTTTGTTTTTTTGTAGTATAATCGCTTTCCGAATCAGCTGTCAGAAAATCCTATAAGCTATCAGCTCAACTTCAATGAAAGGAGCGATTTATCACGTTTAAACATTTTAAGCAACGCGGTCAAGTTTTAGTACTCTATGCTTTGCTGATTCCATTGTTGTTTCTTTTCGCGGGCGTCGGGCTCGATTTGGGTTGGTACTATCTGAACGTATCGCGCCTTCAAAACGCGGCGGACGCGGCGGCTCTTGCGGGAGCAAAAGTTATCGTGGACGCTTCCAACAACATTTATTTCACCAACGGATTGACGACAAACAGCTTGCCGGGCGACATCCTCGATTACACAAAAATTTCCACCTACAATTTCGGACAGCTTAGAATATATGAGGAAAAGTTGTCGGGCTTCAACAGCGAGGCTTTTATCAGCAGTCGTGTTGTGGCAGAAAATTATACGCGGAAAAATCTTGCGGATTACAACAAACCCGACAGCACCTCCGGCGAGAAAAATAATTTGACTGCTGTCGACGGCTGGAGCATTTCCGTTAAAGACAAGGACAAAGAAGTTAAAGGCACCGTCAGCTTGTATGCAAAAGTTTTCGACGTGCGCAGCGACATTATCACGCCGATGTATTACACCGTCGAGCTTAACGAAAAGATTCGGCATTTCTTCA
This sequence comes from Selenomonadaceae bacterium, assembly GCA_017535925.1. Lineage (GTDB taxonomy): Bacteria > Bacillota > Negativicutes > Selenomonadales > Selenomonadaceae > Quinella. The sequence continues at coordinate 41,207 of JAFXTD010000041.1, read as the reverse complement.
TGCCCGGCTGGTTCGACGACATGAACGCGCCCGTCAGAGCCGTTGTCCTGTTGAGACCTCACGACACAGACCTCTTGTCGAGCGTTCACCGTTTGGAAAGCAAGGAAGTTATCGGCAACTGGGAATATCAAAACTACTACAAAAACAGGAATGAAGTTTACAGCGGCAACTGGCAACAGGTTCAAGACAGCAAAGTTCACTACACGCAGGGCAATACCTATCGGACGGAAAAAGTCACCGTCAACGGCAGCAACAATAAAGATTCGCTCAACATAGACTTTCGGGCGGAAGTTTGGTTGCAGATGGGCTCGGACTGGGATATAGGTTATGCGCCCACATTGCGCAATGAAAATCAGAGCCGAAAGACTATGGCTTATAACTTCACTGACGGCTGGGGAGCAAACCTTGCACAAAATAAGCGCGTCCTTTTCACCGCCGACTTCGCTCGCGCCGTATAATACACGTAACAGCTATTTGAAAAGCGGAGAGACCGACCCGCTGTGGATTAGAATCGAAAGCGACCCGATACAAGACTTGACTTACATCGGCAAGTCGACCCACGAAGTTTATAATTCCGTGAGGCAGATAACTTTAAACATAAATAAATCCAACACAGAAAAATATCTAACAGGTCAATATCGCCCGTTGGTTATTTTCTATGACGGTCCCGAAAATATCGATTATGCTGTCGACGAGGACGGCAATCAGATTCGCAAGTCTCAACCGGTCGTCGTCAATCTCAATGCCGACTTTAACGGGATTATCTTCGCGCCGAACAGCCCCGCCATCATAAACGGCAACAATCACACTTGGAACGGCTTTATCGTTGCGAAAGAATTTTTGGCGGCAAAGACGGCGGAAGATTTCACAAACAACGAGGCAGGTTATACAGAAGTCACCGATTCTTACGACGATACTCTTTATTTAAACCGGGAAGACGCCAAAACCAAAAGTGAGCTTGAGGCAACTTACGGCAGCGGTTATAAAATCGGCACCGACTCAAACGGAAATCTTGTCGTCATTCCCCCGACCGTCACGAATTACAAAAAGGGCAACACAAATGACGCAAACAATCTCTCGTTCACAATCGACGGCGTGCAATATACGATTGACAGGAAGTGGCTTGAGCAAGAGCCGTTGAAAGGAGCAACGACGACGCCCTCAACCAATGTTGTTAAAATTTTTCGCAAGGTGACATGCGACAACGAAGAAAAATATATCGACGAGGTCGGCACCGATTATTATCAGCTTGTCGACGACGGAAAAAATCCGATAATTGTCGACAGGAACGGTAACATTCAAACAAAGGATTTGCCCGCCGGCAGTTATAAGCAAAATCCTTATCTGCCGCTGGATGCAGATTGGGAAAAAATCGTTGACGGTCATCCTTACAGAATCAAATCGGAAGAAAATGTTTATGAGAGGGAAGCTTTCAATCTCTCCGCCGAATCCTTTTACAACTCCTTCAACATCCCCGAACTTAAGCGAAAAGTTTACACGTATCTGGACGGCTACTTGACCAAAGAGCCTTCGCCCGATATGTTTTTCACCGCAACCAGAGCAAGTTGGATTGATTGAGCAATAAAAATCTTTTTACGTTGACACCTTGACGCTTGAATTATAAAATTACAGGCGGCGAGGTGATTTTTTTATGAAAGTCGGAATTGACATCGGCTCCACGACGATAAAGCTGGTCGTCATGGACGAGGAACGGCTTATCTTTAAAAATTATGCGCGGCACTTTTCTGAAATCGGTTCCGCGCTTACGAATTCTTTAACGTCGCTGAAAAATATCATCGGCGAAAAAACTTTTAAAATCGCGTTGGCAGGCTCGGCAGGCATGGGCATTGCAAAAAAAATTTCGTTGCCCTTCGTGCAAGAGGTCATTGCCTGTCAAACGGCTGTCGAAAAATTTATTCCGCAGACAAATACCGTCGTTGAACTCGGCGGCGAGGACGCAAAGATTATTTATCTCGGCAACGCGCCCGAAGTCCGAATGAACGGCGTCTGCGCGGGCGGCACCGGTTCTTTTATCGACCACATGGCAAGCTTGCTGTCCACTGACGCGCCGGGCTTGAATGCTTTGGCGGAAAAGGGCAAGCAAATTTACACGATTGCCTCACGTTGCGGCGTCTTTGCGAAAACAGATATTCAAGCCCTCATGAATGACGGCGCGAAGAAAGCTGACATCGCCCTGTCGATTTTCCAAGCGGTCGTCAATCAGACAATCGGCAACCTCGCGCAAGGTCGTCCGATTAAAGGCAACGTCGCATTTCTCGGAGGGCCTTTGCACTTTCTGCCCGAACTCAAGAAACGTTTCGTCGAGACGCTCGGACTTTCTCAAGAGGAAGTTGTCGAAACTCCCGACGGAAATTTTTTTGTGGCAACGGGTGCGGCTCTCTCCGACGAGGCAAAAGATTTTTCAATCAATCAGCTTGAAGACTCAATCAGAAAATCTCAAGAGGCAGCTCAAAACGAAACGCGCAAGGCAGATTTTATTTTGTTCAAAGACGCGGCGGACTTGAAAACTTTTCGCGCCCGTCACGACAAAAATAAAGTCAGGCGCGGCGACTTGCAAACTTATCACGGAAAAATTTTTGTCGGGATTGATGCCGGCTCGACGACAACAAAAATTTGCGCGATTGGTGAGAACAAAGAAATTCTTTACACCGATTACGGCTCGAACGAAGGCGCGCCGTTGAAAATCGTCGTCAAACAAATTCGCAACCTCTATGAAAAAATTCCTCCGACTGCAAAAATTTCGGGCGTGTTCACCACCGGCTACGGCGAGGCGATTGTCAAAGCGGCTCTTCACGCTGACGGCTCCGAAGTCGAAACTTTTGCCCATTTGACCGCCGCGCAGGAATTTTGTCCCGAAGTTTCTTTCGTCTTGGACATCGGCGGGCAGGATATGAAATGTTTCTTCGTCAAGGACGGCACGATTGGAAACATCACGCTCAACGAGGCTTGCAGTGCGGGTTGCGGAAGTTTCATTCAAAATTTCGCGCAAGGTCTCAACATGACGGTCGGCGACTTCGCAAAAAAAGCTTTGACTTCAGAGGCTCCCGTCGATTTGGGAACACGCTGTACCGTTTTCATGAATTCCAAAGTTAAGCAGGCGCAAAAGGAAGGTGCCTCCGTCAACGACATTTCGGCGGGCATTGCGTTGAGTGTCATTAAAAACGCGCTTTTCAAAGTCATGCAACTCAAGAACGTCGAAGACCTCGGCGAGAATATCGTCGTGCAGGGCGGAACTTTTTACAACGATGCCGTCCTCCGTTCGATTGAGGAAATTCTTCACCGCGAGGTTATTCGCCCGGACATTGCAGGCTTGATGGGTGCATACGGCGCGGCGATTCTTGCCAAAGAAAATTTTTCGGGCGAGACAAAACTTTTGACGGCTGACGAGTTGGAAAATTTTTCTGTCGTCACGAAGTCATATCGTTGCGGGCGTTGCGGCAATAATTGTTTGATAACCATGCAGAAATTTCCTGACGGCGGAAAATATTTCACGGGCAATCGCTGCGAACGCGGCGTCGGAGGCAAGCCCAAAACTCAATCCGAAATCCCGAACGCCTACGCTTACAAATACAAGAGGCTTTTCGATTATCAGCCGTTGGAAAATGCGCCGCGAGGTTCAATCGGCATTCCGAGAGTTTTAAACATTTACGAGGACTACCCTTTTTGGCACACGCTGTTGACGGAGTTGGGTTATCGCGTCGAATTGTCTTCAAAATCTTCCGCACAAATTTTTTACAAAGGGCTTGAGACCATTCCGAGTGATTCGCTGTGTTATCCCGCCAAGCTTGCTCACGGTCACGTTATGGATTTGATTGAGCGCGGCTTGAAAAAAATTTTTTATCCTTGCGAACCTTACAACTTCGACACGCGGTCGGATAATTTTTATAACTGCCCGATTGTTGCCGGCTATCCCGAAAACATTCGCAACAACATGGACATCCTCAAAGAGCGCGGCGTCAAGTTCATGCAACCTTTCCTGCCCGTTCACGACATGAAGAAATTAAAAAAGCGTCTCGTCGAGGAATTTGCCTCCGAAAATATTTCCGCCAAAGAAATTAATTCTGCTGTCGACAAGGCGGCGGCTGAACTTGAGCATTATCGACAAGACATAAAAAATTTCGGCGACGAGGTTTTGAAACGCCTTGAGCAGACCGGCGAACACGCAATTCTCCTCGTCGGCAGACCGTATCACGTTGACCCGGAAATCAATCACGGTATCGCCGAAATGATTCAGTCTTACAACCTGCCGATTCTTTCCGAAGACTGCGTTTATCATGTCAAAGTTGACGCGCCGAAAATTTCCGTCGTCAATCAGTGGAGCTATCACGCAAGACTTTATCACGCCGCGCAATTCGCCGCACAAAATCCGAACGTCACTTTGATTCAGCTTAGTTCATTCGGTTGCGGGCTTGACGCTTTGACGATTGAGCAGGTCAAAGAAATTTTGGAGGCGCACGGAAAAATTTACACGATGATTAAGCTTGACGAGGTCTCAAATTTGGGCGCGGCTCGAATCAGATTGCGTTCATTGCTCGCCGCGTTGAAGAGAAAAGTTCCCGTCACTTATTCACCGAAAAAATTTCCCGAACGTCCTCACTTCACAGCCGACTGCAAAAAAACTCATACAATCCTCGCGCCGCAAATGGCACCGATTCATTTTGAATTGGTTCAAACGGTTTTGCGGAAGTACGGCTACAAAATTTTGATACCCGCTCTGCCCGACAAGGCGGCTATCGATTTGGGCTTGCGCTACGTCAACAACGAAATGTGTTATCCCGCGATTGTCGTTACAGGTCAAATGATTGCGGCTTTGAAGTCCGGCGATTGCGACCCCGATAACACGTCGATAATTTTGTTTCAAACTTGCGGCGGTTGTCGTGCCACGAATTATATTTCCGTCCTGCGTCGTGCTTTGAAGTTCGCGGGCTTCGGTCAAGTGCCGGTGTTCGCGTGCTGGGGTTTGCCCGAAGAAACGGACGCCTTTGAACTCAACCGCGATTGCCTCACCGACGCGATTAAAGCCTCCGTTTACGGCGATTTACTTCAAAACGTTTCCAACCGCATGCGCCCCTACGAACTCAAACGCGGCGAAACCGATAAACTTTTTGAAGAGTGGATGACACTTGCCAAAGCAGATTTGATTGACGGAAATTATTTCAGCTATCGGCGCAACATAAAAGAGATTGTCCGCCAATTCGACGCGATACCGATTGACGAAAATCTTAACAAGCCCAAAGTCGGTATCGTCGGAGAAATTTTGGTTAAGTATCATCCTGTCGCGAACAACTTTATCGAGCGCGTGCTTGCCGACGAGGGCGCGGAAGTTGTCATGCCGTCGTTCGTCGATTTCTTTTTGTATTGCGCTCACGACGCGATTGTCAAGCGCGAACTTTTGGGCGGCACACGCAAGGATAAATTTTTCGCCGAAATTTTTATTCACTTCATAGAATTTTTCCGCCTCCCCATGAAAAATGCCCTGAAGGATTCCAAACACTTCAGAGCACCTCATTCGATTAAAGAGACGGCGCGGCTTGCAAGTAAATTTTTGAGCAACGGCAACCTTAACGGCGAGGGCTGGCTTATCTGCGGCGAAATGGTCGAATTGATTGAACACGGCGTAAAAAATATTGTTGGGTTGTCTCCGTTCGCTTGCCTGCCGAATCACATAATCCTCAAGGGAACTTTGCACGCGCTAAGAGAAAATTTTGATAATGTGAATGTCGTTGCGATTGACTGTGACGCCGGCTCGTCTGAAGTCAATCAGCTGAATCGAATCAAGCTCATGATGACCATTGCAAAAAAAATTCTGCCCGCGCAGGTTTAGTGGTTAGCTGTTAGCTGTTAGCTGTTAGTGGTTAGTGAAAGTTTCGACTTTGAAAACTTTAAAGCTCGTGTCCGAATTCGGATGCGGGCTTTTAATTTTCGTCGACGACTGCAAAATTTTTCCGGCTCGTTGTGATATAATGTGAAAAAATTTCGGAGCGTGATGAAATGATTGCGGACGAGGAATTTCTTCGCGGCAAAATTCCCATGACAAAGCAAGAGATTCGGATTTTGACTTTGGCGAAGGCGCAAATAAAAATTGATTCGATTGTTGCAGATATCGGAGCGGGCACGGGCTCGATTTCGATTGAGGCGGCTCGGCTTGCACGAAACGGAAAAATTTTTGCGATTGAGCGGAAGGCGGAAGCTTTCGAATTAATCAAACGCAACGTTGAAAAATTTTCCGTCGACAACGTGGAAATAATTCAAGCGGAGGCACCCGAAGGCTTGGAGGACTTGCCCGAACTCGACGCGGCGATAATCGGAGGCAGCGGCGGTCACCTCGAAAAAATTTTTGACGTTCTCGGCATGAAATTGAAAATCGGCGGGCGCGTCGTCGTCAACGCGATAACTCTTCAAACGGCGGCGGCAGCTTTGGAATATTTCAAACGTCATGCTTGGAAATGCGAGGCTTTTCAAGTTCAGATAAATCGTCTCGAACGTGTCGGCTCGTATGACATGATGCGGGCGTTGAATCCCGTTTGGATTATCACGGCGGAAGCAGCGGTTAGCTGTTAGCTGTTAGAAAAATTCTGACCCCTTACCACTGACCACTTAAGGAGGATTTTTATGTTCATGACGAAACCGATGGAAATTGAAGAACGCAGCATGGAAATAATCGCGCCGCATTTGGCAGGACTTGCACTCAACGACGACGAACGAAAAATTTATTCGCGAATCATACACGCAACGGGCGATGTCGGCTACGCACCGATAATCAAAATTCATCCCGAAGCAATCGCGGCGACAAAGGCGGCTCTCAATCGCGGAGCAAACATTTTCACGGATGTTGAAATGGTCAGACGCGGAATAAACCTTCGAACGTTCACGAAATTCGGCGGAGAAATTTTTTGCAAGGTCTCTGATGTTGACGTTCGCGAATTTGCACAACGCGAGGGCATTACCCGTTCAATGGCGGCAATGAGGATTTTCGGCAAGCGACTCGACGGAGAAATTATCGCAATCGGCAACGCACCGACCGCCTTGTTTGAAGTCTTGCGGCTTGTTCGCGAGGAAAATGTTCGTCCGGCAGTGATAATCGGTGTGCCCGTCGGTTTCGTCGGCGCGGCTGAATCCAAAGCTCAACTTGCCTCGCAAAACGAAATTCCTTTTATCACCGTCACAGGCTCAAAAGGCGGCAGTTCAATCGCGGTGGCGGCTGTCAATGCGATTCTTTATATCTTGGACAATTCAAGAGGCTTTAACGAAAAGTGAGGAGGCTTTATCATGAAGAAATGCAAAATTACAATCCTCAAGACGACGTTGCAAAAAGATTTGGCGACTGAATACGGCGTGCCGAATTTGTCGACGTGCCCCATCATGAAAGAAGGACAAGTCTTTTACGCGTCTTGGGCAAAGCCAGAAGGTTTTTGCGACGAGGCTTGGAAAGCGATTTATCAATACGTGTTTGCTTTGGCTCACGGTGCCGAAACTTGGTATTACGGCGACTGGATTGACGAAAAGCACAAAGGCGTTGCGATTTGCTCCTGCAACGACGGTTTGCGCCCCGTTATCATGAAGATTGAGCGGACGGAAGAAGATGCGGAATAATTTTCCTCGATTGATTATCGCGGCGACGCAGAGCGGTTCGGGCAAGACGACAATCACGGCGGGCTTGATTGCTGCTTTGAAAAATCGCGGGCTTAACGTTCAAGCTTACAAGGTCGGCCCCGATTACATCGACACGGGCTGGCACCTCCTCGCGGGCGGAAAAATTTCTCACAACCTCGACAGCTGGCTCGTCGGCGAAGACAAACTCAAAGAAATTTTTTTCGAAACTTCACGCGGCGCGGATATTTCGATTATCGAAGGTGTCATGGGACTTTATGACGGCGGACGCGGCGGAATTTCTTCGACGGCTCAAATTTCAAAGCTCCTCGACGCGCCCGTTGTCTTGGTTATCGACGCAAAAAGCATGGGCACTTCGGCGGCGGCCGTTGCGCTCGGCTTCAAAGAGTTTGACAAGTCGATTAATCTTGCCGGCGTGATTTTGAATCGGCTCGGCTCGGACTCGCACAAAAAAATTATCGTCGACGCGCTCAACGACTTGGAAATAAAATGTTTCGGAGCGATTAAACGCAACGACGAATTTTTTTTGCCCGAACGTCATTTGGGGTTGGTTCCGATTGCAGAAAATCATTCCGTCGACGCGATAAAAAAAATCTGCGCGGCGGTCGAGGAGCAAGTCGACATTGATGCATTGATTGACCTCGCAAAAAATTCCTCGCCGCTTAAAATCATTCCTAATTCCTCATTCCTAATTCCTAATTGCCTTTCAATCGGCGTGGCGAAAGACGCGGCGTTCAATTTTTATTACGGCGCAAGCCTCAACGAACTTGAACGGCTCGGCGCGGAAATTCTTTACTTCAGCCCGCTCAACGATACGACTTTGCCGAAAGTCGACGGCTTGATAATCGGCGGCGGCTTCCCCGAAATGTTTGCGGCTCGTCTTGAACAAAATAAAAGCCTCCGCGCAGAAATTTTTGCGGCGGCTCAAGACGGCTTGCCGATTTTCGCCGAATGCGGAGGCTTTATGTATTTGATGCGTGAGCTGATTGACTTCGACGGAAAAATTTTTGAAATGTGCGGCGTGCTTGACGGCGTGGCGACCATGACTAAGAAACTTCAAACTGTCGGCTACGTCGAGGCGGAAATTTTAAGCGATTGCGTTATCGGCAAGGCGGGCGAAAAAATTCACGCGCATGAATTTCATTTTTCGACGGCGGAAATTTCTTCGGGCGAAAAAATTTTCAAATGTCGACGCATGAGGACGGGCAAAGAATATTTCGCCGGCTTGAAGAAAAAAAATCTTGTCGCCTCGTATTTGCACATTCACTTCGCCGGAAATAAAACTTTGGCGAAAAATTTTGTCGAAGCTTGCAAAAATTATCAATCACTGAAAGGAGAGCGGAAATTTGACGGAAGAAACGATCAGCGCGATTGCAACGGCGGCAGGTAATTCGGGCGTCGGGATTATTCGAATCAGCGGCGAGGATTCGATTGCCATTGCCGAAAAAATTTTTGATAAACCTCTTACTCAAATCGAAGACAGGAAATTTGTTTTCGGGCACGTGAAAAATTTTTCGGGCGAGGTCGTCGACGAGGCAATCGCTCTTGTCATGCGCGCCCCGAAATCTTACACGCGAGAAAATGTCGTTGAGCTGCAATGTCACGGCGGAGGCGTCGTCCTGCGCGAAATTTTAAAGCTGACTTATCTGGCGGGAGCACGTCCTGCAGAGCGAGGCGAATTCACAAAGCGAGCCTTCCTCAACGGGCGAATCGACTTGACGCAGGCGCAAGCTGTCCTCGACGTGATTCAAGCAAAAACTTCCGCAGCATTGACCGTTGCGCAAAATCAACTTGCGGGCAAAACTTCAAAGACGATTCGTGAGATACGGCAGGCGATTTTGAATTCGACGGCACACATCGAGGCGATTATTGACTTTCCCGAAGACGACCTCGACGACGTGACTTTATCCGAAGTCGACAAAAATATTTCCGCGCAAATTTTCAAGCTCAATAAATTTTTGGAGAATCAATCGGCGGGAAAAATTCTTCGTGAAGGTTTGGAGACAGCGATTATCGGCAAACCGAACGTCGGCAAGTCAAGCCTGCTGAATTTTTTCGCGAAGACCGAACGCGCAATCGTCACCGATATTCCCGGCACGACCCGCGACCAAATTGAGGAATTCGTAAACGTCGGAGGCGTTCCTTTGAAGATTATCGACACGGCGGGTATCAGAAATTCAAATGACGCCGTCGAAAAAATCGGAATTGCTCGCGCCAAAGATTGTGCGGAGCGCGCAGAATTGATTCTTGCACTCTTCGACGCCTCAAGACCGCTTGACGACGAGGACGAGGAAATTTTTAAGCTTTTGCCGAATCGTAACGCGATTATCCTCCTCACCAAGATTGATTTGCCTTGCGTCACGACCGCCGAAATTTTGACAAAAAAAATTCCCGCCGCGCAAGTGTTTGAAATTTCTCTCAAGAGCGGAGCGGGTGTCGAAAAATTTTTGAACGCGATAACCGAACGCGTCGGAACTATTGATTTTGAAATGAATTTTGTCCGCGACGAACGCGAGGCAAATCTTTTGCGAAAAGCCGTCAATCATCTGCGCGAGGCTCAAGAGACGATTCGTCAAAACGTCGGGATTGATTTTGTTTCGATTGACTTGCGAGCCGCCCTTGAATGCTTGAGCGAATTGACGGGCGAGGTCGTCGGCGAAGACGTTATCAACGAAATTTTTTCCAAGTTCTGTATCGGCAAATGATTATTCCTCGTCGAGGTCGTCAAAGTTTTCGCGCAGCTCTTCATACATGTAAAGCAACTCTATTTGCATTTCCAATTCGCTCATTTCGGGTTTCAATCGCCCGTACAAACTCAAAACTGCCAAATCATTTTCCTCGTGAGCTTTTCGCAAATCATACGGCATGGAAATTTCGTCGTAGAGGTCGGCGTAGCTTGCTTTCGGATAATTTTTTCGAGCGTCCAAAATTTTTTGCGCCGTTTTCTCTATTCGCGCCTTAAATTCTTCAGGATAGAACAGCGGCCACGGAAACGGATTGTAACAAATCGTTGCAGAGTATCGATAATCAGATTTTAATCGCCCGCAAACCAATCTGACCCAATTCATATGCACCGAACTCATCAAAACTCCGAAATGAAATAAATTTGCGTTCGGTATTGTGAGTCCTTGCACTGCGACAATTTCCGGCGGCAAAAATCCAATCGGAATATATTTTCGACGTGATGAACTCGTTTGCGGAATGAAAATATAATTATTTGTCGGTTGTCTGTCTTCCAAAAAATTTGTCGGCATATTTGCGGCTTTACGAGTGCCCGCACGAGTACTTTTTAAACGAAATTCTTTTACTTTCTTGACGCGTTCATAGACGAGAGGCATTTTTCGAAGTTCATCGGGCGGACAATCTTTCAACCACAAACACCAACGCTGAAGATTATTTATAAATTCACGTCCCCCCAACAATCGACGGATATATTTTTTAGCGTGAGGCTCGCGAGCAATAAATTCGTCGTAATCTTTCGATTCGATAATCAAATTGCCGTCATCAGCAGGTGCACTGCTTTTAAACATTTCCGGCACGTCGAAGAAAGGAAATTTTCTGTGTCGAACGTAAATATTCGGACCGGGAATGAGGTAACCGTTGATATTGGCGACTTCAATAAATTTTTCTTTGGTTTTATCGTTATCAATCGGCATTACAAATTAATCTCCAAGTTTTTTTGCCAAGAGTTGATTGACGAGTTGAGGATTCGCTTTGCCTTTGGTGAGCTTCATGACTTGACCGACAAGCGCGCCGAGAGCTTTTTTCTTTCCGCCGCGATATTCTTCGACAGCTTTGGGATTTTTTGAAATGACTTCGTCGATAACGCCTTCAATCGCGCCGGTGTCAGTGATTTGAACGAGCCCTTTGTCCTTGACGATTTTTTCGGGCGCGTCGGGCGACTTCCACATTTCGGCGAAGACGGTCTTGGCGATTTTGCCGCTGATGGTTCCTTTGGCAATGAGCTGAATCATTTCGGCGAGGCGTTTTGCGTCGACGGGCGAGCTTTCAATCGTCAAACCGTCCGCGTTGAGATTTTTGGACAGGTCGCCCATAATCCAATTCGCGGCGGCTTTTGCGTCGGCACCGAAATTTACAACCGCGTCAAAATATTCCGCCATAGCCCGTGAGCTTGTGATAATGCCCGCGTCGTATTCGCTTAAGCCGAAATTTTTAATCAAGCGTGCGCGGCGAGCGTCGGGCAATTCGGGCAAAGACTTCCTGAAAGCCTCAATTTCCTCATCGGTCGTGACAATCGGAGGCAGGTCGGGTTCGGGCATGTATCTGTAGTCGTGAGCGTCTTCCTTCGAGCGCATTGATTGAGTAATTCCTTTTTCGGGATTCCAAGTGCGCGTCTCTTGAATAATTTCGCCGCCGTCGTCGAGGACTTCCGCCTGCCGTTCGATTTCGTAGTTAATCGCGTCTTCGAGAGCTTTGAACGAATTGATATTCTTCATTTCGGTGCGCGTGCCGAGCTTTTCACTGCCGACAGGTCGCAAAGAAACATTTATATCGGCGCGGAGGTTGCCTTCCTCCATGCGGCAATTCGAAACGTCGATGTATTCAAGAATCGACTTGATTTTTTCCATGTAAGCGCGAGCTTCGGCGGCGGAATGCATATCGGGTTCGGAAACAATTTCAATCAGCGGGACACCCGTGCGGTTGTAATCGACGTTCGAGCTTGCCGAATCTTTAATCGTCGTGCCGCTGTGCACAAGCTTGCCCGCGTCCTCCTCCATGTGAATTCTTGTGAGGCGGACGATTTTTTTTGCGCCGTCAACGTCAATTTCAACGTGACCTTCGTAAGCAATCGGCAGGTCGTATTGCGAGGTCTGCCAATTCTTCGGCAGGTCGGGATAGTAATAATTTTTCCTGTCGAATTTGCTGTACTTGTTGATTTTGCAGTTTGTGGCGAGCCCGGCTTTGATAGCGAACTCAACCACGCGGCGATTTATGGTCGGCAAGACGCCCGGCAAGCCCAAGCACACGGGGCAAGTGTGAGTATTTTGTTCCGCGCCGAAAGTCGTGGCGCATCCGCAAAAAATTTTCGTTGCCGTCTTCAATTCGCTGTGAATTTCCAATCCGATAACAGCTTCATACTTCAAATTAATCACCTCAAAATTTTTAGTAAAGATAACCTTCAGCCCAAGCTTTAAACTTTTTTATTCTATCCTCCGTGTCAATGCCGTTGTGCTGAATTATTTTAAGCCTGTCTTCTTCCGCGTCAGTCGAAGAATTTTTGACAACGTAAGAATCATTTTTGCACAAAATATAAAAATCGCCTAAATTAAGTCGTGTTCCCAAATCGTCACGAGAAAATTCTCCGACACCGATTGCTTTCAAGAACGGCTGATAAGAATTCGGCGATCGCTTTTGTTGTTCATATAACGTCACGAAACAATACGGCTCTTCCGAAAATTTTTCCCACCAATATTTTCCGTAGCGCGTCGGACGAAATTCTTTGTACTTAATAAAATAATATTTCCAATCGAATTCGGATTTACGTTCGCAAGCGGCAAGTTCATCGTTGATAATCTTCTGCAAGTAATCGTCGGTTAAACTCTGCGTGCCATATAAAAGCAAATCCAGCGCATCTTTCGTCTCTTCAAAACCTTCAGTCAACGCGCTTTTATGGAAAAGATTTTGCCAAGATTGAGGTCGCGTCGAGCCGAGCTGATAACGTTGCCCGTTATTCTCCACTTGCCAATAATCGCCCATAACCAACAGCGCGCAGGCAATTTTATCGTAGTCGCATTTGAACAGCTCAATGAACCGCGAAAAATATTCGGGATGTTCCAAGCCGACGATTCCAATCTGCCCGCCCAAAAGATAATGATCCTCCAACTCAAAAAGCAATTCGGCTTTATCGGGATTCGTCTCCGTCCACAAAATTTTTTCGCGTTCCTCTTTCAGTTGCGTCTCGTTGAAGTTGTAATGATTGGCGGTATGAATTTCATCGCTCCGCAAAATTTTTCCGCAAAGGATTATGTTGTCGACTTGCTCAAGCATGGCGGGAATTCGGTTGCCGTTATTGCGGGTCTCGCTGTTGCTTAACTCGGCGTCTCCGGAATTTGTCACCAGATTGTTCACGATACGGATTCGCCGCCGAAAATCTTCATCCGAAATATTTTTCCCGTTGAGCAGATAAATCAGGAAGGCGTAAAGCATGACAACTTTGCCGAGCGAAAATTTTTTGTTGAAAGATTTCACGCAGTCGCCGAAAAAATTTATGTTGTCGAAGTAAGTTATAATCTTGCCCGCCTCATGATGATTAACGGTCTTGTCATTGCGGCTGCCCTTTGAAACTCTGTCGGCGAAGAAGTCGGGAATTTTTTCGCGCTTATCAAGTTCGCACCAACAATCGAAACTTTTTTCCAAGAAGTCGATATTTTCCCGAACGTCGCCCTCGAAAAATTCTTCCAGCAAGTCGAACGGGTCACGGCTCTTGCCTTGGGGAGTGCCGCCTTTGCGATAAAGAATCACGTCGCACAAGAAATTGAAGTAAGCAAGAAAGCCGTCGTCAACCAAATTGTTTTCGTCACGATAATTCCAAAGCAAATCCGTCCAAACCGTATCGATTTTCAAAATGATTCGGTCGGAAAGTTCGCGGTCGAGGTCGTCGAGTTTGCTTTTGAATTCGGCTTTGAAGTGTTCAAAATCAGTCAAGGGTTTGCCGCGAGAATTCATCGTTATGTAAAGTTCGTCAGTCAAACCCAAATCTTTAATCGACAGGAAATAAAAAGAAATCGCGCCGCCTGCCAACTTACCCCAAAGATTTTCAACGCCGCAAAATTTTTCATCTATGGCGTCGAGCATGACGAGCATGGAATTGACGGTCGGGTCTTTCTTCCAGCCGAGCGGGAAGCCTGCCGAATCTTCTATGGCGTCCGATAATTTTCCGTCGAAAGAAACTTCGCAGTCAATCAGAAATTTACAAAACTCTCTTGAATCGGGGCGCATGTCATAGGAAAAATTTTTCAGGAATTCGGTTTCGGCGGGCGGAACGTTTTCTTTTTTGGCAGCGTACCAATGCAAAAGAAAAAGCGTCGTGAGTCGTTGCTGACCGTCGAGCGGCGTCAAAATTCCGTCGTCGCTCAAGTCGCCGTAAACAAAATCCAATTTAATTTTCCGGTCGGTCGTCACAGCTTTATGGAGCGCGTCCAAAAATCTCAAGCGCACGCGGCGAATTTCTTCCGTGTTTCTGCCTTGCGCATAATCGCGTTGAATGTTCGGGATAATAATTTTTTTGACGTTGCCTTGAAAAATATTTATAAAAGTTTGCAGCGATTCGTCCATATTAACCCTCCTTAATCGGCTCCGCCAAAAAATTTTTCAGCACACGATTAATCGCCTCAATGTAAGCGCGGCGGTCGTTCGCTGACCAAAAATGAATTTGATTTTTTTCGGATTCGGTGTAGTACTTGAGAAAAGCCATCTTCGTGCAAAACGGAATGAACGCGCCGTGCATATCCAAATCGATAATCGCGTTGCGCTTCACGTCGAAAACGGAATTGCCGAGCGCGGAATTGACTTCGCATTTGAGCAGAGCAAGATTGGCGATTGAGTCGACTGATTCATCGTTCATGCCTTCGGGCGAAAGTGTCTTGAGAATTTTTTGACGCAGTTCCGAAAATTTTTCGCCGTCAATATTTTTCAGCGCAAGCATTTTGTCAATCGCCTCAAGGAGTTCTTTGTTTTCGTCATGGAAATTTTCCAACGACTTTTTATGAAGTTGAAGCCACTCGCGCCACTGTTTCTGATTGCCTCTGTCTTGCGAATTAACCGCGTGAATGTGTTCCAAGCTCCAAGAATTTTCTCCTTTGCCGCCGAATTTGTATCTGTCGAACGGGAACCATTGCGATTGCTCACCGTTTTGCCTCACGGATTCGACATTGAACAGCAACAATAATCTGCGAATTTTTTCGGCGTCGTTGTTGTAATTCCAATCGGAATAATTTTTCTCGGACTCCAATTTGATACTCGCCTTGATGAATTCGTCGAGCCGCGCCAGAAATTCACGCTTGGTTTTGTTTTTGGACGCCGCATAAATTTCTGAAAGGTTTTTATAGCCGGAAGCGATGAGGTAACCGATTTTGTGATAGAACGTGTGATTTTCTCGCCAGTCCTTCAGCAGCAAAAAATTTCGGACAATTTCTTGCCAAATTTTATCTAAATCCTCGCCGCTCCGCTTGAGGTTGTCGAAATAAAAAAATGTGGAATACTTTTCCTTATCGCCGATTCTTTTGCCGGACATCAAATCCAAAACCAAATCGATGCGTGTCTGATATTTTTCCGCCGAATTGTTCGTCAAAAAATACCACAGCGAATCATTGTGCAATTCCTTTTCGATATTATCCCACTGCAACGCAATTTCATCTTTCCGCCCCGTTGAATTTTGTTCCTTGCCGCTCAAGAAAGCCGCTTTAACAAGTTCGGCACTCGTCAAGGGAATTTTCCCGATATTGAGGCGCGTGAACATTGCCATCGAATTTTCAATTTCGTCGACCTCGTACCAAATAATTTGAACGTTATAAGCAAAAAGATTTTCAAAATTTCGGCTGACTGTGCGCAAATTCGTTTTGCCGGTTTCAATTTTATTTTCAAACCAATTTTTTATTGTCTTGTAAGCTTGCGCCATAAAGTAAAAATCAATGTTATCCTCTTCCAAAGATAAATCGATATTTTCAAGAAATGCCGCTGACTTTTCGCTTCGTTCGTAGTGCAAAGAAAAATTCGGGTTGTAATTCATAAATTTGTAAATCAAAAAAAGCGTTGTCAAACGTTGCTGACCGTCGATAAGCTCAAATTCATCGTCGCCTAAATTTTTCACGACTATTGGTTGAAGGCAATAATTTTTTGCGTTTCTCATACGGTTCAAATTTGTGCTGTCGTCACCGAGCAAATTATAAACGTCGTTCAACAGTCGTTCGACCTCCAAATTTCCCCAACGATAGCCGCGCTGATACAATTTTACGATAAATTTTCCCTGTATATTGTCAACAAGTTTCATTTCAAGTTTCGACATGGGCGCACCTCAAAAATTTTTCAAGACTGCAACCAGAGAAGTTGCCAGCGTTCCATTTGACTTATTGCGTAGTTCATCAACGACAAGGCGACTTCCGAATTTTTTTGCGCGACTTCAAGCAAAACCTCACGCGGCAAAAGCAAAAGTTCCGCCTGCTCCGTCAAAATTTCTGCGGAAAGCGTGAGCCGTTGCTTTTCCAAAAGATTTGTCGGATTGACAAAAGAATTTTTCCCGACAACATCAATCGGATTGTACCAGCCGTCGCCGGTGTCCACGTTGCGCACGAGCTTGCCGCCGGCAACGAAGACAAATTTTTCTTTGAGCATATCGCCCGAAATTCTGTCGCCCTCGTAATATTTGACAAGTTCCGCTTGATTTTCGAACAGCCCGATTGTTCCCTCGTAACGACCTTGAAGAATCGGCAGCTGCGAAAGGAAGTCGCGAATTTTTTTGCGTTCGTCTTCGCGGGAAATCATTTCGATTTTTATTTGCGTGTCGAAACGTTTGGCGAGGCGTGTAAAAAATTCGGGAGACTTCGCGTTCCAATCGACGAGCATTTGTTTGAGGACAAGCAGATAAAGTTCGCAGAGCCTTTCGACGCCGAGCCTTTGAAATTTATTTTCGTCGTAAATGAAAGTCATCGACAGTTCTTTTTCGGAATAGCGGAAGTAAACGCCGAGCTTCATGCCTTGCGCGTCCCAAGAGTTACGGGAAATAAGTTTTCCTTTCGGCGAGGCGGGCGTTTCGGTGTAATTGAGTTCGCCGGATTGAAATTCCTTGAAACTTAGGAAGTGGTCGAATAATTTTTTTCTGCGCCCCGCCAAAGTTTCCAAAGTTGTCCAATCGACGCAGCTGTAAGGTTGAGAGACGACAAGTTGACGGAATTGCTTGCGGACGATTTGCTCGACGGTTGATTTTGGTTCGCTGATGAGGCGGACGGGAATTGCATTGAGTGAAAAATTTTCCGCCGATAAAATTTGGCAGAAGAGGCAATCGCGCCGCTTGTTTTGGAGTTGCAACATGAAACCCCACGCGCTCTGCAAAATCGCCGTGAGCATGAGCCGATTCGATTGAGCACGCCCGCGCAGGTCGGATAAAATATCGGCGGGAATTTTCGTGCGAAAGATTTTTTGACGATACGCGCCCAAGACTTCCTGTTCGTAAGGCAGAGCGTCGACCGGCGGTGCTTTATCAAGAATTTTTTCCCAATATTCGCGAATGACCTCTTGATTTTTCGGCAACAGGTCTTCGGGAATTTTTTCCGGCTCCGGTTCGGCGGGAAGTTCGAAAACTGCAGCGAAAAATTTTTTTGCGTCGAAGCTGTCGGAAATAACTTGGGCAAGCGTCACGAGCACGGCGAATTCTTCCTCATCCGTCCTGTACACCGCAAAACGAATCAGCAAATCGTGTCGCAGGTCGCAATCGCGGCGCATGTCCGCCTCCAAAATTTTTCTGAACTCGTCGTTGAGCTCGTCCCTGTCATTTTGAATAAGATTGCGGAAAATAATTTCGGGCTTGACGGAACCTTTCGGGCGAATGACTTTGACAGTCCGCGTTCCGACGTTGCAGAAATTTGCGCGAAGATTTTCGTTGTCATTGAGCAGGCGATTGACGGCAATGTTGAATTTCATTGTGCCGATTGAGCCTCGAACTTTGTAGAGCGTCTGAACAAAGAAATGCGGCGAGACAAAATTTCTTCCCGCGAAAAATTTTTTCTCCTGCGCGTTCAATTCGGTGACGGCTTCGAGATTGTTGGGGTTGTAGCCGCTTGAAGTCTGCCGCCCGTAAACGCTTTCCAAAACATTTTCTTCGTCGGGTGTAAGTAAAATTGTTTCCATAAAAATTTCTCCTGTGCAAATAAAAATTGACGCGCCTATGATAACACATGCGCCGCGCATTTCCATATTGATTTTCAAAAAAATTTTTGCTATCTTAACGAAAAAAATTTATAAGGGGCGATTCCTGTGACGAGAATTTTTTTGATTCGGCATGGTGAGACCGAATGGAACAAGCAAAACAAACTGCAGGGCAATGCCGACATCCACCTTTCGCCCGAAGGTTTTAATCAAGCAGCAAATTTGGTAAAACATCTGCCGTTTCATCACGTCGACGCGATTTATTCGAGCGATTTGGTGCGCGCAATGGATACGGCGATAATCCTCGCGGAAAAATTTAATCTGACCGTGAAAATTATGCCCGAACTGCGCGAAATGAATTACGGCGACTGGGAAGGAAGATATATCAGCGAATTGTTGGCGAGGTACCCCAACGAGTTCGGAAAATTTTTCACCGACCCGGAAAGATGCCATCCTCCTCAAGGTGAAACTTTCTTGGAATGTCAAGCCCGCGTTATGATTGGCATAAGGGACATTATCGCCAAGCACGAAGATCAAAGCGTCATAGTCGTTTCACACGGCGCGGCAATTCGTCTGATACTCGGCGCGGCGTTGGATATGCCGATTCACAAAATTTGGGCGATAAGTCAATCCAACACGGCATTGAACGTTCTGCGCGTCGACGACGGAGATTTCACTGTCGAACTCGTCAACAGCACAACGCACCTTTATCACTTTTGAGGAGGAAGCCCCGTCTTTGCCAAAGAGTGGGCACGCAGAACCGGCTGTCGTATTTGGAGTTCGTCACTTCGATTTAACGTTTAAAGAATTTTTATGTATTAAATCTACTTTTTCTTTGCCGGCACCAAAGAAAAAGTAGCAAAAAGAAAGGTGCTTTAACCGGCGGATGAACATCCTGTTCATATCGCCGGCGGCGCACGTCCATGTGCGCCGGGTTCAAGCTACCCTTTGTGTTTCGATTTACCTTCACGCTCTAACTTCTGACGGACAAAACTTTTGAGGAGGCAAGAAATGTATTACTATTCGACGGTTGATGATATTGTTATGACGCACAGCGCACTTGAGACAGATGAATATTCAATGCCCTGCGTGCGCGTTCACTTCGAACGACCGAACAATCAAAACGGTTTCGACTTCGCGGACGGCAGAATCCCTCACTTCAACTTTCAAAAGGCGTTCGGTTTTTCGGAAGACGAACTCTTTAAACTGCGCGATTATATGCGTGACAATTCTCTTCTGATTTGGGAGTTTGCTCAAAAAGGCGGTGGCGAAAATGCCTAAGGTCTTGCAAGATTTTTTGGGCTACGCGATTTACTTTTGGGCGAACGAGCAAGGCGAGCCGCCTCACGTCCATGTTTCAAAGGGCAGACAAACGGCAGGCGCGACAAAATTTTGGATACGGCGTGACGGTGTGGAATTGGCGCACAATGACGGACAAATTCCCGCAAAGGACTTGCGCAAAATCGAAACGTATCTTTTGCTCAATCAAGACAGAATTCTTGCTGCATGGTTCAGATTCTTTAACATGTAAATTTTGAGGAGGGGTCAGCATGTTGCAAAGTCAAACGATTGATTCTGAAAACCTCTTAACGACCGAAATCGACGATAACGAAAAAATAACTTTCACGGGTTTGGAGTGGAAATTTTTTGTCGCGGAACTCAAAGACATGATTGCTACCGGCGAATTCGACATTGCAAAAGCAATGACCGGCGCACGCTTTTATGCGGAAATGGCGCGGCGCACCGAAAACATTAAAGCACGAAGAAATGTCGTAGAGTTCACGGCGGAAGAATGGGAGCGTTTCGTCAATGAACAAACTGTTTGACGACCGCGGATTTGCCGAATATCTTTTTATTGGCAAATGCAAGACCGCAAGACTTTGAATAAAATCAATCGGCTATTGCAGAGTATCGAACGTAACGGCGCAATGAACGGTGAGGGCAAGCCTGAACGTTTGAAATACGGAGCAGGCTACAGTCGCCGCATTGACGACGCGAACCGATTGGTTTATGACATTGAAAACGACACGTTAATAATCAAATCTTGCAAAGGGCATTATTGATTCACGAGGAGGAAAAAAATTTTGGTAAAAGTAAGTGTAATCGGCGCAACGGGCTACGCGGGAGCGGAATTGCTTTCGATACTCAATCGGCACCCGCAAGCACAACTCGCGCACATAACTTCGGAAAGTCACACGGGCAAAAAAATTTCGGAGCTGTATCCTCACCTGCGCGGCATCTGCGATTTGACATTGGAGTCTTTGGCGGACATTGAAAATATCGGCAAGGACAGCGAATTTATTTTTATCGCCCTGCCTCACGGTCACGCAATGGACGTCGGACTCAAGCTTGACAAATTGCCCGTGAGGATTATCGACTTGGGCGCGGATTATCGTTTCAACGACACGTCGATTTACGAGGCTTGGTACAATGTTCCTCACAAGCACAAAGACGCTGACAGAGTTTACGGGCTGGCGGAAATTTATCGTGAAGAAATTCGCACGGCAAAAATTATCGGCAACGCGGGCTGCTTCACGACGGCTTCAATCCTCGCGCTGGCTCCGCTCGTCAAACATCATTTAATCGACGCGAATTCAATTATCGTCGACGCGGCAAGCGGTGTATCCGGCGCGGGCAGAGGCTTGAAACTCGGCAACCACTTCCCCGAACTCTACGACAACTTCAAAGCTTACAACGTCGCTCACCACCGCCACACGCCCGAAATCGAACAGGCTCTCAAAGATTTGGGCGGCGAGGAGACAATCATAAATTTCACGCCTCACTTGGTGCCCATGTCCAGAGGAATTTTGGCGACGTGCTACGCGACGATTAAAGAAAATGTTTCAGACGATATGATTGACGCCGCCTTCCAAAAAATGTACGGCTCGGAAAAATTTATTCGACTGCTCGGAAGAAATTCTTATCCCGAAACAAAATTCGTTCGCGGCTCCAATTACTGCGATTTGGGCTGGCACATTGACGAACGCACGCGACGTGTTATAATCCTTTCCGCGATTGACAATCTCGTTAAGGGGGCGGCGGGGCAAGCCGTCCAAAACTTCAACATTGCGGCGGGCTTCTATGAAAACATTGCCCTCGACGTTGTCCCCATGTATCCTTGATAGGAACTAGTTTACTAATCCCTACTAGTTCCTTGTTCCCAGTTCCTAGTTCCTATATTGAAAGGAGTTTTGCAGAATGTTCAGCGAGAAACACAAAACGGCGGGCGTTGCTTATCCAAAAGGTTTCACGGCGGCGGGCGTCCGCGCAGGCATTAAGAAAAACGGAAATCTCGACGTGGCTGTTATCTACACGGAAAAAGAGGCGGCAGTTGCGGGCGTCTTCACAAAAAATTTGGTTGCGGCGGCTCCCGTCCACTTGAGTAAAATCGTCGTCGGCACCGGCACCGCTCATGCCATTGTTGCCAATGCGGGTTGCGCAAACGCTTGCACGGGTGAACAGGGAGTTCGCGATGCAGAGAAGATGGCTCAAATTGCGGCTGACGAACTTCACTGCAGGCAAGATGATGTTATCGTTGCCTCGACGGGTCTTATCGGCTCGAATCTTCCTATGGACAAAATGGAGGCGGGCATTAAAGACGCTGTCAAAAATCTTTCAAAAGACGGCTCGGTCAATGCGGGCAATGCGATTATCACGACGGACACTTACTCGAAAGCTTGCGCGACCGAAGTCGAAATCGGCGGCGTTGAAGTTCGTTTCGGAGCAATCGCCAAAGGTTCCGGCATGATTTGTCCGAATATGGCTACGATGTTTTGCTTTATCACGACCGACGCCGACATTGACCAAAAACTTTTGCAAGAGGCTCTGCGCGACGCCACAGAAGTTTCTTTCAACTGCCTCTCTGTCGACGGAGACATGAGCACAAATGATTCTGTTGTTGTCTTGGCGAACGGCGCGGCGGGCAATAAAAAAATCGTCGACAAAGGTGACGACTATCAAAAATTTTTTGAGACGCTGACAAATATTTGCGTCGAGATGACAAAGCGCATTGCCTCCGACGGCGAAGGCGCAACCAAATTTATCATAATCAATGTCACGGGCGCGGAAAGTTTCGCGGACGCAAAAAAGGTTGGAATGAGCGTTGCAAACTCTCCGCTCGTGAAAACTGCCTTCTTCGGTCAAGACGCAAACCCCGGCAGAACAATTTGCGCGGTCGGTTATTCGGGCGTTAAAGTTGTCCCCGAAAAAATTTCTATCAAGTTCGGCGGGCTCACCGTTTACGATAAAGGTCTCGTCACGAAATTTGACGCGGACGCCATGAAAAAAATTTTGACGGCGCACGATATAATCGTTGATATTTCTCTCGGGCTCGGAGATTCTTCCGCCACGATTTACACTTGCGACCTAAGCTTCCAATACGTCAAAATCAATGCAGACTACACGACTTGATTACGCCATGACTTGCAACCTTTGAATCGTCATATCTTCGGGGCCGGTAATTTGACAGCCTTTCCTCTTGGCATAGCTAATGTAATCCAAAATTTCTTGAGTAATCCTTTCGCCGGGCGCAAGTATCGGAATGCCGGGCGGGTAGCACATTAAAAATTCAGCAGCAGTCTTGCCGACGGTTTCTTTAATCGGCAAGGCTTTTTTTTCTGCGTAGAAAGCCTCCTTCGGGGCGGCGTCGACAATCGGGTCAATGTATTCGACCTTCATGAGGCGCGAGGGGTCTTTGCGATAAATCCTCTTGATGTCAGCCAAAGCACTCACAAGCCGCTCAATATCCTTGACGCGGTCGCCGACGGACACATAAGCCAACACGTTTGCAATATCGCCGAACTCAAGTTGAATATCGTATTCGTCGCGCAAAATATCATAGACCTCGACGCCCGCCAAGCCGACCGCTCGCGTGAAGACAGAAAGTTTCGTAACGTCAAAATCAAAAACAGAATCGCCGTCAGCAAGTTCCTTACCGTAAGCATACCAGCCGCCGAGAAAATTTATTTCGTCACGAGCGTATTCAACCAGCTCAATCACTTTGTCGAAAATTTCTTCGCCGCGCAGTGCCAAATTCCTCCGCGAAATGTCGAGGCTTGCCATCAAAAGATAAGAACCGCTTGTCGATTGCGTGAGGTTTATGATTTGGTGAACGTAGCCCGCGTTGATATTTTCGCCCGTCAAAAGCAACGAACTTTGCGTGAGGGAACCGCCCGATTTGTGCATGGAGACCGCCGCCATATCCGCGCCGACCGACATTGCCGACGGAGGTAACTTGTCATTAAAATAAAAATGCGTACCGTGAGCCTCGTCCGCCAAAAGTTTCATGCCGTGCGCGTGAGCTGTTTCGGTTATCGTCTTTATATCGGAGCAAATGCCGTAGTAGGTCGGGTTGTTCACGAGGACGGCTTTGGCTTCGGGATTATTTTTTATCGCGGCAATGACTTCCTCGACCTTCATGCCCAACGAAATTCCGAGCCGAGCGTCGACTTGAGGATTGACGTAGACGGGAACGGCTCCGCAAAGAATCAGCGCGTTAATCGCCGAGCGGTGAACATTTCGCGGCAAAATAATTTTATCGCCGGGCTTGCACGTCGAAAGAATCATGGCTTGCACCGCCGAAGTCGTCCCGCCAATCATGAAGAAGCTGTGCGCCGCGCCGAAAGCTTCCGCCGCCAAAATTTCCGCGTCACGAATCACGCTGACGGGGTGGCAAAGATTATCAAGCGGCTTCATTGAATTGACATCGACATCAAGGCACGCCTGTCCCAAAAATTCTGCAAGCTCACGATTACCTCGACCGCGTTTGTGTCCGGGCACGTCGAAAGGTACAAGCCTCGCCGCTTTCATTTTGTTCAATGCTTCCAAAATCGGAGCTCGGTCTTGAGTCAAATATTCGTCTCGCAATTTAATTCTAATCCTCCGTCCTAAATAAAAAGCAGGCAACTTTTACAGTGCCCGCTTTTTACATTTGTATTCAAGTTAATTTTTTCCTCGCCCCTCAATTATAACGACGCATGGGAATTTTCGCCGCCGCACTTTCATAATCTACGCCCTGCGGCACGTAAAGAACGATTTTGCCGGAAATCATTTCTGCGCGCCCGTCAATCATGTACACGGCACCGATAACAAAATCGCCGATTCGTTGCTGCTCAATGTCGTCGACGCCCTCGAAGTTCACGATAACCGCATTGCGTTTCAAGAGGTCGTCGGCTATCTGCTTGACTTGGTCGTCATATTTTGTCGGCTTGTAAATTTTCATTGTGAGTTGAGGAGTTTTTACCACTGCGAGACTGGGTCTTACAGATGCTTCCGCCGTACTGTTGTTGTAAGCCTCGTAACGAACGCCGCCCATATTCGTGACGCCGTTTTCTGCGGTGCTGACCATGCCGCCGTTGCGAGTGAAACTCATCGAACCTCCGAAACCTTGTGCAAAGCTGCCCGTCGCGTGTTTTTCCGTTTGGTAACTTTGTCCGACGGGTTGCGCCTGTTGAGCCGGTTGCTGCTCTTGAGCGGCTTTGGCTTCTTCGACTCTTGCTTCAGATTTCTTGGTGTCTTTAATTTCTTCCTCTTCTTCTTGCGGCGGCTCAAGCGGCATGATTATATCCGTAATTTTCTTTATCCAGTCCATCAATCCCATAAACAATCGCCCTTCCGATATTTGGTTTGCTATTTTATAAGCTGGCTCATTTTAACACAGCGTTTAACAAAATGCAAAGGGTTTTTCAAGATTTTTTCAGGCATTAATAAAAATCTTTGAGCTTCAACGAACAATCGGGGTGACGGAGTTTACGCAGTGCTTTGGCTTCGACAGCTTGAATTGTATTGTTGCCGACTTTGAAAATTTTTGCGACCTCGTCAAGCGAACGAGCCCGCCCGTCTTCCAAACCGAATCGGAGCGATAAAACTTTTTTCTCGTGCGGCGTCAAGGTGTTCATGACCTCGCGCAGGAGTTCGCGCATTTGCAAATAGTTCAGTCTGTCGAAGTGATTGGGCGTCTCGTCGTCTTCCATGAAATCTGCAAGCGTCAAGCCCTCGATGAAATCGCCTTCGACCGCAAATTTATCTTTATCGTTATAAGTCCTTTCGTCAATCGGTGTATCCAGCGAAACTTGCGCGGTCTGTTCAAATTCACGCAAGCCGCGAACAATCGCCGACTCAATGCATTCTTCGGCGTATTCTATAAAAGTCGTTGAGCCCTTCGTGGAGAATTTTTTGACCGCCTTCATAAGTCCTATATTGCCTTCTTGAATCAAATCCGAAAACGCCACGCCTTGCCCGACGTATTTTTGCGCGATGTTGACGACCAGCCGCAAGTTGGCGTTGACCAGTTCCAGTTGAGCATCCTCGTCGCCGTCTGCCGCTCGAAGCAACAGCATATGAAATTCCTGCGCGCCCAAAAGAGGAATTTGCTGCACTTCCTCAAGATAAATTTCAACGTCCTCCAAAAATTCGTTCTCCATGAATCACACCGCCTTTATCGTAAAATTTTTTTTTGTTTTCGCGATTGGGGCGGGCAATTCCTTCACTTGCGATTAATTATTTTCGTGCGTTTTTGGCGGCGCGACCTCTTGTCGTGCGGTCAAGAATCATCTTGCGGAGGCGAATGCTTTTCGGCGTGACTTCGACAAGTTCGTCGTCGTTGATGTATTCCATTGCCTGTTCGAGGCTCATAAATCTCGGCGGCACAAGTCGAATTGCCTCATCGGAATTGCTGGCGCGAATGTTCGTCTGATGTTTCTGCTTGCAAGGATTTATGTCGATATCCATTTCGCGGGAATTCTCTCCGACAATCATGCCCTCGTAAACTTTTTGACCGGGCTCAATGAACATGATGCCTCTGTCTTGCAAATTGAAAATGCCGTAGCCGGTCGTCTCGCCCATTTCAAAAGCAACCAAGCTTCCGCGACTGCGCCCGGGTATATCGCCTTTGTAGGGTTCGTAGCCGTGAAAGACGTGATTCATTATGCCGTTGCCTCGCGTCGAAGTCAAAAGCTCCGAACGAAATCCTATCAAGCCTCGCGCAGGAATCAAAAAATTCAATCGCATGTAGCCCGCAACGTTTTGCATATTTTTCAGCTCGGCTTTACGACGACCCAAACTCTCCATAACCGTGCCCATGTAATCTTGCGAAACTTCAACCGTCAAATTTTCTATCGGCTCGTATTTCTTTCCGTCAATCAACTTGTAAACGACTTCGGGCTTGCCGATTTGCATTTCGTAACCTTCACGGCGCATCGTTTCAATCAAAATCGACAAATGAAGTTCGCCGCGCCCGCTGACTTTGAACACGTCCGCCGAATCTGTTTCCTCGACGCGCAAGGCAACGTTCGTTTGAGCCTCTTTGAAAAGTCTGTCGCGAATGTGGCGGCTCGTGAGAAATTGTCCTTCTTGCCCGGCGAAAGGACTCGTGTTGACACCGAACGTCACGCTCAAAGTCGGCTCGTCCACTCTGATTGACGGCAGGGCTTCGGGCTTTTCGGCGTCGGCAACGGTATCGCCGATTGAAACTTCGCTTAAGCCGGTCAACGCAACAATTTCGCCCATTTGCGCTTCGGGAGTCTCGACGCGATTCAAGCCGTCGTATGTGAAAACTTTTCCGACTTTGGCTTTTTTAATTCCGCCCTCGCTCATAAGCGCAATCGTCTCGCCGGATTTAATCTTGCCGCGTTGAACACGACCGATAGCGATTTTCCCGACGTAATCATCCGCCTCAAGCGTCGTGACGACAAGTTGAAGCGGCGCGTCAAGTTCACCTTCGGGCGGAGGAATTTCTTTCAAGATAGTTTCCATGAGCGGTTGAAGGTCGCGGCTCTCGTCGTGCATATCTTTTTTTGCAATGCCCGCCTTCGCCGCCGTATAGATAACGGGGAAATCAAGTTGCTCGTCGTCTGCGTCAAGCTCCATGAAAAGTTCGAGGACTTCGTCATAAACTTCATCGACGCGAGCTTCGGGGCGGTCAATTTTATTTATCACGACGATTGGTTTAAGCTTATGCTCCAGAGCCTTTCGCAAGACGTATTTGGTTTGAGGCATCGGTCCTTCAAAGGCGTCGACCAAAAGCAAAACGCCGTCAACCATATTCAAGACGCGCTCGACCTCGCCGCCGAAGTCCGCATGACCGGGCGTGTCGACGATATTTATTTTTATGCCCTTGTAAAGAATCGCCGTGTTCTTTGAAAGAATCGTAATGCCGCGTTCGCGTTCCAAGTCGCCGCTGTCCATGACGCGTTCGGCAACCTGTTCGTTCTTGCGGAAGATGTGACTTTGTTTAAGCATCGCGTCAACCAAAGTCGTTTTGCCGTGGTCGACGTGCGCGATTATCGCTATATTTCTGCGTTCGGAATTTACTCCCATCGAATTGCCTCCTTTAAAAAACTTCGCCTATTATACGTTCAAAATTTTTTCGACGCAACAAAAAAATCCCGCCAAATTTTTTCGACGAGGATTTTTTTAATTGAGAATTGGGAATGGGGAATGGGGAATTATTTTTTCTAATCGCTGACAGCTATTTGAGAGTCTTACCGCTGATTGAATAACTCGTGCCGTTGATATTAATCTTGTCGCCGCTTGAAACATTGTCGAAGATGACTTTGCCTCCGCCTGAAATCGCAAGAGTGAGCGTGTTGTTTTTGAACGAGGAGCTTGTAAAAGTTCCGCCGTCTTTGCCGTTTGATTTTAGAATCTTCAACATGTCGCCGCTTTGATAATCAAAAATTGTATCGTTGCCTTCGCCGGGCTTGCAGATAAAAATATCACTGCCTGCGCCGCCGTAAAGTTTATCATTGCCGGCGTCGCCCCAGAGTGTGTCATTGCCTTTGCCGCCGCTTAAAGTATCGTTGCCGTTGGAGCCGTAGAGTTTGTCGTTGCCTGCGTTGCCGATGATTGAATCGTTGCCCGCTCTGCCGTAAAGCGAATCATTTTTCGAGCCGCCGATAATCGTATTCGCCAAACCGTTGCCGGTGATTTTAATTGCCTTTGTTCGTGAGGAGGCGTCGATAATTCCGGTTGCAACGTCGACCGTCAAAGGCGAGGAGGTTTTGTTTGTCACGGTCAAAAGTTTCGTGCCCTTAATGTTAAGCGTGTCCAAGCTCGCCGCGCCTTGCAAAGTAATTTTTCCCTCACCGACTGTTACGATGATATTCTTGCCGCTCTTTTTTGTTGAATATGCGCCTCCGCTGATTGTGACTTTCAAGCCATAGTTTTTGATTGAATCAGCCGAGCTTGTGCCTTTGACAGTCACATTATTTTTTTGTTAGTCTTTACAGCCATAAAAATCATCTCCCCAAAAAATTTTTTTATCCATTATATCATAAAAAAATCCCGCCAAATTTTTTTCGACGGGATTTTCTAACAGCTAACAGCTAACCGCTAACAGCTGATTTTGGCGCGAAGAATTTTTTCTGCAACGCCGTGCATTTTTTCGAAAGAGATTGAACAAGCCGCAACTCGAATTCCCAACTTCAACGGGACGGCAAAAATTAAATCGTCGCGAAGTTTTTGGCAAACGGCAGCGGGATTTTCGGCAGGCACCGCGATAAAGAATCCGCCCTTGTACGGAACAATCCTCAAGCCGCAAGATTTTGCCTCTTCGACGAAAACATCTGCGCGGCGTTTGACCGTTTGATAAAGTTCGTTGCGTTCCGTCTCGTAAATCGCTTGAAGGTCTTTGTCGGAATTGAGCTTGACGAGCAAAGCTTGAGCCCCGCGATTTATATTCGACCAAACAGCGCGGTTGGAATATTTGCAAGCTTCCTTGAACTCGTCGATAATTTTTTCGTTCGGGGAAATGCCGATAAGCGCGCCCGTCCGCTGCCCGTAGAAAGTAAAACTTTTCGACATGCTGAAGGCAATCATAACGAAAAGATTTTCGGGCAAGTCGGAAAATTTTTTCATGAAGGCTCGCGTGGAATTTTTTTCGCCGGCGAAATCGATATAGGCAATGTCAATGAGCAAAGAAATTTTTTTGCCTGCATCGACTTGCGCTTTCAAAACGGCGAGGACTTTATCCCATTCATCGGAGGTGAGCGCGTAGCCTGTCGGATTGTGCGCGGGCGAATTGAGAATCACGAGCAAAGATTTTTGTTTCTTCAAGAGCGCGTCGACTTTAACGGCGAAGTCATTCAAATTAAAATTCAACGCGTCGTCAAAAAGTTTGAAAGTCTCAAGCCGCTTGCCTGTCTCGTTGCAAATGATATCGTAATTTCCCCAACGCCAATCGGAAGTCAAAACGGCGTCGCCTCGTTCGGCGTAATTGGCAACGGCATGATGAACTGCGCCCGTGCCTCCGGAAGTCGCCGCCGCTCCGATAAATCCTTCGGGCTTGCTGTCGGCGAAAGTCATATCGATAACCGCGTCGAGGTAAGCAGGCAATCCGGAAATCGGCGCGTAGGAAACCAGCTCCGAAAATTCCATCTCACGGAAAACTTTTTCGACGGTCGGAAGTGTCGCAAGCTTTCCTTCTTCGTTGAGCATTACTCCGATTGTCGCGTTGGTTACTGCCTCTGCGCCGTGAATTTTTATCGCCGCTTGGCAAGCCTGCCCCGCCTCGAAGATTGCATCTTTCAACTTCCTGCCTGCCGCGTGTGTTGCCGTCATGGTCATTGACATTTAAACAGTCTCCTTTGATTTAGAAATTATCGCGCCTATTATAACAATCGGCAACATTTTAGCAAAGGCTTTCGGCAATGTATTCAAGTATTCAACGGAAATTTATTTTTGCTTTGCCAAATATTCTTTGACTTGTTGCTGAAAACTATTGAACTCATTAACTTTAATAAAGTAGGTCGTGGGATGAACCAAATCGTAAATCGTTGCGTCACGGTGCTTTAAATAAAAATCCTGCAGTTCGGGATAACGATAAAGCTCCGTGCTCTTGACGTAGATAAAAATATTTTGGCAATAATGCGCCCAAACGTTCACATTTTGCCAAATCTTCGGGCGAATGCAATCAACGGCAACGTAACCGAATCGCAAAAATTTTTCCGCCCAATAGGATTGCCATTGCTCGTTGACGTGATTGGTGCCGCCTTGAGCAGGAATCGCCGCGCTGAACAAAATCACATCACTCAACTTTGTTAAATCCTCGACGAAAGAATTTGCGCGGGCGGGCGACAGATGTTCGGCGACTTCCAAAGACTCTGCCAAGTCGAAGCGTCCTTCTGCAACTATACGACTTTCAAGATTGAGCGGATAAAAATTTTCTTCGTCGATAAAAAGTTGCGAGCGGTCGACGTAATCGCCGTCAATGCCGTAAATTTCCGCGCCGAAAATTTTTTTCCAAACGGCAAGCCATGTGCCGACGCCGCAACCGACATCAATAACATTGCGCGGACGAACGAATTCTGCAACGAGCGGCAAAATTATCGACGCAGATTTAAACGAGCCGTCCTTTTGAGCGCGATAAAAATTTTCGTCGTAGGATTGTTCGCCGGCGTGAGCCTGTTTGTTATCCAAATAAATTCCTCCTAAAGAAAATCCCGCCGAGCTTTTCGACGGGAAATTTTTTTGCAAAGCTTTTCAGCCCATGTGAACGCCTTTAACCAAGAGTCGTGCCTTTGCTCTGGCAAGAGCCGCCTCCGCTCTGTCGATGTCGATTTCGGGGTCTTTCTTGGCGAGGCGTTCGCTTGCACGATTGTAAGCCGCCCTTGCCCGTTCAACGTCGATGTCGTCGGGAGCCTCTGCCGCGTCCGCGAGGATTGTAATTTTTTCGGGCGTGACTTCCATAAAGCCGCCGCTGACGAAAAGTTTTGTTTCGCCGCTTGCCTCTTTAATCCTCATTGCGTGCGGGATAAGTTCTGTCAAAAGATTGGCATGCTTCGGCAAAATACCAAGCTCTCCGCAAATCGAACGGACAATCAGCATGTTAATATCTTTATCGTAAACGTTGCCTTTGTCGGGCGTGGCAACCTCAAGCAGGATTGTGGCCATAGCTTACGCCTCCTTGAGTTTTTGAGCCTTTTGAACGGCCTCCTCAATGCCGCCGACCATGTAGAATGCCGCTTCGGGCAAGTCGTCGTATTTGCCGGAAAGAATTTCTTTGAAGCCGCGAATCGTGTCTTTAAGAGCAACGTATTTGCCGGGCGAACCGGTGAAGGCTTCGGCGACGGCGAACGGCTGCGACAAGAAACGTTGAATCTTTCTTGCGCGGCTGACCGTCAACTTGTCTTGGTCGGAAAGTTCTTCCATGCCGAGAATCGCGATAATGTCCTGCAACTCTTTATACTTCTGCAAAACCGCCTGCACGCCGCGAGCAACCTCGTAATGTTCACGCCCGATAACGTTCGGGTCGAGAATACGGCTTGTCGAGTCGAGCGGGTCGACAGCGGGATAAATTCCCAGCTCCGCGATTTGACGGCTCAAAACGGTTGTAGCATCCAAGTGCGTGAACGTCGCGGCAGGAGCCGGGTCAGTCAAGTCGTCTGCGGGAACGTAAACTGCTTGCACGGAAGTTATCGAGCCTTTTTTCGTCGAAGTGATTCTTTCCTGCAAGGCACCGACGTCAGTCGTCAAAGTGGGCTGATAACCGACGGCGGAGGGCATACGACCGAGCAGAGCCGAAACTTCCGAGCCCGCCTGTATGAAACGGAAAATGTTATCGATGAAAAGCAAAACGTCTTTGCCCTGTTCGTCACGGAAATATTCCGCCATAGTCAAGCCGGTTAAGCCGACGCGCATACGAGCACCAGGCGGTTCGTTCATCTGTCCGTAAACGAGAGCGGTTTTGTCGATAACGCCCGATTCGGTCATTTCCGTCCAGAGGTCGTTGCCTTCGCGAGTGCGTTCGCCGACGCCCGAAAAGACAGAGTAGCCGCCGTGCTCCGTTGCGATGTTGTGAATCAGCTCCATAATCAAAACGGTTTTGCCGACGCCCGCGCCTCCGAACAGACCGATTTTACCGCCGCGAGAGTAAGGGGCAATCAAGTCGACGACTTTAATTCCCGTCTCAAGAATTTGCGTCGAGGTCTCTTGTTCCTCGAAGCTGGGAGCTTTGCGGTGAATCGGGAGCCAATGTTTGTTGTTGACGGGTTTGGGATTGTTGTCGACGGTTTGACCGAGAACGTTGAAGACGCGCCCCAAGCATTCTTCGCCGACGGGCACTGTGATAGGTGCGCCGGTATCTTCCGCCTCCATGCCGCGAACAAGTCCGTCAGTTGAGCTCATGGCAATGCAACGGGTGACGCCGTCGCCGAGGTGCTGCATGACTTCAGCGACGAGATCAATTTCAACGTTGCCCGACTTGCCTTTTATATTTATCGCGTTCAAAATTTCGGGCAGTTCGCCGACGGGAAATTCGATGTCAACGACCGCGCCGATAACTTGAACAACTTTTCCTTTCGCCAAATTTTTTTCACTCCTTTATTCAAGCGCGTTGGCACCGCCGACAATTTCGTTAATCTCATTGGTGATACCCGCTTGACGAACTTTATTGTAGAAGAGATTGAGCCTGCCGACAAGTTCTTGAGCGTTATCGGTTGCGTTGCTCATTGCGTTCATGCGCGAGGAAAGTTCGGAGGCGGCAGAGTGAAGCATCGCGCCGTAAATCCTCGTGGCAATTCTGCGCGGCATGAACTTATCCAACAGCGTCACGGCGTCCGGCTCGTAGATATATTCTTCCTTGAGCGTCGCGCTTGCTTTTGCGTAGTCGTCAGTGACAATCGGCAGGAGCGTAACGTCGTCGGGCACACAACTTATCGCCGACTTGAAACGCGTATAAATCAAAGTCACGTCGATAATCTCACCGCTGGCAAAACGTTCCATGACCAAGTCCGTAATTTCTTTTGCGTATTTGTATTGCGGACGCTCGCTTATGCCGTGATAGCTCTTTATGATGTTGTAGCCGCGCTGACGGAAATGAGTTGTCGCCTTCCTGCCGACGGTTATAAGTTCAATGCCGTCAATGTAATCGGCGTCGTGATATTCGCGAACCTCCGAAAAACCCGAACTTGTTCCGCCGCCGCCCTTTTGAGACGCTTTGGCAATGGAACCCGTTGCAGTCATTTGGCGTTGTTGCTTCGGAGTACGTTTGCCCGCCGGCTTGATACCCTTGAGCGCGTCGAAATTTTTCTTGTGGAAGTTTTCGTCGTCGCCGTCGTCGTCGAGGGAAGTGTTTTCGCCCGTGCCGTCGTATTCAATCGTATCGTGCGCCTCTTTGAAGACATTGCTTGAAAAAGAACCCGCAAGCCCTTTGTCGGAGGCAATGACTATGAACAAAAATTTTCCCGCGCCTTCTTGTTGTTCGGCGATTAAATCTGCACGAGTTTTGATAAAAGGATGTTCGTATTCCTGCCCGCGCATTTGAGTCATGACTCGCCGCATAATTTCTTTTGTCTTGGCAACGTAGGGAAGATTCGACAGCAAAGCCTCGCGTGCCGCATTGAACCTCGAACGCGCTATCATGTCCATTGCGTTTGTTATCTTCTGAATATTTTTGACGCTTTTGATTCGGCGGCGTATGTGTTGTAAATTTGCCATTTACGCCACCGCCTCAACCTGCAACCTTATAATTGACGGTCTCTTTGAATTCGGTGATTGCCGCTTTGATTTCGGCTTCGAGGTCGTCGTCGAGTTTCTTCTTCTCAACAATCTTCTTGCCGATTTCGGGATGATTGGTGTGCATGAATTTGATAAAGTCGTTGTGGAAGGTAACAACCTTGTCGACGGGAATGTCCGCCAAAAATCCTCTGACCGCCGTGAAAATCGTAAGCACTTGGTCTTCGACGGGCAAAGGAGAATATTGCGATTGCTTAAGAGTCTCAACCATGCGCGCGCCTCTGTCGAGTTGAGCTTTGGTTGCCTTGTCGAGGTCGGAGCCGAATTGTGCGAAGGCAGCAAGCTCACGATACTGCGCCAAGTCCAAACGCATTGTGCCCGCAACTTGTTTCATGGCTTTAATCTGCGCTGCACCACCGACACGCGAAACACTCAAGCCGACGCTGATAGCCGGACGAATGCCGCTGTAAAATGAATCGGTCTCAAGCATAATCTGCCCGTCTGTAATTGAAATGACGTTCGTGGGAATGTAAGCGGAAACGTCGCCCGCTTGAGTTTCGATAATCGGCAAGGCGGTTATCGAGCCCGCACCGAGTCTGTCTGAAAGTTTTGCGGCGCGTTCCAAAAGTCTTGAGTGCAAATAGAAAACGTCACCGGGATAAGCTTCACGACCGGGCGGACGCCTCAACAGCAGGGACATTGCACGATAAGCCGCCGCGTGTTTTGTCAAGTCGTCGTAAATGCAGAGGCAGTGCCCGTGTTTTTCATACATAAAATATTCCGCCATCGTGACGCCGGCATAAGGAGCAAGATATTGGAGCGGAGCAGAGTCGGCAGCGGTCGCCGCAACGACGATTGAATATTCCATTGCGCCGTGGTCTTCCAAAGTCTTCACGACACGAGCAACCGTCGAAGCCTTCTGACCGATTGCAACATAAACGCAAATACAATTCTGCCCCTTCTGATTGATAATCGTATCGATTGCGATAGCCGATTTGCCGATACCGCGGTCGCCGATAATCAATTCGCGCTGACCTCTACCAATCGGAACGAGAGCGTCGATAGCCTTCAAGCCGGTTTGCAACGGCTCATGAACAGATTTTCTGTCGGCGATACCGGGAGCTTTGAACTCAACGGGACGAGCCTTAGTCGTTTGAATGGGTCCTTTGCCGTCAATCGGACGACCGAGAGCGTCGACGACACGCCCTATCATATTTTCACCGACAGGCACCTGCATGATTCTGCCCGTGCGTTTGACGGTGTGACCTTCTTTAATTTCATTGTCACGACCGAGAATAACCGCGCCAACGTTGTCTTGCTCAAGGTTGAGGACGAGACCGAAAATATCGTCGCCGAAGTCAAGCAACTCACCCGACATAGCCTTATCGAGTCCGTGAATGTGTGCAATGCCGTCACCAATCTCAATGACGGTGCCGACCTCGTCGACGTTCAAATCGACGTTGTAATTTTTAATCTGTTCCTTGATTATCGCGGTAATTTCATCAGGATTTATCTTCATGTTTAAGACTTCACCTCTTTAATTAGGAACCGGTAAATAGGAACAAGGAACTAGTTCCTACTTCCTACTTCCTAGTTCCTCAATGAACTTTGGAGCGCACGCAGACGACCTGCCGCCGAGCCGTCAATTCGCTTGTCGCCGATTTTCAAAATGATTCCGCCGAGTATGGAGGCATCTTTGTGCGGGCGGATTTTAATTTTGCGTCCCGTCAGCGAAGTGAGCTTTTTGATAAGTGCATCTTGTTGTTTTTTGGATAAGTTGAAAGCCGTCGTCACGTCCGCGATTAAAATTCCCTGCGCCTTGTTTTTGAGAGACGTAAAAATATCATAAATCTCATTGAAGACGCCGATACGTTTCTTGTCGACAAGGAGCATTAGGAAGTTCATGACGGTCGCGGAAATTTCTTTGTCGAAGGCGCGCTTGAGTAAATCTTTTTTAGCCTGCTGCGGGATAAGCGGATTCTGAAAAAATTTTACGGCTTCGGGAATGGAGAAAACATCTTTGCGGACTTTTGCCAAGTCTTTGTCGTAGCCGTCAAGATTTTTTTCTTCTTTGGCAATCTCAAAAATCGCCGTTGCGTATTTTGAGGCAAGCTGAATGTTAAGCATTCGGGCACCTCATTTCATATCTGCGAACATGTCTTTATTGAGACTGCCGATAAATTCGTTGACGAGCTTGTCGTTTTCTTTGGTGTCGAGGTTTTTGGAAACGACTTTGCCCGCCGCCGCCAAGCTCAACGTGACAATCTGCGACTTCATGTCCTCGAAGGCGCGATTGCGTTCGTTTTCGATTTCGGCTTGAGCGGAAAGTTTCATGCGTTCGATTTCTTTGCGCGTTTCTTCGACTGCGGCGTCGTGTTCTTGGCGGGCAGTGAGGTTTGCCTTTTCAACGATGGCTTGAGCTTTTTGTTGAGCGTCGGCAAGTTGAGCTTTGTATTGCGCCAAAGTTTGTTCTGCCGCCTTACGGTCTGCCTCTGCCCGGTCGAGGTCGCCTTTGATTTTATCGGAGCGTTGTTGCAAAAGGCGGGCGACGGGTTTGTAAGCAACCGCACGCAACAACACGACGAGTATCAGAAAGTTGAGAATCTGCGCGAGAATCGTTGCGTTAATTTCAATCAAAACGAATCACCCCGTTTTATTAATTAGGAATGTGGAATTAGGAATTAGGAATTTTTTTTTCATTCCTCATTCCTCATTCCTAATTCCTAATTAGAGAAGCGGGTTGGCATAGAGCATGATGAGCGCGACGACCGTTGCGATAATCGCCATAGCCTCAATCAAGCCGACGGAGATAAGCGTGTTGGTGAAGAGAGTATTTTTTGCTTCAGGCTGACGAGTGATGCCGTCAATAAATTTGCTCGTGACCAAGCCGTCACCGACGCCCGCGCCGATTGCCGCCAAGCCCATAGTGATACCTGCGCCCAAAAGTGCCGCTGCTACCATAATCGCATGTTCCATTTTAAAAAATCCTCCTTAAACAATAAAAAAATTTTTACTCTTCGGCGTGCTCTTCTTCCCTGACCGCATTGGCGAGGTAAGCCATTGAGAGCATTGTGAAGATAACCGCTTGCACACAGCTGATAAAGATACTGAACGCCAACCAACAAACCGAAGGTATCGGCATCCAAATCGGCATGAGCTTGAGCAAAACGATAATCAGAATTTCGCCCGCGAGAATGTTTCCGAAAAGACGGAAGGCAAGCGTTATCGGCTTTGCGATTTCCTCAATCATATTGATAATGACGAAAACCGGAGTCGGTTGGAAAAAGTGCGCGATGTAATGTCCGCCTTTGAAATAAAGTCCGAGACAATGAACAATCGTCACGACGAGGAGCGCAAGTCCGAGCGTCGTGTTCAAGTCGTTTGTCGGCGAAGCCATGAGCGGCACAAGTCCGATTAAGTTACTTGCCAACAGGAACATGAACAGCCCGACGATTAACGGTGCAAGCATCCTGCCGCGCCTGCCCATCATTGCGTCGATTTGGTCGTGAAGCCAAAGAACTATCATCTCGACGAAATTTTGCCAGCCTTGCGGGACGGCTTTCAAGTTCCTCGTGGCGAGGCACGCGACCAAAATCACAATGCCCATTGCCAGCCACGTCATTTTGAGCGTTTCGATATTGAACGTCAAGCCGAGAAAATTCACCGTCTCACGGACACCAATTTCATGCATACATTCACCTCCCTTCTGTCAATTAGGAATTGGGAATTGGGAATTAGGGGTTGTTGGTAAATTCAATCGAGCTGAGATTGAGCGTTTCAATGACTTTTATTTTTTAAATCTACTTTTCTTTTGCTACGTCATCCGTGACGGCCGGGCTTTCGCCAACCGTTGCTTTTTAATTTACCAACAGACCCTAGTTCCTGGTTCCTGGTTCCTGATTATGTTTCCGAGTCAAAATTTTTGTTTGAGTTCGGAACGAGCCAAGATAAAGATTGCGGCGAAATAAAATACACCGAACGAAACCGCCGTTGCCAAGAAAAGTTCGGTGGAAATGTGTACGGCGACCGCCAAGACCGCGAAAATCATTCCGAGCCTCAACAACAAGCCGACGAGCATAATTTTTTTTGCTTGAGCGGCGGGCGAATTTGTGGCGGCTTCGAGGCGGGCGGCTGTCGAAAGCCAATAAAAAAAATTCAACAGCGCACCGATTAAGACTGCTCCACACAATTTGAGCTGCCCCGCCGAAATTAATTGCAAGGATAAAACTGCCGCAACTGCCAAAAAAATTTTCCAACTTTTCTTGAACGTACTCAATACCTGTCTCATGCTTAGCAAACTTCGACGCCTTGAAGATTTTCCCTTCCCTACAGAAAAATTTCCCGCCTCTGCAAGCGGGAATTAAATTAAATTATTCGATTGTAAAATTCAAGTGAGTTCTTTCAAAAGCAGCAAACAGAAGAGATAAATTTCCACGTAAGCTTTTTGATAGTCGCATGTGTGATAAGGGTCGGCAACGTTAAAAACTCTTCCCGCGAAATCTTTGAACAGACGAATTTTATTTTCGGGGTCGCCGCCGGAAATTTCTTTCGCCTGTTGAAATATGCCGCTGTCCAACGCGATAACCGTTTTGAGTTTTTGATAAAGCTCTTTCGTGAATTTTTTTGAAACGTGCGCGTCGAAGGGAATATTTTTTTCTTTTAAAACGTCACGAGCTCCTCTGCTCAAGGGACTGCCGCCGAATTCAAGCGTGTAACTCAACGGAAGATTTTTCGGGAAGTCAAAATTTTCCTTGCTCGTCGAAGAGGCAATGCAAATAAGTTTCGTCGACGTTGCCGCGCAGAAAGATAATCGCCGAGAAAAATCACGAGGTCTTTTTCCGTCACATTGAGTTTCTTCCAAAGAGATTG
Source organism: Selenomonadaceae bacterium (assembly GCA_017535925.1). Lineage (GTDB taxonomy): Bacteria > Bacillota > Negativicutes > Selenomonadales > Selenomonadaceae > Quinella. The sequence continues at coordinate 2,375 of JAFXTD010000041.1, read as the reverse complement.
CAGTTTGGCTCTCAAGTAATCCAATTCCCAATTTCCAATTCCCAATTTCACATTAAAAAAAAAGCCGTCCTTCGACGACAGAAAAACTTTAAATCTTAACGTAGCCCGCGCTGACTTCCAAAATCGTTATCGCGAAACTTTCAAGCACTTGAGCAAAATCGGCGGCTGTCCCGTCAAAGTCAACATCAAGTTCGAGGCTCGCGTTCAGCTTGCGGGCGAAGGCGTCATTCACACCCGAAATATTTTTTATGCGTTCGCAAACGGCAGTCAACGTGCCGCCCAAGCGTTCAAAGGTCTCCTTTGTTATCAGCAAAGTCAAATGCCTCTCGACGTTCGCGATGGACTTCAACGCGGCTAAAGAAAGTTCATTGCCGGCACGACGACCCGCCAACTTGAGAGCATCGCCCCCGCTAATAAATCCTCCGCCGCCCGTCGAATTGCCTGCAAAAATAATTTCGCCCGTGTTGAGTTCAATCATGCGGCTTGAAACGCTCACCACGTTGTCAGATAAAATTTTCACTTCGGAAAGAACGAGGCAATCGGCGTGAAAATCATTCGCCAAAGTTTTATAAAGTTCGTCGTCGTTCGCCGCAGCAATCATCCTCAATTGAACGGCTCGACTCACTTGCGCCAAGTCAATCGTCCTCGTGAAGCCCTGCCGTTTGAGCGCGGAAATAATTTCGTTTTCAATCTCAACGTATCGTCTTCCGCTTGAATCAATCGCCGCGACCGCCACACGAGGATTATCGGCGTTGAAGTCGACGAGGGCTTTCTTATCAATCAGCCGCTCCGAAATTTTTTTGTCGTCAAGTTCGACGCTCACCTCGACGACGAAAATTCCGTTCTCGACGCGGCTCGAAAGAATTTGCCAGCTTGAGATAAGTCCCGCGCTGTCAACGGCAACTTCGTCCGAAATAAGCATAAAATTTTTTACGTGCGTCCTTGAGTTGACGACCGCGCCCAATTTTTTTTCAATGGCAGTTCGCATCGCATCATGAATCGCCATACGTTCGGTGTTGCCGCGCCCGACGACGCAAACATTTTCCGCAGAACACGTTCCGAAATTCATCAACGCGAACAAACTCAACGCCGTCAAAAATTTTTTCATAAGCCTCCTCATAATTAAAACCTCCCGTAATCATTTTATCACGGAAGGTCTTTTTGCGGAAAGTTTTATTTTCGGACAAGACTTGTTCCTTTAATTTTGTAAGCGGAGCCGTTGACGTTGAAGGTCGTCGCCGTGAAGTCTTTGAGCGTGATTGAGCCGCCGTCGACTTTGAAAGTGACGGCTTGATTTTTTTTGTTGTAAGAAGTCGTGAAGTCAAGCCCGTCGAGCGTGAGCGTGTCTTTGTCGTCGAAGCCGTAAATAACATCTTTTCCGTCGCCGGAAGCGTAAATAAAACTGTCAGCGTAGGAGCTGCCCCAGAGCGAATCATTTCCTTTGCCGCCCGCGACCGTCGTTGCACTTCCCAAAAATTTAATCGTATCGTTGCCGCCGCCTGAGTTGACTGAAATTTTTTTGCCGCGAGTTGTGATTGAATCATTGCCGGCACTGCCGCTTATTGTCGATTGAGTGTAATCTTTTGCGAAATCAAATTCGTAGCCGCCGCCGATTGTGACTTTCTTTGAGAGAGCGGAATTTTTCAGAGTGATTTTCTTTCCGCTGACGGAAAGTCCTTTTGCAGACTTCGCGCCCTTGACCGTCGCCAATGTTTCGACGGATTTTTTATTGTAAGCGATTGCGTTGTTGACAAGAGTGTAGCCTGCCGTCGTCGTCTGATTATAACTTGCCGTCGATTTACTTAGGCTCCATGCTTTTGAAGTCGAAGATTTTGTAACGTCCTTTCCAAGCTTGAGGGTGTAGCCGTCGCTGATTGTGACTTTCGATTTGTTGAGAGACGCCGCCGAAACCGTGACGACTTTATTTTTCAAGGTTAGTCCGTCGAGAGATTTGACGCCCTTGACCGTCGCCAATGTCTCAACGGCTTTTGCAGAATAATTGATAACGTTATCGGCGAGGGTGTAACCTGCGGTCGTCGTCTGCTTATAAGTTGCTGTTGTCTTACTGAGGCTCCATGCCTTTGAAGTCGCAGGCTTTGTAACATCTTTGCCGAGCTTGAGAGTGTAGCCGTTGCTGACCGTGACTTTGCTTTTGTTGAGAGTCGCCGCCGAGACCGTGATAACTTTATTTTTCAAGGTTAGTCCGTCGAGAGATTTGACGCCTTTAACCGTGATTAGGGTGTGTTGGCAAAATCGAACAAACAAAAAACATAAGCAATTCTCTGATAAAATAAGTTTGAAAGTCGAGGAATGCTTATGTCAAACTTATTTTATCACCTAACAGACAGTCAGTGGAAGAAGATAGAATTTTTCTT
>JAFXTD010000040.1 GCA_017535925.1 Selenomonadaceae bacterium | reverse complement strand
TAAAGCTTGAGTCGGTTCTTCACTTAATCCCGCTCTTTGACGAGTGAGCTTGACGATGTGTTCGAGGATTCTGTCCCAAAGACCATTAAGGCGAGCACGACGATAAAAGCTGTGCACAGTGAAGACCGGTGGAAAATCATGTGGCAAATTACGCCACTGACAACCCGTTTTCACCAAGTACAATACCGCATTTACCAATTCGCGCTTATCCCATTTGCGTTTTCGCATGTTGACGAACAAAGGCGCGATAACGTCCCATTGCTCGTCCGTTAAGTCTGTTTCGTATTTTTTTCTCATAATGCACTTACTATATCACTTTTTACCTTTTATGAACACCTGTTCTAAAAAAAAGAGCTTATAGGCAAAAGTCGCGGCGGTTCGACGCTCTCGGTAATCGTTTAAAGTCTGCAATGGTCATGGTTGATGCCGCTTATGATTTGCTTAGGTTCAGAGAACAAATCCGTGCTAAAGGCAACACAGCTTGCATTAAACCGCGGCGTAACCGTAAGGATAATATTCCTTTTGACAAAGAGCAGTATAAGGAGCGACATCTTGTTGAATGTTTCTTTCAAAAACTCAAACGTTATCGAAGAATTGCTCCCCGTTACGACAAACTCGCTCGACGCTTTCTTGCTTTTATTCATGTTGCTTGCATTCTTATTTGGTTGTTTTAATTTATTCAACAACCCTTAGTTATCTTTTATATCGTTATCATTTTAATCATCAAAATTTTTTGCATTATATCAAAGCAATATTGTTTTTGCAACAATCAACAGCGAGCGGTGGAGGTGTGGAAATGGTTATATTCGACATTGACGGCAAGAAAATTTTGAAAGTGTCCTTGCAAATGGAGCTTGACATTCTGGACAAAAAAATCGCGCGGGTTTTGACCGCACGCAACGAGTTACACCAAGCCATATGCGATTTGTTCAATCATGACGTTGCCGTAAGCGAGGGCTGGACTGCCGACAGTCCGCCCGTCATCACGGCGAAGCCTATCAGAGAGCAAGCTTAAAAATCCTGTCGATTATCGCCTTAGCCGTTTCGCTTTTGACGTTTTCGCGAGCGTCAGACAGGCGGGCACGGGCGGTGGGCTCAAAAAATCCGACTTGATAATCCTTGCGGCACGTCCGAGCATGGGTAAAACGACGCTTGCAATCAATATCGCCGCAAACGCCGCCAAGACCCACAGCGTTTTGGTCTTCAGTTTGGAAATGAGCCGCAAGCAAATCGGAAAGAGGTTGTTCAGTGCAATAAGCCGTGTCAGCGCAATGCGAATCCAAGCCGGTGCATCCGTGCTTACAAAAGGCGAAGCAACGGCGATTACCGACGCTTGTAAAAGCATTGGCGAGTTGAAATTTTTCGTCGACGATTCACGCGGGATACCCCTTTCAATTCTTCGGGCGAAGGCGCAAAGGCTCAAGCGCGAAAAAGGACTTGACCTTATCGTTATCGATTATCTTCAGCTGATTCAATGCGGCAACCGTTATGCGGGCAATCGTGTTCTGGAAGTCAGCGAACTGTCACGCGGGCTTAAAATCTTGGCGCAAGAGCTGGACGTTCCTGTCTTGGTTTTAAGTCAATTAAGCCGAGCGGTCGAACAACGCGCCGATAAAAAGCCTCTGCTTAGCGACCTTCGCGAGAGCGGCAGTATCGAACAGGACGCCGATATAGTCATGTTCCTTTATCGGGAAGATTATTACGACCGCGAATCGGAGAAGGATACAGCCGAAGTGATAATCGCCAAAAATCGCAACGGCGCGACAGGCTCTGTCCCCCTGCGCTTTGAAAAAGAATATACGTTGTTCAGTAATTTAACCCAACCCGCTGATTAGTTTAAGAGACCTTCGCGGCAAGGTGGCGACGTTGAAGCCATTTTGCCACGTGTCTTTTTCTGAAGTTTTTTTGCTTGGGGCGCGGCTCTTCTTCCTTAGGGACTGTTGGTAAATTCAAACGGCGGCTCTGATTAAGCGTTTCAACGATTTTTATTTTTAAATCTACTTTTCTTTTGTTGCGCCGGGTCAAAGGTTTCAGGTTTTAGGTTTTAGATGCAGCCTGCAACCTATAACCTACTAGGGGCTGTTGGTAAATTCAATCGACGGCTGCGATTGAGCGTTTCAATGATTTTTATTTTTAAATCTACTTTTCTTTTGCGTCGCCCAAAAGAAATTAGGAACTTAGTAAATAGGAACCGGGAACTAGTAGGGACTAGGGATAAGAAACTAGTTCCCAGTTCCCAGTTCCTAATTCCTACAAGAAAAGGGCGTTGACCGCTATAAAACCTTCCGGGTTTTAAGTCGCGGCGGCCGCACGTCCATGTGCGGTCGGGTTTTCACCAACCGCTATTGTCGAATTTACCAACAAACCCTAACCTAACAGCCAACCGCTACTTTTGACTTTACCAACAGCCCCTAGTTGGGGAGGCAATGGCGCGCTGCTTACACGATTGCGGCGCAGTAAAATTCAGTTGCCTGTGAACGAGGCGAGCGAGCCGGACTTTGAATACATGGAAAATTACATTAAGGAAATCGAAGCGGCGAAGTATAAAAAATATCTTGACTATATCGACTGAAAAAAATTTCCCCGTTGCATTGACGCGGCGGGGATTTTTTTTATTGCAGAGACGCACCGAAAACTTTTTTTATTTCGGAACTGTCGCGCCCCGAAATTTTTCGCCCCGTGCATTCTTCGACAGCCGCAAGAATTTTTTTCGCCCTGTCGACAACAAAAGCATCAAATTTATCTGCGCGGCAAAGTTCGGCGTCGATAAAATGGCGTTCCAAAATTTCGTCGACTTCCGTGCTTGAAAGTTTTGTCTTCTCCTCGATTTTTTCAAGATAAACGCTCGGAGCATTGCTGCCGATAATTCGATTCGTTCCCGCCAAAATCAGCGTCTTGTTAGCAATGTTTTCGCATTTGTCTTTGGAAAATTTTTGAGCCTCGCAAAATTTTTTCGGGAAGATGTGATGCATGTCGATACCTTCGGCGTAATTCGCGCTTGAGCCCATGTTCTTGCCGGCGATAAAATCTTTTGCTCCGTTCTTGAAAATTATCGATACCAAACCTTTGTAAACAGCCGATTGAAGTTTTTTTGAGTTCAGCAACTTCCAAGCGGTGAGCTGAACGTCTTCGATAATCTTGGGCGTTTTGTCGGTTTTAATCCAATCCGTGACTTGCACAATGTCTTTGGCGAAGCGTGCCAAATGACCTTCCCTGTAAGACTCGCTGAAGACCGCCGTCCAATACCATTGCCGAATTTTTTTCCGGCTCGCAGCATTATTCTTGCCGATTAATTTGAGTTCGGCAAAAATCGCAGACATGGGAATGAGTTGCGGATTATACGGGAGATATTTTGTCGTCGTAATGCTTTCCTCTTCCAAAAATTTTGCGGTCTCAATGAAACCTTCGGCGACGGCATCCCTGTATTTGATATAATCGGTGTAGTCGAGTTTTAAAATGTCCTCGCTTTTGCAAGAGACAGAATTTTTTTTGTCGGTGCAAAATTTTTCGTAGCTGACAAGAAGAGTCACTGCCGTAATGAAATTCGAGAAGTCGACTTCCTTCAAAACATTTAAATTTTTTTCTGCAAGGTCTGCTTTAATTTCTTCCCAGTCGCGGCGCAATTCGACAGGGTTGCCGTTCGCGTCGGTTTGTTTCGCGAAAATCGCCGTAAGCAAATCGGACGTGCTCAACTTCACGCCGCCGATATTGACCTTCTCAAAAATTTTACAAATCGCCGCAAGCGGAATATTTTTTTCCAACATGATACACGCAACTTTATACGAGGAAAGTTTAACGACGACCGTATCGTCAAAAGTATCCGCCAATTTTTCCGCTGCTTCATCACGAAAAAATTTTTCATAGCGGCGGAACCATTTGCGACTTTCAAAAATTTTATTGAGCGGGAACATGCCGGCGGCAAATTCTTTTTCGGGCGTCGACAAGTCCCAATTTTTTCCTTTGGCTTTTAATTTTTTCTTGTCGTTGACGGAAATAATCATGTCTTCGTCGGTCTCGGAATTTTGAACGGCGGCAATCGCTTTTTTCATGTCGACGTAGTAAAAAAATTTTTTGACCTTGCCTTTGCCGTCGAGGATTTTTATTGGCTCGTCGGAATAAAGCGCGCCGAAAAGTGAAGTCAATCGCTGTTGCCCGTCGAGGATTAAATGATGCGGCTTGGATTCGACACTTTCAAGCAATTCGATTTTTCGGAAGGAAAATTTCACGCTGTCGGCGTCGCACTCCAAAAGCATGATTGAATTTATCGGGAAGCCGCGAATCACGCTTTCGAGCAGAGATTTAATTTGTTTGTCGCTCCAAACCCAACTGCGCTGAAAATCCGGCAATTGAATTTCGCCGCGTTTGATTTTCTCAAGTAAATTTACAAGTTCAATGTTTTTCGCTTCCGCTTCCAAAATTTTCATCCGCCCTTCGTGAGATTTAATTGCGAAAAATTATAACCGGAAGAAAATTTTTCGTCAAACAAAAACGAGACAAGCCGAAGCTCGTCCCGTTTGGTTTGCGTATTGAAAAATTATTTGCGGAGATTGAGTTGCGCAAGAATTTCGCGGTAGCGGTTGATGTCTTTCTTGTTGAGGTAGTTCAAAAGTCGGCGGCGTTGTCCGACCATTTTCAACAGCCCGCGACGCGAATGATGATCCTTCTTGTGCTCTTTGAGGTGTTCGGTCAAGTAGGAAATGCGCGCCGTCAAGAGTGCGATTTGAACTTCGGGGGAACCCGTGTCGCCCTCGTGCATTGCGAACTTTTCCATAATCTCCTGTTTTGCTTGTTTGTCTAACATGTCGTTTCCTCCTGCGTGAAATTTTTTTCCTGCGGCAGAGTCCGCGTCGGAGTCTCGACGAACCATGCCGAGGTTAAGATTGACGCAGTTTAACACAAGAATTTTTTATCGTCAAGTCAAAGCCGGGTCTTTCACGCCGTTAATTTTGAAAGCTTTGGCTCTGTCGAGGCAGGTGGCGCAATGCCCGCAAGGAACTTGACCGCCTTCATAACAGCTCCAAGTCAAATGATACGGTGCGCCCAGTTGCAAACCGACTTTGACAACATCGGCTTTGCTTTGGCAGAGGAAAGGAGCATTGAGGTGAATTTTTTCATAAGTGCCGATTCGAACAGCCGCACTCATCGCCGCGATAAACGAAGCAGAACAATCCGCATAAGCACTGCCCGCCACGTCGTCCGAATGCACGCCGATATAAAGTTCAACCGATTCATCTTCATAAAGACCGTCAGCAAAACTTGCCGCCATTGACAGAAACAAACCGTTGCGGAAAGGAACGTAGGTTGAGATTTTCGGCGAATGATTCTTTTTAATTTGAGCGGCGTAGGAAATTTTTTCAAGCGATTCGGTCGACGTGTTCAAAAGACTTGAATTTGAGTGAGTGAAAATTTCTGCGGCGTCAAGTTCGTAGTGAGCGACGCGATAAAATTTTGCGACGTTGCGAGCAGCCTCAAGTTCTTTGGCATGACGTTGCCCGTAAAAAATTGAAAGAGCCGAAACATTTTCCGCGCCCGATTTATTAACAGCCATGGCGAGGCACGTCGTCGAATCCAAACCGCCGCTTGAGAGAACGACCGCCTTACTCATAAGCCGCCTCGAAAACTTTCTTGACATTTGAAAAACATTCGTCATAACTTTCGCCGGGTTGCGCCTCGTAAATTTTTTTGCCGTCGACGTACATGCTCGGCACATAATAATAATCGGTGAATTTTTCGGCGAGTTGCGATTGAAAATATTTGTCTATAACCTCAATCTCTGTTGCCGAATAATTTTTTTTAAGTTCGTCAATAGCCTTGAAAGCCGCCGCGCAATAGGGACAGCCTTCCATTTTAATCATCGTAATTTTTTTCAAGATAACTCCTCCATAAAAATCAGTAACTTGAGGCCGTCATGGATGACGGCCTCGCCGCGACCATTTCGCGTGATGCGAAATACAGCGGCACTCTACATTGCGGGTAATCTCAACCTCCGAACCATGAACGATGAACGCCCCCGCGAGGGGTCTTTTCTTTTTGCTACTTTTTCTTTGGACAAGCAAAGAAAAAGTAGAAGAAAAAATTTAAATTCATTGAAACGCTCAATCAAAGCGACGAGCCGCTCTGAAGCTCAACGATTCTTTGAAACCTTTCTTGCGAGGAAGAAAGGCTCAACTTGCCAAAACTTCCGCGCCCGTCTCCGTTATCAAAATCGTTTTCTCCCATTGCGCAGATAAACTTCCGTCAGCCGTGCGAACAGTCCACTTGTCGTCGCTGTCGACCACAACTTTATACTTGCCGGCGTTAATCATCGGCTCGACGGTCAAGACCATGCCGGGCACGAGGAGCATTCCGGTATCGGCTTTGCAATCGTGACTGACGAACGGTTCCAAGTGAAATTTCTTTCCGACGCCATGACCGCCCAAATCAGTGACGACCGAGTAGCCGTTATCGTGAGCCATCTTGCCGCAAGCCGCTCCGATATCGCCGACGAAATGCCAAGCCTTAGCCGCCGCAATTCCCGCCTCCATAATTTCCCGCGTCACGTCGATTAATCTTTGAGCTTCGGGAGAAATTTCGCCGACAGTGTACATGCGCGAGGCGTCAGCAAAATATCCGTCGAGGTCAGTCGTAATGTCAATGTTCAGAATATCGCCCGCCTTAAGGATTTCTTTTTTGGAGGGAATGCCGTGGCAGACGACGTTGTTTACGGAAATGCAAATGCTCTTCGGGTAGCCTTCGAAGCCGAGACAGCTGGGGTGTCCGCCGTGACTTACAATAAATTCGTGAGCCGCGTCGTTAAGTGTCAAAGTGTCGATGCCTTCTTTAACCAATTCGTTCATGAGGTCGAGCGCACCCGTGTTGATAACCGCAGCCCGCTTTATGCCTTCAATGTCAGCTGCGTTGTTGATTAATCTTTTCGGCGGACGAATTTGATTCTTCGCGGCGATAAATTTTATCGAATCAATCCTCGCGTCGAAGTCCTCGTGACATTTTTTATATTTCTTGCCGCTGCCGCACCAACACGGGTCGTTTCGTTTCATATTTCGCAACATCTCCTTGAAAAACTTTAACATAAATTATTTCCTCATCGGACAATTTGTTTTGTCACAGGTCAAGCAACTTTCATTCCTAATTCCTAATTCCTCATTCCTAATTAATCCGATAATCGCCGTGACAGACTTGCGCGGCTCCAACATCATCGCCGAAGTTAAACTCATTCCGATTTTTTCTGCGCCGCTGATTTTAAAAAGTTTTTCTTGCGCTGTCAAATCCCAATCGCCGTAGCCGGGACTGAATCGCCAACGCAACTTGTAGCCGTCCTTTGCAAACTTCGCCGAAAAATTTTTCTCCATAGCGTCTGCCGCTTGTTCGACTGCCGCAGTTGCCGCCGCATCCAAAAGCACCGACGCCAAATATTCTCCGCGCTCAAATTTTTTGTTAATTTCACGTTCAATTTCAAAGCCGACCGTCGCCGCCATGCAAATGACTTTTTCGCAGCCGGCGAGGTGTTTGATAATCGAATTGCCTTCGATTGCAAAGGGCGGCTCACTCCCGACGATGTGATTGCAATAATTGTAAACTTCCCACACGCCGCGCACTTCAATCAACAGCAAAGCCTCTTCGCATGCCTCACGGATATTTTTTTCGCCGAAGTCTTGAGCCTTCCTCAAGCCGGCGTATCGTCGAGTTTCCGCAGCGTCTATTTCCAAAATTTGCGCGTTGTATATCGGCAAGTCAATCGCCTCCCCTGAAAAAATTTTATCGTCAACATTCGGAGGCGTCAACAATTTTATTGAACGATTGAAAATTTTTCGCGAAGCCGTTAAAATATTTTTGAGAAAATTTTTTGGAGGCGATTAAATGGAACGAGGAACTTGCGGAAAAAATCTAACGTGGACACTCGACGACGGCACGCTCACAATCAGCGGCACGGGCGCAATGGAAAATTATTTTATTCACACCGTCCCGTGGTATTCTTTGCGTAAATTAATCCGAAAGGTCGTTATTGAAGTCAGCGTGACGACGATTAGCAGTTATGCTTTCAGCTTTTGCGAGAACTTAACGAGAGTTATAATTCCTGATTCCGTCACGACGATTAGCAATGAGGTTTTCAGCTTTTGCAAGAACTTAACGAGAGTTATAATTCCCAATTCCGTTACGATGATTGGCTTTTGGGCTTTCATCGGGTGCAAGAACCTGACAAACGTTATAATCCCTGACAGCGTGACGACGATTGGCGCGAGGGCTTTCAGCGATTGCAAAAGTTTGACAAGCGTTATAATTCCAGACTCTGTCACAACGATTGGCAAAGGTGTTTTCAGCGGTTGCAAAAATTTGACGAGCGTTATAATTCCCAGTTCCGTCACAACGATTAGCAAGTTTGCTTTCAATAATTGCACAGGCTTGACGAACGTCATAATTCCCGATTCCGTTAAGACGATTGATACCCTTGCTTTCTGCGATTGCACCAGCTTGACGAGCGTGATAATCCCTGACAGCGTGACGACGATTGGCACAGGTGCTTTCAAGAGTTGCACGAGGTTGACGAGCGTTATAATTCCCGATTCTGTCAAGACGATTGGCGATAAAGTTTTTGCTTATTGTACGTCTCTCAAAGAGATTTACTACAAACGCGATACCAAAATAGATTTGAACTCTTTGACGGTCGGAAACAACTCCAAACTCATTCCATATGACGAATTGCCGCCAGCGCAAGTTAAGTCGCCCGCGCAGGTCGAGCCGCCCGCACAAGTCAAGCCCGCGCAAGTTAATCCGCCCGCCGAAACAAATTGCACCGTCTACAAAAACACAAAGATTAGCCGCGCAGAGAATATCGCGCCGCCCAATACAAAAAGCTTGAGCCGCGTCGACGAAAACATTGCCGAAATCAGAAGAGCCGCCGAACTCACTGCGATGAATATCGTCATGACGATTGAACGCGACTTGGGATTTTCGCCCGAAGATGTCAGCAGTCAAAATCTCGGCTACGACATTAAATCGACTTCGCACGACGGAAAAATTTCTCGCTTAATCGAAGTCAAGGGCAGATATATCGACGCCGAAACCGTCACGGTCAGCCGCAATGAGATACTCGCCGCGTTGAACAATCCCGACAATTTTATCCTCGCAATCGTCCGACTTGACGGCGGCAAGAACGAAACGATTTATATCAGAAAACCTTTTGAGCAACCGCCCGACAGAGCCGCGCTAAGCGTCAACTTCAGCATTCAAAAGCTTGTCGAAGTATCTGCAATCGTTCCGGACTGAAAATTTTATCGAGCTGCAATCCCTGCGCGGGGCTTATTTTTTTTTGCAGGCTAAGATAAAATTTCTTTTAAAACCGGCTATGAAAAGTCAAGAGTGTAAAGCCGGAACATAAGGTTTATTATCACGAAGGACGGCAAAAATAATGGCAAGCATCTTATGACAGACATGCCCGATGGCAGTCAAATGGTCTTCGTTTCTTCTGGTAGAAAAGACTGACAGCGGGGTCTTTGAAAGCGGCGACGGTAGCGGCAAGCCAAACAGCTCGTCTAAGGT
>JAFXTD010000039.1 GCA_017535925.1 Selenomonadaceae bacterium | reverse complement strand
GCCCGCGCCGCCCGTGACGGTATTGGCACTTCCGAATATTTTTATCGTATCGTTTCCGTTGCCGCCGTTGATTGAAACTTTTAAGCCGTGAGCAGTAAGGGTATCGCCATTTGCACTGCCGCTTATCGTTGCCTGCTTATAGTCGGACGCAAAATCAAATTCGTAAGCACCGCTGACCGTGACTTTATTTTTCAAAGCGGAATTTTTCAGCGTGATTTTTTCGCCGCTGACGGAGAGTCCTTTTACAGACTTTGCTCCTTTGACGGCAGCCAATGCCTTTGTCGTCGTTTTGGAATAGGAAACGGATTTGCCGTCGTCGTCGAGGGTGTAACCTGCCGAAGTCGTTTGATTGTAAGTGGCAGTCGAACCGCTGAGTTTCCACGCAGCTTTTGAAGCTGAAGGTTTGGTAACGTCACTGCCGAGCTTGAGGGTGTAGCCGTCGCTGACAGTAACATTGCTTGTGCCCAGTGAGGCTTTCTTGACTGTTACAGTATCGCCGCTGACCGAGAGCCCGCTGATTGACTTGACGCCCTTAACCGTCGCCAAAGTCGCAGTGGCTTTTTTGTTATAATTGATAACGTTGTCGGTGAGCGTGTAACCTGCCGAAGTCGTTTGATTGTAAGTGGCAGTCGAGCCGCTGAGTTTCCACGCAGCTTTTGAAGCTGAAGGTTTGGTAACGTCACTGCCGAGCTTGAGGGTGTATCCGTCGCTGACAGTAACATTGCTTGTGCCCAGTGAGGCTTTCTTAACTGTTACAGTATCGCCGCTGACCGAGAGCCCGCTGATTGACTTGACGCCCTTAACCGTGACTAAAGCTTTGGTTGACTGCTTGTTGTAAGTGATGGCGTTGTCGGTGAGGATGTAGCCTGCCGAAGTCGTTTGATTGTAAGTAGCAGTCGAGCCGCTGAGTTTCCATTTAGATTTTTGTGCTGAAGGTTTGGTAACGTCACTGCCGAGCTTGAGGGTGTATCCGTCGCTGACAGTAACTTTGTCCGTGCCGAGTGCAGCTTTCTTAATCGTGACAACTTTTTTATTCAAGCTGATTCCGTTAAGAGATTTAACGCCGTCGACTGTGACCAAAGTATTGTCTGCCGTGCCGTATTGGGCAGTCGTGTCGTTGAGTGTCCAAGCAGGTTTTTCATCGACAATGTCAGGCGTTACCAAACTTGCCGCGCCGACCAAAGTTATCTTTCCTTCGCCGACCGTCACGACTATATCCTCGCCGCTCTTTTTGGTTGAATATGAACTGCCGGCGATTTTGAGCGTGTTGTACTCGCCGAAGCCTTGAATCAAGTCGTTGCCGTCGCCTTCCGTATACTTAATTAAATTTCCATATGTGAGGTATCCCAAACTGATTGTATCGTTGCCCGCACCGCCGTCGATTGTGACTTCGTTGCTACTGTTGGAAATGATATCATTGCCGCCGAGTGCGTTTATTGTGACATTATCGCGGCTGTTATTAACGGAATCATCACCGTCGGTCAGCGTGATATTTTTTTCAAGTTCAATCGTCTCGCCGTTAATGTTAATCGTTTCGGTCGTTGTACGGACATCTTTCAAGGTGATGGTGCCTTCGCCGACTTTGACAAGGAGATCCGCGCCGCTTTCCTGTGTCGAATAACTTCCCGAAATGCTTAACGTATCGTCCTCATTGAAGCCTGTGATTGTATCATTGCCTTCGCCGGATTTATACTGAATCAGATTGTTTTCTGCGTCGCTCGTCAAGCTGATTGTATCATCACCTGTGCCGCCCAAGATTGTTGTGTTGCTCGGTATAATCTCACGCAATTCTCACTCCTGGTCTTCATAAACAAAGCTTTTGTTGTAAATTGAATCATTGCCCTCGCCGCCGAGTATTGAAACGTTGGAGGCTCCCTCGTTGGAAATTGAATCATCACCTGTGCCGCCGTTGAGTGTTGTGTTGCTCGGTATAACTATCCTCGATATATATTCATCTATATCCATTTCGCCACCCCAGTCTTTATAAAAAAAGATGTTGTTGGAAATTAAATCATCACCCGTGCCGCCGTCGATTGAAACATTGGAGGCTCCCAAGTTGGAAATTTCGTCATTACCTGTGCCGCCGTCCATTGTTGCGTTGTTCGGTATAACTATCTCATAGTTATCGTCCCACCATTCTTCATCCCAGTATCTATGAACAAAACTGTTGTTGGAAATTAAATCATCACCCGTGCCGCCGTCGATTGAAACATTCGAAATTTTGTTGTTGACGGTATCATTTCCGCCCAGTGCCTGAATCGTCGCGCCTTCACGCGTGTTTTCAATGTTGTCGTTGCCTTCCGTGCCGACGATAAGCCGAGGATTGACATATACGCCGTCAATGTTTAAGGAGTTCAAGTTCGTCACCCCTTCCAAAGTAATTTTTCCTTCGCCGACCGTGACAATTATATCGTCGCCGCTTTGTTGCGTGGAGTAAGTGCCTTTGCCACCGCCGATTTTGAGCGTCGAAGTCGAATTGAATCCCGCGATTGTATCGTTGCCTTCGCCCGATTTATACTGAATCAGATTGTTTGCGGCGTTGGAGCCCAAGCTGATAAGGTCGTTGCCTGCCCCGCCAACGATTGTATTGTTTTCGGCTTCGTATTTTTCATGGTTTAAAACACTGTTTCCATATTCGTCGGTCGTGTAAGAATCTGTCTCGTAGCCGTCGGTGAAAATGGTATCGTTTCCTTTGCTGCCGTTAATGCTGACGAAAGAGCCGCCCGAGTTTTCAATGAAGTCGTTGCCCGTGCCGCCGTCGATAGTGACGGAAGAGCCTTCATAATCGTTGTAAATGTTATCGTTGCCTGCGCCCGCTTTGATTGTAACTTTGGAGCCGTAATTTGAAATTGTATCGTCGCCTGAGGTGCCGCTGACCAAAATGTTGTCGTTGCCGTTGCTTATTTTAGGGTCGACGATGATTGTTACGTCGTCAAGGTTGTTGTAGACGATTGCGTTGTGCGAAACCTCGATTGTCTGATTGCCTTGAGTGCCGCCCGTGAAAGTGAAGTAGCCGTCGGAAACGGAAATGTACTCCGTTTTACCTGTGCTGCTGATAACAGGCAAGCCGCCGTATTCATTAGTCACATATTCTCCGCTGACAAACAATTTATCGTCGGTGCTTGTGAGGTTGTAGAGACCGTCAACACTGACAATCGTGCCGTCATTTTCGAAAGTGATAACGATAGGATTATTGGCAAGCGTTTCTTTGGTTGCCTTGCTGATTTCAAAGTCAAGTTGAGTGTTGCCGATTGTGAGGTTGGCAGATTCTGTGAGTGCTGCGGTGTAGTTGTATTTGGTCTTGGTTACGGTGTAATTTGCGCCCGAATAAACGTTGATAAGGTTTCCGTAGGGCTCCTCTTCATCAAAGACAGCAACCTCTTGATTCTTGCCGACGGTAATTGAGTCGCCTTCGTCAACCAAAGCAAAATCTGTGACGGCGTTGTTTCCGAGTGTGAAGTAAGCGTTGCCGGCGGAGGAGTAGCTGTAAACCTTGCTGCCGATTTTAATCTCGTTTGCAAATGCGGGCAGAATGAGTTTATCGACGTCACCTGCAGAGACAACGTAAATCATTTCGCCGCTGTTCGCTTCGACTCTGCTGAGGTCGAGGCAAGTGGAGCCGTCCCCGCCGTAAGAAAATGTGACCGCGCTGCCTGCTGCGACACTTTTGAGTTTGACTTCGTGACCGTCGACAGAGAAGTTGTAGTCATTGGTAACAGTGACGGAACCGCCCGCGTCTTTTGAAGTTGTGACACTCACGAGGTCGTATTCAGACCCTGTAATTTCCGCTTCGGAGGAAAAGCCCTCAACAGTAACGGTGATGTCGCCGAGATTATAAGTGTCAAACCTCTGCAGGTTAAAAATAAATTCTTTCATAAAAATCCGCTCCTTGCATTGTAGTTAGTTGTTTTTTTTTTTTGTCAATTCTCTATCGTCATTATCGGGCACTTACATTAGAGGAAAATAAAAAAGTCTCAAAAATTTTTTCCGTGCTTGAAGACGAGGGGGCTTGGCAGGAAAAATTTCCCGTTGACAGAATCAATCTTAAAAAATAAGGCAGTTAAAGGAGGACAAAATGGCTAAATATATTTTCGTGACCGGCGGAGTAGTTTCATCACTCGGCAAAGGAATTACCGCAGCTTCGCTCGGCAGGCTTCTGAAAAGTCGCGGCTTGAAAGTTACGATTCAAAAGTTCGACCCCTACATCAACATCGACCCCGGCACAATGAGCCCCTACCAACACGGCGAGGTTTTCGTGACTGACGACGGCGCGGAGACCGACCTCGACTTGGGACACTACGAACGATTCATTGACATTAATCTAAGCAAGCACTCGAACACCACGACGGGCAAAGTTTATTGGTCTGTTTTGTCCAAAGAGCGCAGGGGCGATTATCTCGGCTCGACGGTTCAAGTTATCCCGCACGTCACCAACGAAATTAAAGCTCGCGTCTATGCCGTTGCCGAAAAGGATAAAGCTGACGTTGTGATAACGGAGGTCGGAGGCACCGTCGGCGACATTGAGAGCTTGCCGTTTATCGAGGCGATTCGTCAAGTCAAAAAGGAAGTCGGAAAAAACGACGCGCTTTACATTCACGTGACGCTTTTGCCGTATATCGGGGCGGCGGGCGAACTCAAAACCAAACCCACTCAACACAGCGTCAAAGAGTTGCGGGCAATCGGAATTCAACCGGACATTTTGGTTTGCAGAACAGATTATCCGATAACCCGCGAACTCAAAAGGAAGATAGCTCTTTTCTGCGACGTGGACGAAAATGCCGTTATCGAAAATCGAACGGCGTCGACGATTTATGAAGTGCCGCTTATCATGGAAAGCGAGGGGCTTGATAAAATTGTCCTCGAAAAATTAAATCTGCCGCAAGCTCCACCCAAGCTTGACGATTGGCGGCTTATGGTTCACAAAATAAAAAATCCCGACCGCTCAATCAAAATCGCGCTTGTCGGAAAATATGTTGAGCTGCCCGACGCTTACATTTCGGTTGTCGAGGCACTTCATCACGCGGGCATTGAACATTCCGCCAAAGTCAAAATAAATTTCGTGAACGCCGAAAAGATTGAATGTCCCGAAGTTGACTTGGAAGAAATTTTCAGCGGTTGTCGAGGAATTTTGGTGCCGGGCGGCTTCGGCGACAGAGGCATTGAAGGAAAGATTAAGGCGATAAAATTTGCTCGCGAAAATAAAATTCCGTTCTTCGGTTTGTGCTTAGGCATGCAATGCGCCGCGATTGAGTTTGCCCGAAACGTTTGCAACTTCGCCGACGCCAACTCAACCGAATTCAATCCCGACACCGAGCACCCCGTGATTGCGTTGATGGATTCTCAAATTGCCGTGACTCAAAAAGGCGGGACAATGCGCTTGGGAGCATATCCCTGCAAAGTTTTGCCCGAAACGCACACGGCTCAAGCTTACGGCGTCGACCAAATCAGCGAGCGTCATCGTCATCGCTTCGAGTTCAACAACAAATTCCGCGAAATTTTTCAAGAGCACGGCATGATAATTGCGGGCGTCTTGCCCGACGACAGCCTCGTTGAAATTATCGAATTGAGCAAAGAAATTCATCCTTGGTTTGTCGGTTGCCAATTCCACCCCGAATTAAAATCGCGTCCGAATCATCCGCACCCGCTGTTCAGAGATTTCGTCAACGCCGCGCTCAAGCTCAAGTATCAGCAATAAAAAATTTTCAAAGCAAAAAAAGACACCGTCTCAAATTTCGAGGCGGTGCTTTTTTGTCGATTGATAAGTTTATCGCAAAGCCGTGATAATCAAGCCGCCGATAGCCGCCATGATTGCGCCGACACCTATCATCGTTTGAACAAAATTGCTGTGGAGTTGCTTGGTGAATTCTTTGGCATTAGCTTCAATCTTGGCGTCCATAGCATCAAATTTATCATAGAATCTCTGATTCATTTCTTTCATTTCGACCTCGTGTTTGGCTTGCATTGCGTCCTGTCTTTCCCAAAGACGCCGCATATCTTCACGCTGTTGTTTCGATTCTTCCATGAACAATTCGAATTTAGTTTCAAGATTACTCAAACGTTTATCTGTGTCTGAATTAAATTTTTCCTGTTCAGTCACTTTAACCGCCTCCCTTCAAACGAATTATAACATAAGACAATCAAAAAGACACTTCCTCGAATTGAGGAGGTGCCTTTGAGTTTAATCAACAGTTATTGTTGCCGACTTGCTTATCTGCCGACCGAACGATTGAGAAGCGGTGCGCGCTCATAAACAGCGCATTTGCCGAGTTCTTCTTCGATACGGATAAGCTGATTGTATTTTGCCATGCGGTCTGTGCGGCTGAGCGAGCCGGTCTTGATTTGACCGCTGTTGGTGGCAACTGCGATATCGGCAATGGTAGCGTCTTCGGTTTCGCCGGAGCGGTGAGAAGTGACGGTCGTGTAGTTGTGGCGGTGAGCCATTTCGATTGCTTCGAGAGTTTCGGTGAGCGAGCCGATTTGATTGACTTTGATAAGAATGGAGTTCGCCGCGCCCATCTTGATACCTTTTTCGAGGAATTTGGTGTTGGTGACAAACAGGTCGTCGCCGACGAGCTGGCATTTATGACCGATTTGTTTCGTGAGGGCAACCCAGCCTTCCCAGTCCTCTTCTGCCAAGCCGTCTTCGATTGAGTCGATGTAATAGGTGTCGACGAGTTTTTCGAGGAAGTCGATTTGCTGTTGAACGTCGAGTTTCTTGCCGTTCGGGTCTTTCAGAATCGGGTGCTTGCCGTTGAGTTGTTTGTAGTCATAGAAGTATTGGTCGCCTTCTTTGACGGCAAATTCGGATGCCGCGCAGTCCATAGCGATTTTGACTTGTTCGCCGGGTTTGTAGCCTGCAGCTTCGATAGCCTTGATTATGGTTTCAAGTGCATCTTCCGTGCCTTTGAGGTTGGGAGCAAAGCCGCCTTCATCGCCTACAGCGGTGGAAAGTCCGCGACCTTTGAGAATCTTGGCAAGGTTATGGAAGACTTCTGCGCCCATGCGAATGGCTTCGCGACAAGTGGGAGCACCAACGGGACGAATCATGAATTCTTGGAAAGCAATCGGAGCGTCGGAGTGTGCGCCGCCGTTGATAATGTTCATCATCGGGACGGGCATCTTATAGGTATTGCAACCGCCGATATAGCGATAAAGGGGCAGACCGACAGCTTGAGCACCTGCTTTGGCAGCAGCGAGTGAAACAGCAAGAATTGCATTTGCGCCGAGTTTGCTCTTGGTGGGCGTGCCGTCGAGTTCAATCATCTTGTAGTCGAGTGCACGTTGATTGAGGACGCAGTCACCTTGAAGTGCAGGAGCAATGATTTCGTTGAGGTTCTTGACTGCCTTCAAAACGCCTTTGCCCATATAACGACCTTTGTCGCCGTCGCGCAGTTCGAGTGCTTCATTTACGCCGGTGGACGCGCCGGAAGGAACTGCTGCACGACCTACAATGCCGCCTTCAAGAATGACATCTGCTTCGACCGTCGGATTGCCGCGGGAATCTACGATTTCACGACCGATAACCTTCTCGATTTTTGCCATTTAAAAATCCCCCTTATCATTAAAAACAAGTTAAAAACCTCTTTGCCGCATTATATCATTTCGGGCGTCTTTTGCAAGATATTTTCTAAAAATTTTTGCAACGCATTTTTAGCTTATAGGTTTTAGGTTTTAGCTGACAGCTAATTTCTTGCCGCTGATTTGATAAGTGTCGTCGTTTATGTGAAAGGTCGTCGCCGTGAAATCTTTCAGCGTGATTGAGCCGTTGCTGACTGTCAACGTAAGAGCCTCATTTTTGTAAGTGGCTTTGAAGTCGAGCCCGTCGAGCGTGAGCGTGTCTTTGTCCTCGAAGCCGTAGATAATATCGAAGCCGTCGCCGCTTGAATAAATAAATTTATCTGCTCCCGCGTCGCCCCAAAGCGAATCATTGCCCGCGCCGCCGATAAGAATATCATTGCCTTTGCCGCCGCTCAATGAATCGTTGCCTGCCAAGCCGTAAAGTTTATCATTGCCCGCGTTGCCGTTGAGTGAATCATTACCTGCCGCGCCGCTGATTGTATCGTTCGCAGAGCCGCCGCGTATCGTGTTGTCAAGTTTGTTGCCCTTGATTTTAATTGCGGTCGTGCGTTTGGAGGCATTGATAACTTTGATTGAGGAGGCGGCAGTCACGGGGGAAGTCGCCGCGTCCGTCAAAGTCAAAGTCGTACCGCCGACCACCGTCGAATATTTCTTTCCTGCCGAATCAGTTATGTTGAGCGTTTTGCCTTTGCCGTTTTGAACGGTGAGCGAACCTGTGCCGAGCGTGAAGACGACCTCCGAGCCGTTGAGTATCGTTTTGGAAATCGCCGCGCCGAGTGAAATTTCATCATACGCCGTGTAATCGCCGATTGTATCGTTGCCCGCCGCGTAAACAAATAAATCGGAGCCGTCGCCGCCCGTGAGCAAATCATTTCCCGCGTTGCCACTCAATGAATCGTTGCCTGCCAAGCCGTAAAGTGAATCATTTCCTGCGTTGCCGTAAAGTTTATCGTTACCCGCATCGCCTTTGAGGATATCATTGCCTTTGCCGCCGAGGAGAGTATCGTTTGCAGAGCCGCCGCGTATTGTGTTTGCAATTTTGTTGCCGGTAATTTTAACAGCCTTCGTGCGTTTCGCGGCACTGATTGTCTTTATGTCAGAGTCGACGGTCACGGGCGAAGTGGTTTTGTCGTTGACGGAAAGGAAATCGGTCGTGATGTTGGGAGCCTCCAAACTTGCCGCGCCTTCCAAAGTTATCTTGCCTTTGCCGACGGTGACGATGAGATTATCGCCGCTCTTTTTTGTTGAGTAGGTGCCGCCGCTTACGGACAGCGTGGCTTTCGAGTCGAAACCTTGAATCAAGTCGAAGCCGTCGCCTGTGGTGTAATTGATTAAAATATTTTCGCCGCCGACTTCATAGCGAGCGGGGCGTCTGCCGGCAAGAGCTGCACCCAAACGAATGGTATCGTTGCCCGTGCCGCCCGTGATTGTTACGTCGTTGCCGGTGTTGTAAATGTAATCGTTGCCCGCGCCGCCGATAAGCGTTGAATTTGTGGAGAGTTGAACATTGATGTCCGTCACGTTATAAATCGTGTCGTTGCCGTTGCCGCCGACCATTGAAACTTTATCGACGCCGCCGCTTGAAAGATAATCATTGCCGCTGCCGCCCACGAGTGTCACGTTGTCGCAGGCGTTTTCAATCGTATCGTTGCCCGTGCCGCCGTCAATCAGATTGAACGAACTGATAGAGTTGTTGTGTCCGTAATCGCGTTCGCCGTCGTTATTGTAAATCCAATCGTCGCCACTGCCGCCTCGTACGGTTGAGTTCGCGCCGATGTGATTGATTGAATCATTGCCCGCGCCCGTCGAAATCGAAACGTAATTGCTGTTATTAACGACGATATCATTGCCCTTGCCCGAAAGGATTTTGTTTTTCGTTGAGTTGATTGAATACGACGAGTCCCGGAAATTGATGCAGTTGTCGCCGTCGCCGCTATTGACGGAAAGATTTGTGGCGTTGTAAAAAATTAAGTTGTCGTTGCCGCTGCCGGAAACAATCGTGGAGTTTTTGTCGCTGCGCGAGCTTAGAGAGTTGTTGCCTTCGCCCAATTTAATCAAAGCCTTATTGTTGCCTTCCATGCTGACGGAATCGGAACCCGCGCCGCTGAGGAGGCTGCTTTTTTTTGTGTAGGCGAGCGAAAAATAATTTGTGCCGATTGTGTCGTCGAGCAGAATATTTGCGCCGAGACTTTCGCTGTTGTTGCCGCCGCCCTTGAGCGTGTCGTTTCCTTTGCCGCCGTAGACCGTGACTTTGGAGCCGTAGCCCGAAATATTGTCGTCGCCCGCGTCGCCCCAGAGCGTGGAGTTGTCGCCGTAATTGTAAATTGTATCGTTGCCCGTGCCGCCTTTTATCGATGACTTGCTGCCGGTGTTTGAAATGTAATCGTGACCTTTGCCCGCGTCGATTGAGGCATTGGAGCTGTTGTAGCCGTAAATGGTGTCGGAGCCGTCGCCGCCGAGCATTGAAACATTTTTGCCGTAATGGTAAATGTAATCGTCGCCCGTGCCCGCGTTGATTGTTACGTAATTGTTGCCTTGATTATATTCGCCGTTGTAAATGCAATCGTTGCCGTTGCCGCCGAGAATCAAACCTTTGTGACCGCCGCGAAGATTTTCGATTTTGTCATTGCCGTCGCCGCCGTCTAGTGTCACGGGCGAAATTGAGGTTTGGCTGTTATACAAAGTGTCGTCGCCCGCCAAACCGTTGAGTCTTTTGTAATAAGTGAATGTCCTCGTGTCGGTCTTTGAATTGTAACTTATCACGAGCGTGTAAAGATTATCGTTGCCGCTCGTGCCTTTCTTTGTGCCGCCTTGTACTGTTACATCCATGAGAATTCCCTCCTTAAGCAAAACAAGCGGCAACGTAAAAAAAAATTTCTTCGTCGCTTGAATTGATTTTGCTTCCGATATTCTATTTTAGAACGAGTGTTCACATCAAAAAAGTGATATGATAAGAATATTATGAGAAAAAAATACGAAACAGATTTAACAGATGCGCAATGGGAGGTTATCGCAACTCTTTTGTTTACGAAGCTCGCCGACTTATCAAAAATTATGAGCTAATCACTAACCGCTAACCACTATTTCTTGACGAGTTGGGAGCCGCTGATTTTATACGTATTGTCGTTTATATTGAAAGTCGTTGCAGTGAAGTCTTTAAGAATTATCGAGCCGCCGCTGACTTTCAAAGTAATCATGTCTTTTGACTTGTTATAAGACGCCGTGAAGTCCAATCCGTCGAGCGTGAGCGTATCTTTGCTGTCGAAGCCGTAAATAACATCTTTGCCGTCGCCTTTTGCGTAGAAAAATTTATCTGCGCCGTCATCGCCCCAAAGAGTATCGTTTCCTGTGCCGCCCCAAAGTGAATCCTTACCCGTGCCGCCTTTTATGCAGTCATTACCTGCGCCGCCGATTAATTTATCGCTGTCAGCACCGCCGTCGAGTGTGTCATTGCCTTTGCCGCCGCTTAAACTGTCATTGCCCGCACTGCCGAGCAATTTATCATTACCTGCGCCGCCGAGCAATTCATCATCATCATCGCCGCCGGAGAGAGTGTCGTTACCATCGCCGCCGACTAAACTGTCATAACCTTTGCTGCCGAGTAAAATATCATCGTCCTCGCCGCCGAAAAGTGTATCGTCACCTTGTCCGCCGCTCAAGCTGTCGTTGCCTTCGCCGCCGAGCAATTTATCGTCGCCGTTACCGCCGGAGAGCGTGTCATTGCCTTCGCCGCCGTTTAAGCTGTCGTCACCGGAACCGCCGAGCAAAATATCGTTATCATCGCCGCCGTCGAGTGTATCGTTGCCCGCGCCGCCGTTAAGTGAATCGTGATTCGTGCCACCCAATAATTTGTCATTACCCGCGCCGCCTGACAGCGTATCTTTGCCGTCGCCGCCGTAAAGCGAATCATTTCCGTCGTTGCCGAGCAGTATATCGTTGCCGATGCCGCCCCACAGCGTATCTTTGCCGCTTCCGCCGACGATTGAGTTATTATGTTCGTTGCCTTTGAGTTTAACAGCCTTCGTTCTGGCGCTTGCGTCGATTGTTACAACATTCGAGCTTACAGTCACGGTAGCCGCGTCCGAATTTGTGACAGTTTTAAGCGCAGTTTCCGAGGGCGTGCCCTTGATATTAACGGAATAGTTGCTTGCCGCGCCCAATAAAGTAACTTTGCCTTTGCCGACAGTGACAATGACATTATCGGCGCTTTTCTTGGTTGCATAGGTGCCGCTTGCGATTGAAAGCGTGTCATTGTCGTTAAAGCCGTAAATGGTATCGAAGCCGTCGGCGTCATTGTAAATAATTACGTTTTTATCGGCATTACTTGCCCGCGCCGCTGTTAATCGTGACGTTTATTGACGTAATCGGCATTATAATTTGCGCCGGTGTCTACTGTTACTGATGAGCTGTTATAAACCTCAACAGAATCTTTACCATCTCCGGTGTAGATTATTACTGACGTGCTACCATTATGATTATAAACGGCACTAATCGTTACCTTCGAGCCTCCATTATCAATATAATCGTCGCTGCTCGTGCCGGATACCAGATAATTTGAATTAAAACGACATCGACAGGATTTTTTCCAAGCACACCTCCTTCGATAAACTTTCAATCCTATTATCAATTAAAATGCTTTGTTGTCAAGTTTCTAACGTGAAAATTTTTGTTCGAGATGATTTTTGGATTTTGAAAGTGATTTTGAGGTTCAAATTGGGAAAACAAAAACTCCTGCAGGAAAAATCTTGCAAGAGTTTTTTTATTGCCGATTAAATTGCGCGTTCAGAAACTGCCTCCGCCGCCGCCGTGACCGCCTCCTCCGTGAGAGCCGCCGCCTCTGCGAGAGCCGCTGCTTTTAGCGCGACGTTGAACATTCATGAAAAGAAACGTATCGCGGTTTTCGGTGAGCTTGACGGTATTTTTTTTGAGGTAGTCAATCGCCTCCATAGCGTGATGAATATTGCTCATTGCGCCGATAAGCCACGAACGAATAAATACGCCCAAAATAACAGCCGTCACAGCAGCCACAACCGCCGCAATCGGGTCAATTTCGCCGGGCTTGCGTTGTCCGTAAGCGACGCCGTTTGTTTCGCAGTAAGTCAAAAGCTCGTCGACGCCTTCGACAAAATTATTTATCGCGCCGTAATAATTGCCGGCACTCAACTCCGATTGAAATTTATCTTTCAGAAAAGGAATGCCGTCAGTGTCGGTGATTCGTTCGACCATGCGTCTGTCAGTCGACATTTCGTATTTGCGATTTTTCATATCGACTAAAAGGACAATCCCGCCGTTCATGCCGTTTGAAAAATTTTGGTCGAGAAAATCATTTGAGGCAGTAATCATATCGCGCCCGCCGATATTTTTCATGAAGGCAACGCCGATTTTTATTTTGTGAGCCTGTTCGACTTTGCGAATCCTCTGATTGAGCAATTCAATTTCCGTCGGCTTGAGGAGACCGGCTTTGTCCGTGACGGAAGAAATCTGCGCGGCACTTGCAGAAAAAGTTATCAACAAAATCAGCGCGAGCAAAGATAAAAATTTTTTCATGACGCGCCCTCCTCAAGTAAGCATTAAAATCAAGAAATAAATTATCGGCGTAAGCACCAGTGAACACAGCGCGGGATAAAGCAAAGCCTTCGTCGAATCGTAAGGAAGAGAGCCGACAAATTTTCCCGTTTGCCCGTTCATCATGAAAGTATAGGGCTTGTCTTGGTAGCGCGTCGTCAAAATCCACACGGGCACCATTGCATAAGAAACCTTGCCGACATCTTTAATCACTGCGGCGTTTTCAAGTTGCACGGCGTCGAAATTTTCCACCGAACTTTTCAAAACTTCAATCGCGCTGTTTTCAACACGTTTATCTGCACGGGGCGCGCAATCTTCTGCAGTCACGTCGTATTTATCGGCGAGGTAGCCTGTGAAATAAGCCGCACTGAAAGGAACGAGGTCTGCGTAGTCGAAAGGTTCAATGCTGTCCATGTAAGCGTCGTCCATGCGCTTTGAGCCGTCAACCGGAATTCGTTCAAAGCTCATTACACCTTTGCGGCGGCAGTTGTAAATGCTAATCTCGGTTATAATTTCTTTCGGCGTGTTGATAACGTGATGTTTCTCGGCGCGGAAGTCGGCTTGCGCGGTGATTTTCGAATCGAACAACCAAAAGGGAACATACATCGGTTGAATTGCCTCGACGCGATTATTTGCCGTGAAGTTACTCGGCAGGAGCATGTGCCCTTTGTAAAATTCTTTCAGCGCGGCAACGGCGTCGGCTTTTGTCTTCTTGAAAGGAATAACATAATCGGGTTTTAACATGCCGTCGAAACGTTTCGGAATCATTGTCGGGTTGCCGCAATAGACGCACTCGGTCGCCATAGTGTTTTCGTCGCAGACAAGTTCCGCGCCGCAACTCGAACAGGTGAACGCATGCAGAGCTTTTGCCTCGTCGTGAGCCCATTCGGAGCCCGCGTCTTCCGTGTTCCATTTTGCCTCTTGAGCCTCCGCAGCACGAGCCGCCGTTTCCTGTTTGTCGCGAAAGAGTTCCTCAATCGCGCTTATTTCAAATTCCGTGCCGCAGTATTCGCAAGTGACGGTTTTTTTTCCGGGCAGGAAGCTCAACGGCGCACCGCAATTCGGACATTTATAACTGACCGATGAATCAGCCATTTCAACACCTCCAAAAAATTTTTTATGATTATACAATATTTCACGGGGCAAGCAAAAAATAAATCGCAGTCAACGCGAAGTAAGGACCGTAAGCAAAAAAACTCTTGCGGTCTTTTTGTTCGGCGAGGAGCATGAGCAGAGCCGCGAGCCCGCCGAAGATTGTCCCGAAGATTACGACGCTCAAAAGTTTTTCCGTTCCGAGCCAAAAGCCCAGCGCAAAAATTAATTTCACATCGCCGCCGCCGAGTGCTCCTCTGGAAATTATCGCGAGCAAGAAAAAAATTCCTCCGCCGACAACCGCCGCCGTCATGCAATCGAGAAAATTTCCTTGCCAAGAAAAAATCGCGCCGATTATCGCAAGCGACAAAGTCATTTCGTCGAAGAGCATGTACTGTTCAAAATCGGTGAGCGTCATCAGCACGAGCAAAAAAATCGCTGCCACCAAAAATTTTTCGTCAGTCATGTTGAATAAAATCGCGAGTGAAAAAAATAAAATCGGCTTGCGAAATTTTGAGCGGCTTGAAATTTTTTCGGGGAAGGTCAATTCGTTGCTTCCCGAATAAAGTTTATCTGTCCACAGCGAGCCCGCGAAAGTCAAAATTATTGCGACGACCACTTTCAAAAAAATTTCGGCAAGCACGCTTCAACCCTCCAAAAAATTTTCCACGATTATAGCAAAAAAAAATCAGCCCTTCCAATTTCGGAGGGCTTTTTCTATCAGAACATGTTATTAAAATCAAAAAGTATCGATGAAAGAAAACCCGGCCGTCACGGATGACGGCCGCCACGCCGCACTGAAACAGGATGTTTCTGCGGCGCGCCCCTGCGAGGGGTCTTTTCTTTTTGCTACTTTTTCTTTGGACAAGCAAAGAAAAAGTAGAAGAAAACTTTCAAAGACGGGGGCTCCTTTCCGCAATGAACTCTTAAGCCTGCATTTCTTTTGCGGTTTGAACAATCGCGCCGACGGTAATTCCGTTTTTCTCAATCAAGCGTTCATAAGAAGCCGATTCGCCGAATTGGTCTTGAATGCCGAAGCGTTTGACTTTGCCTTTGCCGGTTTCCGCGACGACTTCGCAAACAGCCGAGCCGAGCCCGTTTATAATGTTGTGGTCTTCGACGGTGATAATCTTTCCGATATTTTCAATGCAATCTTTCACGGCGTCAACGTCAAGCGGTTTAATCGTGTGCATGTCGAGAACTTTTGCGGAAATGTTTTCTGCCTCAAGTTTCTTTGCCGCGTCGAGTGCAATGTGAACGGTATCGCCGTTTGCAATAATCGCAACGTCTTTGCCTTCGCGAGCAACATGCGCCTTGCCGATTTCAAATTCAATGCTGTCGTCGTAGATAATCGGAATTGAATCGCGAGTAAAGCGAATGAAAACGGGACCGTCGAATTTTGCGACTGCGCGGGTTAATTTGCGAGCCGACCAGTAATCGGCGGGCATGATAACAGTCATGTTTGGGATGGTGCGCATGACGCCCATATCTTCGACAGCTTGATGACTTGCGCCGTCACGAGCGGGACTCATGCCTCCGTGCGAGCCGATAATTTTTACGTTGAGGCGAGGATAAGCAATTTCTTGACGAACCATTTCGCCCATGCGCAATGAAGCAAAAATCGCGTAAGTCACGACAAACGGAATTTTTCCGAGCGTAGCCAAACCCGCCGCGATACCTGCCGCGTTTTGTTCCGCGATGCCGACGTTAATTTCTCGTTCGGGGTAAGCGGCACCGAATTTATCACTTTTGCATGATTTGCCCAAGTCAGCGTCGATTACGATTATATTTTTCATTTCCTTGCCGAGGATAACCATTTCTTCACTGAAACCAATACGTGTTGCCTTTTTTTCCATATCAGAAACCCTCCTCGAGGTCTTTCATTGCCTGTTCGTATTCTTCTTTCTTGGGCGCGACGCCGTGCCAATCGCAGACGTTTTCCATGAAAGAAACGCCCTTGCCTTTGACAGTGTGTCCGATTATGCATTTGGGTTTGCCGTTTTGAGCGATTGCTCTGATTTTGTCGAAGGTGTCAAGAATTTGTTCCATGTCGTTGCCGTCAATGTCGTAGGTCTCAAAGCCGAATACCTTAAATTTTTCGCTGATATTTCCGAGCGGCATAATTTCATCGGTCGTGCCGTCTATTTGCAATTTGTTGTAGTCGACGAAGGCGATTAAATTATCGAGCTTGTATTTGTTGGCAGTGGCTGCCGATTCCCAAACTTCGCCCTCTTGACATTCGCCGTCACCGAGCACTGCAAAGACGCGAGAATTTTTCTTGTCCATTTTGAGCCCGATAGCCATGCCGACCGCGCAGGCAAAACCTTGACCGAGAGAGCCTGTAGGAATTTCGATGCCGGGGCAATTCATGTTGGGATGACCTTGAAGCGGAGAACCTTCTTGGCGAAGAGTGTGCAAAGTCTCTTCGGGGAAGAAGCCGAGCTTGCCGAGTGCCGCGTAAAGAACGGGGCAAGAATGACCTTTCGACAAAACAAATCGGTCGCGCTCTTCCCACTTGGGATTTTTCGGGTCGACGTTAATTTCGCTGAAGTAGCAAGCCGTCACGAAATCAGCCGCGCTTAGTGCTCCGCCGGGGTGTCCCGAACCTGCCTCGTAAAGCATCGTCACGACTTTTTTGCGTAAATCTCTTGCAATTTCTTTGAGTTCCTCGACTGACCTTTTCTTCATGAGATAAGCCTCCTTAGGTTAAAAAATCGGGCGCGACACGCAAATTTCTACGAGCCGAGCCCTGTGAGTTTGCATTGAAATTTTATTTGTTGAATTCGCTTCTGATTTCGGAAATGATTCCGTCCTTCGTGGTGAAGACAAGCTTGGCGACTTTGTTCACGCCGCGATAGTATTCGTATTCGACACCGTCAGCAAGTTTCTTGACAGCGTCTGCCGTGCCGTAAGCGTCGTTGAGGGTATATTCGCTCATGCCGACCGCAACGCCTTCCGGAGTTTTGACCTCGCCCGTCGTCAAGCGCACACTCTTAACCGTGTTGTTGGTGTCGACATTGACAATCGCGCCGTTCATGAAAACAAGTTCCTCGCCGGAAGTTTTGACGGGTTCGCCGTAAATCGCTTTAACTTCGTCGATACTGAAGCCGGGAACAATTCCGTTGAAAGAAATTTCGCTCATCGATTCGCGCATTGCCTTTGCGCCTTCCGCTATCTCGTCGACTTTTTGAACCGCTGCGTCTTTTGCCTCATCGACTTTGGCAGCCGCCTCGTCAGCTTTTTGAGCCGCCGCGTCTTTAGTTTCTTCGACCTTTGCCTCCGCGTCTTTCTTGACCTCGTCAGCCTTTTGTTCGACTTTCGCCGCCGCTTCTTGAGCGTCTTTCTTAGCACCGTCCATAGCGTTGTTTCCGCAGCCCGTCGACAACACCATTGCCGCCAACATCAATGCCGCAAAAAATTTTTTCATGATAAAAACCTCCAAAAATCTTTTCTCCTCACCGAAAGAATAGCGGCGGGAGTTGCAGTGTGTATGTTACCAAAAGCAAGACTATCAAGCAAGCCATAATGAAATATCTTTCTGTCAATCGAGGAGATGGTCTTCATAGACGCCGCGCAGTTCGGTTAAGTCGAGGGTGTTCAAGTCTTTGTGAAGAGTCCAAGCTTTGGAATTTATTTCCATAGTCTTACGGTCGGCGGCAGTGTATTTTTTCCACGTCGGGATTAAGGCGTTGTCGGGGGTGCCGCTTTTGGCAAAGGCAGTCCAAGTCGCTTGAACTTTTTCAGTCAATTCGACAGAGGGATTGTCGTCGAGTTGTTCATTACGCGTGCCGAAGACGAAAGGCAAGTCTATCGCGTGACACGAGCGCAAGTCCAAATCTTTGTTGGTTGCCTCTTGACTGCAAAGATAATAATAAACGTCGTTGAAGTTCGATTGATACTCCGCCGTAAGCTCCTGCCCGACGCGCCAATCCAACTGATTTGCAAATTCCAAATAGCGCAGGTCTCGCGATAAGTTATCGTATTCGGGATGAATCTTCCTCCACTTCCGATAAATTGAATGAGGTTCCGCCAATTCCCCTTCGTAAATTTCGGGGAAAGTCTCCGCATGAAACTGCCGCAGCATTTCAAAGAGGTCGGGATAATACAAAAGCCAGTAGCGATATTCGTCGGCGTTCGTTCCGCTCAAAAGTTTAATGTCCTTAGCCGCACCGTCTGCCAAAGCTTTGAGCGGGTGAAGAGGCAAATATTTTCCGTCGCACGTCGGGAAGAGATCGACATCCGCTGTGTAAGGATTTTCTTCGTAAAGTTTCAAGTAGGCTTTGAGGAGTTCTCGGGCGGGTTTGTTCATCAGCTCCCGCATATTTTTACAGCCGCTTAAATTCATAAATCGGCGGGCAAATTTGGTTGACTGTTCGGACGTGTGATACATTGCCAAATGCCCCGATTGCGATATAACTTTTTGAAAGAGACCTTTGGCTTGAGGCAAAACCATCAAAAGCATAACGGAAGCTGCGCCGGCACTCTCGCCGAAAATCGTCACGTTATCGGGGTCGCCGCCGAACGCAGAAATATTTTCTTTAACCCACTCCAAAGCCGCAACTTGGTCTTTGATACCGAGATAACCCGTGTTTTCGAAGGCGGGATCAATTTCCGCGAAGTTCATGAAGCCGAAGATATTCAACCGATAATTTATCGTGACGACAACAACATCATGCGCCGCAAGTTTTGAGCCGTTGTAAATCGGGTCGCCGCTGCCGCCGACGATAAAAGCTCCGCCGTGAATGAAAACCATCACGGGCTTTTTATTTTCAACGCCGCGTGTCCAAATGTTCAGCGTCAAGCAGTCCTCGCTTTGCGGAAGTAAGGAAGCGTATTCGGTTTCGTCTTCTTCTTGAATGGCCGAGCAACCGAAATTTTTTGCGTCGAAAGTTTTATTAGACGGTTTCAAAGGTTGAGGAGCCTGCCAGCGTAATTTTCCGACGGGCGGTTGAGCAAAGGGAATGCCGAGCCAAGTTTGAATGCCCTGCTCATCGACGAAGCCATTGTAAATTCCTTGTCGCAGTTTGACTTTGCAAGAGTTGGCAGCTTGAACGGAGGAAGGAAGAAAATTCGTGGCGGCTAAAGAAAACATTGCCAACACACTTCCTTTTATAAAATTCCTGCGCGAAAAATTTTTGTTGAGCATATTCGTCACCTCGAAGAAATTTTAAATCAACGGCGGCGAAAAGTCTACGTGCGGTTGAAAACTTCAAGGGCGTATGATAAACTTTTAAAAATTTTTCGGAGGAACGAGATGCCCGACGAGCTGAAAAAATTTTTGCAACGCGAACTGGAGGAGCTCAAGCAAAATAAAGTTCGTGCAATCGCGCTGGGCGTGTGTCTTTTAATCCTGCTGATTTTTTTGATAAGCGACGACTCCGGCGGCGAAGAAATTATTTTAAATGAAACGCCTCTGCCCGTGACGAAAGACTTGCCCGCCGTGAACTTGCCCGAAAAAAAATCACCCGACGGCGTGACGCTTGTGCTCGGAGCAAATGCAGAAAAATTATTTATCGGCGACCCTTTCGCGGGAAAAGAAAAACCGAAGACTTCGCCAAAACCAAAGCCGATTGAGTTGCCGCCCATTGTGATTCAACCGCCGCCTCAAGAAAAACCCGTCAAGCTTGAAGAAAAAATTATCTTGACCGGCACGGCAATCAGCGGCGAAAAAAAATTGGCAATGTTCCTGCGCGGGAAGGAAACATTATTTTTGACAATCGGCGAGGAAATCGGCGGGAAAAAAATTTTTGACATAAGCCCGGACTTCGTGACGTTCGAGGGCGGCGAAAAATTTTTTATTCAAAAGGAGTTGAAGTGATTGATTAAAAAATTTTTACCGCTCCTCGCGGCGGCGATTTTTTTTATGCCCGTAAAGATTGAAGCCGCGCCGATGACTTTGAGCGTCCACGAAGCGGATTTGCGCTCAACGATAATGCTTGTGGCGAAGAGCGGCGGATTAAATGTTTCGATTGACGATTCGGTTAAGGGAACGATTTCAATTTCCGTCGATAACGTTGAGCCGATTCGGATTTTGGAAATTATTTCGCGGACAAAAAGTCTTCAGCTTCTGCAAGAGGCGGGCGTTTATATCATAACGGCTTCAAGCGTCGAGGTCATGCAAAGCTACGTTTTCCCGATTCGCTACGGCGACGCCGAAACTTTAAAAGAGGCGGTGATTACCTCTCTTGACCCGGACACCGAACGCCTGCCGAGTCAAACGACGCGCATAAAAAATTCCGACGGCTCTTACACCTACCGCTACACTTATCGCGGCGAGGACGACGATTATCGTTCGAACGATTTCAAAAATATCACGCGCAAGGAAAGAGTTTATATCAATCCCGAAGTCAACGCGCTTGTTTTGTACGGGACGCCCGCCGAATATGAACGCGTCAAAAATCTTTTGGCGACCCTCGACGTTGAGCTTAAGCAAGTTTCGGTTGAGGCAAAAATTTTGGCGATTGACAAGAACGAATCAAAAAATCTCGGCGTTGAGTGGATGTGGTCGACGCTTCCGCAATATCCCGAACACGATCGCGACAGCTACACGCGAACCAACAGCGACGGAGTTGTCACGCAATACGAGGAAAATACTTACACGCGAAAATCAAATGACTCGACGGGCTACGGCATTATAAAATTCGGGCGCAGTCACGAGGGCTATCCTTTCGAATTTTATTACGGCGCGAAGATAAACGCTCTTGTCACGGACGGCAAGGCGAAAATTTTATCACGCCCGAATGTCACGACGATTCAAGGGCGCGAGGCTGTTATCAACGTCGGAAGCTCGGTGCCCGTGCCAAAAATTTCTTCAACCAACACCGCCACCACAACTGAATTTGAATATCGCGACGCCGGAATTATTTTGAGATACACGCCGCGAATCAACGTCGACGGAACGATAACCGCCAAGATTCACACGGAGGTGAGCACGCCGCAATACGTTGCCGATATGGGAGCTTATCGATTCAACACGCGTTCGGCGGATACGACCGTGACCGTTCGCGACGGCGAGCCTATGGTTATCGGCGGGCTTATCGGCGCGGAAGAAGAAAAATCCGTCAGCAAAATTCCTTTCCTCGGAGACCTGCCGATTTTGGGCGCGTTGTTCAGAAATCATCGCAAGGGCAAATCCGAATCCGAACTGATAATTTTTTTGACAGCGCATGTTTTGGGCGGACATTCAAATGAAACTATATCCTTTGAACCTTAACATAGAAAATAAAAATTGCGTCGTGATTGGCGGCGGCGAAGTTGCTTTGAGGAAAATTCACGGGCTTTTGGCGGCGGGCGCGATTGTCAAAGTCATAGCCCCCGAAGTCTGCGCGGGCGTCGAAGAACTTTTTCAACACGGAAAAATTTCTTTGATACGCGAAAATTTTTCGGAGGATTTGCTTGGCGACGAAATAATTTTAATCGCGGCGACGAACAATCCCGAAGTCAATCGACAAGCGGCGGAGTCTGCTCAATCAAAAAAAATTTTGGTCAACGTCGTTCAAGGCGAGACCGGTAATTTTTTTGTTCCGTCAAGCATAAGACGCGGCGAACTTTTATTGACAATTTCGACCGGCTCAAATTCTCCTGCCTTCTCAAAATTTTTGCGGCAAATGTTGGAAGAAGAGCTCGGAGAAAATTTCGGAGCAGGACTTGAAATAATTTCTGCGCGTCGTCGAGAAGTCAAAAAACTTTTACCGAATCCGCAAGCGCGAAAAATTTTCTGGGAACAATTTTTAACCTGCGAAATTTGGGAGCTTTTAAAGCTCGGCGCGTTCGATAAGTTGGAAAAAAAACTCGCAGAAACAATCCGCAACTTTCAATGAGAAAAATGTCCGTCAGGAATTATCAAAAAAAAAAACAACTTATAATATGCAAGAAAGGAGATGATTTAATGGCTACTAAAAATAATGATAAGGACGGCGTGATCGTCAAGGGTACGTCGAAGGCTGACAACATCACCAACAGCGGCTCTTTCGTCAAAATCAGCGCGGCGGGTGGCAATGATTACATTGTCAATGAATGGAGCAACAACGTTTCAATCAGCGCGGGCGCAGGCGACGACACCATTAACAGCAGTGGTAACAATATCACAGTCAGCGGCGGCTCGGGTAACGATCATGTCAATGGTTGGGGCGTCGGCTTGGTCTACGTCTACAGTGGCGGCTCCGACACAATCGAGAGCTCAGTCTTCGATGAAAACGGTACCCTCGTCTTAGGCAATCATAGCATCAATTCTTCTGTGCTTGCCGATGGCAATTTAACACTCAAAATCAGCGGTGGCGGCTCGATTCTGTTGACGGGTTATTGTCGCGATACAGTTCACACCGTTTCTTCCGTCACAGAGGTTAATCAAGTAACTGTAAAGGAAAATTGGAACTATAACCAAACTATCAAAACCACGAAGGGCGATAACGCAATCCACAACTACGGCAATAACAGCACGATAATCACCGGCAACGGCAGAGATGTCGTCCACAACGGAGATGACGACCTTTACGCCGAAAATTCGCCCGGTCACAATGTAAAAATCAGCACGGGCAAAGACGACGACTACATAAGAAATAATCACGGCACGAATGTAACGATAGATGCCGGCGACGGTGCCGACCTTATTTATGTTGCTATGGCGTCCGATGTCACAGTTGATATGGGCGCGGGCAATGACGTTATCTGGAACGACGCCGAAAAAATTTCCATAAACGGCGGCGCAGGTAATGATTTCATTGGTAATAATGACGGATACTACTCAAATGACAACGTGACAATGGTCGGCGGCGCAGGCAACGATACAATTCGTAACTTTGGCGGCAATAACGCTTCAATCGACGCGGGTGCGGGCAATGATTCAATCGCTGTCAACGGCGGGCACAATGTCACGGTCAGCGGCGGCGCGGGCAATGATTATGTTCAGCACGATTGGGGCACGGGCACGGCTTACGTCTACACTTCCGGCAACGACACGATTAATAGTTTCGGCGACCTCAGCGCGTTGGTTATCGCCGGCAGTTGGTCTTCGCAACGGAGCGACGACTCAACCGTCATAATCACCGTCAAGGGCAAGGGCAAAATCACGCTCACCGATTATTGGTCGAACAGCGTAAAAATTGTCTCGTCCCTTAAAGATGTTAAGCACTACAATCTTAATTGGAACAGCACCGCCAACCGAACCTTCACGGGCACGAGCGGCGATGATTACATGTGGAACGGCGGCAACAAAGTCAAGATAAACGCACTGGCGGGCGACGACAATATCGACAACGACGCCGATAATGTTTCAATCAACGCGGGCAAGGGCAATGATTTTATTTGGAACAACGGCGCGAAAGTCACGATTAACAGCGGCGACGGCGACGACAATATCGACAACGACGGCAACAACGCTTCAATCAACGCGGGCAAGG
Organism: Selenomonadaceae bacterium; assembly: GCA_017535925.1. Lineage (GTDB taxonomy): Bacteria > Bacillota > Negativicutes > Selenomonadales > Selenomonadaceae > Quinella. The sequence goes on along the minus strand of JAFXTD010000039.1, from coordinate 171 downwards.
GCGACGATTTTATTGAGAATGGCGATTGGTCAAGCAAGGGGCGTAATTCTACGATCGACACTGGCGAAGGCAACGACATCGTCAAAAACACTCAGGGCACAAGCAAAGTTTCTATTAACGGTGGCAAGGGCAACGACTCAATCGAAAATTGGGGCAATCACACAACTATTG
>JAFXTD010000038.1 GCA_017535925.1 Selenomonadaceae bacterium | reverse complement strand
CGCCATTTTCGGAAGTAGGAACCAGGAACTAGGAAGTAGGAACTAGAGCGTGTTGGTAAATTCAAAAGTAGCGGTTGGCGAATGCCCGGCCGTCATGGATGACGGCCGCCGGCGATATGAACAGGATGTTCATCCGCCGGTCTACGCCCTTTTCTTTTGCTACTTTTCTTTTGGGCGCAGCAAAAGAAAAGTAGATTTAAAAAATAAAAGTCTTTGAAACGTTTAATCGAAACCGCCGATTGAATTTACCAACAACCCCTAACAACTAACAGCTAAAAGATGACAGTTGCTTTTTAATTTACCGAACAAACCTTGCAACGGAAAGGTTTCAGTCATACAAGTTGACACAAAAAAAGAACTCGTCGATTTCGACCGGCGAGTTCCTTTTGATTTTGGCAAAACGAATTTTACAGGATAATTTCTTCTTTGATAAAGAGCTTCTTGAACAGTTCGATAAAGTTTTTGCAGGCGGTCGAGAGCGTTTGATTTTTTCGCCAAGCAATGACGGTATGAGTTGTCATTTCGGGTTCGACGATTCGTTTGTAAATCAGGTTGCCGTCCGTTAAAAGGCGTTTGCTTGAAACGGGAATCATTGCCGCGCCGATATTCATTTTAACCATGAGCAAATCTTGAACGATACTGTCCGAGACGCAGATAATTTGCGGGTTGAAGTCGAGCTTTTTGCAGGCGGCGACGAAATTGGACTTCCAACGGAGCGGAATAATCAGCGGTTGATTTTTGAGTTCTTCGAGCTTAATCGTCGTATCGTCTTCGCCGCGAACGTTTTTGGAATTCATGACCATGACGAGCGGTTCATTGGGCAAGACGAGCAATTCATAGGCGAGGTTATCGACTTGAGTGCGGGTGATTGCAACTTCGATAAGGCGGCTGTCGAGGAGTTCCAAAATCCTTGCGCCTTCCGCCTCCCAAATTTCGAACGTGACATCGGGATAAGTCTTGCGGAATTCGGCGATTAAATCGGGCAAGATCATCGCGCCCGACGTCGTGATTGTCCCGATACGAATTGTGCCTTTGGTGCCGGAGCCGATTTCCGTTATTTCGCGGACGGTGCCGTCGACCATGCCCAAGATACTTTCGACGCGATTGTAGAGAACTTGCCCTGCCTCTGTCAAACGAATTCGCCTTGAGCCGCGTTCGAAGAGTTTCACGTGCAATTTTTCTTCGAGGTGTTTCATTTGGCGGCTGAGTGCGGGTTGAGCAATTCCGAGTCGTTGCGCAGCGTGACTTATGTTGCCCTCCTCAACGATTGCGAAAAATGCTCGCATGTCCTTAATTCCGATACCTTGTGCCATTTCGTTAAGTCATCTCCATAAAATTTTTTTCACTGCCTATCTTAAAAGTTACAAGCATTATAGCACAGCTCCAAGCGATATGATATAGTTTGAATAACATAAATTTGCAAGCGGTTGACGTTACGTTTATAATGAACGCGGAGGATTTCACTTCGATTGAATGTTCAATGACTTTTATTTTTTTTAATCTACTTTTCTTTGCTTGCCCAAAGAAAAGTAGCAAAAGAAAAGGCACCTCGCGGGGGCGTTAAAATGTCCGCTGATTTTGTTCGTGAATGATTTTGAGTTGGTTGCCGCCGACGGTATTTGCATCACGCAAATGCGTCGGCGGGGAAGCCGTCATCCATGACGGCTTCCGATTTGTATTTTATATTGGAGGAGATAACTTGAAAAGAATTCGTACACGTTTCGCACCGAGCCCGACAGGCTACATGCATATCGGTAATTTGAGGACGGCTCTTTATGCTTATCTTTTTGCGAAGTCACAAGGCGGCGATTTTATTTTGCGGATTGAAGATACCGACCGCGCACGCTACGTCGCCGACGCCGTTGAATTTATCGAACGCACTCTTGCCGCCGCGAAAATCATTCCCGACGAAAGCCCGGCATTGGGAGGAAATTTTGCGCCTTACGTTCAAAGTGAGCGCATGGACATTTACAAAAAATATGCCGAGCAACTCGTTGCGGACGGACACGCTTACTATGAAGAAACGGAAAACGGTGTGGCGATTCGGCAGAAGATGCCGCGTGTCGGTGAAACGACTTTCTACGACGTTTTGCACGGAAACATTACGATTGCCAACAGCGAGCTTGAAGACCAAGTGCTTTTGAAAAGCGACGGCATGCCCACATACAATTTTGCAAACGTCGTCGACGATCACTTGATGGAAGTTTCGCATATCATTCGCGGGACGGAATTTATCACGTCGACGCCAAAGCACGTTTTGCTGTATGAATTCTTCGGTTGGGAGTTGCCGACGTTCATACACTTGGCACCGGTCATGGGCAAGGCGGCGGACGGCACCGTTTCCAAGCTTAGCAAACGTCACGGCGCAACGAGTTTCAACGACTTAATCGAGGCGGGCTATCTTCCCGAAGCAATTACAAATTACGTTGCGCTTTTGGGTTGGAGCCCGAAAAATTCTTGCCAAGAAATTTTTTCTATGGACGAGCTGATAAAAAATTTTTCGCTTGACGGTTTGAGCAAGTCGCCCGCCGTCTTTGACTACGCAAAACTTGATTGGATGAGCGGCGAATATTTCAAAGCAATGAGTGACGAAGCTTTTGCCGTTGCCGCCGAAAAATATCTTGTCGACTTCGACGAGCCGCGAAAAATTTTCCTCGCAAGTCTTTTGAAAACCCGCGTTGCCAAACTTTCCGACATCAACGAAATGATTGCCTTCCTGAAAATTTTGCCGCCGTTCGATAAGGAACTCTTCAGCAACAAACGCAACAAGCTCACGCCCGAAAAGTCCGCCGAAATTCTTGCGCCCGCGATAAAAATTTTGGAGCAAGTCGACTTGTGGACACTCGACACGCTCAACGAAAAAATTTCGGCATTCGTCACGCAATCAGGCTTGAAAGTCGGGGCGGTCATGTGGCCGTTGAGAATCGCGCTTTCAATGCAGAAGGTCACACCGGGCGGCGTCACGGAAATTTTGTATCTGCTCGGCAAAGAAACTTCGCTTGAGCGATTGAACGCCGCGCTGAAAAATTTGGCTTGACTTTGATAACCCTCCAAAGTTTATAATCCTCGTGAAAAAAACTTTTGGAGGGATTTTTTATGCAGTATGTGAAGTTCGGCAACACCGGCATGGATGTTTCGCGCATTTGTCTCGGCATGATGAGTTTCGGCAAGCCCGGCAAAGAGAACGGCGTTTTCCCTTGGGCAAAGACTTACGAAGACGGCAAGGAAATTTTCAAGCGGGCGATTGAACTGGGCATCAACTACTTCGACACGGCAAATGTCTATCAAATGGGCACCAGCGAGGAAATCACGGGGCGTTACATTAAAGACTTCGGGCTTGACCGCGACGAGATTGTCGTTGCCACGAAAGTCAATTTTGAAATGCGCCCCGGTCGTCCCAACGGCGGCGGCTTGTCCAGAAAAAATATCATGGCGGAAATTGACCACAGCTTGAAACGCTTGCAGCTTGATTACGTCGACGTGTATCAGATTCACCGCCTCGACCCGCTCACGCCTCCGGAAGAAATTATGGAAGCTCTGCACGACGTTGTTAAGAGCGGCAAGGCTCGTTATATCGGCGCGTCAACAATTTTTGCTTGGAAACTCGAACGCCTGCAGAACATCGCCGAGCGTCACGGTTGGACAAAATTTGTATCGCTTCAGCCGCAATACAATTTGATTTACCGCGAAGAGGAACGCGAAATTTTCCCGTTGTGCATGGACAGGAAAATGGCAGTCGTTCCTTGGAGTCCGTTGGCAGGAGGTCGTTGCGCTCATCCTTGGGGAACCAAAACCGCTCGCAATACGATTGACGAAGTTTCGCCGATGGTCTGGAGCAAAACCGATGACGTTGATAAAATCGTTGTCGACAACCTCGAAAAAGTTTCAAAGGAAATCGGTTATTCGATGGCGCAAATTTCGTTGGCGTGGATGTTGTCGAAGCCGTTCATAACCGCGCCGATTGTCGGAACAACTTCCGTCAAACACATTGAAGAGGCAGTCGCCGCACTCGACATCAAGCTCGACGACGCGACGATAAAAAAATTGGAAGCACCCTACGTGCCGCATATTAAGACGGGTGCATTTTGATTGGGGGCGATTAAATGAATGTTTTTGAAAAGTTGCGTGCGGGGCAACATTGTCACGTATTCAACGACAAAGATTATGTGCGCGAGGCTCACGGCGAATTCAAACGTTGCCGGCATCTTTGTTGGCTGATAAATTCGACAGACCCCGACGAACAACAAAAGATTTGGGAACTTGAGCGCGAACTCTTCAACGGGAATTTCGACGCGACAAATTTTTTGACGCCGCCTTTTCAAATCGACGCGGCTTGCAGAATTTTTCTCGGCAAAAATGTTTTCGCGAATCACGGCTTGACGGTTATGTCGGTCGGAACAATCACGATTGAGGACGGAGTAATGTTCGGTCCGGAAGTCGGCTTGTTCACGGTCAATCACGAACCAAAAAATATTCGCGTCATAATGACCAAAGAAATTCTTATCAAGAAAAACGCTTGGATTGGTGCGCGTGTGAATATTTTGCCGGGCGTGACGATTGGCGAAAACGCGATTATCGGAACCGGCTCGATTGTCACGAAAGACATTCCCGATAACGCGGTTGCCGTCGGAAATCCTGCGCGGGTCATAAAAATTTTCAATTAGGAATGAGGAATTAGAAATTAGGAATTATCATGGCGCGAAGTCAATTCCTCATTCCTCATTCCTAATTCCTAATTCCTAATTGTTAAAAACCTGTCGACGTTGTATTTCGTGACGGGCTCGACGGGCGACTTAACGGAATTCATCGGACAACAAACTTGACAGCCGCGAAAATCATCATGCAAAATCCTGTAGCGGGCGGAGGCATATTCAAACGAATTCAAAATTTTTTCCCAGTCGACAAATTCTTTGCCGGCGGTGTCGTGTTGAATAAAATTTTTTATGTTCAAAGTCTGTTCGAACCAGCCGCAAAAATCCATTCTGCCGTCGGGATAAAGGTCAATTTCATTCCAAGGCGCGAAACAAATTTCTCTGTCAGCCTCCTGTTTCAAGTGCAGGCTCGGCGAAATATCATCAACCGGTGAAAGTTCTTTCTTACCGCAGGCGCGACGAATCTCGTTGCGCCTTTTAAATTCGTCGATAACCGAACGACCCTCCGCAAGTTTTAAAATCTTCGCGTACTTTGCATTCAGTTCGTCAATCGGAATTGCCTCGACCTCCTGTTGAAGAGCCGCCGCCTCGCCCGAAGGCATCCACAATCTGAAGTAGACGATTATTTTTTCGGCAAGCACGCGCTCCAATTCCATCATGGTTTTCATTGCCGACCGCGAAGTTTCGGGATTGGAAAAAAATTCGCCGTTCATGTCGTTTTCGGTGTAGTCGAAGAAGAAGACGATAAAGCCCGCGTGAAGTTCCAAAGCCAGCTCCACGAAACTCAAAATGTCGTCGGCGTTGTCCTTGTTGATAACCATCGACAGGTCAGGCGCGAAACAAAGTTTGTCTTGAGCCTCAAGCTTGACGAGATAATTTTTTATGTTGCGAATCATAATCGGGAAAATTTTTTTTGCGGTCGTCGAGTCGTCGGAATCCCAACAGCCTTTCGCAAAAACGTCGGCGTTCGAGGCATTGATTGAGAAATGCGCTTTGAAAAGATTTTTCGCGGCGAGGTCTTGAAATTTTTCGTTGAAGGCAATGCCGTTCGATTCGGTCATCAAAGTTATCTGCGGGAAGTTTTCGCTCATGAACTTCATGTAGTTGTAACTTTCCTTCGCGAAAAAAGCATCGCCGCCCGTAATCAACACGACGCCTATCTTGTCGTAAATCGGTCGGCACAATTCGTAATACCAGCTCGGAATCATGGCATGGGTTGCTTCTTCGCCGAAGCCGCAACGCACTCCGCAATATCGACACTTGGCGTTGCAAGCGTTCGTGATTCTGATTCGCAAGAGCCCGTCCTTCAACTCGGTCTTGCAATCGGGATGCCGCTCCAAAATTTTCGGCAAGACGCTTTCAATTTCCGCGCGATACCGATTTTCTTTCAAGCCGAATTTTTCAAAATGCAAGAGCGGATTAATTTTCACGTCGGGATTTTTTTTGAGGTAATCGTTCGTCGAAAAAAACGCGGAAGGATTTTTGCCCTCGCGCCAGCCGATTGTCAAGTAGTGATTCGCCGCGTCAAGGTACTTTCCGAAGCCGTAATTTTTGCAATACCATTCGCCGTCGAAGAGCAAAGAGTTTTCGATAATTTTTTTGTCCTCCGAATTTGTCTGCAGAGGCGCAGGCGTTTCGGATTTTTTGTTTCTGTTAAAAAGCTTGTCCAAAATTTTCATTTCATTCACCCGCCGCGAATATACAAAAGTTTTATTGCAATGTCAATTCGCCGCAACTATAATAGCTGATAGCTTTTAGCTTTAAGCTTTAAGGATTTTTCTAACAGCTAACAGCTAACAGCTAACAGCTAAAAAGGAGTTTTTCTCGTGAACAATCGGATAAGAAATTTTTCAATCATAGCGCACATAGACCACGGCAAATCGACGCTCGCCGACAGATTAATTGAGATGACCGGCACAGTTGAAAAGCGTGAGATGAGCGAACAATTTTTGGACAACATGGAACTCGAACGCGAACGAGGCATAACGATTAAGGCGCAGACCGTCCGCTTGAAGTACACCGCTCGTGACGGCGAAACCTATCAGCTGAATTTAATCGACACGCCCGGTCACGTCGACTTCACTTATGAAGTTTCAAGAAGTCTTGCCGCTTGTGAAGGTGCTTTGCTCGTCGTCGACGCAACTCAAGGCGTTGAGGCTCAAACTCTTTCGAACGTTTACCTCGCCCTCGAACACGATTTGGAAATTGTCCCCGTCATTAACAAAATCGATTTGCCCAGTGCCGATGTTGAAAGAGCTCGTTCAGAAATCGAGGAGGCTGTCGGGCTTGACGCAAGCGATGCCGTAAAATGTTCCGCAAAGACCGGCGAGGGTGTCGATGAAATTTTGGAGGCGATTGTCGAAAGAATTCCGCCGCCCGAAGGTGACAACTCAAAACCTCTGCAAGCTTTGATTTTCGATTCGTATTTTGATTCTTACAAAGGCGCGGTGGCTCACGTCAGAATTTTCGACGGCAGTGTTCGCAAAGGTGACAAGCTCAAACTTTTGGCGACGGGCAAAGAATTTGAGGCAACGGAAATCGGAATCTTCACGCCTTCAATGACAGAACTTGACGAACTCAACGCGGGCGAGGTCGGCTACATTTGCGGAAGTCTCAAAGATGTTCGCGACGTTCGGGTCGGCGATACCGTTACGACTTCAAAAAATCCTGCAGAGGCTTTGGCAGGTTATCGCGCGCCCGTGCCGATGGTTTTCTGCGGACTCTATCCTACAGACAGCGTCGACTACGACAACTTGAAAGAGGCTCTTGAAAAACTTCAACTCAACGACGCCGCCCTCGTCTACGAGCCGGAAACTTCCGCCGCGTTGGGTTTCGGATTTCGTTGCGGCTTCTTGGGCTTGTTGCACATGGATGTTATTCAAGAACGTTTGGAGCGCGAATACAAATTGAAACTTGTAACCACTGCGCCGAGCGTCGTCTACAAAGTTCACAAGACAAACGGCGAAGTCTTCATGATTGACAACCCCGCCGCTCTTCCTCCGACGACCGAAATTAATTTTATCGAGGAGCCGATGGTCAAAGCGACCGTCATTGTTCCGAGCGATTATATCGGCGCGGTCATGGAGATTTGTCGTGACAAGCGAGGCACCTACAAGAGCATGGACTATATCGACAAGACACGCGTCATGATTGTTTACGAAATGCCGCTCAACGAAATTATCTACGACTTTTTCGACAAGCTTAAGTCAATGACTCGCGGCTATGCAAGTCTCGACTACGAACTTTCCGAATACAAACAATCCGACCTCGCCAAGCTTGATATTCTTCTCAACGGCGATTTGATTGACGCGCTAAGCTCAATCGTTCATAAAAGCCGCGCCGCAAAAATCGGACGAATCCTCGCGCTCAAGCTCAAGCGTATCATTCCCGAACAGCTTTTTGATATTCCCGTTCAAGCAGCTATCGGCGGGAGGATTATCGCTCGTGAAACCGTCAAAGCCCGGCGCAAAGATGTTTTGGCGAAATGCTACGGCGGTGACGTTTCGCGCAAGAGAAAACTTCTTGAAAAGCAGAAAGCCGGCAAGAAACGCATGAAGGCGGTTGGCAGTGTCGAACTTCCGCAAGAGGCTTTTATGGCTGTCTTGACCGTCGGCGACGAAGAGTGATTTTAATGGCAGGCAACAAAAATTTGAATTCGGCGGCGCGTGAAAAGAACGACGAATTTTATACGCAATACGATGACATTCGGCGCGAAGTGAATTGCTATTATCTCTACGACGAAAATTTTCTGCGCGGCAAGACGGTTTTGCTTCCTTGCGACGACCCCGAAAAGAGCAACTTCACAAAATTTTTCGCGCTCAATTTTAAAATCTACGGCTTGAAAAAATTAATCGCTACAAGTTGCGCCGCTCAAAATTCTCACGGAAAAATTTACACGCTCGAAGAAAAAGATTTGGCGAAAGTCGATTGCACGTTAAAGACTTTGAATCATTGGGAATACCTCGAAGGCGACGGAGATTTTCGTTCCGCCGAAGTCAGCCGCCTGCGCGATGAAGCGGACGTTATCATTACAAACCCGCCGTTTTCTTTGTTCAGAGATTTTTTCAAGTGGATTGTCGACGCCGAAAAAAAATTCCTCGTCATTTGCAATATGAATTGTGTCACGTACAAAGAAATCTTTCCGCTTATCATGCAAAACAAAATTTGGCTCGGCAACGGCTTTCGCAACGGCGACCCTTGCTTCACGGTTCCCGATGATTATGAAGAACGCAGCACAAGATTTTGGATTGACGAACACGGGCAAAAGTGGCGCAGTTTTGGAAATTTGCATTGGCTCACGAATTTGGAACTTGCCAAAAGACACGAGCCGATGATTCTCATGAACTACGCGGACTGCGAACGCTTACACCCGAAAATCAAAGGCGTCGGCTTTCAAAAATATGACAACTTCGACGCAATCGACGTTCCCGCAAGAGACGCGATACCCGGCGACTACAACGGCGTTATGGGCGTGCCGATTACTTTCCTCGACAGATATTGTCCCGAACAATTTGAAATTATCGGCAAGATTGATACGGGAAAAATAAACGAATACAATTTGGCGAATCCGATCATTAACGGCAAAATGAAATACAAGCGGCTTGCAATTCGGCGAAGATAATTGACACGGCGGCAGGCTTGATATAAAATTCGGCGCGGAAAAATAAGCTTGTACTCTTCAATAGAGGAGACAAGACTTGGAGGTTTTCGCAATGAAAAAAAATAATCGTGCGTCTTTGAGTGACGCGCAAAAGTTCAGCTTGGTTAAGCGCGAGGCAATTTACACGGGGCTTGCGCTTGTCGGGCTGATTATTTTTTGGCTTATCGCAGGCTTCGGCACTTCCTCGCTCGACGTGAAAATTTTTCACTTGCCGTTGTGGGCTGTGCTCGGCAGTGTCGGCGTGTGGATCGTTGCAATTTTAATCAGCGCGGTCTTGAGCAAAAAACTTTTCAAGGACGTTGACTTGGGAGGCGAGGACAATGGCTGAAGGAAACTTGTCGACACTCCTGCCCTTGATTTTTTTTATGACGCTCATGGTCGGGATAAGTATCTTTGTTCGGCACAAGCAGGCGGGAAAAAATTTTGTCAGCAGCTATTTCGTCGGCAACCGTGAACTCGGCGGCTTCGTCTTAGCAATGACAACCGTCGCAACTTACAGCTCGGTCTCAAGTTTCGTCGGCGGGCCGGGCATGGCGTTTCAAGTCGGCTTCGGCTGGATTTATATGGCGGTCGTTCAAGTCACGGCGATTTTCCTCGTGCTGGGCATTTACGGCAAGCGCGTCGCTCTCCTCGCCCGCAAGCTCAATGCCGTTACGGTCGTCGACATAATCCGCGCAAGGTTTCAATCTGATTTCCTCGCGGCGGTCGCGGCGTTCGTTATCGTTTTATTTTTCTGCGGGACAATGACGGCTCAATTCGTCGGCGGCGCAAAATTATTCGCGGCGGTCACCGGCTACAGCTACGAGGCGGGCTTGATCCTCTTCGGCTTGACGGTCGTTATCTATACTTCAATCGGCGGCTTTCGTGCGGTCGCGTTGACGGATACTTGTTGCGCGATAATGATGATGGTCGGTATCGTTTTGCTTTTGCATTACGTCTTGCAGGCGGGCGGCGGCTTCGAAAATATCATGTCGACGCTTGAGACGAACAACCCCGAATTGTTCGAGCCGTTCAGCTTCGGGAACATGCCTTGGACGATTTATTTCACGCAATGGCTCCTCGTCGGCATTTGCACAATCGCCCTGCCGCAATCGGTCGTGCGCGGTATCAGCTACAAAAATACTCAAGGACTTCATCAAGCAATGTTAATCGGAACAATCGTCGTCGGCTTCATGAATATCGGAATAAATTTCACGGGCATTTTGGCTCACGGAGTTTTGACGGGCACGGCGGCTGATTACGGCGGCGTCGATAACATCATCCCCACGACGATTGTCCAAGCCATGCCGATTGAACTTGTCGGGCTTGCGATAATCGGTCCGCTTGCCGCCTCCATTTCGACAATATCGGGACTGTTAATCGTTGCCTCCAGCGCGATAATCAAAGACGTTTATTTACATTGGGCGGACAAAAACAATCACACCGTGACACCGACGCGTGTAAAATTTTTGTCAATGACGGCGACGGCGATAATCGGCGCGGCGGTCTTCGTGATAGCTTTGACTCCTCCGAATTTAATCTGGCTGATAAACATGTTCGCGTTCGGCGGGCTTGAAACGGCTTTCTTCTGGACGCTGTTGCTCGGTCTCTTTTGGAAGCGGGCAAATAAACTCGGCGCAATGCTCTCAATGACGGGCGGCACGATAATTTACTGCGCGACACAAGCGGCGGGCTTTAAAATTTTCAACATGCACCAAATCACAATCGGGATAACGTGTTCGCTGATTCTGTTTCTAATCGGCTCATATATCGGGAAAAAATCTGACGCCGCGACTTTGAAAATTTTTTTCCCAAGTGATTGACTTGCACTAAGCAAAAAAAAACCGTCAAGCTCAAATGCCTGACGGTTAATTTTTTTTCGATTGCTAATCCGTATTCAAATTTCTGTCGGCAAGAAGATTCATTGAGGCGATAACCTCCTCCCGTTCGTTCAAGTCAATTTCCGCCGTCAAAATTTCTTCGCCGCGTTCGCTTTCGGCAATGACTTCGCCGCGAGGATTGACAAGCTCCGATTTGCCGGAAGAGTTTGCAAAGACGAGGAAGACTTGATTTTCAATCGCCCGCGCCTTAGTCAAAATTTGTCGGGGCGTCAAACGTTTCAAACTCCAAGCGGCGGGAATAAAAATAATTTCCGCGCCTGCCAAAGTAATTTTTCTGATGAATTCTGGGAAACGCAGGTCGTAGCAAATCGCCAAGCCGCACTTCACGCCGTCAAGCTCAACCGTTGAAATTTTATCGCCCGCCGTGAAAACTTTATCCTCTTGCGCGAAGCTGAACAGATGAGTTTTGTCGTAAGCCGCGACCGGTTCCCCGCGACGATTGGCGACGAGGCAACGATTGAAAATTTTTCCGCCGCTTTCGACGACAACCGAGCCGCCGATTATGTTCACGGAAAATTTTTTCGCCGCCGCGCAGAGAAATTCGATTGTGCGTTCGCCGTCAACATCAGCAAAATTTTCAACGGGTGTAGGATAATATCCCGTCGACCACAATTCGGGCAAGAGTATCACGTCGGAATTTTTTGCCGCCTCGATTAATTTTGCCGCCGTTGAGAAATTTTCTTTGACCTCGCCCAGCGTCGATTTGAATTGTACGATTGAAATTTTCATTTTCAAAACATCGGAATTCGAACCGCGCCTCTGTCAGTCGTCAACCGAATGTCAAACGTGACGCCGCGCCTCACGAAACGCCGAAAAGCTTTTTGATACCGCGAAAGAGCTTCGGGAATCCACTTGTCAGTAAAGAGGATAACTTTCCGTCGCGGGAAAAGCCTGTCGGTATCGTTGAGCCATTTATAAATGTGCATAAGAATTTTTTCCAAAGTGTGCGGGTCTTCGCAAATCGTGAACAGGACGGGATGAAGTTTGTTCGTGGGCTTGCCCATAGGATAAGTGTTGATTTCGCCTTCGCCTCCGTCTTCGCCAAAAATTTCATCGAAAGCTTCAATCGGCGATAAACCTTCGGCAATTATACCGGCAACTCTGTCGACAGCTGCGTCAAAATCGGTGTGAAATTCGTCGTAATCATTCAAGAATCTCATAAAAGTACCTCCTCAAAAAAAATAATTCGCCGAAAAAATTTTCTTCGACGAAATTATATCACATGATGTTTTTGAAATTCTATACTGCGCCCGAAAAATCTTACAAGTGAGCCTTCATCTTTAAAATTCTGCGGACGGATTCGTTGATGCGTTCAACGGAAATTTCTCCGCGCTTGACCGCTTCAAGAATGCTGTTGTAAACAATTTGCTGGCTTTCGTAATTGTGGCAGACAAGAGCAATATCGCCGCCCGCCAAAATCATTTTCACACCCAAACTCGGCAAGTCGGTGTGATTTTTTATCGCGCCCATTTCCAAATCGTCGGTTATCACGACGCCCGAAAAGCCCAATTCGTTTCGAAGAAGACCTGTCATGACGGCGGGGGACAAGCTTGCGGAATTCACGGGGTCGAGCGCATCGTATCTCAAATGCCCGACCATAATCATAAATTTTGAGTTGTCGTGACCGTTGATAATTCTTTTGAAGGGCGGCAAGTCCTCCGCGTCCAAAATTTCCTTGCTGTCCTCGACGGCGGAAACTTCTTTGTGCGGGTCGATTTTACTTTTGCCGATACCGGGGAAATGTTTCAGCGTGTAAAGAAAATTTTCAGCCTCGTAGCCCTGCGCGGCAGCCTCGACAAAATTGCTGACAAGTTGAGCGTCGTCGCCGAAGGAGCGCGTGTCACGACTGCCCACGTCGGCTACGGGCGCGAAATTTATGTTGACGCCGATACTTTTTAAAATCGTTGCGTTGTGTTTCGCCCAATAGTTTGCGTTTGCGGGGTTGCCGCTCAAGCCGATACTCTCTTGCGAAGGCGCGACTTCCAAAAAATTTCTGCCGCGAGCAACACGCCCGCCTTCCTCGTCGAGTGCAAAGAACAACGGAACTTTTTGATTCGCCGCGTATTCAATATCGTTTACAAATTTTTTTGCCTGCGCGACGCTCTCAAGATTCCTGTCATAAAAAATCACGCCGCCGAAGTGAAAATTGTTCAAGGAAAAAATTATATCGTCGTTGAGTTCCGTGCCGTAGACGCCAATCATCACCATCTGCCCGATTTTTTCTTCAAGCGTCATTGATTGCAATTTCTCTTCAATCGGGTCGAGCGGCTCAACGTCGGCTTGCACTTCCTTGACTTCGCCGCAGCCCGCGCAGATTATCGCAGCCAACAGCATCACGAAAATTTTTCTAAGCATTTCATTTCCTTTCCAAATTCACGACGCCCGGGTTTTTGAGACGCCAACTGTCACTCATATCCAATTCGAAAAGCGCGGGCAACTTGACAAAATATTTCCGATAAATGCCATCCGAATAATTCAAAGCGAAAATTTCTTTCAAGCCGCCGTGCTCGTGAAGTTCCTCGTTGCAAGGGTGCATGGGGTTGGGAACGACGGCATATTCATCGAGCTCGCACTTGAACGCCCAATAGCCGCTGTCCTTAACGTCAATGGCAGGTCGGAAAGTCAACGCGCCGCCGTAAGTCAAAATCCTCAACTTATGGTTGCGGACAAATTTTTCACACTTCATGAGCTGTCCGGGATTTTTCATCTCCGCCGCAAGTTTGTTATACTCGTCGACGAAATTAAGCCACGGGTCTTGCGGCTTGAGCGGCGTTATCTTCCTCAACGGCAGAGAAAAATCGTCGTCGTCATCTTCCGAAAAGTCTATTCCGAACGGCGCGGCTTGCGGAACATCCGAAACGACTTTGGGCTCTCGCATTTGATTTACTTTTTCCTGCAATGTGTTCACGGTTTTTTTTAAGCGTTTGAGTTCTGCTTGAATCGCCGCAAGTTCGGCAGTCTTGCTTGTGTTGCTTGACCACAAATAGGCTGCGACGAACAACAACACGACGCCCAAGCCCAACGAAAGAAAATTCAATGCACCCGAAAACACCGGCGATACCGTTGCCTCTTCCATAATCGCGCTCTCCTTTTCAATAATGCGGACTGATTAACAATTCCCAATTCCTAATTGAATAAAGCCCGCGCCGTCAAGACGCAGGCTTGAAATTTCTGAATGGCAGGGGTAGCTGGACTCGAACCAACGCATACCGGATTCAGAGTCCGGTGCCTTACCAACTTGGCTATACCCCTTTGATAAACCGTTGTCATTTATACCACACGGCATTTGCTTTGTCAACCGGATTATTTCTTATCTTTCTTATCTTTTTTATCCTTCTTATCTTTTTTATCCTTCTTGTCTTTTTTATCCTTCTTGTCCTTTTTGTCTTTCTTGTCAGATTTTTTGTCCTTGCTCAAGTCTTTGAAGGTGGCAACACTGCCGCGATAAACATCGACGAAAGTTTTATCGAGGCTCGCGCTCAAGAGTTGAATGCTTATGCAACGACCTTCGGGTGTGCGGAAGAAGGTGTACATGTATTGCTTGTCGGCAACGAATTCGCCCTCGACCTCGCCCGTTTCCTTATCAATGACTTCGATTTTGTCGGCAGTGATTGCGGAAACACCCTTGTTGTTCTTGGTAATGTTCACAAGTCTCGCGTCTGCAAAGCCGTTGTTTTCTTTGAGAGCCGTCAAATATTCGCCGATAGCCGCTATCGTGCCTTTGTTGAAGTCGGGGACTTGATTTGTTTCGAAGGCGTTAACTTGAATAATGTAGCCGTATTGAATGTCGAATCCTTCATTGGCAAAGACAAGCATCTCGCCGCGTTTTTCGGGCTCTTGCCAAGGATTTTGGACGACTGCCACAGGTTTCAGCGGGCAAGTTATTGAAAATTTAAAATCCTCGCTCGTATAGACATAGGGCTCGTCGTTTTGTTCGACTTCCTGCTCGGCTTCCGCAGGAGCAACTTCTTCGGCAGGTGCTTCTTCGGCGAACGCCACCGCCGTAAAAAGCATCATCAGCAACGCAGTCAGGAAAAATATTTTACGCAAACCGTTCACCTCATTTGAGTGTTTTCAAACGTATTTTAACTTACATGAAAAAAATATGCAAGGTGTTGAGAGGCGTCGGCGCGATTTTTATCAAAGCTTAACGATTGCGCGAATTGTCGAGTGCGTCGTACATTGAGTCGGAAAAAGTTTTGTTTGCACTCTGCTCTTGAGCTTTTTTTTCGGCGGCACGTTTTTTGGAATTCATGGCGTTGGCAAATTTCTGCGCGTTCATTTTGAGTTTTTCCATGCACTCGCTGCAATAGGTTCCGCGTGTGATAATTTTGCCGCAGTTGGAGCAGGGATATTTGGCGTCCTTCAAGCCGGAATTTTCGAATTGCCCTTGTTGAATCATTCGCCAGACCAAATTACGCGGAGCACCCGAACCTTCAATCAGCTGATTCACCGTGATACCGGGGTGGTCGCGGACGTAACTTTTTACGCGTTCTTCAAGCGCAAGATCTTCTGCGCGGCAGTCGGGACAAATTTTTTCGCCGCTCACCGGAATAAAAATTTTGTTGCAACGCAAACAATTTTTTATGTTGAGCTTAGTCACGATTAATCACCTCCGCAATTTTATTTTGACGAAAAAATTTCTACAGGCATTATAAAAATTCCTGCAACATTTCTAGGGAAATAGTATCACTAATCATTCGTGCCATTCGAATTCCAAGCCGCCGATATGAACGCTCATGCCCTCTTTAATGCCGCGAGCCTTCAACAGGGCGTCAAGGTTTTTCATGCGCCAAATGAATTGAAAACGCCGCAAGCCCTCCGCGTTGTCGAAGTTGGTCATGGCGACAATTTTTTCAAGGTTTTTATTTCGGACGATGAACTCCGCTGCGTCGTTGCGTTCGATAATGACGGGGTCGTCTTCTTTGTCCATGTCAAAAATTTTCACGGCGTCGACGACCGGCTCAACCTCTTTGCCGAGCTCTTCAAGCTTGTTGCCGACGAAATTTATCAGGGCGTCGAGGTTTTCGTGAGCGGCGGCAGAAATTTTAAAGAACGGAATATTTTCCTGCGCGGCAAGTTTTTCAAGTGAGGGAAGATTTTCTGCGGCTTGCGGCAAATCGATTTTGTTGGCGACGAGAATTTGAGGACGCTTGGAAAGTTTTTCGCTGTAGCGTTTCAATTCGACGTTGATTTTTTTGAAGTCGTCGACGGGATTTCTGCCGTCAACAGCCGCCGCGTCGACAATGTGCAAAATTAATTTCGTGCGTTCGATGTGGCGCAGGAAGTCATGACCCAAGCCGATACCTTCCGCCGCGCCCTCGATAAGACCGGGAATATCCGCCATGACAAAAGATTTTTCGTAGCCGAGACTGACGACGCCGAGCACCGGAACAAGCGTTGTGAAATGATAATCGGCGATTTCGGGGCGGGCGGAACTCACTGCGGCTATCAAACTTGACTTGCCGACGCTGGGATAGCCGACAAGTCCGACGTCAGCCAAAAGTTTCAGCTCCAATAAAAGTTCGCGACTTTCGCCGGGCTCTCCGAATTCCGCAAAGGTCGGTGCTCTTCTCGAAGACGATTTAAATTTTGCATTGCCTCTGCCGCCGCGCCCGCCTTTGGCAACAATCGCCCGTTGTCCAAGTTGTGTCAAGTCAGCCAAAACTTCACCGGTCTGCGCGTCTTTGACGAAGGTGCCTTGCGGAACTTTTATAACGCAATCTTCACCGCCTCGCCCGAATTGTTTTTTGACATCGCCCGCGCCGCCGTTGTCAGCCGTGAATTTGCGATTGAATCTGAAATTTAAAAGCGTGTTGACGTTTTCGTCGACTTCAAGGACAATATCGCCGCCCTTGCCTCCGTCGCCTCCGTCGGGTCCGCCCTTAGGCACAAATTTTTCGCGACGGAAGGAAGATTTGCCGTTGCCTCCGTCGCCTGCTTTTACAAAAATTTTTCCTCTGTCTATGAATTGCATTTTACTCCTCCGAAAAATTTTCTTTGAGATATTTACCGATGGTCTCGCCGATAATTTTTTTGCCGCGCAGGGCGGGATGCAAACCGTCGGGCGTGAACTCGGCGCGAAGATAACCGAATTCATCAGTCAATTTTTCCGATACCTCGATAAAGTAAGGCGTCTTCATTATCCAAAAATTAATTTTCTCACGAGCCTCGCGCCAATCGCCGTCCGTCAAAAAAATTCCGCGTTTGTCCATGAGTTCGGGATTCATTGAGGTTATCGTGCAGAAAACGGGCGTCATATCGTTTGCCAAACATTTATCGCGGATAGCCTCCAAATTTTTTATGACGGCGTCGCTTGTCATGCCCGTGCGAATATCATTGACGCCCGCCATTATAATCAAGACTTGCGGCTTGAAAGGCAAAACGTCGTTGTCGAAACGCTCAAGCATTTGCCTCGTTGTGTCGCCGCTTCTGGCAAGATTTTTTATCGGCACTGCGGAATAAGTTTCCCATTGGCAAGAAAGTTGACCGGCGGGAATGTAGCTTGCGCCGCCGTGAGAAATGCTGTCGCCGAGAACCGCAAACTTGACGGGCGCGGTGACCGTGAAAAATTTTTTCTCCGACCAATCGCTCAAAGGCTTTTTATTTTTATTTGAAACGCACACTTGCCAATAATATTCGCCCGCCTCCGTGAAGGGTGTCCAATCGGTCATGCGATCCAATCCCTCTTCGTTGAGAAGTTCGCGGACGATTGTGTTTGTTGAGACTTTGACGACGCGCACCAGATAAAATTTTGTATTCGGCAGCGGCTCCCAAGAATAAGTCGGGTAGAGTTGCATGAAGTCCATTTGCTCGAATTCTGCAGACAAGACGGGCGGCGGAAGTTTTTTTGCCTCGACGCCTCCGCCGAAGATTAAGCACGTCGACAAAATCAGCGGTAAAAATTTTTTCATTTTCAATTCCCAATTCCTCATTCCCAATCAATACGTGTTGATAAACTCGAAAAATTAAAGTCGGTGAGAACCCGGCCGTCACGGATGACGGCCGCCGGCGATATGAACAGGATGTTCATCCGCCGGTTAAAGCACCTTTCTTTTTGCTACTTTTTCTTTGGTGCCGGCAAAGAAAAAGTAGAAGAAAAAATTAAAGTCATTAAACGTTCAATCGAAGTGACGAACTTCGAACATGACAGCCGATTCTGCGTTCCCACTCTTTGGCAAAGACGGGGGCTGCTTCGATTCCTAATTGAAAAGCCCCTCCGCCGATTAAGCAGAGGAGCTTTTTTATGGCTTGCCGACAGTTCGGCGAAAAAATTCTTAGAAGAACCAGCTTGCACGACCGAAGAAGGTTTGATCGTCTTTCCTGGTGTCAAGCGTCTTGCCGGTGAAGTAACCGAGTTGGACGTAAGTGTTATAAAGCGGTGCCCAGTCAACGGTGATGTCAACGCCCTTCTTGTTTGTTCTCAAAGCGAAGGTGTCATACGTGGGAGCCAAGCTCGTGTTCTGTCCGACGTAACGATAAGCAACGTTGATGCCCCAAGTGCCGGCAACTTTACGATCTGCGCCCTTGTAGCCGAGACCTGCCCACCAAGAACGTTTGTACTCGTCAGCTTTGGTGTTGCTTGCATACGCGCCGCCGAGGTGGATGCCGCAATCAAAGTTGTAGCGTGCGCCGACCGTCCAGACGTTTGCATTCTTTTCATTTTTCTTGTAGCCGGGCAGACTCTGAAAATCGTCGCTGCGGAAGTGATGATAGCCTGCGCCGACGTAAAGTTTGTTGTTGTCGTAGGAAATTTCTGCACCCTGATAACTTGAAGCCGCGTCAGCAAGAGAAGCATCGGAAGGAAGATTGAGGTTTGCATTTTCGAGGTTCCAACGACCTGCCATGAGCGCAACTTTGAATTTGTCGCCGTAGACAGCCGCGAAGCCGCTGAAGAAGTCATCCATTACGAGACCGTCGTCAACGTTTGTGTAGAAGGGCATTCTGCCGACCATCAAAGTGAGTTTGTCGTCGAAATATTTACCTTCGGCAAAGGCGTAAGTGAGTTTGAAATTGCCGGTAGTGTCTTTGCTCATATCGCTGGTTGCCGTCATACGAGCTTTGATTTTCCAGTGGTCATTGACGGTTGCGGTCGGGAAGAGGCGGAGTTGAAGTTGGTTATTGGTCTTCTTAATCTTGCCGCTCTCATGACGACGTTTTTCGCGGTCGTTGTAGTAGCGATAACGAAGTTCGCCCGTCCAAACGACTTTGTCGGCATACTTTTCGAGTTCGGCAACGCGAACGCCCAATGCGTCGAGTTCATCACGGAATTCGGCGGCGAGTCTGTCGAGTTCGGCTTTGTTTGCGCCGGTCGGATTTTTCGCCATAGCCTTTGCAACCATCTGCGCCATTTCATAACGGGTGATGTTTCTGTCGCCGCGATAAGTTCCGTCGCCGTAGCCTTCGATAACGCCTTCCGCCGCAAGCTTGGAAACGGAATTGTAAGCCCAGTGACCTGCGGGAACGTCGCTGAAAGGATTCGCTGCCGCCAACGTGGTGGATGCTGTGCCGATAACAAATGCTGCAGTCAATGCCGCTGCTACTGTCTTTTTCATTTTAAAAGCCTCCAATAAATCTAACAGAATGAATTTCGGCGGGCTCGCGAACTCATTTGGAGAAGCTTTCAAAATTGAGTGACCGTGTTTCCTCAAGTCGTCGTTCTTCTCCGCTTGCTTTCTTGAGCCGCCGTGAATATAGCACACTCAAAAAATTTTTTCAAGAAAAAAATTTTACATGTTTATTCCACATTGCTTTTCTTATCAACGTCATTTATAATTTCATAAAAAATAACAGAGGAGTTGAGCGAATGGCAAATTACACGACAACGACTCCCGAATGGGCGGTGTCGAATCAATCGGCGGTAATGAGCGGCATTGAAGGAATAAAAGATACGACGGTCGGGAATATCAATCCCGCATTTGCTTCGGGGCAATTCAAACCGAAACGCCGCATGACTTTGACGGAAGATGAACTCGTTGACGGAGTGACACGCGGCGACAGAATGATTTTGTCCAGGGCGATAACATTGATTGAAAGCAACAGCCCGAAACATTTCGCCAAAGCCCAAAGAGTTTTGCAAAGACTTCTTCCTCGAACGGGCAAAGCTTTAAGAATCGGAATAACGGGCGTGCCGGGCGCGGGCAAGTCGACAATCATTGAGGCGTTCGGGAACATGCTCTGCGACGAAGGACACAAAGTTGCCGTTCTTTCAATCGACCCGACAAGTTCCATAACCAAAGGCTCAATCCTCGGTGACAAGACGCGCATGGGAAATTTGAGTCGACGCAACGAAGCTTTTATCAGACCTTCACCGGCAGGAGGAACTTTGGGCGGTGTTGCTCGTAAAAGCCGTGAGACAATGCTCATGTGCGAGGCGGCGGGCTACGATGTGATTTTGATTGAAACGGTCGGCGTCGGTCAATCGGAGACAACCGTCCGCTCAATGGTAGATTTTTTTATGCTGGTCGTGTTGACGGGCGCGGGCGATGATTTGCAAGGCATTAAGAAAGGTATCATGGAACTTGCCGACGCGATTGTCGTCAACAAAGCCGACGGCGATAATCTCGTTCGTGCAAAAGTCACTCGCGGCGAATACGAACGCATGACCGAATTTATCCGCCCCGCCACCGAAGGTTGGACAACTCACGCTTATCTTGCAAGTGCCGTCACGAAATTGGGTTTGCCCGAACTTTGGCAAGTGATTCAGCTTTTCAAAGAGACGACAACTCAAAGCGGTGTCTTCCAAAGGCGCAGAGATTCTCAACTGCTCGATTGGATGCACGCAATGATTGACGAACACCTCCACAATCTTTTCTTCGGCGACACCGTGATAACCGGACGCATGCCCGAAATCAAAGAGGCGGTCTTGGGAGGAATCATTTCGCCGACGCAAGCCGTTGCCGAGCTGATTAAAATGTTTGACATAACTCGCGCCGCGCAGAAAAAAGTTGACTTGTTCGAGGTGTGACACGGCAGGAATTTCTTTTGGCACGTAGAAAGTTTTCGGAAAAATATTCTGGGAGTGAAAGTTAATGGACAAAGAACAGCTTGCGAAAATGGTGGCGGATAAAATTGACGCGGCTTTGAAGAACAGTGAACATCCGAAAAAATTTTTTATCACGGCGAACGGGCGCGGCGTAACCGACGGCGGCGACCTCTATAACGCAGTGCTTAAAGACGTTTTGAATGTCGTCAGTGTTGCGCTGATTGACATCTTACAAGAATTGGCAACGGTGAGTTCCGCAAAGAACGCCGAAAAACCGGCTAAGGTCTCGACGAAAAAATAGCGGTTAGCGGTTAGCTGTTAGTGATTAGCTAAAAGCTAAAAATAGCGATTCCGTTTCGGGCGGAGTCGCTTTCATTTTGACTAACAAAAAATTTTCTGCTACAATGATTTTAAAATGAATTTTATGAGCTGTACGAAGGAGGCTTAAGCGCATGGCTCTGATTGTAAAAAAATTCGGCGGCTCTTCGGTTGCGACGACGGAAAAAATTTTGGCGGTGGCAAAAAGAATTCTCGCCGAAAAGAAACCCGATGATAAAATCGTCGTGGTGGTCTCGGCAATGGGCAAAACGACCGATAACTTAATCGCTTTGGCGGGCGGCATAGACACCGAACCTTACAAAGCGGATTATCTGCGCGAACTGGACATGCTGTTGACGACGGGCGAACAAGTCTCGATTGCTCTGTTGGCTATGGCGTTCAAAAAGTTGGGGCAACCCGCGATTTCCTTAACGGGACAAATGGTCGGCATGAGGACAAGTTCCGTGCACACGAAGGGAAGAATTTTGGGCATCAAACCGCAGCGCGTTCACGACGAACTCGACAAGGGACAAATCGTCGTTGTTGCCGGCTTTCAAGGCACTGACAAATTCGGTGACCCCGTGACACTCGGACGCGGCGGCTCGGATACTTCTGCCGTTGCATTGGCGGGCGCGCTCAAAGCTGACGAATGCGAAATTTTCACTGACGTTGACGGCGTCTATTCCGCTGACCCGCGAATCGTCAAGAACGCTCGCAGGATGAAAGAAATTACTTACTACGAAATGTTGGAGATGGCTCGTCTCGGCGCAGGTGTCATGCAGCCTCGTTCGGTGGAGATGGGACAATTTTTCAACATTCCGATTCACGTTCGCTCGACTTTCACAAAGGAAGCGGGCACGATTATCAGGGAGGACTACACTGTGGAGGAAAAAGATTTTGAAATTCGCGGCGTCGCCCACGATATGAAAGTTGCAAAAATTTCCGTGCTCGGCGTCCCGAACAGCCCCGGCGTCGCGCACACGCTCTTTCAAGCACTTGCCGATGTCAACATTGATGTCGATATGATTGTTCAGAGTATTCGCGACATAAACAGAAACATTAACGATATTGTCTTCACGATTAATCTCAATGACTTGCCCGAAGCAAAAAAAGTTATCGGTGTTGCCGCCGAAAAAATCAGTGCCGCCTCCGTCCTCGTCGAAGAGGATATGGCAAAAGTTTCAATCGTCGGAGCGGGCATGTTGGGAAGTCCCGGCGTTGCCGCTCGCATGTTCGGTGCACTCGCCCGCGCAGATGTCAACATTGACATTATCAGCACGTCGGAGATAAGCGTCTCTTGCCTCGTCAAAGGTTCGCAAGTCACGGAAGCCGTCAACAGCATTCACGACGAATTCTTCCCGGACAAATGAAAGTTTTCGATTGCTTTCCGTTCTTCAATGAGCTGGAACTTTTGGAGCTGCGCCTTGAAACTTTTTATGACATTGTCGATTATTTCGTTATCGTCGAGGCGGACAAGACTCACGCGAACAAGCCCAAGCCTTTCAACTTTTTGGAGCACAAAGACGCCTTCAAAAAATTTTTCCCGAAGATTCATTACATCATGGATACTTCGGTTGTAGAGTATAAAGGCGCGGGCGATTGGTCGCTTGAAAACAATCAGCGCAACAGCATTGCAAAGGGTTTGACTGAAGCCGAGCCCGACGATTTGATTATGATTTCCGACCTCGACGAGTTCCCGAATCCCGCGACGTTAAAGACGTTGATTGAAAGTTTTTCCGACGCGACAAAGTTTGTGGACTTCATAGCTTTTTATGACACGACGCCTTACACAAAAAATCAGCTCGTGCCTTTTCACGGCGGCATGAGGATAAATAATTTTTTGGACTTGAGCCCCGTCGTTTGTCAGCAAATTTTTCACAGCTATTATTTCGATTGGGTTAATCGCGATTTGAAATGGGACGGAACGGTTATCGGGAAGTTCAAACACATGAAGGAGCCGCAAGCCTTCAGAAATGCCCGAAAAGTTTTGCCGCGTATCGTCGAGGGCGGTTGGCATTTCTCAAGCATGGGCGGTATCGAAAAATTTTTGGAAAAAGTTCGTTCGGCTCCCGACTTCCAAAAATTTTCTCAAGCCGATAAAAATTTTTTGGAAGAGGCAATGCGCAGCGGAAAATATCTTGTCGGAGGCGCGAAGTTTGAACCTTGCGACGTGAACGAAATCAAGTTGCCCGCGCTGAAAGACTTCCTGAAAAAATATCCGCACTTCCTGCAAGAAAAGCATCGGAGATAAAATCTTCGGTGCTTTTTTGTTTGTCTTGCGCATTTTGAATTCCACAGCTACAATATAAAAAAATTTACGGAGGTTTTCAAAATGACTGAGCGAGAATTAACTGGACGGATGTACGAGCTTTTATCACCCGAAGTAAATCGCGAACGCGGGCGACTTTATCTTGAACTGTTTGATAAACATGTCCTACGCCTTAACATGTCGGCTGCGGAATTGGACAGCGCGAGAGTTTACGGAGAATATCCGACTGAATTTGTAAAACGGAAAGCTTCTTTAAGAATCGATTTGGTAATCATCACGTCGCGTCGTTTCATTCCGATTGAAGTTAAAAAGGGCGATGACTACGGCGAACAAGACAATCAATGTTACGATTATTGGCGCGAAGCAAATGAATATCATAAGCAATACGCTTTGAGCGAGCCGCCCGTTCTCTACTACTTGACGCCGCAAGGAGATTCACCTTCACGGGAAAGCGCGGGCGATTTTGGATTCCCGGACATGTCAAATTTTATTCGTTCGGACAAAATAGACGCAGTTGCGTTTTGCTCTGAAGGTTTTTATTGGATTGCTGATTGCGAGGATAATCCTCCAAAAAATATTTCCCAGAAAAACAACTTGGAACGCCTTTACAATGAAATTGACAAAATGATTGAAAGAACCGATTCGCAACGTGAAGTGGAAAATATTATGCACAAATTTTTCACGGCTCTTGATAAATACTTTGACGAAAGCTTTTGCAGAAAACATCATCTTAAGCGCGGCGGCAACAGACGTATGGAAATCGGTGACTGTTATACTTACAAGCGATATATCGACAGATTTTTTGGCACAGCCTTTTCTTGGCCGAGTATCTGTCTCCAATGCACCGATGCGGCGGGCAATGCCATAATAATCGACGACAATAAGGAACTTTGGTTTCGAGTGGGCTGTTACAATGGCGAATATAGCTATCTCGGCGAATCAACGGCATTCTGCGCGGGCTTCATGATTTTTTCCAACGAAATAAAAGAGGGGCTTTACAAAGAGGAAATTAAGCGATTGCTCGGCGGAAGGAATATTTTGCCGCAGAAAATTGTTGCCGAGTATGATGAAAAATTCAACGGTTTGGTCGGCAGAACAGATTTACACGACGCACACAACAACACTATCGATTTTTATGACGTTGACAAGACTTTGAGGCAATTTAGGACGCAAGAAGACATTGCCCGCGCCGTCGAACACATCATGATTGAAATAGAAAAACTTCTAAGGAGATTTATTTATGGATAAAAACTTTTTGAATGACTTCCCGATTTTGCGTAGTCGAATGAACGGACACCCGCCGGCATATTTGGATAACAGCGCGACGACTCAAAAGCCGGAAAGTGTCGTGCGTGCGATTTGCGGCTACTACGGAAGTTGCAATGCCAATCCTCATCGCGGCGTTTACGAATTGAGCGTGAAGGCGACGAAAGTTTACGAGGAAGCGAGGCGCAAGGTTGCCGCTTTCCTCAACGCAAAATCGCCGAAGGAAATTATTTTCACGAAGAACGCAACCGAATCGCTCAACCTCGTTGCCTACAGCTACGGCTTGAACAATCTGCGCGGCGGCGATGAAATTTTAATCACGATAGCCGAACACCATTCAAACCTCGTGCCTTGGCAAAGAGTGGCGCAGGCGACGGGCGCGAAGTTGAATTACATTTACCTCGCGGCGGACGGAAATTTATCGGCGGAAGACATTGACAAGAAACTCACGCGGCGCACGAAAATTTTGGCCGTTACTCAAATTTCAAACGTGCTCGGTCTCGTCAACGACATAAAAACTTTGGCGGCAAAGGCTCACGAAGTCGGAGCGGTTATCGTCGTCGACGGAGCGCAATCGGTGCCTCACATCCCCGTTGACGTGCAAGACCTCGACGCGGACTTTTTGGCTTTTTCGGGTCACAAAATGTTATCGCCGATGGGAATCGGTGTGCTTTACGGCAAGAAAAAAATTTTGGAGGAAATGCCACCGTTTTTGAGCGGCGGCGACATGATCGAATACGTCGAAGAGCAAACGACGACCTTCGCCGAACTGCCGCAGAAATTCGAGGCGGGCACTCAAAACGTCGGAGGAGCGGCGGGCTTGACGGCGGCGATTAATTATATTCAACGTGTCGGCTTCGAGACGATTGAAAGCATTGAAAAAGATTTAACGACCTGCGCGCTTGCCGAGCTGAAAAAAATTCCCTACGTCGAGCTTTACGGTTGCGAGGCGGAAAACAAAATCGGAATCATTTCTTTCAACATAAAAGACGTTCACCCTCATGACGTTGCGACGATTCTTGACGCTCAAGGCGTGGCGATTCGTGCCGGTCATCATTGCGCCCAGCCGCTTGTAAAATATCTCGGACAAAATTCGACATGCCGGGCAAGTTTTTATTTTTACAACACGCGGCAAGACGTTGAACGATTAATCGAGGCAATTCAAAAAGTCAGGGGGACAATGCACCTTGCTTGAAAATATTTACACGGAACTTATCGCCGAACACAGCCAAGCCAAAGAAAATCGCAGGCAACTTGAACACGCGACGATTAAAGAGCGCGGACACAATCCAAGTTGCGGCGACGAAATAATTTTGGAATTGGAAGTTTCCGACGGCGTGATAAAAGATGCGGCGTTCGGCGGAACGGGTTGCGCCATTTCCCAAGCCTCGACCGATATGATGATTGAACTCATGCGCGGCAAAACTGTCGACGAGGCGAGGCACCTTGCCGAACTTTTTATCAAGATGATTCAAGGCGAAGTCACCGACGACACCGAACTTGAGGCATTGGACGAGGCGGCGGCTCTGAAAAATATTTCGACAATGCCCGCCCGCGTCAAATGCGCAACGCTTGCTTGGCACACGCTGAGGCAATGCGTAATGAAATTCCCAATTCCTAAGTCCTAATTCCTAATTCCTAATTGAATTTAAAGGCGGTGGTAAACTTGCTTGAAAAACTTCAGAAAGTCGCGGAACATTTCGCTCAAGTCGAAGCGCGTTTGAGTGACCCGTCGGTCGTGGCTGACGTTGAAAAATTCACGGCACTCACTCGCGAACACGCCGCCCTCGAACCGATTGTAAAAAAATTTCACGAGTACAAAAAAATCCTCGCGCAGATTGACGAAGATAAAAATTTGCTTGAAACTTCGACTGACGAGGATTTGAAAATTTTGGCAACGGAAGAACTTGTCGAACTCAAAAATTCCAAAGCCGAACTTGAAACCGAATTGCCGATAATGCTCCTGCCCAAAGACCCCAACGACGATAAAAACGTTGTCATGGAAATTCGAGGCGGCGTCGGCGGCGAGGAGGCTGCACTTTTCGCGGGCGATTTGTTCCGCATGTACACACGCTACGCCGAGCGGCAAGGTTGGCGCGTCGATATTGTCTACTCAAATGCCACGACGATTGGCGGCTTCAAGGAAATTTCTTTCACGGTCGAAGGCGCGGGAGCTTTCAGCAAACTCAAATACGAGAGCGGCACCCATCGCGTGCAAAGAGTTCCCGTCACCGAGAGCAGCGGCAGGATTCACACGAGCGCGGTTACAGTTGCCGTCATGCCCGAAGCCGAAGAAGTTGACGTTGTGATTAACCCCGCCGATTTGCGAATCGACACTTACTGCGCCTCAGGTGCCGGCGGTCAATACGTCAACCGAACGGAGACCGCAATCCGAATTACGCATTTGCCGACGGGAATTGTCGTTCAATGTCAAGACGAAAAATCTCAACTCAAGAATAAGGAAAAGGCAATGCGAGTTTTGAGAGCCCGCGTGAAAGATTTGGTCGTCCGCGAACAATCGGAAGCAATCGCCGCCGACAGAAAAAGTCAAGTAGGTTCGGGCGACCGCAGCGAAAAAATTCGAACGTACAATTTCCCTCAAGGGCGCGTGACCGACCACAGAATCAAGTTGACGCTTTATCGAATCGAAGAAATTTTGAACGGCGACCTCGACGATTTTATCAACGCGCTGATAACCGCCGATCGCGCAAAGAAGTTATCGAAGTGATTTTACGGCTGGTGCTGATGGTAAAGTCTGACAAGTGCCGGTTATTTTGAGTTTACCAACACGCTCTAACCGAATTTTCCCGAATCTGTAAAGAACAAATTCAGCGCAATCACGCAAAGTTTAACGTCGTGATGCGCTGTATTTTTATAAATTTTTTTAACCAAGACCTAAAGACAAAAAGCGACGCAAGAATTATACTTGGCACGAGGTGAGAAATTATGAACTTCAAAAAAAGATTGCTGGTCGGACTCTTGAGCGGAGCAATGATTTTGACGGGCGGTCAAGCTTTTGCGAACGAACCCGAAATGCCCGACGATACTTGGCAGGCAGAAGCGCGAGGTGATGTTTCCGTTTGGACGAAATTCCTTGCCGAAAAATACGGCGTCGACGAATCACAAGTCAAGGCAGCATTGGATAGCGGCGTGCACTTCGAGGATATAAATCACGCGGCGGTTCTTGCCAAGTTGAGCGGCAAAAGTTTTTCGGAAGTGCTTGCCATGCGTGT
This sequence comes from Selenomonadaceae bacterium, assembly GCA_017535925.1. Lineage (GTDB taxonomy): Bacteria > Bacillota > Negativicutes > Selenomonadales > Selenomonadaceae > Quinella. The sequence continues at coordinate 71,430 of JAFXTD010000038.1, read as the reverse complement.
CGATTGGGAGCAAGTAGCTCAAAAGCTCGGTGTCACTCACGAACAGATTGAAAATTTTTACAACCGTGAGCGCGAGGAACAGCTTGCCAAACGAGCGGGCGTCGACGTTAAAACTTTGCAAGCTTTGTTAAAGGACGGCTACCACCCGCAAGATATTATGATTGCCGGAAAAATCGCGAAGACCTCCAACAAAAATATCAAGACCGTTCTCGAAAAGCGCAAGATTAACAACACATGGGAGGACGTTGCAAAATCTTTCGGCGTCGACTTGAAAAAAATTATGCCGCCGCCTCACGGAGACAAGCATGGGAAAGCTTGACGATTTGAAAAAAAATCTGCGCGGGCTTGGAGAAGTTGCGGTTGCATTTTCGGGCGGCGTCGATTCAACTTTCCTTTTGAAGGTCGCGCATGATGTTTTGGGCGATAAAGTTTTGGCTTTGACTGCGGCAAGTGTTTTCATTCCGCGCAGTGAACTTGAGGCGGCGAAAAAATTTTGCGAGGAAAATAAAATTCGCCAAATAATTTTCGAGGCGGACGTTCTTTCAATCGAAGGCATAAAAGACAATCCCGCCGAACGTTGCTATCTTTGCAAGCGCGAACTCTTCAAAAATTTTTTGCGCCTCGCCGAAGACAAAATTTTGGTTGAAGGCTCAAACAAAGACGACGAGGGCGATTATCGACCCGGCATGAAAGCCCTTGCCGAACTCAAAATAAAAAGCCCGCTCCGTGAGGTCGGGCTTTACAAATCGGAAATTCGCACGCTGTCTGAAGAATTAAACTTGTCGACGTGGAATAAGCCGTCGATGGCGTGCTTGGCGTCGCGTTTTGTCTACGGCGAAAAATTAACGGCAGAAAAACTTTCGAAGGTCGAGGCGGCTGAAGAATTTTTGTCCGGCGCGGGCTTTAACAAATTGCGTGTCAGAGTTCACGGCAACCTCGCCCGAATTGAAATTTTGCCCGAAGATTTTTCAAAGCTCATGACCGAGCGCGGCGAACTTGTCGATAAGTTGAAGTCACTCGGCTTTGATTATGTCACGCTGGATTTGCAAGGCTATCGGGTCGGCAGCATGAACGAGCCCTTGAAAATTTAATGCGGCTATTCCCTTACGAAAAATTTTTGTTATAATCAATGTACAAAGTATACAAAATTTTTCGGGAGGGATTTCAATGACGAACATTTTTCAAACGCAAAAAAAATTCCCAATGACTCAAGCCGCCTTGCGCGAAGTGATAAAAAAATTCCCGACGCCCTTCCACATTTACGACGAGAAAATTATCCGCGATAATTTCAGAAAGTTGCGTGAGGCGTTTGATTGGGCACCCGAATTCATCGAACACTTTGCAGTGAAGGCGACGCCCAATCCGTATATCGTCGAGGTTTTGTCGAAAGACGGAGCGGGCACCGATTGCAGCTCAATCGCCGAACTTTTTATCAGCGAGGCGGCGGGAGTCATCGGCGAAAAAATTATGTTGACTTCAAACGACACGCCCGCCGAAGAATTTCGCAAGGCTCTTTCGTTGGGCGCGATTATCAACCTCGACGACATAACGCACATAAATTATTTGGAACGCAACGCCCGCTTGCCCGAAATAATTTCCTTCCGATACAATCCCGCCGATATCATGAACGACGGCAACGATATAATCGGTCGCCCCGCCGAAGCAAAATACGGCTTGACCCGCGAACAAATTTTTGAGGCGTACAAGATTTGCCTCGACAAGGGCATTAAGCGATTCGGCTTGCACACGATGATTGCCTCCAACGAACGCAAGGCCTCGACTTTCATTTACACGGCGAGGATTATGTTTGAGCTTGCCGCGAAAATAAAAAATGAACTCGGAATAAAATTTGAGTTCGTGAACTTGGGCGGCGGCTTGGGCATTCCCTATCACCCTGACGAATTGCCCGTTGATTTGAAAATGGTCGGCGAAGGCATTAAGGAACTCTTCCATGAAATTTTGGTGCCGAGCGGTTTGGGTGATGTTCGCCTCGCAATGGAAAGCGGTCGTGCCATAACCGGTTCGGCGGGGTGGCTCGTGTCGACCGTCTTGCACAAAAAGAACACTTACAAAAATTACGTCGGGCTTGATTCTTGCATGTCCGATTTAATGCGCCCCGCTCTTTACAACGCCTATCATCACATCACGGTTTTGGGCAAGGAGGAGGCACCTTGCGACGAAATTTACGACGTGACCGGTTCCCTTTGCGAAAACAACGACAAGTTCGCGATTGACCGCCGCCTCCCGAAAATTGAAGTCGGCGACGTTGTGATTATTCACGACACGGGCGCGCACGGGCACGCCATGGGCTTCAACTACAACGGCAAACTTCGGAGCGCGGAACTTTTGATTCGTGAGAGCGGCGAGGTTGAATTGATTCGCCGCGCAGAAACCCTTGACGATTATTTTGCCACGCTGAACTTTCCGAACGCCCGCTTACATTTGAGGCATTGATATGGAAGCTTTGAACGAAAAAAATTGGCGACCGTTTTCTATCGAGGAAATTTTTGACATATTACCCGGCAAACGTTTAACCAAAGCCGAAATGATTTCCGGCGACTTCGATGGGGCTGTTGGTAAATTAAAAATGAATAACGAAAGAAGCAAGTAAAACGAAATTCTCGAAGCAAAGAGCCAATTTGTCGTAACGAGTGGCGATGTGACGGTAATTCTTGATTTTTATGCCTTTGAGAAGAGCCACGGTCGCTTCGAGTCGTGAATTTGCCCGCCGGTCAATACCACTTTCAAAAGTTGCATTTTCTCGTTGATAAGGACGTGGACTTTGGTGTTTTTGCCGCCTCGCGACGAGCCTATTGCTTGGTCTTTCCTGCCCGAACAGGCACTCTGATGCACCTTACAGAAAGTCGAGTCAAGCTCAAGCAAGGTTGCCTCCTTTTCGTCGGCATTGATGAGTTGTAACAGGCATTCAAATAAGCCGAGGGAACACCGGCGGCGAAACTTGTGATAAATGCTGTTCCACTTACCGAAGGCGGGCGGTAAAGACAAGGGCGTCCCATTTTCTTTTTCATCAACAATTCTTCGAGTTTCGCTCGGTCGTCATCTGTTAGTTCATATGTCATTTTGCTTCACCCGAATATTTTATCACTCTTTGTTCACAGTCCCTTAGAGAGTGTTGGTAAAGTCTAGACTTGAAGCATAAGGGCAGCAAGCAAAATAAAATTGCGAAATCAAAAAGCCAATTTGTCATAACGGGTGGCGATATGTCGGCGATTCTTTAGCCGCAAGAAAAAACGTTCAACGACGTTGTGAGCTTTGTAAAGGTCTCTATCAAACTCATGTAATGTTCGCGAGTTGTTTTTGTCCGGAATACAAACAATGCCGCCTTGCTCTTGAATAAACCGGCGAATATGAGACGAACAAAAAGCTTTATCACCCGGAACCTTTTTGTTTTTGAGTTTTATTCAACGGCACACTTCGAATCATGAATATGTCCGCCGGTCAGTAACAGTCCGATAAGTTGAAAATTTTCAGTGACGAGAGCATGAATTTTGGTGGTCTTGCCGCCGCGCGACACGCCTATTACTTGATTACCATGTTTTTTACGAGTCCCGGCGGCGTGCTGATGCACCTTGCAGAAGGTCGAATCAATTTGGATGAGCAGGTATTTTTCCGTGTCGTCTACCAACGCTTGCAAGAGGTTCTCGAAAACATTATCAGCGCACCATTTTCGGAATTTGTGATAAATGCTGTTCCGTTTACCAAAGTGGGGTGGCAAATTGCGCCATGGAGCTCCTGAAGATAATATCCACAAAATGGCATTGAATACCGTTAAGGAATTTAAAGCAGGTCGTCCTGTCGACTTTGGAGCAGGTAACAGCGGTGCTATTATTTCCTTTTGCGTTTTTGTAAGACAATAACGAGTGTGGTAAAATAAGTTTGACATAAGCATTTCCTTTGCGGAGTTTTTCAAATTCCTTTTACCAAAGGTTTTGCTTATGTTTTACTTTTGCACTTTACCAACACGCTCTAGGGGCTGTTGGTAAATTAAAAAGTAGCGGTTGGCGAGTGCCCGGCCGTCATGGATGACGACCGCCTGCGATATGAACAGGATGTTCATCCGCCGGGTTAAGCACCTTTCTTTTTGCTACTTTTTCTTTGGTGCCGGCAAAGAAAAAGTAGAAGAAAACTTCATTGAAACGCTTAATCGGTGCCGACGTTTTAATTTACCAACACGCTCTAGAACGATAAAACTCACCCGTAAAAAATCAGCCCTTTCCTTTTCGGAGAGGACTTTTTTTGTTGTCTGCAGAGCGATTAATTTTCGCTAAAATACAGTTGAGTACAGTTAAAGAAATAGTTATTATTATGCCTTAAAATTCGGAGAGCGTTAAAATTTTTTCACACAGTTCGGGGAATTCGATACCTGTCGCACGAGCCGCATCGGGCACCAAAGAAGTTTCCGTCATGCCGGGCACCGAATTGATTTCAATCACGTAAGGCACGTTGTCTTCCGAAAGCATCATATCGACACGAGCCACGCCCGAACATTTGCACAGCTTGAACGCCGCGACCGCCAAGCGTTGAACTTCGGAGGTAAGTTCGTCGGCAAGAGGCGCAGGGACAATGTGAGTCGACAAGCCTTTGGTGTATTTGGATTTGTAATCGTAGCGACCGGTTGTCGTGGTTATCTCAATGACGGGCAAAGCCTCCGCGTCATCCTCGTTGCCCATGACCGCAACCGTCAATTCGCGCCCCTTGATAAATTCTTCAACCAAAATCTCGTTGCCGAAAGCAAATGCGTTTTCAATCGCCTCGTCAAGCTCGGAAACTTTTTCGACAATCGTCACGCCGATACTTGAGCCTTGCGAGGAAGCTTTGACGACGACGGGCACACCGAAATTTTTTTCGACTTCGGCAGCGATATTGTTGTTCCTGTCAGCCTCGCGATAGACGGCAAATTTCGGCGTGGAAAGATTTGCAGAATTGAGGAAATGTTTCGTGGCAACTTTATCCATAGTCAACGCCGCCGCCAAAACGTCGGAGCCGGTGTAGGGAATCTTCAGCATGTCGAGCGTCCCTTGAATCAAACCGTCCTCGCCGTATTTGCCGTGCAGTGCGTTGAAGACAATGCCGCAATCTTTTTCACGAATCTTTTCGGCGAAGGTCTGCGGGTTGAGTTCCATGAGTTCGACGTTGTAATTTTTTGACTTGAGCGCGTCGGCAATCGCCTTGCCCGTGCGTCGCGAAACTTCAGCCTCGGTGGAAGTGCCGCCGCAGATGACGACAATTTTTTTCTTGCGCCACTCCTTGAGCATTTCCAAAAGTTCCTCGCCCGTCTTGTAAATGTCGCCCGCGCCCATCGTGATAACCAAATCGCCCGGCGAAAGTCTGTCTTTCAAAGCTTCGGCAATGTCTTCGCGCTTGGGGATATAACTCACGGCTTGATTGGTCGTTCGCAAAACTTCTTCCAAAATCGATTCGCCACTCACGCCCGAAATTTTTTCCTCGCCCGCCGAATAAATATCCGTCAAAATCAAAAGGTCGGCTGCTTTGAACGCGCTGCCGAATTCCTTAAGCAAAAGTTGCGTCCGCGAATATCTGTGCGGCTGGAAAATGCAAACGACTTTATTGGGCTTGGTCTCGCGGGCGGCTTTGAGCGTCGCGGCAATTTCTGTCGGGTGGTGCGCGTAGTCGTCGACAACCAAAATATTTCTCACGCGCCCTTTCGTCTGGAAACGCCTCTTTGCTCCGTGAAAATTTTTCAAGCCTTCGACAATCTTGCTGAAGCTCACGCCCACTTCCAAAGCCGTCGCAATCGTCGCCAAAGCATTGAGGACGTTGTGCTTGCCGTGAATCGCCAAATTGACTTTGCCCAAAATTTCTTCGCCGCGAACGACTTCAAACGTGACGCCCTTGATTGTCGTGTGAATGTTTTTCGCCGTGAAGTCAGCCTCGTTGTCAATCGCGTAGGAAATAATTTTTCGGTCGAGTTCCTTTGCAAGGTTGCGCAGATTTTCATTGTCGAAGCAGAGAACGGCAACACCTTCCTCGCGGTCGAGGTTTTCGATAAAAATTTTAAAGGCGGCGCGAATTTTTTCCATTGTGCCGTAGTGGTCGAGGTGGTCGTCTTCAATGTTTGTGACAACTGCGATTTTCGGCTTGAGCGTCAAAAAACTTCCGTCGCTTTCGTCAGCCTCCGAGACAAGCCAATCGCCTTTGCCGAGAACCGCGCCCGTGCCCAAGTCAATCGATTCGCCGCCGATAATTATCGTAGGGTCAATCGCCGCGTTGTGAAGGACGCAACCAATCATTGAAGTCGTCGTCGTCTTCCCGTGAGAGCCGGCAACCGCAATGCCTTTGTGCGAATTTAAAATCCAAGCGTTGATGTCGGAGCGGTGGAGCTTGGGGATTTTGAATTTGCCCGCCGCAATGATTTCGGGATTATCTGCGGGGATAGCCGATGAGCAAACAATCGCGTCGACGGGATTTCCTTTTTCGTCGAGGATATTTTTTGCCTTGTGCCCGACGAAGACCCTCGCGCCGAGATTTTTCAGCATGTCGAGCGTAGGAGAATCTTTGGCGTCCGAGCCGCTGACTTCAAGCCCGCGTTCAATCAAAATTTTTGCAAGCGCACTCATGCCCACGCCGCCTATTCCGATAAAGTGAAATTTTTTCAAGCCGTCAAGTTTCAAATTATTTTTCCTCCTCAAATCAATTTCAAAATCATATCGGCGATTTCGTCTGCGGCGTTCGGTTTGCCGAGTGATAAACTTGCCTGCGCCATCGATTTTAATTTTTCGGGCGAGGACAACAGCTCCTCCAGTTGTGCCGATAAAATTTCCGCCGTCAAGTCTTTGTTGAGTATCATGCGAGCCGCGCCCGCTTCGACCAATGATTTTGCATTGAACTCTTGATGATTTTCTGCCGCGTAAGGATAGGGAATCAAAATTGCCGGGATACCTCGCGCCGTCAATTCCGCAAGCCCCGTTGCTCCCGCACGAAAGACAGCCAAGTCAGCCATTGCCAAAGCCGTCGGCATGTTGTAAAGATACGGAACGATTTTTATATTCGGCGCGTCGAGGTCGGATAATTTTTTCATGACGGAATCGAATTCGCCCTTGCCCGTGACATGGAGGAATTGCGCGGAATTTTTTTGAGCCGCCGATTTCAAAACGTCAATCATTGCGTTGTTGATACTTCTTGCGCCGCGAGAGCCGCCCGAAATTAAAACAATCGGCTTGTCCTCCATGAAACCGAATTCCTTTAAGCCGTCAGATTTTTTTGCGGCGAGGACTTCCTTGCGAATCGGATTGCCGGTGTAAATCGTTTTGTTCGACGGAAAATTTTTCAGCGCGTCACGAGTGCCGACCGCTATCTTGTCGACGAACTTGGAAAGGATTTTATTCGTGATGCCCGCAACCGCATTTTGCTCTTGAATCAACGTGGGAACTTTCATGAAGCTTGCGGCGAGAAGAATCGGTCCGCAAACGTAGCCGCCCGTCCCGACGACCGCATTTGGTTTGAAATTTTTTACAACGTCAGAGGCGTGCTTGATGCTCCAAACGGCATTGGCAACGCGAGAAATATTTTCCAAAGTGAATCGACGTTCAAGCCCGCCTTCCAACTTGAGCGCGGTAAAATTTATGCCCGCCTTCGGAACAATGTCAGCTTCCAAACCTTTTTCCGTGCCGACGTATAAAAATTCCGCGTCGGGTTTTTTATTTTTGATTGCGTCAATGAGCGTGAGCGCGGGATAAATGTGACCGCCCGTGCCGCCGCCCGATACGATTATTTTCATGGATTGCCTTTCGTTTAAACGTTACGCTACTTGTCGATAATCAATTACAGAAATTTCCTGCGCGATTTTTTTTGCGGCAGAAACAATTTTATCCAACTGTTGCGCAGTTTCATCGGTATAATATTTTTCGCCGCATTGAACGCACTCTACGCAAGGAACATTTTTGATTATGATTAAGCAACTTTTGTAATTTACAACATGAGTGGTGAACGAATCAATCCATTCGTCGCATTTGCAATACATGCACATTATTTTTGTCTCCTTGTCTTCAAGTCGTCAAAAAATTTTCTTGCCACAAGCCGCCGCCCGTGATAAACTTTTTCTGGACAAAGATTTCCGCAGTATCCCGCTTGGACGCAACATGTGCCGTTATTGGTTGCTATCCATGAAGCGGCATCGCTAACGGCGGCGGTGGGCGAGTTTGTGGGGCACTTGTCAAATCTTTGTCCATGAGAGGGCGCGTCGAGTTTGGCACGTCTTTTCATTTAGTGATTCGCTCCAAAAAAATTACATAACACAACGCCGACGGCGATTAAAATTATTCCGATAAGTCCCGGCGTCGAAATGGTTTCATGGAAAAAAATTTTGGCGATGACTGCCGCAAGAATTATTCCAAGCCCGCCCCAAGTCGCGTAGGCAATATGCAAGTCGAGAGTCTTCAGCGTCATGGTAAGGAAATAAAAACATACGCCGTAAAAAATCAGCGTGCCCGCCGCGAAAAATTTTTGGTTGAAGCCGTCCGATAATTTCATGCAAGTCGTGCCGCAAAGCTCCAAGACAATCGCCAACGCCAAATAAACGTAGCCCATGTCAAAGCTCCCTAACAATCCGTTTGAAGTCACGCCCTCGTTCCTCAAAGTCGCTGTACATGTCGAAGCTCGCGCAGGCAGGACTAAGCAAAACGACTTGCGTAGGTTGAGAAATTTCTTTGGCAAGTTCGACGGCGCGTTCCATTGAGTAGCCTGCCTCCAAAATTTTTTCGGCAGGGAAATTTTTTTCAAGCGCACAAGCTTTGAACCTTGCCGCAGCATCTCCGACAAGAATCAGCCAATCGACGCGCTCCTTGACGAGATTTAAAAATTCCGTGAGGTCGGTGCCCTTGTCGTCGCCGCCGGCAATCAAAACGATATGCCCCGCGAAAGTTTCCAGAGCCTTAATCGCCGAATCGGTGTTGGTCGCCTTTGAGTCGTTGTAATATTTCACGCCGTTAATTTCTTTGACGAATTCAATCCTGTGCTCGACGCCTTGAAAACTTTTCAGCACGGAAGAAATTTTGCCGGCTTCGACACCCGCTAAAAACGCAATCAGCGACGCGGCAAGAGCATTCTCGACATTGTGCCCGCCTTTGATTCCCAGTTCGTCAATCGTGCAAAGTTTGTGAACTTCGCCGTTGAATTTTATGACAAGCGAATTATTTTTTATAAATGCACCTTCGGCAAGAGCGCGTTGCCTGCTGAAGTAAAGAACTTTGCAAGCGGCGCGGTCAATCATTTCGCGGGTGCGTTCGTCGTCGTAATTCAGAATCAAAAAATCTTCGGCGGTCTGTTGAGAAAAAATTTTCTCTTTCATGAGCTGATAGACTTCCATTGAGCCGTGACGTTTCAAATGGTCGGGCGTGACGTTGAGTATCGCGCTGATGTGAGGCTTGAAATTTTTCGTCGCCTCCATTTGATAGCTTGAAATTTCTGCCGCCAAATATCCGCCCGCCCCGACTTCCAAAGCAACTTCACTCAAGGGCACGCCGATATTTCCGCCGACACCGACCTTTGAAAATTTTTCTTTAAGCAGAAGCCCAAGCAACGTGACGGTCGTGGTCTTGCCGTTGGTGCCGGTCACCGCGCAAATAGGAGACTTCGCCAAATCGTAAGCAAGTTCGACCTCGCTGATAATCGGAATATTTTTTTTGAGTGCCGCCTTAAGCACGGGAATTTTTATCGGGACGGCGGGCGAAACAATTATCAAATCGACGCCGCTCAAAAGTTCCTCGTTCTGCTTGCCCAAGCGAACTTCAACGCCCGCAATGTTCACGTCAAGATTTTCTTTGGCGTCGCTCAAGATAACGTTCGCGCCGAATTTTTTTGCAATCTTCGCCGCCGCAATACCGCTCCTCGCCGCGCCGATAACCAAAACTTTTTTATTTTCCAAATCCATTTCCAAGACTCCTTACAGCATTGACAAGCCGATAACGCCCGCGATTAATCCGACCGTCCAGAAAACCATTACGACTTTAACTTCCGACCAGCCGCCGAGCTCAAAATGATGATGCAGAGGGCTCATGCGGAAAATTCTTTTGCCCGTCGTCTGAAACGAAATGACTTGCAGGATAACCGATAAAGCTTCACACACGAACACGAAGCCGATAATTGCCAACAAAATTTCCGTGCGCGTCAAAATGCCGACCGCCGCAAACGCTCCGCCCAAAGCCAAAGAGCCCGTGTCGCCCATGAAGACCTTCGCGGGGTGGAAGTTGAATTTCAAAAAGCCAATGCAAGCTCCGACAATCGCCGCGCAGAAAATCGCAAGCTCCTCGTGACCCGTCAGCAGGCAAATCACCGCGTAACAACTCGCCGCTATCGCCATGCAACCCGAAGCCAAACCGTCAAGCCCGTCAGTCAAGTTCACCGCGTTTGACGCCCCGACCATTACGAACAACATAAACGGCAAATACAAATTCCCCGCGTCAATCGTCACGTCGACAATCGGCAGCCAAATCGTCGGGCTGAAGTCAATCAGAAGTTCGCTTGCAACAAAAGTCGTGACAATCACGATTATAATTTGACCGAGAAGTTTATAGCGGGCAAGCAGCCCCTGATTGTGTTTGCGGACGACTTTCAAATAATCGTCGATAAAGCCCAAAATGAAATGACCGAGCAAAATGAACAGCGCGAGGAAAATTTCCGTGTTCCAATCGGCGATAATCAATGTAGCCGCAACGATACCCGCGATTAAAAAAATTCCGCCCATCGTCGGTGTGCCGCTTTTCTTTTGATGACTTTTGGGACCTTCCTCGCGAATGCTCTGCCCGAATTTCAAGCGGTGCAAAATCGGAATGCAAATCGGCGCAAGCATAATTACGACGCCCGCCGCGATTGCTCCCGCCGTTAAAAGTTTTTCCATTTAAATATCTTTCTCCCGTTCGCCTATGCCGTTCGCAATGAGATAAATCGCCATTTGATTGAGACTTACTCCGTCACGCGCCGCACATTGCGACAATTTTTTGTGGAGACTGCGCGGAACACGCAACCTAAGTTGTCCGTCGAATTTGTAAGGGTCAGGCGGCTCGGGAATTTCTTCGTCATCCTCAAGCTCCGCCGTCAACCAACAGCGTTGGGCGTCCTCTATCATTTCGAGAACTTCCAAACGAGTTTCACCTTGAGTTATGCAACCGGGCAAGTCGGGAATTGTAGCTACATAGCCGCCTTCAGGCGAGGGTATGACTTTAATTTCATAAGGTAACGACATATAATATTTTACTTTCTTTTCAATTTCCGAATTCTCCATAAAAATTTCTCCTTTGACTTTATGTCATTAGATTCCCAGTGCCGCCAAAACAATGCGAACGTAAATTTCCTCCACGTACGGAGTTTGGCGCGGAATAGTCAACGACCGGACGCCCTGTTTTTTGTACGTGTAATGACTTGAACCGCCACGAGGTTGTGAGGGTTCGTATCCTTCACGTCGAAGGATTTTGTCAAGCTCTTCAAAGCGGACGGACTTCGGATTGTTTTTGATGCGTTGAAGAAGTTTTTCAAGTTTGCTCAATTCAAATCAGCTCGATAATTTTTTCCATGTGCATGACGTGCGAAGCCTTGAACAAAATCGTATCGCCGTCGCGAACAATCTCCAGAATTTTTTTCGCGGCATCCTCGTGCGTGTCGAAGGTGTAAACATTTTTCAAGCCGGCGTCGCGCGCGCCTTCCGCAATGAATTTTCCAAGCTCGCCCAAAGTTATCAGCGTGTCGAATTTATTTTCAACAAGCTCCTCGCCGATTTCGCGATGAACTCTTTCGGAAATTTCTCCAAGCTCCAACATGTCACCCAAAACCGCGATAAGCCGCCCGTTATAAACTTCAGAGGTCGTCCGAATCGCCGCACGCATTGAGGCAGGGCTTGCGTTGTAAGCATCGTTGATAATCGTCAAGCCGTCGCGTCGAATAACCTCGTAGCGCATCTTCGTCGTCGTCAAAGTCGAAAAGCCGCGTTGAACTTCCGGAACGGTCAACCCGACTGCATAACCTGCCGCAATCGCTCCAAGCGCATTTGAGACGTTGTGCCGACCGAGCATGGGGATTTCAAAATTATATTCCTTGCCGTGAAAGTCCAAAGTAAATTCCGTCGACACGCTGCCGATTAAAATATTCTTCGCAACAAAATCAGCCGCGCCTTTTTCCAAAGAATAAGTCAAAATTTTTACGCCCTCGCGAACGATATTTTTCATTTGCAACGTGTGAGGATTGTCCGCGTTCAAAATAATCGTGCCGCCGCTCTTAATCGACTCGACAAGTTCGCCCTTTGCCTTCGCAATGTTTTCAATCGAACCCAAAAGTTCAATGTGAGCCTCGCTGACGTTCGTGACAATTCCAATCGTCGGCTTGACGACTTCGGCAAGAGATTCAATCTGACCGAGCCCGCGCATACCGATTTCGACGACCGCCGCTTGATGTTTCTCGTTGAGTTCAAGCAAAGTCATCGGGACGCCGATTTCGTTGTTGAAGTTGCCGGAAGTCTTGAGCACGTGACCCCAGCCGTTGAGCGCGGCAGCCGTCAAATCTTTTGTGGTGGTCTTGCCGTTCGAGCCGGTGACTGCAACAATCGGAATATCGAAACGTTCACGCCACGCGCCCGCAATTTGTCGATAAGCTTCCAAAGTGTCCTCGACTTTCAAAACGATGCCTTCGGGAATTCTCTTGGCGGTCTTGCTAACGAGGACTGCCGCCGCACCTTTTTTGAAAGCGTCCCTTGTGAAAGATTCGCCGTTGGAATTTTCGCCTTTGAGCGCGACGAACAACATGCCTTCAGAAATTCTGCGGCTGTCGGTTGAGACGCCCTCAAAAAAAATATCGGCATCAGAATTTGCCTCTGCGCCCGTGACTTGCACAATTTCTTTCAAGCTTAATTTATCCATTTTGAATTAACCTCCGTAATTGCTTCTTGAGCAACTTCTCTGTCGTCGAAGTGAATCGTTTTATCTTTGAGAATTTGATAAGTCTCGTGACCTTTGCCCAAAATCAAAACAATATCGCCGGCTTGAGCAAGTTCAATCGCTCGGAAAATCGCGGCGCGTCTGTCAACAATTCGTTCGTGAATTTTATCGCCGATACCCGTCTCGATTTCGTCCAAAATTTTTTCGGGGTCTTCGGTGCGCGGGTTGTCGGAAGTGGCAATGACAATATCGGAAAGCGCGGCGGCAAGCTTGCCCATAATCGGTCGCTTCGAATTGTCGCGGTCGCCTCCGCAGCCGAACACCGTTATAATTTTTCCTTTGACGATTTGCCTCGCCGTCTCCAAAACATTTTTGACACCGTCGGGCGTGTGCGCGTAGTCGACGATAACTTCAAAGGGCGCGTTGGAAAAAATCCTCTCGAATCGTCCCGGCACGCTTTTAAAATTTTCCAAAGCTCGTTTGATTACATCGGGGCGAATATTTTCAGCCGTCGCCGCGCCGAACGCAGCCAAGACGTTATAAACATTGAACAGCCCCGTAACGTGCAAGGATAGGAACAAGGAACTAGGAACTAGGAACAAGTGCATGCCGTCGGCTCGAATGTCAAGCTCGGAGGCGTGCAAGTCGGCAGGATTTTTAACGCCGTAAGTAATTGTCTTGCAGCGGCAGTGGCGAAGAATTTCCTCGTTTGCCACATCGTCGACGTTGACAATCGCCGTTTTATTTTGCTTGCGACCGTGTCTCGACACCGTGTCAAAAAGTTTTGTCTTCGCCCGCAAATAATTTTCCATTGTCCCGTGAAAATCCAAATGGTCTTGCGTGAGGTTCGTGAAAATCGCCGTATCAAATTCGACACCCGCAACTCGGTGTTCGGCAAGCGCGTGGCTTGAAACTTCCATGACGACGACTTGAATTTTTTTATCGCGCATTTTCGCCAAGAGGTGTTGCAAGTCGATAACGTTTGGCGTGGTGTTTCGAACGGGAAAAGTTTCTTCGCCGATAAGAATTTGAATCGTGCCGATAAGCCCGACGCTCAAGCCCGCGCCTTTGAAAATTTCTCGGAGCAGATAAGTCGTCGTGGTCTTGCCGTTGGTGCCGGTGATTCCGATAACACGCATCGCTCGCGCAGGATAATCGTAAAAATACGGAACGATAACCGCAAGCGCGTTGAGCATGTCGGGAACGATAAGTGCTGAAATATTTTCGGGCGGCGTGAAATTTTTTCGCGTCGTGAGAATTGCGACCGCGCCTCTCGAAACTGCTTGCGGAATAAAATTATGACCGTCAACGTGTGCGCCGTCCATGCACACGAATAAATTTTTCTCCTCAACTTTGCGCGAATCGTGCTCAATGCCGCCGATTGAAACATCTTCGCCGATAATTTCGGCTTCGGGAATGAGCAACGCAAGTTCGCTCAATTTTTTTGTCAAGGTATCGCCTCCTTTTTAGTGGTTAGCGGTTAGTGTTTAGTGATTAGAAAAATCCTAACCACTAACCACTAATCACTAATCACTAATCACTAACCTGCCGCCAATTATAATTGAACTTTGTATGAAAAGACAATGCCGCCGAAAAATTTTTTGCAAAGACTTGCGTTTCATACAAAAAAACTTTCCGTTTGCAAAAAAAAAATTGGTCTGCGTTTGTCTGCAGACCTTTCAAAGCACTTTAAAAATTTTAAGCGGACTTGACGAGACGAACAATTTTCTCCGCGCCGCCTTCCATAGTTTCCGCCATGATGACATTGGCTATCGGCGATTCTTTAAGAATTTCTCTGCCGCGTTCGACGTTCGTGCCTTCCAATCTGACGACGACGGGAACGGGAATCGATTTGCCGTCGGGTGAAATGATTTTTGCCGCGTCGACAATGCCTTGAGCCACGAGGTCACACTTGTTAATGCCGCCGAAAATGTTCACGAAAATTCCTTTAGCCTGCCCGCCTTCCAACATGATTTGAAAAGCTTCGGCAATTTTTTCGGGAGTGGAGTCGCCGCCCACGTCGAGGAAGTTCGCAGGTTCGCCGCCGAAATGTTTCAAGATGTCGACGGTTGCCATAGCCAAACCCGCGCCGTTTACCATGCAAGCCACGTCGCCACCGAGATTGACATAGTTCAAGCCGAGCTTTGAGGCGTGAAGTTCTTTGGCGTCTTCTTCGGTTTCGTCGCGCAGTGATTCAACATCGGGATGACGATAAAGCGCGCTGTCGTCGAAATTCAATTTGGCGTCGAGGGCGATAATGTCATTTTCCTGCGTCAAGACGAGCGGATTAATTTCGGCAAGCGAGCAATCTTTTTTCACGAAGGCGTGATACAAATTAATCATGAGCTTCGTGACTTTGCGGATAACTTCTTTCGGGAAATTCATTTTGTAAGCCATGCGGGTTGCTTGGAAAGGCGCGAGCCCGATAGCCGGGTCGATGTATTCTTTGAAAATTTTTTCGGGAGTTTCGGCAGCGACTTTCTCAATTTCTACGCCGCCTTCTTCCGAGCCCATCATCACGAGGCGAGCCGTCTGCCTGTCGACGACAAAGCTCAAGTAATATTCTTTTTTGATATTCGAGCCCGCCTCAATCAAGAGACGTTTGACGACTTTGCCTTCCTTGCCGGTTTGGTGAGTGACGAGCGTCTTGCCCAAAAGTTCTTCCGCATATTGACGAACTTCTTGGAGGTTGTGAGCAAGTTTGACGCCGCCCGCTTTGCCGCGACCGCCCGCATGAATTTGCGCTTTGACAACTGTAATGTCCGAGCCGAGAGTCTGTGCTTGTTTAACCGCTTCCTCGACAGTAAACGCCGCGCCGCCGTCGGGAACATTTACGCCGTAGCCGCGAAGAATTGCCTTGCTTTGGTATTCGTGGATATTCAAAATATCGCCTCCGTTATTAGCTGTCAGCTTTTAGCTTTCAGCTTTCAGCTTATCTGCGATTTTTAATCATGTAAACCGTTTGACCTTTGCCGGAGCCGCTCGTGTGGAGTGCAATGCCGCCTTCGACTTGCGCCGCGTGAATTTCATCTTGCGTCGCGTAAACGATAATATCGATTTCAGCTTCTGCGGAATAAAGATTCGCCGCGTTCTTCAAGCCGGCGTTCAGATAGTCAATCGGGCAACCGGGGTCGTAGCCGAACATACCCAATTCCATTTCGACTTCGGCGGATTCGGTGACGGGATAAATTTTTTCTTCGGAAGCTTTTTCCCAAGCCGCGCCTTTTTGACAAGCTCTGACATCGGCGTCGGGCAAGGCGAAAACAATTTCCGTCGAAATATCCTTGACGCCTTCCGTCGCGTAGATAATGCTGATTTCGTTGTCGTTCGAGAGGCTGTAAATTACGGTTGCCGACTTGTCGCCGACGGTTGCCGTGAACTTCATGCCTTCGAGAGTCTCTTCGCCCTGCCAACGAATTTCGGAAAAGTCTTTGCCGCCGTCGACGAACACCAAACCTGCCGCCGCATCATCCTTGAACAGGAAACGATTCGCAAAATTTTTGTCGCGGAACCTCATTGAGACGAGCCGCGCTCCCAAATCGGTCACTTTAAGTTCGTTGCCTTTCGTGTTGCGCAGCGTGTAGACTACAGCTTCACCGACGTTTTCCTTTTTGATTGACGGCATATCAATCGCTCCTTTCATGCTTTTGAAGAATATTTATCCAAAAGTATTTCGTAGTCTTTAATCGGCAACGGGCGCGAGAAAAAGTATCCTTGAATGTCAACGTTGCCCAAGCTTGCCACGTAATCCATTTGCGCTTGAGTTTCCACGCCTTCGACGACGACGCTCATTCCCAATTCTTCCGCCAATTCGACGATGAACTTTAAAATTATCGCGACGCGTTTGGATTTTTCAAGTTCGCGGATAAATGCCATGTCGACTTTCAAAGTGTCAAGCGGCATGTCCTTGAGCATGTTCAATGACGAATAGCCCGAACCGAAATCGTCCATTAAAATCGAAAAGCCCAAATCTCTGAACGTGCTTATCATGTCCAAGAGTTGCAGCTGGTTGTCGGTGTAGGCACTCTCCGTGACCTCAAGCTTGAGCATCCAAGGTTTCAATTCATATTTTTCCAACAAGCTTGCCAAAAATTCGGGCAGGTCGAGGCTGTAGAAATTCAAGCGCGACAAGTTCACGGAAATGGGAACGATAGACTTGCCTTCGTCGAGTCGTTTGCGTTGAAGGCGACAAGCTTCCTCCCAAACAAAACGGTCGAGGCGAACGATAAAGCCGTTGCGTTCAAAGACGGGAATAAATTTGCCGGGCGAAACCATGCCGTGAACGGGGTGGAACCAGCGGACAAGAGCTTCGGCACTGGCGACGACTTTTTTATTCGGGTCGTAAATCGGTTGAAGATAAATCGTGAATTGATTTTCCAAAAGGGCGGCTTCCATGTTGCCGGTTATCAGTTGCTCCTCAATCATCTGTTCGCGCATTTTTGCATCGTAGTAGGCGTAGCGTGTCACATAGTTGCCTTTGATTCGGCGCAATGCCATGCCGGCTCGGTCGCACATTTGGTCAATCGGCAACTTGGTATTTTCGACGGGATAAATGCCTGCGAAAAATAAAATGTTGTGGCTTATGTGAAGTGCTTGGATTCTCAAGTCGAGGTCTTTGATAAGTTGTTCGATTTTAAGTTCGTCGCTCGGTATGCACAAAATAAAATGATCTGCTTCGGCGCGACAGCTTATGGAAGTTCGAGGATTGAGAGTCTCTTTGAAATATTCCGCCGCCGCCCGCAAAATCAGATTGCCGGTGTCGACATGGAAGAGGTCGTTGATAATTTTAAAGCAACTTATATCCATGCAAATGATACAATATTTGACATCATAACGCGCACCCAAGAGTAATGCCGCCTCACGATAAAAAGCTTCGCGGTTATAAAGCCCCGTTAATTGGTCGAATTTGCTGCCGACTGTCGGCATGATTCCGTCTGCTCTCAATACCAATCGCTCCTCTCGGTTCACGACTAAAAATTTTTTTCAACTATTCAACGCAAAAAAATAAATCCCTGCCGAAACGGGCAAGGATAAAAATTTCTTGGGTTAATCGGTTAAAGTCTTCAACGCTCCGACGAGATTGGCTATTTGAGCTTTTTGAATTTCATTGGTGACGTTGAGTTTTTTCAGCAAGGCAACTTTGTCGTGAGCTTTTTGGAAATTTTTTTGCCGCATTGAGGTATTGGTTGAAAAAATTAAAAGTTCGATATTGTGCGGCTCGAAAGTTAAAAGAACATCCGCCAAAGCTTCCGCGTGTTCAAAATCGCCCAAATTGAAATGAGCAAGCACTGTGTACCAAACGAAATTCAAATGCCGTTGCGTCAAGTGAGGTGTGATTCGCTTCCGCAACAATTCTTCGAACAGAATTATCACGGCGTGGAATTGTTTTAAATTCAAAAGTTGACGGAAAGTCGAATCGTATTCCGCAAGTGCCTGCTCGGAATTTTTTTTGAATTCTGCTCTCTCTGCAG
Organism: Selenomonadaceae bacterium; assembly: GCA_017535925.1. Classification (GTDB taxonomy): domain Bacteria; phylum Bacillota; class Negativicutes; order Selenomonadales; family Selenomonadaceae; genus Quinella. The sequence goes on along the minus strand of JAFXTD010000038.1, from coordinate 53,057 downwards.
GGTTTTCGGGAAAAATCGGATTGACAAAAAGTCTGTCGAGCGGCGATATTATTTTGGGATGAATCAGCGGAAAATTTATCGCGTTGTCCATGTACAAATGTTCAAACACCGGAAAAGCGGTATGTGTGCCGTCAACTCCGAAGCCCGTGTTTCGCACTAAATTTGTTCGAGGCACTATATGGAGAGCATGATTTTCCAAGGAATTCAACCACCATATATAATCCCAAGTGTCAATCTTCCCCTCGTAAGTCATTTGGAATTCGTTTTCGATATTGCGCCGGTCATGCTTGCGGAAAATATTTTTCAAATATCTGTCTTGCTTTAATTCAGACCATTGACTCATGCTTATGTCAAAATTTTTCCATGCCCGCTTCCACGTCGCCCAGCCCCAGCCGTAAAATCTTTTGGAAAAGGCGTAGCTCTCGTCAAAAGGCTCGCAGTAATCTCGATTGGAACCGCCAATGGAAAAAATTCGATTGTCATTGCGATACTTATCAAGCAGTTCACGACAGTAGCGGAAAAAAGTTAAATCGGGCACGCAATCATCCTCAAGGATTATGAGTTCATCCACATACTCAAAAGCCCAAGTAATGCCTGACGCGATTCGATTTTTGCAACCCATATTTGTTTCGGCGAAATTGATTTTCAAATCGCATTCCCAATCGATTGTATCTTTAAGAGCACGACACCGGTGAACTTTTTCCGCCTCGCCGGGACGATTCGACCTCGCTCCGTCAATGACGATAAACATTTTGGGCGGACGCACTTGCCGAACTCTTTCAAGAACCTGCGCGGCCTTGTGAGGTCGATTAAACATTATAAGTAACGTGGGGGGGGGTGAATAGTTTCCCATGATTGCCTCCTTAAAAATCTTTCAAACCGAAGCTTTGCAATGCGCCGATTGAATTTCGCCAATCGCGTTTGACTTTGACCCACAAGTCCAAAAAAATTTTCGCGCCCAAAAGCATTTCAATTTCGGGTCGAGCAGCCGCTCCCACTTGCTTGAGCATTGCGCCGCTCTTGCCGATTAAAATGCCTTTTTGCGAATCGCGCTCAACATAAATCGTCGCCCGAATAAAAATCGTTCCGTTGTCGCGAGGCGTGAATTCCTCCAAGTCGACGGCGATTGAGTGAGGCACTTCGTCTTGCGTCGCGTGTAAAATTTTTTCGCGAATCAACTCGGCGATTATCAAGCGTTCGGGTTGGTCGGTCACCATGTCGGCGGGATAATATTGAACGCCTTCGGGCAAAAATTTTTTCACCTCGCCGATAAGTTCATCGAGGTTGATTCCGTTCGCCGCGCTTATCGGAACGACTGCCGCAAAATTTCTGCGCGCAGAGTATTCGGCGATTATCGGCAAAAGTTTTTCGCGGTCAAGCAAGTCGATTTTGTTCACGACGAGGATAACGGGCTTGGTCGTCGTGCTCAAGCGTTCGAGGATATATTTTTCTCCGCCGCCGAATTTTTCCGTCGCATCAATCACAAAAAAAATCGCGTCGACTTCTTTAAGCGTGCCTTCCGCCGCCTTGAGCATGTATTCGCCGAGTTTGAACTTGGGCTTGTGAATGCCGGGCGTGTCGAGAAAAATTATTTGCGCGTCGTCTTCCGTCAAGATACATTGAATTCGACTGCGCGTCGTCTGCGGCTTGTCGGAGGTTATCGCGACCTTCTGCCCGATAATTTTATTTATCAGCGTCGACTTGCCGACATTCGGTCTGCCGATAACCGCAACGAATCCCGATTTGTAATTCATGTCAATCCCTCCAAAAAAAATTCCCCTGCGCGGGGAAAAATTTTTTTCAGTCCAAAAAATCTTTGAGTTTCTTTGAACGGGCGGGGTGGCGCAGTTTGCGAAGTGCCTTTGCCTCGATTTGACGAATTCTCTCGCGTGTGACGTTGAAACTTTTTCCGACTTCCTCAAGCGTGCGTGCTCTGCCGTCCTCAAGTCCGAACCTCAAGCGCAAAACATTTTTCTCGCGTTGCGTCAAAGTTCCCAGAACATCTTCAAGCTGCTCCTTCAAAAGCATGAACGAGGCGGCATCGGCGGGGGCGGGGGCGTCGTGGTCTTCTATGAAGTCACCCAAATGCGAATCGTCTTCCTCGCCGACGGGTGTTTCAAGTGAAACCGGCTCTTGCGAAATTTTTTTTATCTCTCGAACGCGAGCAACGTCCACTTCCATTTCAGCCGCAATTTCTTCGTCGGTCGGTTCGCGTCCGTTTTTCTGCAACAGGTTCCGTGAAACTCTCGTGAGCTTGTTAATCGTCTCGACCATGTGCACGGGAATTCGGATTGTGCGCGCTTGGTCGGCTATTGCCCTCGTTATCGCTTGACGAATCCACCAAGTTGCGTATGTCGAAAACTTGTAGCCTTTGCGGTAATCGAATTTTTCGACGGCTTTAATCAATCCCAAGTTGCCCTCTTGAATCAAATCCAAAAAGCCCATGCCTCGTCCGGCGTATCTTTTGGCGATTGACACAACCAAACGCAAATTTGCTTCAGCAAGTTCTTTTTGCGCTTCGGTATGTTCTTCCTCGTCCTCCGATTCCATACGCATTGCCAATTCTTTTTCTTCGTCGGCAGTGAGGAGCGGCACTCTTCCTATTTCTTTCAAGTACATGCGAACAGGGTCGTCGATTGAAATATTGTCGGTTATCAAATCGGTTTCAACGATCGGCTTCGGCGTTTCGACATCGTCTGAAGGAACTTCGACAGTCTCGACGGAAGAGAGAGCATCCTCTTGTTCAAGCGCAACCTCTTCGGCAGATAAATCGACTTCGACACCGTCGCCCATATCCTCAAGCGGGGTTTCTTCGTCGATTATCGGAATGCCTTCGTGTTCGCACAGGCTCAAAATTTCGTCAATCTCTTCGGCGTCGTTTTCCATGCCGAAGCTTTGTGTAATTCTGTCAAAATCTCCCCAAGTAAGTTTCCCGCCGGTTTGCTTAGCCCTTTCCGTTAAAGCCGAAATAATTTTTTGCGGACGACTTTTTTCCGCAGAAGTTACCGCCGCCGGCTCTGATTTTTTTTGTGCGGAATGATTTTTTTTGTTTCCCGACAGGCTGCCGTGGGAGCCGCCTTTAATCGGCTCGACAGTTTTATTTTCTCCTGTCATTATCGCAGCCTCCTTTCAAAAACAATTATGGATTGTTTTGCAGTTTGTCAATCTCTTTTTTTATTTTCAACGACTCTTCAACTGTTTTGTTGTAGGTCTCTTTGTCGTTTGAAGCTTGTTTTTCGGCTTGCACAACCAAATCTTTATATTTTTTTTTCAGCATGGTCAAGCGTAAAAAGTTTACGGCATCGTCAAAGACTTTGAGGTCTGTCTCCGGCGGCGTTTCAAAACCGTCTATAAATATTCGTGAAAGTTCCGCATAAGCCGCCTCGCTCAATTCTTCCGCAGCCCTCATTTGGTCGGGGCGTCTTTCTTCAGCCGCGCAAGTTCGATACCATTTTATTATTTCTCTGTGCGGTTCCGTAAAAATTTCTCGCGGAACCAATTTCAACGCATATTCAAGTGCTTCGGTGTCATGCCACGAAAGACGCAAAATATCTTCGCAGGCAAGGCGAACTTGTGACGTTGTGTCGTTATCGGGAAGGATTGGTCTTTGAATTGCAACCGTTTTAATTTCGGGCTCGCGGAAATTTTCTTGTCTCGTCTTGGAAGAAAAATTTTTCCACTCGGAGGCAATGTCATGCTCGTCCATAACCAACGCAGAGGAAATTTTTTTGCGATACTCGTTGCGCAGAACTTCCGAATCAACATTGGCAACGACGGGAAGAATATCATGCAAGGCTCTGACCTTTCCGGAAATCGTCGACAAATCCGAATGGTCGACAACGTAATTTATGCGGTAGTCAATCATCGTCTCCGCGTTTTTTATGAGCGTCTCGAATTCTTCTTTGCCGTGCTTGCGAATAAATTCGTCGGGGTCTTTGCCGTCGGGAACTTTTATGATAAAGACTTCCGCACCTGCAGCTTGAACGATAGGCAAAGCACGTATCGTAGCTTTTTGACCTGCCTCGTCGCTGTCGTAGCAGAAAATAATTTTCTTTGTGTAGCGCGTAATCAATTTGGCGTGTTCGGGCGTGAAGGCGGTGCCGAGCGAGGCGACAACATTTTTTATCCCCGCGCTGAAAAGAGAAATTGCATCCATGTAACCTTCGACGACAATCGCCTTGCCCGCCGAGCTTATCGCACGATTCGATTTGTCCAAGCCGAAAAGCAAATTTCTTTTGTTGAAGATTGGAGTTTCGGACGTGTTGAGATATTTGGGCGTATCGTTATCGGAAGCCTCAAGCACGCGCCCGCCGAAACCGACGACGTGCCCGAAAATATCGGTAATCGGAATCATGATTCGTCCGCGAAATCTGTCGTAGTAGCCGGAAGAATTTTTGCTTTTGGTGATGAGCCCGACAGTTTCTATTTGCTGATGAGAAAAGCCTTTCCGCCTCAAGGTCGTCAAGAGGTTGTCCCACTCTTCGGGCGCGAAACCCAATTTGAAATTTTCAATGGTCTCCGCTGTAATTCCACGCGCCTCAAGATATTTCCTGCCGACTTCGCCGCGAGCTGTCTTGATTAAACTTTCGTGATAAAAATCCTGCGCAAGTTCATTGATTTTGAATAAATCTTTTTCCTCACGCCGTCGCCGCTCTTCTTCGGGGGAAAGTTTCCTCGTGGGGAGGTCAATGTCCAATCTTTGCGCTTGAAGTTTAATCGCCTCGAAGTAGCTGATATTTTCAATGAGCGAAAGGAACTTGAAGGCATTGCCGCCCGCGCCGCACCCGAAGCAATAAAAAAGTCCCTTATCGGCACTCACGCAGAAGGAAGCGGTTTTCTCGTTGTGAAAGGGACAACGTCCCCAATATCGCCCGTTCCTTTGAGTAAGTTGCACGTAGCGCGACACTACGGAATAAATATCTGTCCGCTCGTTCACGCGCTCAACAAATTCATCAAGCTCCGCACTTCTCACAGCATTTCAACCTCCGTAAATTTATATTCCCCGCGCTTTTTAATTTTCCTTTCAGCTGCGCAATAATTTTTGCCGCGTGATATAATGGCGTGAAATTTTTGACGGAGGTCTTCAATATGAAAATCATCGTGGCGATTGACAGCTTGAAAGGCAGCTTGACAAGTTTGGAGGCGGGCGAGGCGGCTCGTGAAGGAATTTTATCGGCGGCACCAAAATCGACCGTAAAAATTTTTCCGTTGGCTGACGGCGGCGAGGGAACTTGCTTTGCAATCACGAAGGCACTCGGCGGCGAAATGAAAACCGTTGAAGTCACAGACCCTCTCGGCGGAAAAGTCTTTGCTCAATTCGGCGAAGTCCTTGAAAAAAAATTGGCGGTCATAGAAATGGCAAACGCGGCGGGCTTGCCTCTTGTCCCCGAAGACAAACGCAACCCGCTCAACACGACAACTTACGGCGTGGGCGAACTGATTAAATTTGCGATTGACGACGGCTGCCGCGATTTTGTTATCGGTATCGGAGGCTCGGCGACGAACGATTGCGGCTTGGGAATGTTGACGGCTCTCGGCTTTGATTTCGGCGGCGGCATTTTTGGGCGCGACTTGGAAAAAATTTCTGCCGTTGACGATTCAAAAGTTTTACCCGAACTTCGCGATTGCAAATTCCGAATCGCCTGCGACGTGACGAATCCTTTGACGGGCTCGAACGGTTGCTCGGCGGTCTACGCTCCTCAAAAAGGTGCGACGCCCGAAATTGTTTCGACGATGGATGCTTGGATAAAAAATTTCGGCGATTTAAGTGCGCGTTTCCTCAAGCTTGAAAAAAAATCTGCGGCGGGCGACGGAGCTGCGGGCGGCTTGGGTTTTGCGTTCAGAAGTTATCTTCGCGGCTCTCTTTTGCCCGGCGTCGATTTGGTTTTGGACACGCTCGACATTGCGCAGGATTTGAAGTCGGCTGACGTTTTGATAACCGGCGAAGGTCGCCTCGACAATCAGACCGCTCAAGGCAAAGCTCCTTCGGGTGTGGCGAAGCTTGCAAAGAAACTCAATCCGAAAATTTTGACGGTCGGTATCGGCGGAAGTGTTGCGGATATTTCTGACGACGCGGGACTCGATGCCGCCTTTGCGATTTTGCGAAAGCCGATGACTTTAGCCGAAGCCATGCAAAAAAATATCGCCACAGAAAATATTTCGGCGACGGTTAAACAGATTATTCGATTGATTGAACGTTCGCGCTAAAGTTTTAAATCTTCTCGTCTCATTAACAGGAAACAATAATCGGACAGGCGATTGAGGAAAATTTTGTCCGCCTCGTGAACGGGCTCCGACTTCGACAGCTCGCAAGATAATCTTTCTGCGCGGCGTGTGATTGTTCTTGCCAAGTCGAGGAATGCTCCGCCTTTTGAGTTGCCGGGAATTATGAACTCTCTCAAAGGCGGCAACAAATTTTCCAGCGCGTCCATTTCCGATTCAAGATTTTTCACGTCGTCGAAAGTTATCGTCGGCTCCCGATTCAAGCTCGCGAAGTCCGCCATAAGTTTCGGCAAATTTTTTTGGAGGAGGAAAATTTTTTCTTTGACTGCCTCGACTTCGACGAACGCCCGCGCCAAACCCAAAGCAGAGTCCGCCTCGTCAATCGCGCCGTAAACTTGAACACGCAGAGAATTTTTTTCGACGCGCTCGCCGGTGTAGAGACTTGTCAAGCCTTTGTCGCCTGTCTTCGTGTAAATTTTCATGGCAGCCTCCTAGCCGATAATTGCCTGTCCGAAGTAGACGACCGCGCCCATGAAAATTACGAACGGAATATAAATTTTCACGGCGAAAGACAAAAGTTGAGAGTCTGCACCTTTGACGCCGATAGCCGCCGAGCCGATAGCGATTGACAGCGGAGAAATCATTTTGCCCGCGCAGGCACCCGTAGCATTTGCCGCAGCCACCCACGCTTGAGCGGATTCACTTGCGCCGATAGCTTGGCTGGCTATGACTTGCAACTTGCCGAAGAGAACGCAGCTTGACGTAGCCGAGCCTGTTATGTAAGTTCCTACCGAGCCGAGAAATGCCGCTATCAGAGGATAAGCCGAGCCGGTCGCCGCAACTGCCGTATCAGCAATTTGTCCGGTCATGCCGCTGTAGCCCATGACTTTTGCCGTCGCGATAACCGCAATAATCGTGACCATAGTGAACTTGAGATTGTTGACGGTTTTTTTCAAGACGCCGAACATTTCGCCGAAGCTCGCGCCCTGCTTTGAGCCCGCAATGAATGACGCCAACATTATCAGCACGCCGGGAGTATTAATCCAAACAAAGGTATAAGGTGAACCACCCTCGCCGTTGTAAATCGGGACAGCCGATTTGAATTGCATGAGGAACGAATTAATCGGCGGGACAAGTTTACTCGTGAACAGCAGGAAGAAGAAAATCAAAATGAACGGCAGGCAAGCGTTAATTGCCTTCGCGGTGGAAATTTTTGTTTGAGCTTGGTCGGGCATTGCGAATTCGGGATCGTTGACGGGGAATTTTTTCGCAATGAAAACAATCGTGCCCATAGTGCAAATTGCGCCGGCGACGACTGCCAATTCCGGACCGACGAACATTGACAGCGCGAGTTCGGGCAGGAAAAATGCAAGACCGGCTCCCAAACAAAACATCGTCATGCCGCGCAGAGCTTTCATGCCGCCGCCCGTGACGATAACCATAAGCCAAGGACAAAGCAAAGTTAAAACGCCGAGTTGCAAGGAAGTGAACGTTGCAAGTTGAACCGAATCAAAGCCCGTGACATTTGCCAACGTGACAAGCGGAATGCCGATTGAGCCGTAAGCGGTCGGCACCGAGTTTGCAATCAGACAGACCGAGACGGATAAAATCGGATTAATGCCGATACCCGCGAGCATACCTGCCGGGACAGCAATAGCCGTTCCGAAACCCGCCATGCCTTCCAAGAAACCGCCGAAGCCCCAGCCGATTAAAAGAATCAGAACGCGCTTATCGTGACTGACGCTCGTCAACATGTCCTTAATCGTGTCCATTGCCTTCGTGTGCAAAGTCAAGTTGTAAGTAAAAATTGCAGCGACGATAACCAAGAGGATAGGCCAACATGCAAGCGCGACACCTTCCAAGACGGATTCAATCGCTCGTACACTTTCCATATCCCAAACGCCCATGCCTGCCGCCAAAGAAATGATAAGTGCGATAAGGCACGCCTTCCACGCCGCCATTTTGATAACGCTGAGCGCAATCACCAGCCACAAAATCGGCGACAGCGCAAGTAGAAACATCAATTCCCCCGACCCCCTTACCAAAAAATAAACAAAAGATAAATTCCTGCCGCATTTTTCTATGACGGGCGAAAAAATTCCTGCCTTAGTAAAAATTTTCTGTCAACGTTGCGCGTCAACTCATTTAATCTGTCGAAACGTTCAGGGCAGTCGTTGAAATTAGGGGTTGTTGGTAAATTCAATCGGCGGCTTCGATTGAGCGGTTCAATGAATTTTATTTTTAAATCTACTTTTCTTTTGCAAGTCTCTTCTACTTTTCTTTTGCTGCGCCCAAAAGAAAAGTAGCAAAAGAAAAGGGCGTTTGTCCGGCAATGCGGCTATCCTGCCGCAAGTTGCCGGCGGCCGTCATCCGTGACGGCCGGGCTTTCGCCAACCGTTGCTTTTAAATTTACCAACAGACCCTAACCTCGTGTAAAAATTTTTCAGAGCCGCTTAATGCCTTGAAAACTGATTTTCCCTGTTGTATAATCGCAATCAGAAAATTTCAATCAATTTATAAGGGGGAAACTTTGATGATTTACACCGTAACTTTTAATCCCGCGATTGATTATATCATTCGCCTCGATAAGCTCACGCCCGGCGCGATTAACCGCGTGAACTATGAGCAGGTGCTCGGTGGCGGCAAAGGCGTCAACGTCTCGATCGTGCTTGGCAACCTCGGTCATAAATCGACGGCAACGGGTTTTCTTGCGGGCTTCACGGGCGATGAAATTGTCCGCCAGCTCCGTGACTTCAACGCCGCAGACGATTTTGTCAAACTCGACGAGGGTTTCTCCCGCATAAACGTAAAAATCAAAGCCGATGTTGAAACAGAAATCAACGGTCAAGGACCCAAAATCAGCGACGCCAAACGCGAGGAACTCTTCCAAAAACTCGGCAAGCTCGGTGAGGGCGACACGCTCATTCTTTCCGGCTCAATCCCCAACACGCTCCCCGACGACATGTACGAACAAACTCTTTCGCGAATTCAAGGCAAGGGAATTCGTTTCGTCGTCGACGCGGAAAAAGGTTTGCTCCTCAAAGTTTTGAAATTCAATCCGTGGCTTATCAAACCCAACAATCATGAACTCGGCGATATGTTCGGCGTCAAGCTCAAGACCGATGAAGAAATTGTAACTTATGCAAAGAAGCTCCAAGAAAAAGGTGCGCGCAATGTTTTAATTTCAATGGCGGGCGACGGTGCAATTTTCGTTCCCGAAGGCGGCGAAACATTCTTTAAATCCCCTGCTCCCAAAGGCAAGCTCGTCAATTCGGTCGGCGCGGGCGATTCAATGGTTGCAGGGTTCGTTGCCGGCTACATTGAAAGCAACGGCGATTACGAACGCGCATTCAAAATGGGTCTTTGCACGGGCTCGGCGTCTGCCTTCTCCGAAAATCTTGCAACTCGTCCCGAAGTCGAGGCTCTGCTCAAAACTATCTGACCTCCCTTGCCAAAATCGACAAAGGCGGTGTTTTTTATGGCAATGAAAATTACAAACTTTATCTCAAAAAAATCTATCGCGCTCAACGTGCACCCTGCCGATAAAAATGAAGCGATTGACATGTTGGTCGATTTGCTCATGACGGCGGGCACAATCAAAGACAAAGCACTTGTCAAGCGTGATGTCCTGCGGCGTGAGGCTCAAGGTTCAACGGGGCTTGCAAACGGTTTGGCGACTCCGCACGCGCAAAACAATTCCGTCAAGAAACCCTCAATCTCGATAATCACCGTTCCCGAAGGCGTCGAATTTAATTCACTCGACAAAAAACCTGCGCGGCTGTTGATGTTGTTCGCGGCTCCCGAAAAAGCTGACGATACCGCAATGACAAACATGGGGCGTCTTGCAGTTTTGCTCATGGACGACGAATTTAAAGAGAATCTTATCAAAGCAAGTTCGCCCGCCGAAGTCATTAAGATTATCGACGACAAAGAGGCGGCTCGTGCCAAAAGCGAAACTCCCGAACCCGACGTTTCCGCCAACACAAAAATTATCGCAGTCACGGCTTGCCCGACGGGTATTTCCTCTTCGTTCATGGCTCGCGAATCCCTCAAGCAATGCGCTGAAAAATTGGGCTTAAATATTCGTGTCGAAGTTCACGGCGCGGCGGGTGTCTATCATGCGCTCACCGACGAGGAAATTAAAAATGCGGATGTCGTCATTGTCGCGGCAAGCAAGAGAGTTCCGCTGGCTCGTTTCGACGGCAAGAAGATGATTCAAACGGCGGTCAACACCGGTATCCGCAAACCCGAACAACTTTTTAAACGCATCAAGGACGGACAAGCTCAAATCTTCCACGCCACCGAAGACGACGAAACTTTAGGCGAAAAACTCTTCAAGAAGATTAAAAGCATTTTCTCATGAATTAAGGTCGGCTCGGAAATCGGAGGCAAGTTTTTTCTTCAATCAAGAAGGATTGATTCTTATGCTTAAAAATTTCGTCAAGGTCTTCGTTTTGGCGGCGTTCCTCGTCGCAACAATGCAAATATCGGCTCTGGCAGCGTCAAAAGTTGTTTTCATCAATAAAACTGATTATGACATTGAGGGTTTTTATTTCGTGAGCAAAGCAAGAGGTTTTTCCGGTATGGCTTCACGTGATATCCCAAAAGGCTCTTCAGCGGAAATTGATTGGGACGATGTTGATTATTTTGATATCATGTTGGCGAACACGGACTACTCGCCTTCTTTCAGCAAATGTACATTCCCCAACGTATCGAAGATAACGATTGCTAAAGTTACGTTTGTCAATAAAACCGGCGATGAAATTGAATCCATATATCTCAAAAATAACAGCGGCAACTGGAATTCTTCGGAAGATGAAATTGCCGACGGTCAATCACGAGATATAGTTCTTTTGCCCGGTCTTCAAAATTCAATCGAAATTTATTTGAATGACGATACGTTTTCTTTTAACTGTGATTTTTCCAATACGACGCAAGTAATAATCGCAAAAAAAGGTAGCAAATATTATCTGGAGAAAAGGTAATCTTCACCAACGTCAACAGTCGGCTTTGACCGATTGATTATAGCCGTTGTCAAAAAGCAATTAGGAAGCGCAATGCGTAATGCGTAATTAAAATCGTCAAATCATTGCGCATTACGCATTACAAATTACGCATTGCTTTTCTGGCGGCGGCAGAAATTATTCATTCATTTATTTGTAGTAAGGAGAAGTGCACTATGAGAGTTACCGATTTGCTCAAAAATGCGAGCATCGACCTCGGTGCCAAAGTCAAGGACAAACCCGACGCAATATCGCATCTGGTTGACTTGATGGAAAAGGGCGGCAACCTCAAGAACAAAGCACAGTACTTGAAAGATGTGCAAGCTCGTGAGGCGTCCGGCACAACCGGTCTGGGCGACGGCATTGCCACACCGCACGCAAAATCTGCGGGCGTCAAGGCACCCGGTCTCGCCGCAATGACCATTCCCGAAGGCATTGACTTTGAGTCAATGGACGGCAACCCCGCCCGATTGTTTTTTGCAATCGCGGCACCCGACGGCGGCAATGACGAACACTTAATGATTCTGTCCAAGCTCGCCACAATGGTTATGGATCCCGACTTCAAGGAAGCTTTGATTAAGGCGACCACGAAGGAAGAGTTCCTCAAGATTATCGACGACAAAGAAGACGGCAAGTTTCAAGCTCCTTCCGATTCGGCAAGCGCAGTTTCTTTGTCGAAGGAAGCCGCCGACCACATTCAGATTTTGGCAGTCACGGCTTGCCCGACGGGTATCGCGCACACCTTCATGGCGGCGGAAAGTTTGGAACAACACGCCAAGAAACGCGGCATTTCAATCAAGGTTGAGACGAACGGCTCCGGCGGCGCAAAAAATGTTTTGACGGCAGACGAAATCGCCAAAGCAGACGGCATTATCGTCGCGGCGGACAAGAACGTCGCAATGGCTCGTTTCGACGGCAAGCACGTTGTCATTACCAAAGTCGCAGACGGTATCAACAAAGCAGATGAACTTATCGACAAAGCACTCGGCGGAAACGCTCCGATTTATCATGCAAAGGCGGGCGAATCTGCAGGTGACGGCGGCGGCTCCGTTGAAAATGAAAGTATCGGGCGTCAAGTCTACAAGCACCTCATGAACGGCGTCTCGCATATGTTGCCTTTCGTTATCGGCGGCGGTATCTTAATTGCAATTTCATTCCTGATTGACGGCGCGTCCGTTGACTTGAACAGCTTGCCTGCCGAAGAGCGCGGAAAATTCGGTTCAATCACTCCGGCTGCCGCAACCTTCATGGGAATCGGCGGCGCGTCTTTCGGATTCATGTTGCCCGTTCTTGCCGGCTTTATCTCAATGTCAATCGCTGACCGTCCCGGACTTGCTGCAGGTTTTGTAGGCGGCGCGCTCTCTGCTTCCAACGGTTCCGGTTTCTTGGGCGCATTGCTTGCAGGTTTCCTCGCCGGCTTTATCGTCAACTGGCTCAAAAAAGCTTTAAGCGTTCTTCCTCCCTCATTGGAAGGCACCAAGCCGATTTTGTTCTATCCTTTGCTCGGCGTCTTGATTATCGGCTTAATTTGTAATTTCGTTATCGGTCCTCCCGTTTCGGGCATCAACGAGGCTCTCAAGAATACTTTGGCAAGCATGGATCCTTCCGCCAAACTCGTCATGGGTGCGGTTATCGGCGGCATGATGGCTGTCGATATGGGCGGTCCTTTGAACAAGGCGGCTTATGTCACGGGCGTCGGTCTCTTGGCTGACGGCAACTATTATGTTATCGCGGCGGCTATGGCGGGCGGCATGGTTCCCCCGATTGCCATTGCTCTTGCCACGATTTTCTTCAAAGGCAAATTCACAAAGAGCGAACAGAAAACCACTGCAACCAATATCATAATGGGCTTGTCGTTCATTACAGAAGGCGCGATACCTTTTGCGGCAGGCGACCCGCTCCACGTCATTCCCGCTTGCGTCGTCGGTTCGGCTATCGCAGGCGCGGGCGTCATGATGTTTGACTGCACACTCATGGCTCCTCACGGCGGAATTTTCGTCGTCCCGACTATCGGCAACCCGCTTATGTATTTGCTCTCGATTATCGTCGGTTCGATTGTCGGTTGCTTTATCCTCGGCATGATAAGAAAACCCAGACCGCAAGACTAAATTAATTAGGAATTAGGAATGAGGAATGAGGAATGCAAAAATAATTCCTAATTCCTAATTCCACATTCCTAATTGATAAAGCGGCGGCAGGCTCAAAGGCTTGTCGCCAAATTTTTTTTTTGCAAGGATTTTTGCATGTATGATATACTTCCTCAAACGGAATTTTTTGTTTCACAATGAGGAGCGAATTTTATGGCGGCAACAATAACTCAACAAGACATTATAAAAAAGTTCATGTACTACTTGGACAACACAACTTATTCGGGCAATGCGGCTGTCGACGGAGCAGTCAAATACGCGACGGGCGGCTACTTCAAAAATTTTTCGGCGGCGATAAATCAAATGGTTGCCGATTGCAAACAGACAGGCAACGCCGATACCTTCCTGAAAAAATATTGCGGAATAAATTTAAGCAACGCGGACACCGGCTCGATTATCGGCTACGACGCGGGCGGCAATGTCAAAACTGCAGAATCAATCGTCCCCGAAAGCGGCAAGCTGAATACCTCGTTCAATGCGACTTCCTTCACGACAAACGGATTGACCTTCCGCCTCTCAAAAACTTCTTTGTCCGCTAACGAGGCTCACATTTGGCAGGCTCTGAAAACTTGGTGGGCGGCGGCGGCTTTGAATCTCATCAAAGAATCTTACGGCTATTCTTTCAACGACGACGACGTAACCGTCAATGAAATTACCGTTGTCTTTAAAAACGACAAGAAGTCAAGTTACATGGCTTACGTCGACTACCCGAAAAAAATTAACGGGCACTATTCGCTGATTTTGAACATAAACAAAGCTCAATGCCCCACCTTCAAGACCACCGACGTGAACGGCACAACTTCGGTCGACTCCGCCTACTTGGACAGAATTATCGCTCACGAATTGACTCACGGAATAATGATGGCTAAGGTGAAGGACTACGACGAATTGCCTCGATTTATCAGAGAAGGGCTGGGGGAACTCACGCACGGCATTGACGACTTGAGGAAAATCACAATCAAAGAATTGGGCAAAAACTACAAGAAGCTGAAAACCTATGTCAATCTTTCGTCGAATAGCAGCAGCAACTACGCTTATGCCGGCGGCTGGATGTTCTTGCGCTACCTCGCCAAACAAGGCGCGGAAAATTTTTTGTCCGATGTCAACACTTTGGAAGACTTCGGATTGATTACGATTAAAGGTTCCGCTTTGACCGTCTCGAAAAATTTTCCCGATGACACCCTCGACCTCAAAAAATATTCTGCAATAAAAAAAGTCGACGCCTCCTCTTTCGGAAACGGACTCGTGATTTTGGGCAACGCCAATGCAAATTCAATCCTCGCCGGCAAAGGCAATGATTCACTCGCGGGCAACGCCGGCAATGACACCCTCGCGGGCGGCAAAGGCAACGACACTCTCACCGGCGGCAAAGGCAATGACGTTTTCATTTACTCGGCGGGCAAAGATACAATCACCGATTACTCGGCTGACGATAAAATTTCTCTCGGCGCGGCGATTTCAAAAACAAAACTCAACGGCTCGGATGTCGTCTTCACGTTCGGCAAAAGTTCTCTCACCGTTCAAAACGCCAAAGGCAAAACACTCAACATAATTGATTCGACGGGGGAAAAATTTTCGACGGTGCTCGGCGGTACAACTTTGACTTTGACAAATTCGGCAACTTCACCCGTCACTGCCGATGACTCAATCAAAGTCCTCAATGCCTCAAAACGAACGACCGCAATTAAAATCACGGGCAACGCTCTCGACAACAAGATAAACGGAGGCTCTGCGAACGATAAACTTTACGGCTGTGCAGGCAATGATAAACTCTACGGCAACGACGGCAACGACAGACTTTACGGCAATGCAGGCAACGATAAACTTCATGGCGGCGAGGGCAATGACAGTCTCAACGGCGGCAAAGGCAATGATACTTTAATCGGCGGCAAAGGCAATGATTCGCTCTGGGGAAATTCCGGTGCCGATACTTTTTTCTACTCGGCGGGCGACGGCAAAGATATTATTTACGGCTTCGACAACAAAGACACCCTCACCCTCGACGCGCTCGACTTCAAAGCCTCCTGCAAAAACGACGCGATAACTTTCAAAGTCGCCGGCGGCTCGGTCACGCTCCAAGATTTCACCGCCTCGACCTTCAACGTCAACGGCGATACTTATCGAATCAAAGGCTCCAAGCTCGTCAAAAATTAATTCGCTCTTCAACTTGTCAATGCCTTGTAAAGTTTCATAAGCTCCGCTACGACTTTTGCCTCGTCCTCCCAAAAATCTTCGAAGCCGTAAGCCAAGGCAACGTTGTAATCGTTCCACTTGTGCGCCGCCCGCAAAGCTTTTGGCATTGTCGTTTCGTCATAGAGTTTCGCAAATGTCCAATCGAAATATTTTTTTCGAACGTCCAAAATTTTTTGCGCCGATTCCTCGATTAATGCTCGCTCCTCCTCACTCGCCGAACACCACACAAAATTATTGTACACAACGTCTTTTGAATATCGATAACCGCTTCCCAATCGTCCGCAAGTGGCTCGTGTCCATGCCATATGAATTGACGACGTTAAAACTCCGAAATGATAAAGTTCAGCGTTCCGAATAATCAAATTTGCATCGCCACAAATAGTTTCATGAGACATAAAGCCAATCGGGATATAAAAACGATTACCCGCTGAATGACGCGGAACTAAAATATAATTTCCTCGCGGAAAATTTTCGACGTGAAATCTTGTGGGCTTGTCTGCAATTTTACGAGTGCCCGGGCTTTTGCTTTGAAGGCGATAATTTCTGACAGCCTCGACCCGCTCCCAACAGAGCGGCATTTTTTTTATTTCATCCTCCGATAAATCTTTCAGCAAAAGACAATAACGCCGCTTGCCTTTGATAAATTCTTCCGCGCCGAACCAAGGCTTGAAAAATTTTTCGGAGGCGGGCTCGCGTCTTATGAAGTAATCCATTTCTTCGGGCGTGAAAAGATAATTGCCGCCGTCGATTGGTTTGTTGCCGATACCGATTTCGGGCACGCCGTCTTGAATCGGATTGGGTCTGCTTTCGACGAAAATATCTTCGCCGTCGACGAGGTAAGCGTTGATGTTTTTGGCGAGCGTGACTTTGCCTCCGTCGAAAATTTTTTTTGGCTTGAGATTTTGCGCGCAGCTGAAGCCGACAACGATACAATGAACGTGAGCCATATTTTCCGAATCGCTTAGCCATTTGAAAGTTCTGTAAGCGAAGTCGATATGAACGCCGGCGTTGAAAAGATTTTTCCAAAGCGAGCCGATAGAGTCACCTTGACAAACGGAATTGGTCGAGACGAAGGCGGCGCGAGTCGAATTGCCTTTCATGAAATCGGTAGCCAATTTGTGCCAGCAAGTGACGTAATCGAGGTTGCCGATATTTTGCCAGCCGTTGAAGACGTTGCCGATATCGCGGCTTTGTTCGGAAGATTTGAGCCTTGCACCGACGAAGGGCGGGTTGCCGATAATGAAATCGATATGCGGACAAATTTTTTTCCAGTCGAGGCGAAGAGCATTTGCCTTGACGATTGTAGCGTAATTCTTGAGCGGCAGAGCTTGAATGTTTTTTCCGAGTGCGCCTTCGGTCTCTTGGAGCATTTGGTTTTCGGCAATCCAAAGAGCGGTCTGCGCGACGGCAGCGGCGAAAGAATTAATTTCAATGCCGAAGAAATGATTGATAGAAACTTTGATGGGATTATCGGGAAGCTTGACGAGCGGTCGAAGTTCTTCAAGGATTTCATTTTCGAGGCGGCGGAGGCTCAAATAAGTTTCGGTCAAAAAATTTCCGGAACCACACGCCGGGTCGAGGAACTTGAGCGAGGCGATTTTGTTTTGCAAGTCGATTAGAGCGGCGGCACGATTTTTAATTTGTTTGCGTTTGGCGAATTCAAATTCATCGCGGAGGTCGTCGAGGAAGAGCGGGTCAATGACTTTGTGAATATTATCGACGCTTGTATAAAACATGCCGCTTGCGCGTTGACGTTTATCGCGATTTTCCTTGCTGAAAGTCGATTCGAACATTGCGCCGAAGACGGGCGGACTTATCTCGTGCCAAGAAAATTTTTTTCTGGCGTTGAAGGTTCCGATAGCGGCAGTGGGATTACCGACTCTGTCATTAAATTTGGGCAAAGGAATTTTTTCGTCAAAGAGCCCGCCGTTGACGTAAGGAAAATTTTTCAAGTCGTCGCTCAAGCCGTCGCGTTTGTCTTCGGGCGTGTTGAGGACGTTGAAAAGATTTTGCAAAGCTTTGTTGCGTTCGGCGTCATTGAAACTCTGCAGGTAATTGAAAAATTGATTGGCGTCGAAAAGTTGCGCGTCGCCGGCATAGAGGCAAAAGACGAGCCGCGTACAAATTTTGTTGAGGTCGTCTTCGTAGTCGGTGACGTTGTTTTGCTGATAATTTCTTTCGAACGCCTTGTAAATTTTATCGATAACGTCGAGAGCCTCTTTGGAAATTTTTTCTTCGGGCGGCGATTCGTCGGCATTCGGGTCGATTAAAAATTTCAAGCGCGGAAATTGATAACGCAAGTCACGGAGCTTGAGGACGGTCGGCTCAATGTCGAAAAGATTTTTTGTCAGATTATAAATTCTGAACTCGGAGAAATTGCACGTGACAATTCGTCGCGGCTTTTTATCTTCGGGCAGAGCGTCGGCGTAGCGTTTTGCCTGTTCAAAGGGCGTGAGAAATTTTCCGTCGGACTGCAGAATTTTTTTCGTGAGGTCGACGCCGAAACTTTTTTGCTCGATTAAAACTTTGGTCTTCGAAATGTAAGCGTCGATAAAACCGCCGGCGATGGAAATTTCAAAGTCAATAATCTTTTCGGGTTTTTCAACGTCAAAGACATCTCGGAGCAAAGTCCACCAAAATTTTTGAGTGTCGCTTTTCTCGTCGCCCGTTTCGTACCAATCGTTCGCGAAAATTTTTGCGGCGTCGCTGTTCATAAAAAAATCCCTCCCGCGCAGATTATAGCACAGGAGGAATTTTTTCCGCCTTGAAAATTTTATGAGCGTATGATATATTGCCCGCGGCAGGTTCGGTGAGTCGGCTTTCTTCCTCGAAGGAAGGAGGTGACGCGAATGGATTTCTTCGATTGGATTGACCATCTCTCCAACGTCGGGACGTTCATCATCGCGTTGCTGACGTTCTTCGGCAAGAATAAATAAGGAAGAGCCGTCCTCCACGACGGCTCCCAAATCGTTTTAACAGATTCAACCTATTAACGAGGAAGGGGGTCGACGTGCTACCATCGACCTGCCTTTAAATTTGTCAATTTGACTGCGAAAAATCTATCACACTCGCGCCCATTTGTCAAATTGATTCAGCTTGAAAACTTTTCGGACATATGGTATATCTTTTTGCAATGCCGTACCTCACAGGCGGTAACTTTACGCTTGAGGAGGGAGGTGACAAATATGCTTGATGTCCTCGTTCAGCTTAGCGTGAATGTGGTCGGTTGCTTCGTCGGTACAGTTCTCGGCGGTCTCTTCCTCGACTACATCCGCAATAGAAAACGTTAAGCGGCAGAACTTCCACTCTTGACTGCCCGCTAATCGGTCTCCACAGCCGGTTATGGCAAAACGAAACCCCTGCACAGCTCCACAATTCTGTGCGGGGGTTTTCGTTTCAGTGATAATATGCTTGAACTGCTGTCCTCGTCACAGCTGTTGCCTTTAGTCAACGCCAAAAATCTATCACACTCGCGCCGCTTTGTCAAACTACTTCCGATTGAAAGTTTTATGAACGTATGATATATTGCACGCGGCAGGTCTGTTGACCGGCTTTCTCCTCGAAGAGAGGAGGTGAGGCGCATGGATATCTTCGACTGGTTGCAGCTCTTCTTCACGGCAGGAAATTTCGTCCTCGCGCTCATCGACTACTTCAACAAGCGCAAGTAGTCAAAAAGCCGTTCGCGAGACGGCTTCTTAACCCAACGTAATCTGTATTAATGGGGAGGAAGTCGGTGCTCTACTACCAACGACCTGCCTTTAAATTTGTCATTTTGACTGCAGAAAATCTATCACACTCGCGCCGCTTTGTCAAATTGATTCCGCTTGAAAGTTTTATGAACGTATGATATATTGCACGCGGCAGGTTCGATGTGTCGGCTTTCCTCTCGCATGAGAGGGGGTGATGTCATGGACAAAAAGGATTGGTTGATGCTCGTGCTCAGCCTGATTCAGACGGTCTTGGCATTGCTCACGTTCCTGAAGTAATTTAGGCACGAAAAAAGCCGCATCTGCGGAAGCGACCTTCTTCAACAAGTATTTAACTAAGAGAGGTGTCGACGTCCCACAACATCGACCTGCCTTTAAAGTTGTCATTTTGACTGCGCGAATCATATCACACGGCGAAAATTTTTTCAAGCGATAATTTCCTCGAAGACTTCCAGAGCCCGCTTAACAACGTCGTCAATGTCATAGTAGCGATATTCCGCAAGCCTGCCGACCGCCGTGAGGTTTTTGAACTTCGACAGTTCGGCGAGATATTTTTCGTAAGTCGTTCGCGCCTCGTCAGTGAAAATCGGATAGTAAGGTTCGTTTTTGCCCGCGATATATTTTTGAGGGAACTCTTTTAAAATCGTCGTGCGCTTTGACTTCGCGGGATGAATCAATTTAAACTCGGTGATTCGCGTGAAGTCGTAATTGTTCGGGTAGTTGACGACGGGAGCCGTTTGAAAAATTTCTGCGTCGACGTTTTCGAATTTCATATCGATACTGCGATAAGGCAACACGCCGAATTTTTTATCGAACAATTCCTCAAGCTGCCCCGTGTAAATTATTCGCCCGCCAAATTTCTGCCCGAACAAAAAAATTTCCTCGTCGTGCAAGTTCATGACTTCGTGAAAGTCGGTGTTGAGCAGGAGCTTGATATTTTTTTTGGCAAGCATATTTTCGACAAGCTTCGTGTAGCCGCGCTTGGGCATGGCTTGAAAACGGTCGCCGAAATATCTGTCGTCACGCCCGACGAAAATCGGAACGCGAGCCGTGACCGCGCCGGAAATTTTATCGGGCGATAAACCCCATTGCTTTTCGGTGTAGTGCAAGAAAATTTTTTCGTAGATGAAGTCAGCCAAGAATTGCAAATCGGCGTCGGAGGATTTTTTTAATTCAAGAATCGGAATGCGCTTGCCGTACTCAAAATTTTTCAGCAGAGCCGCTTCCAATTTTTCTGCCAAGCTCGGAGGAAAAACTTCGCGCAACGTGTTCAAATTAAACGGAATGGGCACGGGCTTGCCGTCGATAACCGCCTTGACTTTGTGGAAATAAAGTTGCCACTCGGTGAACCGCGAAAGATAATTCCAAACTTGCGCGTCGTCGGTGTGGAAGAGGTGCGGTCCGTATTTGTGAATCAAAATGCCGTTCGCGTCGACCTCGTCATAACAATTTCCCGCGACGTGTCGACGACGTTCAATCAATAAAATTTTTTTCCCGCTTGAGGCAAAACGTTCCGCCAAAACCGAGCCCGCGAGCCCCGCGCCGATTATCACAACGTCAAACATTCAATCGCCTCCCGATAACTGATTGCTGTTTATTGTAGCACATTTATGTTATAATGATAAAAAATTTTCGGAGGGCGCGGCAATGGCAGAAAGAATCAACTTAAGGAAGCAGAAAAAATTTCAAGCGCGGCAAACAATTCTGAATGCCGCCGCTCAACAATTCGAACTTCACGGCTTTTCCAACACGTCAATCGCGGGAATCATGCAAGCGGCAGGCTTGGGCGTCGGAACTTTTTACAATTACTTCAGCTCAAAAGAAGAAGTCTTGATGACTTTGGCGAAAAATTTGCGCGAACAAGTTTCCAAAAAAATTTTGGCAGCGGGCGAGGTCAAGCGGTCGGCGACAGAACTTTTGGAGTTGTGTTGCGTTTGCAGTGCAAAGTTAATCGACGAGAACAGATTTATCTTGCCGCTTTTTATCAGCGCGAGCGAACACTCTGACAAGCCCGAACAAATTCCGCAATCTTTATCGCCGGGCTTTCGTGAGCTGTTCGAGGAAATAATTTTGCGCGGGCAGGCGTGCGGTGAATTTCGTTCGGATGTGCCGCCGAATATTATAACGGAAATGATTCATTCGATTTATCAAACGACGGCGTTCAGCAAGTTGGAAATTTCTTTTCAAGAAAACATTCGGCTCAAGGTAAAAATTTTATTGGACGGGATAAGGGAGAAAAATTTTTCATGAATCGTGAGGACAATTTCGGTTGATATTATTCGGAG
This sequence comes from Selenomonadaceae bacterium, assembly GCA_017535925.1. GTDB lineage: Bacteria > Bacillota > Negativicutes > Selenomonadales > Selenomonadaceae > Quinella. Next base: position 31,500 of record JAFXTD010000038.1, on the reverse strand, counting down.
CCTGACGGAAAAATTTCTTGTCGAAAATTGCGGCGGGAAATTTTTTTTGCTATTATGATAAAAACTTTGGAGGTGTGAGTCATGAAAAAATTTTTGGCGGCAACATTAATCGCCGGCAGTCTTTTTGTTATGCCGACCGGTCACGCGGAAATAAAAACCTACGAAGGCATTGACGAATACATCATGAGCGAATTCGAGACGATTGACATTGCCAAGCAACGCGCCAAGCAAAAAGCCGAACGCGCCGCGCAGGAACAGGCGGGCGTTTATATCAGCAGCTACACCGAGACGAAAGATCTCATGTTGGTTAAAGATGAGGTCGTTGCGATTGCCTGCGGGATTATGAGTGTCGTTGACGTTAAATATGACGTGACGCCTCTCGAAAATGCAAACGGCTTTTTGATTCGGGCGACGGTCAAGGCGAATATCGACACCGACGACGTGAACAAATACCTTGACAAGAGCACGCAAGAAAAATCCGCAATCGTCGCGCAGAACAAAGAGTTGCAAGCCGCCGTTGCCGCGCAGGACGAACAAATTGCAAAACTAAAAGACCAAATTAAACGGCTCACGGCTGAAGGCAAACTAAGCAGTCAACGCGAACGCGAAAAAATTTCTCAAGAAGTCGCTGCCGAAGATAAAGTTTTCCTCTCGAATCAAAAGCTTGAAGACTGCCGAAAACTTTATTACAACGGAAATTATCAAGGCGTCATAAAACTTTGCAACGAGGCAATCGAAATCAACGCCAACAATGCAAAGGCTTATGCTCTGCGCGGCGCGATTTACAGAGAGCTGAAAAATTTCAACGCGGCAATTTCCGACTTAAGCAAGGCGATTGAACTGAATCCGAATTATGCCGACGCTTACAACGATCGCGGCGCGGTTTATCAAGATATTAAAAATTACAATCTGGCTTTCGCCGATTACGATAAAGCCGTAAGTCTTGACCCGACCGGCGCGGCGCACTATGTCAATCGCGGGTTAATGTATCTTGTCATGCAAAATTTTAATGCGGCGGTTGCCGACGCGAACAAAGCCCTTGAACTTGAAAAAAATTTTGCGGAGGCTTATGCACTTCGCGGCGGAGCTTATCTTGAACTCGGCGGCATCGAGGCACAAAAAATTCTCGACGACTTGAACAGAGCGATTGAGATTAATCCGAATTTGGCGTTCGCTTATTATTGCAGAGGAATTTTTTGGCAAGCAATGGGCGACGCGACGCGTTCTCAAGCCGATGTTGCGAAGTATCAGGAGCTGGCTGCCGGCGCGTAAAATTTTTTTGTTGACGCGCCAAATGTAGACAAGCTGAAATCTTTGTGTTATATTCTGCAAACGGGAGGCGAAAGGTTGTAATGAGTTTAAATTTATCGGGCAAGGTCGCATTCGTGACGGGAGCCTCACGCGGCATCGGTCGAGCGATTGCTTTGCGGCTTGCCAAAGACGGCGCAAAAGTCGCGTTGAATTTCTCAAGCAACGTCGCAAAAGCTGAAGAACTCAAAGCCGAGATTGAATCACTTGGCGGCGAGGCAGTGTTGGTTCAAGGTGACGTTTCAAATTTCGCGGTCGTGACGGAGCTGATAAAAAAAGTTGTCGACGATTGGGGACGCTTGGACATTTTGATAAACAATGCCGGCATAACCCGCGACAATCTTCTGCTCAAGATGAGTGAGGACGACTTCGACAAAGTTATCGCCACGAATTTGAAAGGCGTCTTCAACTGCACGAAGGCCGTAACCAAACTCATGATGAAGCAACGCGGCGGGCGAATCGTCAACATGTCGAGCGTCGTCGGGCTCAAAGCCAACATAAGCCAAACCAACTACGCGGCGGCGAAGGCGGGCATAATCGGCTTCACGAAGTCTGCGGCGAAAGAACTTGCCTCGCGAGGCGTGACGGTCAATGCGGTTGCGCCGGGCTTTATCGACACCGATATGACTGCCGCGCTAAGCGAAAAAGTCAAGGAAGTAATGTTGCAAGAGATACCTGCGGGGAGGATAGGAACTCCCGAAGACGTTGCCAATGCAGTGGCGTTCTTGGTATCGGATCAAGCGGCGTATATCACCGGTCAAGTGCTGTCGGTCGACGGCGGCATGTCTGTGTGAACGCAGCTGAAATGCAGTTGGGAGTCAGCAGTCGGGAGTTAGAAATTTCTGCTTAATCATTCCTAATTCCTCATTCCTAATTCCTAATTGTCAGAAGGGAGGTGACTGTAAGTGTCAACGTTTGATCGTGTTAAAAAAATCGTCAAAGAGCAGCTTGGAGTCGAAGAGGACGAAATTCAGATGAGCTCAACTTTCGTCGATGACCTCGGCGCAGATTCTTTGGACATAGTCGAATTGATTATGGCTTTCGAAGAGGAATTCAATATCGAAATCCCCGACGAGCAAGCCGAGAAAATCAAGACTGTGGAAGATGTCGTTAAATACATAGACGGAGAAACCAACGCTTGATTCAGTGGCTAGTGATTAGTGGTTAGTGGTTAGAATTCTAATCACTAATCACCAATCACTAATCACTTTTTTTGGAGAGGAATGTCCGTGAAACTACCGGAACTTAAAATAGGAAATAAGACAGCAAAAATCCCGATTGTGCAGGGCGGCATGGCAATTCGCCTTTCGACTGCAAGGCTTGCGGCGGCGGTCGCTCAAGAAGGCGGAATCGGGTTAATCGCGGCGTCGGGCATGGCTCACGAAGAATTGCGCTACGAAATAAAATTGGCACGCTCCCTGACCGACGGAATAATCGGGATAAACATCATGGTCGCGGCAAGCGATTTTTTTGGTATTGTTCGCACGGCAATTGCGGCGGGTATCGATTTAATCGTTGCGGGCGCGGGTTTTTCACGCGATATTTTCGGGCTTGGAAAAGAATCCGGTACGCCGATAGTCCCGATAGTTTCCTCGGTCAAGCTGGCGAAAATTTCACAGAAACTCGGAGCGGCGGCGGTCGTCGTCGAAGGCAAAGAGGCAGGCGGGCATCTCGGCACGGATATTTCTGTCCGCGAACTGATTGAACCGATTCGCGCCGCAGTAAACATTCCCGTCATTGCGGCGGGCGGCGTCCTCACCGGCAAAGACATTGCCGACGTTTTGAAAATGGGTGCAAACGGCGTTCAATTGGGCTCACGTTTCGCGGCGAGTCTCGAATCAAACGGCGCACCGAGCTTGAAAGAATATTACCTCAAGTCTCAACCCGAAGATGTCGTCGTGATTAACAGCCCCGTCGGTTTACCGGGTCGAGCAGTCAGAACTCCTTTTTCCAAGCGCGTGATGGAAGGACGCGTTCCTCCAAAAACTTGCGATTCGTGCCTCAAAGCTTGCAAACACAATTTCTGTATCGTCCGAGCCTTAACGCGAGCGCAACAAGGCGACTTGGAAACGGGCTTGGTCTTCACCGGCGAATACATGCCGCGAATCAAAGAAATTTTGCCCGTCAAAGAAATTATCCGTCGACTGGTCACGGAGGCGGAAGAATTTTATCAAAAATAAAAAAGCCCTCCCAACTTGCGGGAGGGAAATTTTTTTTTTCAGCCGAAGAAAAGTTTGAAGACCGCTTTGAAATTTTCGTGAGCCGATTGCCAGACGGGTATCAGCGATACGCCGAGAAATAAAATGTAGTTCAGAATCACCGACACCAAAGATTTTTTCGCGACGGAATAAAATGACAGCAACGCACACACGCACCAGATTGCCAGTTGCCAAACCTCGACTTGAAGCGCGTCATGATACGCCGAGTAAATCAGCACGCCGGTTGCAAGCAGAATCAAAATTGACAGCACAAGTATCCATTTGAAACGCGTCGTCATGTAAAAAATTCCGTTGCCGTTTTCGTCCTTGACTTCGTCGAGCGAACTTACATCAAACCGTGCGTCGCCCTCGCGGTAGTCGTTTTGCGCGGGAGTTTTCGAATTGTCTTTGTCGTCCATAAACACCGCCCCCTTGTCTGAAATAATTTTAAAATGACGCCCGCACGTTGTCAATCGGGAGCCCCCGTCTTTGCCAAAGAGTGGGCACGCAGAACCGCTGACGTTGTCGGAGATTGTCACTTCGATTGAGCGTTCAATTAAGTTTTATATTTAAAATCTACTTTTCTTTTGTTCGCCCAAAAGAAAAGTAGCAAAAGAAAAGGGCGTTGACCGCTATAAAACCTTCCGGGTTTTAAGTCGCGGCGGCCGCACGTCCGTGTGCGGCCGGGTTTTCTCTCACCGCTGCTTTTGAATAAGGAGATGATTGATTTGGATTCACCGCAAGACGAATTGAAAAATATTTTGGCGGCGATAAACAATCGTGACAGTGAAGAATTTTTTGCCCGTGTCGACTTGAAGGCTTTGGAAAATATCGGCTACGACGAGGCAACCGATGTCCTCGCCAAGAACTGCGCGAAGTTTCATGAGCTTTATCCGAAAGATTTGTTTTTCAAGTTCGGATCGAGGATTTTGAGGCTTTACAATGAAAAATTTCGCGGCGTGCATCTCGGCTTGATTAACAAAGTCATTGCCGCCTACTTCGACGGAACTTTCAAGGACGCAAAAAATTTTTCCGCGACACCGATTAAATTTCTTGCCGCCGAATTGGACAGGTTGCTTAAGGCAGTTCACGCTGACTTCGGCGAAGAAAAAATTTCGGGCGACAAGGCGACGCTTGCGGTTAAAATGGTCGGCGATGCCTCAAGCTACGGCAGAATGATTGACGTGTTGAATTTCGTTTTGGAATTCGACAGGCGCGGCGACGAATGGAGACTTAACAAAATAAAAAACGTCGAGGAACTTGTTCCGCCGATCCTCGACATTGCAGAAAGATATTGGCCCGCCTCGTGGGATTTGGGTATCAAGCTTTGACCGTCACACCATCAAACTTTCGCGGATAAAAATCAAATTCTCGCCGCGCTGTGCAAAGAACCATTTATATTTTGAGATTGACTTGAAGAATTCGTAAGAGCAACCGAATTTCATGCGGTCGTGCAATTCAATCGTCAGCACTTTGACTTTCGAAAGCCACTTGTCAACGTCGGGCGCGCCGAAGACTTCTTTTTCCGCGCCTTCAATGTCAATCTTGAGCAAATCGATTTCGTCAAAGCCCGATTCGGCGAGGAGCTTGCCAACGGTCGTCGTCCTGAAAGCTTCGGGGTCGTCAGCCGTCGTTTCAAACGTCATGAAGTCGCCAACGCCATGTCCTTCCGTCTCCACGTTGATAAAGGTTTCTTTGTCCCACAGCGCGGATTTGAGCGGATGAATATTTCCGTACAGAGCCGTATTCAAACGCAAGAGCAAAAAATTATTTTTTTCGGGCTCGACGGAATAAATCTGCGCGGCGGGGAATTTGTTCGCGAAGTAGACTGCCGCACAGCCGATATTGCCTCCGCAGTCCAGAATCAATTTTGGTTGGAAATTTTTAATCGTCGGCAGTCTGTAGTCGTCATTTTTAAAAATTTGGTCAATTACCCAGGTGTCGCACGGACGATAAGCAAATGGCGTAGTTATACCTGGAATTTTAGTTATCGTTAACGGGAACGGGTAAACCGGGGGGGGGGTATTTACAATTTGATTTTCCGGCATGATAAAAGCCTCCTATTTATTTCTGCCGCAACAGTTTTTATATTTTTTTCCGGAACCGCAGGGGCAAGGGTCATTGCGCCCTATTTTTTTGCCGTCGGCAGTCTTGGCTCGCTTTTGACTTTCGGCAGGTGAAGTTTCTTCGCCGTGAGAGGCTCGTGCGGTTTGAAGTCTGTCCTCGACTTTTGCCTGCTCGCGTTTAACGATTGATTCTGCCTCGCGAACATCTTTTGCCGAAGGTTCGGGCGGCGCGTCGGAAATTTCTTCCTCGTCTTCTTCGGGCGGCGGAGCATTTTGGACAACCGCAACGTGATACATCGTCGCTGCGATTTGGTCTTGAATTGCGCCTTCCATTTCCTCGAACATAGCCAAAGCCTCGATTTTGTATTCGACAAGCGGTGCACGTTGCCCGTAGGCTCTCAAGTTGATTCCTTCGCGCAACATGTCCATGTGGTCGAGGTGTTCCATCCATTTGTTGTCGACGATTCGAAGCATGACGACTTTTTCCAGCTCGCGCATGACTTCCGCCGTAAACATTGCCTCGCGCTGTTTGTAAGTGTCTTCCGCCAATTTTTCCAAAGTCTCTTTGAGTTCGTCGCGGCTCATCTTTTCCAGTTCCGAAACTTTCAAAGCTCCGACGGGTGCGAAAATTTTTTCGGCATCTTTTATCAGCTCGTCAAGTTGCCACTCTTCGGGATAAAGTTTTTCGTTCGCGTATTGATTCATTTCCTGCTTGATTATGTGATTGACCATGCCGCGTATGTTGTCGCGCAAATTTTCTCCTCGCAAAATTTTTTTCCGCTCGCCGTACAAAATTTCGCGCTGCTGATTCATTACGTCATCATATTCCAAAACGTGCTTGCGAATGTCAAAGTTCCTCGCCTCAACTTTTTTCTGCGCGTGTTCAATCGAACGAGTTATCAGCGTGTGTTCAATCGGCTCGTCCTCTTCCATGCCCAATTTGTCCATGACTTTGGCTATATTCTCCGAAGCGAACAGCCGCATTAAATCATCTTCCAACGAAATGTAAAATCTTGATTCGCCGGGGTCACCTTGACGACCGGAACGCCCGCGCAGCTGATTATCGATTCGCCGTGATTCGTGACGCTCCGTGCCGACTATGAAAAGCCCGCCCAGTTCGGGAACGCCTTCGCCAAGTTTAATATCGGTGCCGCGCCCCGCCATGTTCGTCGCGATTGTCACAACTCCTCTTTGACCTGCGTCGGCAACAATCTGCGCTTCCTTCTCATGAAATTTCGCATTGAGGACGCTGTGAGGAATGCCGCGCTTTTTGAGGTAGCCGCTCAATTCTTCCGATTGCTCAATCGAGGTCGTGCCGATAAGGACGGGTTGCCCTTTGTCGTGAACTTGCTCAACCAAATTTGTGACGGCGCGATATTTGGCGCGTTTGTTCTTGTAGACAACGTCGGGGTGGTCGATGCGGCAAACGGGTTTGTTGGTCGGAATGACGACGACGGGCAGCTTGTAAATTTTGAGGAACTCATCCTCTTCGGTCTTGGCTGTGCCTGTCATGCCCGCAAGCTTGTCATACATGCGGAAATAATTTTGGAAAGTTATCGTCGCCAAAGTTTGTGACTCGCGCTGAATCCTCACGCCTTCTTTAGCTTCGATAGCTTGATGAAGTCCGTCGGAATATCTGCGCCCCGTCATAAGTCGTCCCGTGAATTCGTCGACGATTATAATTTCGTTGTCGCGCACGACGTAATCGCGGTCGCGTTTCATTAAAGCCTTTGCACGCAGAGCCATCGTGAAGCAGTGACTCAACTCGATATTTTCGGGCGCGTAGAGATTTTGAATCCCCAAGAACTTTTCAATCTTCGGGACAACCTCATCATTTGGAGCAACCGTCTTTTGTTTCTCGTCGACTTTGTAATCGTCGCCTTCTTTCAAGTTCGCAACGGCTCGCGCCATGACCGAATACATTTCCGTAGACTTTTGACCGGGACCGGAAATAATCAGCGGCGTGCGTGCCTCGTCAATCAAAATCGAGTCAACCTCGTCGACAATCGCATAATGCAACGGACGCTGAACCATTTGCTCCTCGTGAACGACCATGTTGTCGCGCAGATAGTCGAAGCCGAATTCGTTGTTCGTGCCAAACGTCACGTCGCAGTTGTAGGAATGTTTGCGTTCGGGGAAGTCCATGTCGTGCAGAATCAAGCCGACGCTCAAGCCGAGAAAGTTGTAAAGTTGTCCCATCCATTCCGAATCGCGGCGGGCGAGGTAATCGTTGACGGTGACCATGTGGACGCCTTTGCCTTCGAGCGCGTTGAGATAAACGGGCAACGTCGCCACGAGAGTTTTACCTTCGCCGGTTTTCATTTCGGCGATTTTTCCTTCGTGAAGACACATGCCGCCCATAAGTTGAACGTCGAAATGCCTCATGCCCAAAACTCTGCGCGAGGCTTCTCTGCAGACGGCAAAGGCTTCGGGCAAAATATTTTCCAAAGTTTCGCCCGCTTGAAGTCGTTCGCGAAATTTTTCCGTCGACGAGGCAAGTTTATCGTCGGTGTAATTTTGAAATTCCGACTCCAGCGCATTAATTTTATCCACCGTCTTTTGCAAGCGTTTTATTTCCTTGTCGTTGTTGTCGCCCAAAAATCTTTTTAAGAATCCGAATCCGAACAAGCTTATCACTCCTTGCCAAGAATTTTCTTCATGATAGCAAAAAAAAATCCTTGCCGCAAATTTTTCTATCAATTTGGAATTGGGAATGGGGAATGGGGAATGAATTGAGAATTTAATTCCCAATTCCTAATTCCTAATTCCTAATTGAAAAAATCCCTTGCCGCAAATTTTTGGCGAGGGATAATTTTTTAATCGCGTTTGAAAAGGTCACGCGTGTAAACTTTTTCTTTAACGTCGTCAAGTGCGCTGTCGTAGCGATTGGCGATAATGCATCGGCTCAAGCGTTTGAAATCGGCAACATCATTTACGACGCGGCTGCCGAAAAAAGTTGAGCCGTCGGGCAACGAAGGTTCATAAACAATTACGGTTGCGCCCTTAGCCTTGATTCGTTTCATGATGCCTTGAATCGACGATTGGCGGAAGTTGTCGCTGCCGGTCTTCATTGCCAAACGCCACACGCCGATTATGACTTCGCCCTCGCGGTCGGAAGAAAAATTTTCGTTTGCCGTGTAAGCATTTGAAATTTCCAAAACTCTTTCGGCGATAAAATCTTTTCGGGTGCGGTTGCTGTTGACGATTGCCTCAATCAAATTTTCCGGCACGTCTTGATAATTCGCCAAGAGTTGCTTTGTGTCTTTGGGCAAGCAGTAGCCTCCGTAGCCGAACGAAGGATTGTTGTATTGGTCGCCGATACGCGGGTCGCAACAAACGCCTCGAATAATATCTTGCGTGTTGAGCCCTTTGACTTCTGCGTAGGTGTCCAGCTCGTTGAAGTAAGCAACGCGCAAGGCAAGATAAGTGTTTGCAAAAAGCTTGACCGCCTCCGCCTCCGTCGAACCCATAATCAGCGTTGGAATATTTTTTTTGACCGCACCCTCTTGAAGAAGCTCGGCGAATTCTTTTGCTTGGGCAAGCTGCGCGGCGTCGTCAAGATTTGTGCCGACGATGATTCGCGAGGGATAGAGGTTGTCGTAAAGAGCTTTGGATTCGCGCAAAAATTCCGGGCTGAACAAAATTTTATCGGTGGAATATTTTTCGCTGACAGACTTCACGAAGCCGACGGGTATTGTACTTTTGATAACCATGAAAGCTTCGGAGCCGCTTGCCAAAACTTTTTCAATGACTGCGCGGACGGCTGAAGTGTCGAAAAAATTTTTCTTCGGATCGTAATTTGTGGGCACGGCGATAATCACGAAGTCCGCCGCCGCATAAGCCGCTTGAGCGTCGAGCGTGGCAGTGAGGTCAAGCTTACGTTCGGCAAAAAATTTTTCAATGTACTCGTCTTGAATGGGCGATTGACGCTTGTTTACCATGTCGACTTTTTCTGCGGACACGTCGACGGCAAGCACGCGATTGTTTTGTGCCAAGAGCGTCGCCATAGAAAGTCCGACGTAACCGAGCCCGGCGATTGCGATAATTTTTTTCAAAAGGTATCTCCTCCTCGCGGCAACGATAGCAAAAAATTTTCTGCGTGTCAAAGACTTATAAAATTTTTGGCGCGGAAAATTTCTTCAAGCTAATTTCATTGACGCGAAAAGCCAACTGGTTTAATATATGCATGTGAAAAAATTTTTATGTGGAGGTGAACGACATTTGAGCGTGGCAAAAAATTTTCAGGCGATAAAAGCGGAGCTCGACTCTTTCGCTTCGGAAATAATTTTGGTCGCGGTTACAAAAAATCACGGCGTTGAACTCATGCGCGAGGCTATCGACGCGGGCGCAACCGATATTGGAGAAAATCGTGTGCAAGAGGCTGCCGAAAAATTCCAAACGCTTGACAGAAAAGTCATCCGTCATTTAATCGGGCACTTGCAGACAAACAAAGTCAAGGCGGCGGTCAAACTCTTCGACGTGATTCAATCGGTCGACAGCGAACACTTGGCGGCTGCCCTCGACAAGGCGGCAAAGTCAATCGACAAGGTGCAAGATATTTTGATTCAAGTGAACGCGGCGCGGGAACCTCAAAAGTCGGGCGTCATGCTTGAGGATTTAAATGCGCTGATAAATTTCGTCGACGAGGCAAAAAATTTACGACTGCGCGGGCTGATGATGATCGCGCCGAATTTTCCCGACGCCCGTGAATGTCGCCCGCTGTTCAGGCAAATGCGCTCTCTCTTCGACGAGCTGAAAACCTCGCGGGAAAATTTCGACTTCCTCTCAATGGGCATGACGCACGATTACAAAATCGCAGTCGAGGAAGGCGCAAACGTCGTTCGAATCGGCACCGCCATTTTCGGAAGTAGGAACCAGGAACTAGGAAGTAGGAACTAGAGCGTGTTGGTAAATTCAAAAGTAGCGGTTGGCGAATGCCCGGCCGTCATGGATGACGGCCGCCGGCGATATGAACAGGATGTTCATCCGCCGGTTCAACGCCCTTTTCTTTTGCTACTTTTCTTTTGGGCGAACAAAAGAAAAGTAGATTTAAAAAATAAAAGTCTTTAAAACGCTTAATCGAAGACGCCGATTTAATTTACCAAAAGCCCCCAGGAACCAGGAACCAGTTTCTAACAGCTAACAGCTAACCACTAATCACTAAATTCAGTGAGAGGAGTTTGAGTGAATGGAAATTATAAACAGAGTAACCCGGTCTCTCGGACTGTCAGAAAAAGAAGGAGAGAAGGAAGCCACAATGAGTAAAAAAGATGAATTGCCGAACGCACAACCCGAACAAAACGAACCCCCAATTCAACCGCCGCCCGAAAATCTGTCGGGACACAAAATAGTTGACTTCAATTCGGCAATGACGGCGAGGGATAATTTAATGACAAACAACAATACTGCCAAACCTATGGTAAAATCAAAAATCACGACGGTCAGACCGAAAAATTTCGACGACGACGCAAAAGTTATCGCCGATTGCTTGCGCGAGGATGTGCCCGTCATAATTAACTTGGAAGACACAAACCCCGAACATGCGCGGCGGATTATCGACTTCGCATTGGGCACGACTTACGCAATCGACGGCGACGTTCAGCAAGTCAGCGAATACGTTTTCGTTTGCACGCCGCGAACCGTCATGGTTACCTTCAACAAGGAAGAGCCCAAGCAGGAAAAAGATTTCTCATGGCTTACTCGTAGAATGTGAGATGGCGTAATGTTGCAGGATGCAAAGGAAAAAATTATTCGATACTACAAAGGCACCGAAGGCGAGGCGACCGCCGTTAAGCTCGTCGATTTTGCAATGCAGACAATTAAAAATCGCAAGTGCAAACTCACGGGCTTTCTTTCACCTTTCGAACAGGAAATGGCAGGCGTCATTGCCAACAGTCTCGGCTCCCTCAACGTCGATTTATACGGCGGCTATCGCGGAGCCGAACGTCAACGCGCCGCCTTTTGTCACGAGGACTTCAAAGGCACGCCCAATTTTGAAATTGCGGTTATCAAAGCGGAATGGAACGGCGAATTTGCCCGGCTCGGTCATCGCGATGTGCTCGGCTCAATCATGGCTTTGGGTGTCGACCGCGAATTTATCGGCGACATTATCGCGACAAAGGATTGTGCAAGAATTCTCGTCGATAAAAAAATGTGCGACTACTTCACGGCGAACTTGACGCAAATCGGCTCAACGTCGGTTAAAGTTTCACTTGACGAGCCCGAAAATATTTCCGCCAAAGAAGAACGCATAAAAGAAATCAGAGCGACCGTTGCCTCGTTGCGAGCGGATTCGATAGCGGCGGCAGGCTTCGGCATGTCACGAAACAAAGCGGCGACGGAAATTTTGGCGGAAAAAATCAAACTCAACTGGCAGACCGTCAAGAATACTTCGCAATCGGTCAAGGAAGGCGATGTGTTGAGTATGCGCGGGCGCGGACGAGTTGAAATTGCCGAAGTGCGCGGGCAAACCAAAAAAGGTCGTGTCGGCGTTTTGCTGAAAAGATTTTTTTAATTGCGCATTACGCATTGCGCATTCCTAATTGCAGTTAAGGAGGCGATATTCTTGCCGATAACAGACGAAGAAAAAAGCAAGTGCAGAAAAATTATTCACGGACACGCAGCGGCAGCGGCGGCAGGAAATTTGGTGCCCGTGCCTATGGTCGGACTCGCAACCGATACCGTGACAATGACGACAATGGCAATGGCGTTGGCGTCGGTCTTCGGCGGCTCGATAACCGAATCCGTCGCAAAGAACATGGCAATCAATGCAATCGTTGCAACGATGAAAAAACAGCCCGTCAGAATTATCGCCAAAGAAATTTCAAAAGTCGTGCCGGTAGTCGGTCAGCTCGTCGCGCCTTCAATCAGCGTGGCAATGTTGGAAGCGGCGGGTTGGCTTTTGGCAGAAGAATTGGCTGAAGAACGCGACAAGGCACAAAATAAAAATCCGGAAATGTTGCGGGACGGGCACAACTTCAAATACGATTCCAAATTTAAAACACAACTTCCCGAATAAAATTTGGAGGTGATTATATTTTGCTTACACCAATGGAAATTCACGACCACCAATTCAAAAAAAGTTTTCGCGGCTACAGCGAGAACGAAGTCGACGATTTTTTGGACAAGGTTGTAGATGATTTCGAAAGGCTTTTGAAAGAAAACGAACGCCTGAAAAATCAACTCTACTCGACGGAAACAGAGCTTGAAAAATATCGCAGCTTGGAAAAAACCATGAACGATACTTTAATCGTGGCTCAACGCACGGCAGACGAGGTCATTTCCGCCGCAAGAAAAAATGCCGAAGGTCTTAAGGAGCAGGCGGCTCTTGAATGCCAACAAATTCGTGACAAGGCGCACTTCGAGGCAAAGCAACATATCGACAGTGCCATTGTGAAACGCGACGCGATTTTGACGGATTACGCCGGGCTTGTTCGCGAAAAAAATTCGTTCCTCTCGAAAATGCGCACGATGCTTGAATCGGAATTGGCGATAACGGATCACGTAATCAACAACCTTCCGAACATCGAAGAAAAAGTCAAGACTGCGCCGCCCGAAGAAAAACCTCAAGCCGTCGAAACGCCCAAGCCGCCCGAAGAAACTTCAAAGCCTGCCGAGCCGCCGAAGCCCGAAAAAATTTCAAAAGACGTTGAAGACACTTCCGCGACAAATATCGTCGACATTTCCACAAAGCCCGTCAAAGAAAAAGCCGTCTCGGACGAAACAAAAACTTACAAGCCCGTGCTCGATAAGGAGAGCTCACAGTGAAAAAATTTTTCGCGACCGTCGAACTTGTATTTGCAATAGTATATCTTCATTGGGACAAAGCATTATTTTTCGGCGTCGTCGCCCTCGACCAATTCACAAAAAATATCGTCATGCGCTCGATGGTGCCGGGGCAATCAATCCCGCTGATTCAAGACGTGTTCCATTTGACTTACGTTTTGAATCCGGGCGCGGCTTTCGGCATCTTATCCAATCAGCGAATGTTTTTGTTAATCACGGGCGCGGTGTTAATCGCGGCGACGGCTTATTTTTATCCTCTGCTCAAAAAATCCGACGGCTGCCTCAAACTCGGTGCAACGTCAATTTTGAGCGGCGCGGTTGCGAATTTAATCGACAGAGTTCAGACGGGCTACGTTGTAGATTTTTTTGACTTCAGAATTTGGCCGGTCTTCAACGTTGCGGACATTGCGATTGTCTTGGGCATGGGCTTCATGATTTACTCGATACTTTTTCGCCTCGACGCGGGCAAGGTAGAGGCTGAACGATGATTTTTTTTGTCGAAGAGGCGGCGGCAGGCAAGCGGCTTGACGTTTATCTTAACGAAAAATTTTCCGACAAGTCGCGCTCACATTTTCAAAAATTAATCGCGGAAGGTTTGATAACCGTCGACGCCGCGCAAGTCAAAGCAAATTTCAAACTCACGGGCGGCGAAGAAATTTTTATCTGCGAGGTTGAAGCCGTCGAAGTCGATTATCTGCCCGAAAATTTGCCGCTCGATATTCTCTACGAGGACGCGGCTTTAATCGTCGTCAACAAGGCACGCGGCATGACCGTCCACCCTGCCGAGACCGTCAAGCACGGCACGCTTGTCAATGCCCTGCTTTATCACTGCAAAGATTTATCGGGGATTAACGGCGTCAAACGCCCCGGCATTGTTCACCGCCTCGACAAAGACACTTCAGGTGTCATGGTTGTCGCGAAGACCGATATCGCTCATTTGAGTTTGGCGGAACAGATTAAAAATAAAACGGCGACGCGAACTTATCGGGCGATTGTTCACGGCGTCTTGAGCGACAACGTCGGGATTATCACGGGAGCAATCGGGCGCGACAAATTCGACAGAAAAAAAATGGCGATTGTCCCCGAAGGCAAACCCGCCGTCACGGAATTTAAAGTCCTTGAGCGCTTTGAAAATTTTACTTACGTCGAATGCAAACTTCAAACCGGCAGGACACATCAAATCCGCGTGCACATGGCGGCAATCGGACATCCTCTCTTGGGCGACACGAAATACACTTCGCGGAAAAATCCCTTCGACATAACAGGGCAAGCACTTCATTCGCACACATTGAACTTGATTCATCCTACAACAAAAGAGCCGATAAATTTCACGGCTCCTTTGCCTGACGATATGAAAAAAATTTTGGAAAATCTCAAAGGAGAAATATAAATTGCGTTATCTTGTTATTGCACGCTCTACTTGGGGAAAAATGTTGCTTGACCTTCTTCGATATACGAAAATTCAAGCGGGTGCAGAGCTTACGGCTTATTTCGAGCTGATTGAAAATTCTGTCGTGACCTCTTACAAATTTCACCACAACGTTAATCAAATTCACAGCGAACTCAATCTCGAAAAAGTTTCCTCCGTTCAAATCAATAAAGTTGACTTCGACGGCATTTATATTGTCGGCTCCGATTTTGACTTGCGCCAACAATTCTTGGAAGCGGGTGTCGATTACAAAAAAATTTTCATGTGCTACGGCGATATAAATATTTGCCGTTGCCCGCTTGACGATATTTTTGTTATCCCGAAAGCCGAACCGCAAGTTCCCTTCAAAAAAGCTCCCGCCGAAATTTATCAACAATACGCGGGCGAAACGGCAAAGGCTCATAACAGGCGATTGCGTGAAGGTTTCTTTGAAAAGTATTGTAAAGGCGAGGGCTTGGATATTTGCTACGGAGCGGATTTGATTATCCCCGGTTGTTCGGGCTGGGATTTCAGAAACGGTGACGCGCAATATTTGGCGGGCGTGGAGGACGAAAGTTTTGATTTTGTTTATTCGTCTCATGGCTTGGAGCACATGTATGACGTGAGGACTGCGTTGAAAAATTGGTTTCGCGTCGTCAAGAAGGGCGGATATTTTCTTTTGGCAATTCCGCACCGTGACCTCTATGAAAAGAAAAATTCTCTGCCTTCGCGCTGGAACGGCGACCATAAGCACATGTTTTTAATCGGCAAAGCAGAGCCGCCCGATACGTTGGATATTGTCGAAGAAATAAAATGTTCTCTGGAAAATTACGACATTAAGTACATTAAAACTTGTGACGAGGGACACACGATAGACAACCCGCTCGTTCACAGTGACGGCGAATATCAAATAGAAATTGTCATTCAAAAAATAGGTTAGGTTAAAAGTTTGGAAAGGGTTGAGGAGATTGTTTATTCAAGGGTTATCGCCAATTCTATGGCTGATCGTCGCGCTGAGCGTATTGAAATTGCCGGCGTGGAAGGCGTGCCCCGTCGCGCTGATTATTTCATTTTTGGTGGCGTGGCAATGTTTTGATATGGCACTCATGGACGTGGTAACCGGAACATTGGAAGGTGCACTTATGGCGATATGGCCTATCTTGGGCGTTATTGTTTCGGCGATATTTGCGTATAACTTGACGGTGCACACCGGCGGCATGGAAAAAATTAAGGATATGCTTTCCTCCGTGTCGACTGATAAGCGCATGTTGATACTTATAATCGCGTGGGGCTTCGGCAGCTTCCTCGAATGTATGTCGGGCTTCGGCACGGCGGTTGCAATCGGTGCAAGCATGTTGGTTACGGTCGGCGTTACTCCCATAACCGCCGTTATCGTTTGTTTGCTCTCTAATGCAGCAATGAGTTCTTTCGGCTCGGTTGGTCTGCCGCTGACAACCCTTGCCAAGCTCACAAACTTTGACCCGTTGCAAATTGCCGTTTACACCACAATTCAGCTCGGGCCGATGATATTGCTCATGCCGTTCATTATGATGTTGGCTTTCGGAGGATTTAAAGCTCTTAAATCTATGATTCCCGCGTGCTTGATTGGCGGATTCGGATTTTTCATTCCGTCCGTTATAGCCGCCACGATATTCGGAGCCTCTTTGGCGGGCATAGCCGGTGCCGTCGGTGCAATGGGCTCAATGGTCTTCTATGCAAAAAAATTTCCCATTAAAGAACCCGAATACGAGATTGACGACTACGACGAAAACTTTTCTATCACGTTCGGCGAGGCGGTTCGCGCTTGGCTGGTCTTCTTGCTTATCTTTGTTTTCCTGATTATCTGCTCTATACCTGCCGTTGCCGACGTGCTCAAAACCGTAGTCACCAAAGTCATGATTTACACCGGACCCGATGCCGCACCGACTTCTTTCCAATGGATAACGACTCCTACAATCCTTTTCGTCTCCGCAATAATCGCGGGCTTGGTCAACAATGCTACTGTCAACGACATGATTAACGTCCTGTCGCGCACAATTAAAACCTTGATTCCAACCTTTATAACAATCATAACAATCATTGCAACTGCACGCATCATGGGCTACAGCGGCATGACAATGGCGATTGCCACAACGACCGTCGCCGCAACCGGTACATTTTATCCGTTTATTGCTCCCGTTATCGGTTCGGTCGGTGCATTTATTACCGGCTCGGCTACGTCAAGCTGCGTCCTTTTGAGCAAGTTGCAAGTCGACTCGGCTGTTGCTATCGGTCTCGGTGAAACAGCTCAATCTTGGATAGCTGCGGCAAATGCGGCGGGCTCTTGCGTCGGCAAAATCATTTCCCCGCAATCAATCGCAATCGGCGCGGCGGCTGTCGGTGCTTTCGGCGTCGAAGGTCAGATTATGAAATTCGCCGTCAAAGTTTATCTGCCGTTCATTCTGATTATCGGTTGCGTAATTTATTTCGGACAAGCCATGCTGTAAAAAAATTTTTCCCCTGTTTTAAGAGGCAGGGGATTTTTTTTTGCATTTTAAAGGTTGCTCTTACGAAACTTTTAACGTGATTCTAATTTGCGATTTAAATTTGGCTAAAGAAACGGGGATAAAATTCCGAAGTATAAAATGTAGAAAGCAAGTCAGCCGCGCACGGCGAATCATATAGAACCTTCAAGCGGGACAGCTCAAACGAGTGTCGCCAAAGAAAACTTGACGGTAAAAAAAATAGAAAAAAAATAGTCGACTGAAACGGTCGGCTGTTTTTGGTATGGAGGGATTGACGTGAAGAAAATTAAAATCAGCGTGATTCGGAAGGCGCACTACGAAGATTTGATTGCCCGCTACGAGAATCCGATTGAAAATGCCTGTGACATGGAGGAAGGACAAGTTTTTATCGCGAACGGTTGGGAACGCCCCGAAGGTTTTTGCTTGAGTGCTTGGGAGACGTTGTCGCCGTTCGTTATGGCTCTTTCACACGGCGCGGAAAATTTTTACGGCGGCTGGATGAAAAATCCGAAGTCGGCAATGCTTTCCTGCAACGACGGTTTCCGCCCCGTGAGCTTTTTGCTTGAGACACTTGACGAAAACGCGGATTAATTTCTGATGTCGTGAATCAGTTGGCGGAGCTTTGAGTCGTCGATAACCCTGTCGAAACAAATTTTTGCAAGTTGCGTTGCCGTGCCGTGCGGGTGATAGCTGTCGTTATATGACTGCGCGGCTTTCTTGTAGGTCAAGGTATCGTTGCGGCGGTCGAAGACAATCAGCTCAACGCGAGCGTAACTGTGCATAATCGTTTCGTTCCAAGCGGTGGGCATGACAACTTGACCGTAATCCTTGAGGACGGGACAAACGATAATATCGGCGTCGAGTTTTTGGGCGAGCGGGCGCATGGCGTCTTGGAGCTTCGCCTTTTTATTTTGCGAATGCATTTCTTGCCAAAGGTCGTTGAAGACTTGAGCGGAATTTTTCATTGGAAGATATTCGGCAAGTTGCAAAGTTCCGTTGAGCGGAATGTGAACGGCGCGAGCGATTTTTGTTTCAAGTTCGGAGCAGGTGTCCTCGTCGGGAACGGTGCTCTGAAAAATTATCGGCAGACGAGCGATGCGGACGGGAGTTGCCTCGGCGGAAGCAAGCGTCGAAAACAAAATCACTGTGAATAATGCGACAAAAAATTTTTTCAAGCGAATCACCTCCCTTTTTCAATTAGGGGTTGTTGGTAAATTCAATCGAGTTGCGATTGAGCGTTTCAATGACTTTTATTTTTTTAATCTACTTTTCTTTTGCGGCGCCCGGTTTAGCTGTTAGCTGTTAGTGTTTAGTGGTTAGGGTTTTTAACGCCGGCGGTCGTCATCCGTGACGGCCGGGCTTTCGCCAACCGTTGCTTTTTAATTTACCAACAGACCCTAGGAATTAGGAATGAGGAATGAGGAATGAAAACCAATTCCCAATTCCTAATTCCTAATTGGAATAATGCCTTCGCCTGCCAAAAGCCACATGAGCGGGTCAAGTACTCTGTGCGGACGAATTCTGGCGAGGCGTTTTCTTATGTCGGGCGGTCTTCCGAAACTTGACACGCCGAAAACTCTGACCTCTTTGAAGTTGGCATCAATCGCGCCGAGAAAAGCAGTTTCTCCTTGCCGCGTGAGCCAATCGCGAATTTCCAAATCAACCATCTTGCTGTCCGATTCGACGAAGCCGCGATTATGTATGTGAGGACTTTCCTTGAGGATTGTCGCGTCGGAGCTGAAGCCGTTTAGCATTTCGGTTAAGGCGTCGAGCTTGGTAATGACGACGGCGGCGCGTCTGTCAATCCTCTTGCCGGGCGGGATGTTGCAGTTGCGGCGAATGTAATTTGCCAACGAATTGACCATGCCGACCATGTTGCCGGGCGCGGAGGTCTGTCGTTCGGTTGCCATTGAGGCGTTCAAAGTTTCGTGAGTCAATTCCGCACGCACACTCGACAACAAAAGCGGGTCGAACATTATCAGCAACATCTTTGAACCCGAAAGATACAAACTGATTTTTGAATCAAGCGGCGTGTAGTCAATGTGTTCGCAATCCTCGCCGGCTCCGTCGTAAATCGTCAGCGCGTAAGTCGGAACTTTATCGCCCTTGACCGAATTGTCCATAATCGTCCAAAGTTGCGGCTTGGGGGAAGTGCCCGATTCCGTCCCTCGCAAACAATGCCGCTCCTCGTAAATGTATTGCTCGTTGAGTTGGGCGCGCCGTGTCGTTTCAACGTCCATTGCCTGCAAAATCCAAGGCAAGCCCGAATATCTCAACTCGTGCAAGAGCGTCGTCATGTAACTTGATTTGCCCGCGCCCGCCACGCCCAGTGCACACAAGCTTAAATATTTGTCGTGGAAGAGGAATTGCGGCGGAAGAGGTTCTCCGCAATTTTTGCAACTTGCCTCGCGAATCGTCATGCCGTGATTTCTGCAGAAGCGTCTTTTGCAAACGGGCAGGCGTCCTTTGATTTTGTCGACGAAGGAAAGTTTTACCTCGTGGCGATTGTCTTCGTCGGGCACGCAAAAAAATTTCATGTTGCTCAATTTGAGTTCCCTCAGGCAGTGCGGACAAATTACCGCCGCTTTGCTGAACATTGGAAAATCTCCCTTCGGTCGATTTTTAGCTGTTAGCTGTTAGCGATTAGCTGTTAGAATTATAACCACTAACCACTAACCACTAATCACTTTTTCGGAACGATTAAGCTGTCGGGGCGCGAAGCCTTCAGCTCAAAACGTTTTTCATCCTCTTTGGAAGTCATAAGCTTGACGACCGTGCCCGTCGATATATCTTTCCATGTCTCGTTCGGTAAATCGATTTCAAGCCGCCCGCTCGTGTAGCCTTCCGGATAAGCGCGAATATTTCCCAGCGTCCGCGTCGCCGAATCTCCCGCCTCGATATTCATGCGCCCGTCGCGTCGACAAACCAAAGACATCTTCGGCGCGGGGCAAGCGGTGCTCTCGATTATCAACTTGCAATCTTTGGCGTGAATTTCTTTTTTGAAAAGCCCGCTCGTTCCCCATTCCAAATGATAAGAAATAATTTCCTTCGGGCGGTTGTCCAAAGTCAAAGTGCTCGGCGCGCACCAAGCGGCTGTCCCGTCACTGAATTTGTATTCGCCGATGACTGTGATATAAATTTCTTTCGGCGGCAAATGCGTCTGCGAAATGAAAGTGTCTTGAGCGTATTTCGTCGCGTAAATGCGATTCATCTGCCGCGCCTTAGCCGTCTCTATCGTCGCGTAAAATTCGTCGGCGTCGCTCGTGTTTATCTTGTAGTGAATCAGATAAAGATTTTCGGGAATGCTCTTCAAGACAAGCCGCAAGCCTCCCGCATCAATTTGCGTTTTGACGGAATCAATTTCGCAAGGCTCGACGTTCGCGCAAGTCACAATATCATTTACAAGAGCCGCCTCACGCGTCGCGCTCACGACTGCAATTTTAACATTATCGTTGCTCAAAGGAAAGTCACAAGCCTCGTTGATACTCTCCGCTTTCTTGTAAACGACGCCGCTACCCAAAAGCTCGTCAATGTCAGCCGTCGCGAAAATTTTTTTGTCAAGCTTGGCGGGTTCCTTGATGACTTCTTTAAACCAAATGTCAAAGTCGCCCGTCGACTTCCACTTGAAAAAAACTCGTCCGCCTTTCACGGTGCAAATCAAATTATCAACGGGCTTCGGAGGTTTTTCGGGCGTTAAGGTCACCGTCAAGCCGCTGCTGTATTTATAAGTCCTGTCAATCTTCCAGACGCCGCTCAAATTTTCGTCGTGGCTTTGGCGTGAAAAAAATTTTTCGCTGTTGTTGAGGGCGTCTTCGGCGGCGTGGTAGACGCATTGCAAACGATATTGATATTGCTTGCGATTCTTGACGGTGTTGTCGACGAAGGGCGATTGAACACAATCGGCAACGACGACGCTCTTGCCCGCGCTGTCCGAACGCAAAATCCTTATGCCCAAACAATTTTCCGAAGGCAATCGCCAAATAAATTTGCACGAGCCGTCTTCGGTTTTGGCGATTAATTTTTTTTCGTCGAGGTCGCTGTAGTGGACGGCGGTCGTTGTCTTCGGCGAGGAAACAGCTCCCAGCCGTGTCGAAAAAATTGCGTAGCCGTAAAGCACGCCGGGCTTAACGTCGGTGTCAATGAATTCGAGCTTGTCGGTGTTCTCAATCAAAATTTCTCCGTCGCGATAAGTTTGCGGCACGCCGTTAATCTTTTTTATCAGCGTGTAAGTCAAACCCAAGTCGGCGGGGGCTTGCCAAGAGACGTTGCAAATCAAATTCGTATTCGTTTCGGCGAGGCTTGAGGACTTCGCCTTGACAGAAATTTTCCCGATACTTGAGTTGTTGACGGGCGAATAATTTTCTTTGAGCGCGGCGACAATCACGGGCGGGGCTTTCGGCGGAATAAGTTTCAATCTGTCCTGCGCGGGCTTGTAGTCTTTAATCTTGCGCAAAATTTCAATGCAATCACTGACGGCTTTGTCGGGCGCGATAGAGAGGCTCGGCAATTTTTTTTCTGCCCAAGCAAACAGTTCGCGCTTCTTGAGTTCGTTGGCAATCTTATTAATGCGCCACTCAATTTTTTTCAAGTCGTTTGATTCGGGCTTGAGCAGTCTGGCTTTGGCAAGAATTTTTATAATCTCCGCCATGACGAGATGAACATCCTCATCGGCATTTCGGGCTTGTTCGACGAGGTTAAGCATCGAATTTGCTTCGGCAATGTAATTTGAAAATCGTTTGAACTCACTGATTGAAAAGTTGCAGGCGGTGCAGCGGTCGGCAATCGCAGGAAGTTTCTTTCCGCATTTGGGACACTCGACGAAAAAATTATCGCCGCAAATTTTACACTTGGCACGCTCGCCTTCCTCACGCGTCCGAAATTTTTCAAAGGCTCCGCAGTTTGCACACGTCACCCAAAAAAAATTTTCGCCGTCGTCGTCGGTCGCCTCGTAAGGATTTTTCAGCAAGCCCGCCGCCTTGTTGTAAAGCGCGGCACTCAATTCGTAATCCAAAAAATTCGGGAAGGTGCGCCGAATGTGATTTATGCAGTTGTCGGCAAAATAGTTGTCGCGTTTGAAGAGGTCGGGCGCGGCTTTTATCTTCGCGAAAAAATCTGCAAGCCTCTCAATCTTCAACGAGTGGTCGTATTTGAAGCGGCTGTCGTTCGTGTTGAAGACTTGGCTTTGAGCAATGTTGAGCAGGGCTTTGATAGCTTGCCATTGAGAAATCGGCGCGGAATATTTTTTTGCCTCCTCACGGAAAATTTCTCGCAAGTCCTCCGTCGAACGGCGGCGATAAAATTCCGGCGAAGGTTCAATCTGATTTTCGATATAGAAAGCCAATTCGTAGAGGTCGTGAACGTTCGCCGACCAAGGAAAATTTTTTTCATCGGGCACTTGTCGAAAGGTCTCAAAATTTCTGCGCAGCTCCTCCATTATCGAATCGGACATGAAAAAATTGTTGAGCGTCGCCAAAATTTTCTGCGCGGTCTTTGCCGGTTTTATTTCGAAGCCTTGCTCTTTGTAAGTCGCCTCGATTGTCGTCGGGCTTAATCGCAATTTGTCACGCACCTGCCGAATTTGCGATTGATTGACTTGCAAAGTGCCTTGAGTTTCGCCGCGCTGTATCTCGATATAAAGTCGCAATTCCTCCACGCGCTGTTGCTTGAGCGATTCCGCCTCCCGCTGTCTGAAACGCGGATTGTCAATCGTCAACGCAATGTAATCTGCCAGTTGCAATTCTTCGCGAATCTCGGCAACGCGTTGAGGGTCAATCGTCGTATTTTGCTCGGCAGTCAGTCGCTTCTTCCAACTTTCATAAGCGGCTCGAATTTTTTTCACGTTGTCGGGAGGGTCGAATTCCAAGCCGAGCATTTCAAAAATATTCCGTTTAGCCAAACTCAATCCTCCTTAAGGGGAAAAATTTTACTTGTCGTCGTAGTGCCCTCTGCAAGACAATACGACGGTTTCATCTCCGTGAATTCTGTAAACGAGGCGATTGGTGTCGTCAATACGGCGAGAATAAGCCTCTTGATGTTTAAGCTTTTCGGGCTTGCCCAAACCGTTTAACGCCCCGTCGCGCTCTATACTTTGCAAAAGTCGATTAATTTTATTCAAGGTCTTGCATTTGCCAATAAAGATAGTGGAGCCAACCCTCGTCCTCGAACGAAATTTTACTCATCGACAATGCCTCCAAGTTCTTCTATCGTTGTTCCGTCAGCCATTGCATTGAGTTCATCCATTGTAGCTACAACCAAATATTCTGAAGCGGCGGAGCGGTCAAGCTTGGCAAGATATTTTGCATTGTTAATACACAAGTCGAATTTATCAATGCCGCGCAGCTTGACTTCCTCGACAAAGTAATCCCATTCCAGTGGCGAAAAAGTTATCGGCTCCTTGATAAGTTTTGGTTCGGGAAGCGGTTTGCGCATAAAATTTTTTATTCTCTTCATGATAAAACTCCTTTTCAATCGGAGGAAATGCGCAACTGATGGACGGCACTGCGCTCAACGTCAATTTCGGATTCGGTGCGCAGGAAAGTTTCAAAAACCTCATTGGTCTTGGTGTTGACCGCCTCGACGTGAACGCCCGAAGCGTCGACTTTGAACGTGACTTTAATCGGCGTGTCGCGGCTCGTGTTCGGAGGAAGATTGACGACAAGCTCACCCAAAAGTTTGACGTTGTGTGCGGGGTCTGTCGCTTGAGGATTGCCGTCCTCGTCGACGCAGGGAATCAACGTATCGTCGGTTGACCTGTTTTCAAAGGCGCGCAGGCGAACAAGTTCCTGATTGTCTTCAAGCGGGTAATAAGTCTTCGTGAACACGGCGGGCATCTTCTCGCCAATCTTAATGAAATTTTCCAAAACGTAAGTTTGCTTGCCGCCGTTCATGTCGACGACGCCGGGACCGAACGAACGCGGCGTTTGGTCTTCGACGGTAAATTTACTCGTGAGCTGTTCGGCATGTGGAGTTTCGTCGCCGGAAGTTTCAGTGCCTTGCGCGGAAGGATTGTCGACTTCCTCAACCAACATGCTTGCGTAAATCGCCGCGCCTTTTGCAACCGCTTGGTCGGGGTCGTGCTGTTGAACTTTGCCGGGAAATTTCGACTCAACCGCATTGATTATCATCGGCATGTAAGTTGAGCCACCTACGAGCAAAACGGTATCAATCGCGGCGTCGGGAACTTGTTCCAAAGTGGCGTCAACAAAATTCATCGTCTTTGCCACGAGGTCGGAAGTCATTTGCTCAAAGTCAGAACGCTTGATAACAATTTCGGTTCGCGAGCCGTTCACGTCGATACGAAGCTTGGCGGATTGTTTCTTGCTTAATTTGCGTTTCGCCTCTTCGACTTTGCTGAAAATATCTTGTCGAGTTTCCGCGCTGATTTCTTCGGGCATCAAGCCGTTGTCGTCACAGCAGGCGTGGAGGATGTGGTTGAAAAGTTTTTCGTCCCAATCTTTGCCGCCGAGTTTATCGTCGCCGCCGGTAGCAAGCACCGTGATTTTCTGAACGTCGCGTCCCGAATCGTTTTGCGCCATCGACATTTTTATAATCGTCACGTCGAAAGTGCCGCCGCCCAAGTCATAAACCAAAATCGTCCTGTCCTCTTGGAATTGACGGGCGCAATAGCTCAAAGCAGCCGCAGTCGGTTCGTTAATCAAACTCAAGACGTTCAGCCCGGCAAGTTCGCCCGCCTGCTTTGTGGCAGCGCGTTCCTCCAGTCCGAAATAAGCCGGCACCGTGATAACCGCATCCTCAATCTTTCCGCCTTGAGCCTCGACCAAATTTTTAAGCCGTGTCAAAATCAGCGCGCTGATTTCAACGGGCGTGTAAGTCTTGCCGTCAAATTCGTAAGTCCTCACGGGAAGCTTGCCTATTTCGCGCTTGACGAATTGCACGACGCGATCGCCGTCAGTCTCAACATTTTCCTTAGCCGCCTGCCCGACGACAACATTGGTTTCGTTTTCAAAAAAGACGACGCTTGCGACGGTGTTTGAATCGTCCTCGTTGTTGCGAATCACTTCGGGGTTGCCGTTCGAATCCAAACGCGCTATGCAAGAATAAGTTGTGCCCAAGTCGATACCGTATGTGCTCATAAAATTTTTTTCTCCTTTTCCGGCTGACTGCTAACAGCTAACCGCTAATTTATTCACTGCGAACAGATTCAGATTTTTTGCTGCCCGCCGCCGCGTCATAAACATAAACGTCGACGAATTCGCGATAAAGAGTTCGACCGCCGCGCATGACGCCGGGTCTTCGGGAGCGGGCAACAGTGTTGTGCAAATTTTTATTGCCGGTCGTGACGGTGTTGATAATTTTTGTGAGGAGAGGTCGACGCGGTTCACCGATTTCCGACGTGAAAACTTCCGCATCATATTCCGATAAAATTTCCTCCAGCTCGTCGAACATAAGCTTGAGCGTCCGCCGCGTCCGTTTCGAAATGCTCTCGTCCGTCAAAAGTTTTCTATACTCAACGCAGATTGCCGCGATTGATTTTAATATCGGAGTGAATTGCTCGCCGCGCTGTTGTTCTTTCAAGTCGTCCAGCTCGCGTTGCATGCCCTGCCGCACTTGATTTTGAAAGTTCACGTTTTCGCGCAGGCTTTGAACCAATTGCCGTGAATTTTTTTGTTGCAACTCCAAAATTTTTTCCAGCGTCTCTTCGAGGGAATCTTTCGCCGATAAATTTTCTTCCGTGCCGAATTCCGTTTGCGTTTCCAAAATTCCGACCTCCTTTCGCCGTCAAAGATATTATCAGAAAATCTTCAGATAAACAAGACGCCGCCGCAAGTTTTAAATTAAAATCGGGGCAACCGACCTTTGCCGATTGTCCCGATAATTTTTTTCCTTTGAATTTAATTGTCGAAGATATTTTTCAAAGCTTGGATGTTCACGTCGCGATTGAGTTGCGCGAGATAAGTTGTGAGCTTGATTGACTTCGGGCAGACCTCGACGCAGTTTTGACTGTTGCCGCAACTGGTTATGCCGCCCTTTTCCATGAGGACGTTGAGGCGTTTGGGCGCGTCGAATTTTCCGAGCGGGTGAAGATTGAAAAGATAAGCTTGAACGGTCGGCGCGGGACCTATGAAGTCCGATTGAGGACCGACATTCGGGCAAGCCTCCAAGCAACAACCGCAAGTCATGCAACGAGAAATTTCGTAAGCCGTGCGAGCGGTGTAGGGATTTTGAATCGGGGCGTCACGATTTTCCCAAGAGCCGTCCAATTCAATCCAACCTTGAATGCGTTTGAGAGCTTCGAACATACGCGAGCGGTCAATCAGCAAATCGCGGATAACGGGGAACGTCCGCGCAGGTTGAAGTTTAATCGGCTTCTTGAGGTTGTCGACGAGCGCGCAACAAGCCTGTTGAGCTTTGCCGTTGATAACCATCATGCACGCGCCGCAAACTTTTTCCAAACAGTTACATTCCCAAACGACCGGCGGAACTTTTTTGCCGTCGACCGTGACGGGATTTTTTTGTATTTCCATGAGCGAGGCAACGACGTTGAGTCCGGGGCGATAGTCCACGTCGAATTCTTGTGTGTAAGGTTTCGCGTCGGGTCCGTCTTGCCGCTCTATTACAAATCTGACTTTTTCAGCCATGAAAAAATCTCCTTTCAGTCGATTTTTAGTGATTAGTGATTGGTGATTAGTGTTTAGAATTCTAACAACTAACAACTAACCACTAACCACTAACCACTAATCACTCTTTCTTGGCGACGGCGTAGTTGCGGGCGCGCGGCTTAATCAACGAGTGATCGAATTCGCGATAGCTGACAACGGGCTCCTCTGTTTTCGGGTCGTAGTTGATAATCGTCGTGAACATAAAGTTTTTGTCGTCGCGTCCCATGAAGACGAGATCGCCGTTTTCGTCGTGTTTGCGCTGACCGTTTTCAAGAACGATTTTTGCGTGCGCCCCGCGTGATTCGTCGCGGCAACGAGCACCTTTCGTGATAGCCATTGCGTAGAGAATCATGTTGCGCAGCTGACGAACGAACATAGCCTCTTGGTTGGCGATATGCCCGCGGTCGGTTATGCCTATATCATCCCAACGCTTGAGCAACTTTTTCAATTCGACGAGGCAAGTATCAAGCCCGTTGTTGTCGCGCTCAATCGCCACGTATTTATACATGAGGTCGCCCATTTCGTGGTGGAGCTTGTGAGCGTTTTCGGAGCCGTTCATTTGCAAAATCTTATCGTATTCGCGTTGAACTTCGACTCGTGCCGCTTCCATTTCCTCGTAAGTGAGTTCGGAGCCGTTCTTGCCGGACTTCGCCCACTTCATGGCTTCAGGACCGGAGACGGTGCCCGAATAAGCCGCGCTCAAAAGTGAATTCGCGCCGAGACGATTCGCGCCGTGATATTGATAGTCGCATTCGCCCGAAGCCATCAAGCCGGGAACGTTCGTGAAGTGTTGTCTGTCAACCCAAATGCCGCCCATTGAATAGTGGACGCTTGGGAAAATTTCCATAGGAACTTTGCGCGGGTCTTGACCGACGAATTCCGAATACATTTCCAAGATACCGCCGAGCTTGCGCAAGAGGTAATCGCCGTCAATGTGGCTCAAGTCAAGATAAACTCTGTTCTCACCGTTAATGCCCAAGCCCATGTGAACGCAGACTTTGAAAATTGCACGGCTTGCAACGTCACGCGGGACGAGGTTGCCGTAAGCGGGATACATTTCCTCCAAGAAGTACCAAGGCTTGCCGTCCTTGTAAACCCAAACGCGTCCGCCTTCGCCGCGACAAGCCTCCGACATCAAACGGTTTTTATCGGAGCCGGGAATTGCCGTCGGGTGGATTTGAATGAATTCGGGATTGGCAATTTCCGCGCCCTGTTGATAGACCGCACTGACTGCCGAGCCGTTACAAATTGTCGAAGCCGTGCAACGCCCGAACACTTGACCGGGACCGCCCGTAGCGAGGATAACGGTATCAGCCGGGAAGGATTGAATTTCCATCGTGTTCATGCTTTGAGCGACGATACCGCGGCAAATGCCCTCTTTGTTTTTGATTATCTTGATAAATTCCCAGAATTCGTATTTTTTTACGGAGCCTTTGACTTCCCAGCGGCGAACCTGTTCGTCGAGAGCGTAGAGGATTTGTTGACCGGTCGTGGAGCCTGAAAAGCAAGTGCGTTTATTTTTTTGTCCGCCGAAGTTGCGCAAGTCGAGGTTGCCTTCGGGTGTACGTGTAAAAGTGACGCCCATTCTGTCAAGCATTTTAATCAGCTTCGGAGCCGCCTCGACCATACCTTTGACGGCAAGTTGGTCTGCCAAGAAGTCGCCGCCGTAAACCGTATCGTCGAAGTGTTCGTAAATGCTGTCGTGTTCGCCTTTGGTATCCATGCAGGCGTTCATGCCGCCTTGCGCGCAAAGAGAGTGCGAACGTTTGACGGGGCAATAGGAAAACAGATAGACTTCGCCGCCGAGTTCGCAAACCTTAATCGTCGCCAGCAAGCCGCTTATGCCGCCGCCGACGATTATAATTTTCTTTTTAGTCATATCTTTAGCCATAGAAATTTCTCCTGTTTAATTACGCATTACGCATTGCGCATTACGCATTAATAAACGAAGTAGCTGCCCATGAAGACGAGCGTAATAAGGCACAAAACCGCGCAGAGCCCCATGCTGATAATGCTGATAACGTTTTGCGAGCGCGGTCCTTTTGTAATGCCCCAAGTCATGCAGAAAGTTGTAATGCCGTTGCAGAAATGGAAAATCGCTGCCCACATGCCGATAACGTAGAGTACAACGACGATGGGATTTTGGAAAAAGTTCTGCAAAAGTTCAAAGGAAATCGGCGTGCCCGTAATGCCTTTGACGTAGAAGCGCAGATAGCCGACGTGCCAGATAAGGAAGACTACGAGGAACCAAGCCGTCCAACGCTGAAGTGAGAAATTGAAGTTGCGAACATAGGCATAATTTCCGGAATTAGTCTTCGCCTGCAGAGCAATGTAAATGCCATAAAGTCCATGAAACAGGAGCGGAACTGCAATGCCGCCGATTTCCAATCCCATAAAAATCGGTTTGGGGATGAGTTCCATCATTTCGAGCGCAGTGTTGAGACCTTCGGGACCGAGAATCGCCATTGAGTTTGTAAAGATGTGTTCGAACAGCACCATGCCCAAGACGAGCAAGCCGCACAAAGAATGCAACCGCCGCAGATAAAAAGTTGTGTGGTACATTGTGACCTCCTTGTTTAATTAGGAATTAGGAATGAGGAATTAGGAATGAAAATCCAATTCCCAATTCCTAACAGCCTAGATTTGATTAATGTCGAAGTGGCGATAATCTTTCTGCCCGATTTCGTAGAAGTTGTTGCCCGCGCAATCGATAACGACAATCGCGGGGAAATCGACGACTTCCAAAGCCGCCACAGCTTCGGGGCCGAGTTCGGGATAAGCAAGCACTGTGTAACTTTTAACGGATTTTGCAATCAACGCCGCCGCGCCGCCGACTGCCGCAAAATAAGTTGCGCCGTTTTTCTTCATGGCTTCGACAACTTCTTTTGTGCGTGAGCCTTTGCCGACCATACCTTTAATGCCCTGCTCAAGCATTGTGGGAGTGTAAGCGTCCATTCTGCCCGAAGTCGTCGGACCGCAAGAGCCGATCGGGTCGCCGGGTTTGGCGGGCGTGGGTCCGAGATAATAAACGATTTGATTATTCCAATCGACGGGCAATTTTTCGCCGCGAGCAAGTGCTTCCGTCATGACTTTATGAGCGGCGTCTCTTGCGCTGATAATCGTGCCGGTTATGAGGACGCTGTCACCTGCTTTGAGTTTGCGCGACATTTCCTCTGTGAACGGCGTCGTGATTCTTATGCTTTCAGCCATTGAGTCAATCTCTCCCTTCTATTAATTAGGAATGAGGAATGATAAACGCGCCCCTCACAATTCCTAATTCCTAATTCATAATTCCTAATTTTTACAACACCCTGTGCGCGTGCCTCATTGCGTGGCAGCAAATCGTGACGGCAACCGGCAAACCCGCAATGTGTGTCGGTGCCCATTCGATATTGACTGCCAAAGCCGAAGTCGTTCCGCCGAGTTGAGGTCCGATACCCGTCAAGTTAATCAAGTCGAGGAGTTCCTGCTCAAGCTTGGCATATTCGGGCATGGGGTTGCGTTCGTCGATTGAGCGCGTCAAAGCCTTCTTGGAAAGGAGCGCGGCTCTGTCCATTGTCCCGCCGATACCGACACCGACGACCATGGGCGGGCAGGGATTCATGCTCGCGTGAAGGATAATTTCCATGACAGCTTTCTTGACGCCGCGAACACCATCGGCAGGCACGAGCATTTTAATTCCCGATTTGTTTTCCGAGCCGAAGCCTTTGGGCGCAATCGTGATGCTCAACTTGTCGCCGGGCACAATCTTCGTGTAGATGACACCGGGCGTGTTGTTCTTGGTGTTGACGCGATTGAAAAGCGGCTCACCGACAACCGACTTGCGCAAATAGCCTTCCGTGTAGCCTTTGGCAATGCCCGCGTTGACTGCTTCTTCCAAGGCGCCGCCGACAAGGTGCAAGTCCTGCCCGACTTCCAAGAAGACAATCGTCATGCCCGTATCTTGGCAATAGGGGCGGTCTTCGGCTTTGGCAATTTCGGCGTTCCTGATGATTTGGTCGAGGACAATTTGACCGACGGGAGATTTTTCGGTCTCGCGCCCGCGCTTGAGTGCACGATAGACATCGTCCGGCAGATAATACGCCGCCTCCTTGCACATTTCGGCGACGTTCTCGGTTATGAGTTTAACGTCCAGCTCTCTCAAAGTAATCCCTCCTGAAATATAATTGCGGTCAAAAAATTTCGTTGCTTGCGTTTGATATTTGCCGCGTCGAAAAAAATTCCTGCCGCGTCAATAAATTTTCGTTATCCCGCCCGCGATGCTATTCTACTTTTCTTTTGCAGCGCCCAAAAGAAAAGTAGCAAAAGAAAAGGGCGTTAGACCGGCGGATGAACATCCTGTTCATATCGCCGGCGGCCGTCATCCGTGACGGCCGGGTTTTCGCTACCCGATACTTTTGAGTTTACCAACATATTTTTATCCGCTCTTGCTTTTTTCAAAAGAGTGTGCTATAAAAACCTCGTTTCAATTTTTAAAAATGGAAAGTGTTTTCGGGCTACGTAATGACGCCGTTTATTCAAAACATTTTCCAAATCGAAAGGAGCGCGTCATCTCAACAAACTCAAGGCTTTTATGAAACTCATATGATTACTTTTTTCGGAGAACGCAAT
>JAFXTD010000037.1 GCA_017535925.1 Selenomonadaceae bacterium | reverse complement strand
GGGCAACGACTCAATCGAAAATTGGGGCAATCACACAACTATTGATAGCGGCGAAGGCAATGATTATATCGAGAGCTATCGCGAAGGCGGAGAATATTCTTCACTGGTCGGCGGCGCGGGCAATGACTCAATTAAAAATCACGCACCACACAGCACAGTTATCGGCGGCAAAGGTAATGATTATATATCGAATTACGACAGCTATGTTTCTATCAACGCAGGCGACGGTGCCGATTATACCGAAAATTACGGCAACGAAGTTAAAATCGACGGCGGGGCTGGCGATGATTCGATTGAAAATCTCGGCAACGACTCGACGATTTTGGGCAGGGCGGGCAATGATCACATTAGCAACCAAGGCGATGGCAGCTCAATCAACGCGGGCGCAGGCGATGACACCGTTCATAACAACAGTAGTTCGGAAGTTTCAATCAACGCGGGCGACGGCAATGACACCGTTTATAACTGGGGCGTCAGCGATAACGTTACAATCGTCGGCGGCAAGGGTAATGATTATGTATATGCCGGGAGTGGCGTCGGCACGGCTTATGTCTACAGCACGGGCAATGATACCATTGACGATTTCGGTACTTTCGATACTATCGTTCTCGGCTCCGTCAAAGTAAATTCTTCCGTCCGCGCAGCCGGCAACGTCACCTTGAAACTAAGCAATAAGAAAACTTTGACGTTGGAGAATTATCGGGCGGACAATGTTAATATCGCCACTTCGATAAAAGACGTGAAAAAAGTAAACGTCATCCGCGACGATGAAACAAATACCGTAGTCAAGGGCACGTCGAAAGATGATTATATTCAAAACTACGGTTGGTCATACAATTTCACAATCGCGGCGGGCAAAGGTAATGATTATATCGACAATCAAGCCGCTCAAGTTTCAATCAATGGCGGCGCGGGCAACGATTCAATCAATAACGGCGGCGACAACGTGACGATAGCGGGCGGCGCGGGCAAGGATTCTATTATCAGTAGAGGCTTTGACAATACGATTACAGGCGGAACCGGCAACGACCATATTTCGCTGGGAGCTGTAGGAAATTTGGTTAAATATGCTTCGGGCGACGGCAAGGATACAATCATCGGCTTTAATGAATCTGATACTTTGACTGTAAGCGGCGGCACCTATTCAACGCAAGCGAGCGGCTCTGATGTTCTTGTTAAGGTCGGCAAAGGTTCAATCCTCTTGAAAGACGCCAAAGGTAAAGCCCTCAACATAAACGACACCAAGACCACCGATATTATCACGCTAAGCGACGGTGCCGAAGTCCTTAGAAATAATATCCGCGGCGTAAAGATTAAAGCTCTCGGCGGCAAGGACACTGTTGATAATTATGCTTCAAGCGTGACGATTGACGGCGGCAAAGGTAACGACTACTCTTATAATTCCGCCGCCAAAGTCACAATCTCAGGCGGCGCGGGCAACGATTACATCGGCAACAGTTATGCCGATAACGTTTCAATCAGTGGCGGCACAGGTAATGATTTCCTCCAGAATTGGGCAAGGACAAAATGGAATTGGGATACAGATACTTTTGAAACGCTTGAAACGGGCGATAATGTCACGCTAAACGGCGGCACGGGCAACGATTACATTTGGAACGAGGCGGGCGTTAATGTCGTCTTCCAATACAACACGGGCGACGGCAACGATACTGTCAGCGGCTTCAATGATACTTCCAAACTTTCAATCGCGGGCGGCACTTACACTTCAACCAAGAGCGGCTCAAATATAATTGTGACCGTCGGCAAAGGAAAGATTTCTTTAATGGGCGCGGCTAGTTTGTCTGCTGTCACAATCGACGGCGTTAAGAAAACTTCAAAGACTTTGACTGTTACGAATAAGAGCAAATCGCCCGTGACAGTCGACGCCACAACCAAAATTATCGACGCCTCGACGCGCACGACTGCTGTTAAAATCGCGGGCAATGACGCGGCTAATATAATCTTCGGCGGTACGAAAAATGATTCGATACGCGGCGGCAAGGGCGCAGATAAAATTTATGGCGGCAGCGGCAACGACACGCTCTGGGGCGATGCAGGCAATGATTCGCTTTACGGCGGCGCAGGAAAGGACACATTCATTTATAAGCCGGGCGAAGGCACCGATACAATTTTCGACTACGCAAGCGGCGATATGTTGAAGATTTTGAAGACAAACGGCAAAGACGGCGGCACCTTCACGAAGGGCACCTTCAGCAAGGGGAACCTCACGTTGGCGATTTCGGGCGGCGGCTCTGTTATCTTCGACGGCGTAAACAAAGGCGACGTTATAAACATCAACGGCACGAATCACACAATAAACGGCAAAACTTTTAAATAAAATCTGCGCGGGATAAATTTAAACCTCGTCGAGCGCGGCGGGGTTTTTTGTTTGACACAGGCAGAAAAGTTTTTATAATAAGTCGCAGAACAACTTGGAGGAACGAATCAATCATGCACTTGAAAGTTTTGGGACTCAATCACAGAACGGCACCGATTGAAGTCCGCGAAAAATTTTCCATCAACAAAGACGCGATAAGGCGCGGGCTTGAAAATCTTGACGGCTACGACGGCTTGAGCGAGGCGGTTATCCTGTCGACTTGCAACCGCAGTGAAGTTTACGCGGTCACGGCGACCGATTGCGAACAAAGCATTTATAATTTTCTCAACGATTTAATCGGCGGTGTTATCGACAAAAATTTTCTCTACGAATTTGACGACGAGGCTTGTACGGAGCATTTGTTTGAAGTGGCGGCTGGTTTGGATTCGCTGGTTTTGGGCGAAGGACAAATTTTATCGCAAGTCAAAGAGGCTTACTCAATCGCCAAGTCCGCGCAGGCGACCGGCACAATTTTGAACACTCTTTTTCATCGGGCGATAGCGTCGGGCAAGCGCGTCCGCACCGAAACAAAAATTGCTTACAACTCTGTATCGGTCTCTTCGGCGGCGGTTGAATTGGCTGCAAAAAAATTGGGCGGGCTCGTCGACAAGAGCGCATTAATTTTCGGCGCGGGCAAGATGGCTCAACTCACGGCGCAACATCTCTTGTCACACGGGCTGAAAAAAATTTTCGTGGCGAATCATCATTTGGAACGCGCTCAAGACATGGCGGCGAAAATCGGCGGGCAGGCTGTGGCTTGGGAAGACGCCTTCACAAGTGCGGCTCACGTCGACATAATCATAACTTCGACCGGCGCGCCTCATTACGTCGTCAAACCTTGGCAAACGCAACAGCTCATGACGCGGCGGGAAGGTCGTGAAATTTTTTTTATTGACATAGCCGTCCCTCGTGACGTTGACCCCGAAGTCGGAAAAATTAAGGGCGTCACGCTTTACAACATCGACGACCTCGAATCGGTTGTGGAAAAAAATTTGCAGGCTCGGCAACGTGAAGCTCTGCTTGCAAAAAAAATCGTCGCGGAAGATGCGGCGGCAGTCACGGAACGATTTAAATATTTGAATTGCCAACCGCTCATGGCGAATCTTTCAGAGCGGGCGGAGCAAATGCGCTTGCGTGAAGTCAGAAAAATTTCAAGCAAACTTCCCGACTTGAGCGACGACGAACGAAAAATCCTCGACCAAATGACGCGCCGAATCGTACGAAAAATTTTGCGTATGCCGATGATGAAACTCAATGCCTCTGCCGGCACCGACGCCGAAAATTTTTACACGCAAGCCGTCAAGGCACTCTTTAGTGATTAGTGGTCAGTGGTCAGTTTTTTTCTAACAGCTAACAGCTAATCGCTAACAGCTAAAAATCGACCGAAGGGAGATTTTTTCTTGCGCAAAATTAAAATCGGAACGCGGGCAAGTCGTTTGGCTCTGTGGCAAGCAGAATTCGTCGCGGCTCAACTCAAAAAATTTTTCCCGACACTTGAAATCGAACTCGTCAAAGTGCACACGACGGGCGATAAAATTTTGGACGCGCCTCTTGCGAAAATCGGAGGCAAAGGACTTTTCACGAAGGAACTCGAATTGCAAATGGCGGCGGGCGCGATTGATTTGGCGGTTCACAGCTTAAAGGACGTGCCGACCGAATTGCCCGAAGGATTTAAAATCGCGGCGATAACCAAACGCGCTCAACCCTTCGACGCCTTCGTAAGCAACAACTTTTCGACGTTCGACGCGCTCCCGAAAAATTCTGTCGTCGGAACTTCAAGCCTAAGGCGGGCGGCTCAAATTCTATCTTTGCGACCCGACCTGCTGATAAAAAATCTTCGCGGCAATGTCGAAACCCGATTAAAAAAAATGGACGCGGGCGAATTCGATGCGATAATTTTGGCGGCGGCAGGACTTGAGCGGCTCGGTCACACTTCGCGCATAAAAGAAATTTTAACGCAAATAATCCCTGCGGCGGGGCAAGGCGCATTGGCAATCGAAACCCGCGCAGACGACGACGAAATTTTTTCTTTGGTGCAAGTGCTCAACGACGACGAAACTTTCGAGGCGGTCAAAGTCGAACGCGAATTTTTGACGGAAGTCGGCGGCAGTTGTCAAATCCCAGTCGGAATTTTCGCGAACGTTGACGACGATAAAATTAATGTTCAAGCTCTCATTGCCTCGACGGACGGAAGGAAAGTGGTCAGGGCTTCGGAAGTTGTCACGCTCAAAAATATTCAAGGCTTAGGCAAAAAAATAGCCGCCCAACTTTTGGACAGCGGCGGTAAAAAAATTTTGGAGACGCTCAACCCGTGAAAGCGGGTTTTTTTTATTTGAAAAGATTTTTATTCTTGCTGATGAGTTCGCCGATTAACATTTTGCCTCGAATATCGGGATGAATGCCGTCGACGGAAAAAGCGTAATTCATGTTGCCTTGCGCGTCGTAAAAATACGGCTCAATGTCTACGAAAAATTCTTGCCGCTTAATGTAGTCGTTGATTTCCAAAAGTTTTTTATGCCAATCGGGGTCGCTCGGCGTGTGGAAGGCGTTTTGAAGGTTGTCGGGATTAATCGGCATGAGCGTCAAGAAAATCGGGCGAATGTCATTTTGCAAACAGAGCTTGTTTATGCCCGCGAGGTCGGCGATAACATCTTGAGCGGAAATTCTTGCATCGCGGAGGCAATTCGCGCCGGTCGAGACAATTAAATTTTTCGGCTTGAGCGGCAACACATCTTGATTGAAACGCTCCAAAGTCGTGCGTGAAGTATCGCCGCTCCTCGAAAGATTTATAACGGGGAAGTCGATAAAAGTTTCGTAGCTGTATTGCAGGGCACGAGGCGAATAGCTGACTGCGCCGCCGCCGTGAGAAATGCTGTCGCCGAAAACCGCAACGTCCACGCCTTGCGTATAATCTTCGACGATAAATTTTTCGCTGTTCGACCAAGTGCCAATCGGATTGTTATTCGCGTCAAGAGCACGAACTCTCCAATAGTAAACGCCGGCATAAGGTCTGCCGTATTCGTCGTAGCAACTGGACACGTCTTCGGAAATCCTGCGCCAAACCGCCTCGCCTTCCGGCTCGGTCGACAATTCAACTTCATATTTAACGCCGTCATGCAACGGTATCCAATCGAAGACGTGATAAATCGGTTGCGGCAAATAATCCATGAAGTCAAAGTTGTTTATCAGCGGACAATTCGGCACGGGCTTTGATTCGTCGAAAACAATTTTTTCCGCCTTGCAAAATTCTCCAATCGGCTCGTGATGAAGTCCCAAAGCTCTCGCCCGCCAATAAATCGCGCCTTGGTCTTTGAAAGGGCGCAGGTCGGCTTGATAACCGTTTGTGAAAATTTTTCGCGTGTAAGCGAGGTGATGAATTTTCGACAAAGCAATTCCGCCTTCGACTTCGGGCGGCGCGTCCAAAAGTTCAAGCTCATAACAAACGGCATTGGGCACGGTATGCCACACGAGGAACGGCATTAAGCTTGCGGGATTTTTTTCGTCATAGTGATAAATGCTCACCGGTTGCGGCGGCGTCGGAAAATTTGGATTGGCGTAAATTTTTTCGCTGCGATAAACCTCGCCGAAAAGTCCTCGCGCCGTGACAAAATAAAAAGTCGGAATCGGTGCACGCGGCACGATATATTTTGAGGAACGAGTCTCTTCCTCCTTGAGGATATGGAAAGGCGGCGAACCTTCGACAAGCCCCGTTGTGCGACTGATCGTCGTGACTTTGTAAACGCAAGGATACGGCAACGGTTTCCAACTCATCAAAGTATCGTCGCCCTCTTGCGAAAAGCTCACTTCAAGTATTCGTCCGTTGAGTTGGAAAACGTCGGTTTTCTCGGCAATGTACATGCTGAATATCGCGAAGAAGCCCAACAGCACAGCGATTATCGTGAACGTAAAAAAATTTTTCATAAGCCAAAATAACTCCTCAACAAGTCAAGGTCTCCGAAGCGTATGAACAGGCAGATTAAAATTATCAGCGCGGCGAAAAAATATTCACTCCACGAGCCGACTTTGAAAAGTTTTATCCCGTATTTTTTGTGCGGCGTAAAAATCGGCACCTTACCGCAAATTCCGTCTTCGGCGATATGTAAAAGTGCTCCGACCAGCGCATAAGTCAACAAGTCAGGGATTAGGGACAAGGGAACGGGAATCAGCGGCTTGGCAAGTTGTGCGGCGACAATCAGCGCGATATAAATCAACGGGTAATGCGACCACGTGCGATGCTTCTTGCGCCACTTCCAATAAGCCGAGCTGTCTTTGGGCGGCGAACCTTCAACTCTGTCAGGCAAGACCGCGCCCACGATACTTGACGCCGTGAACAATGCGTCGTCCGTCACAGTGCACACGACGAATCCCGTAACGATTTGATGATTAATCCACTTCAAAAAATTTTCTCCTTTGGCAACTTCTTTCCGAGCAGGCAAATTCAGTATAGCATAAAAGAGGATTTTTGCAACGAGTGGCATGAAGCGATTGACTTTCTCAAAATCAAAAAAGCGACCGACGATAAATCAGCCGCTTTATTTTTTTGCAAAGTGTCAAATATTTTCTTTGGCAACGGCAACGAGTTTTGCGAAAGCCGCCGCGTCGTTTACTGCAAGGTCAGCCATCATTTTGCGATCGACGGCAACGCCCGCCTTGGTCAAGCCGCAGATTAATTTGCTGTAGGAAATGCCGTTGATACGAGCCGCCGCGTTGATACGGGCAATCCAGAGGCGACGGAATTCGCGCTTTTTGACTCGGCGGTCACGGTGCGCGTATTGCCCTGCCTTCATGATTGATTCGTTTGCTTTTTTGAATTGTTTGCTCCTCGCGCCGCGATAACCTTTGGCAAGCTTGAGGATTTTTTTATGGCGTCTGTGAGCTGTGACGCCGGTCTTTACTCTTGGCAAGATAATTACCTCCAATT
Organism: Selenomonadaceae bacterium; assembly: GCA_017535925.1. Taxonomy (GTDB): domain Bacteria; phylum Bacillota; class Negativicutes; order Selenomonadales; family Selenomonadaceae; genus Quinella. The sequence continues at coordinate 26,768 of JAFXTD010000037.1, read as the reverse complement.
CAATGCGTAATTCGTAATGCGTAATGCGCAATTATTTTTTCATTTCGCATTGCGCACTGCGCATTAATAATTGCTTTTTATGCATAAGGAAGCATTTTCCTCACGCGAGCTTTGTCCGCTGCCGAAGCAAGCGTTGCTTTGCGGAGATTTCTCTTGCGTTTGCGAGTCTTCTTTTCGAGGATATGGCTCTTGTATGCTTTATTGCGTTTGAATTCGCCGCTGCCGGTTGTGTGAAAACGTTTAGCTGTTGCTCGATGTGTTTTGATTTTGGGCACCTGTGTCCCCTCCTTTTGTCGGTGTAGTTTTCTTGGTCTTTTGCGCCTTTTGTGCCTTAGGAGAGAGAATCATCGTCATGTTTTTGCCCTCAAGTTTGGCGGCACGCTCGACGGTCACGACTTCTTCCAGAGCTTTGGCAAGCTTGTTGAGAACTTCACCGCCCAATTCGGGGTGCGAAAGTTCCCTGCCGCGAAACATTATCGTCACTTTGACTTTGTTGCCCTCTTCGATAAAGCGTTGCGCGTTTTTGAGTTTGACTTCAAAATCGTGTTGTTCGATGTTCGGGCGGAGCTTGACTTCTTTAATCGTGATGATTTTTTGTTTCTTGCGGACTTCCTTTTCGCGCTTCTGTTGCTCATAACGATATTTGCCGAAGTCCATAATCCGGCACACCGGCGGTCTGGCTTTGGGTGCGACTTCGACCAAGTCAAGATGTTTTTCCTCGGCAAGTTTGAGCGCATCCCTCGTGAGCATGACGCCGAGCTGTTCGCCGTTCGCGTCGGTGACTCTGACCTCGCGAATACGAATCTCCTCATTGATTCTCAAAGTGTCTCTGCTAATTTGAAATACACCTCCTGCGGCGCGTCGAAAAAAATTAAAGGCGGCTCTTAAGCCACCCGCGATTCCCACAAAAAAATTTCCTTGCAACCGCACCAACTCATTTAAGGTCGGCGGGTGAGAAGCGCAGGCTCCTGCTTAACGCGCCAAAGTTTATCACAGCGGCTTTGCTCTGTCAAGGCAACAATCTTGCAACGAAAATGATTTAGTGTTAAAATCGCGAAAAGTTTTTGACGCGGAGGCTGTAGCATGAACGGCAGTGAAAACGGTTACGCGGGCGCATTGTTTTTCGCGTTGATGAGTTTGGCGGCTCTTCTCAAGCTTGAAGATATTTTCGGTTGGGCAGTCGGTGCGGGCTGTGCAATTTTATCGGCGATATGTTTGCGTGCGGCTCTGATTAAATCGGCGCAAGCGGTCGAGGAAGATCATCAACGCATAGAAATTCAATTCCAACAACTTCGCAACAAAGTCGGCGAGGTCTCTTCACTCAACGTCGAGGCAATGAATTCGGTAAACGACGCCGCGCAACTTGCCCAAGAAAATTTGCAAGTGATTCGCGTGAGGCTTGCCGAACTTGACAACTTGACGCAGATAGCCGAGGACTCTCAAAAGCTGCGTTTGACGATTGACGGGCTCGGTGAAAATTCTTCCGCGCTTGAAAAAAATTTTGAGAAGCTAAACACAATCGAAGAGGCGAACAAAGAAAATCTGCAAACCATTTTGAAATTGGTGCAGGTCGTCGCGCAGCTGGTTAAGAATAAATCCTACACGAAGGACTTGGAAAAAATAAATTCGTCGATAGCCGTGCTTGCCGATAAAATAAAATAATGCGCCGCTTCGACGCATGAAGGAGTTTTGAAAATGATTTTGACTGTGGAAGTCTTTGACGTGATTGACGAAAACGCTTATTTCTTTATCGACGACACGACTAATCACGGCTTTTTAATTGACCCGGGCGCGCAGGCAGAAAGGCTTTTAAAAATTATCGCCGAAAAAAATTTTACGATAGAAAAAATTTTGTTGACGCACGGGCACTTCGATCATATCGGCGCGGTCAACGAGATTCAACACGCTTTGAAAATTCCCGTCTGCATGAGCAAGAGCGGCAATTACTACGCCAAAGACCCTGCGACAAATTGTTCGGCGTTTGTCGGTGAGGCGATTGTCCTCGACGACGTGACTTGCCTCGAAGACGACAGCGAAATTATTTTGGACGTGAATAAAAATTTCGGCGTGAAGTTGATTCCCGCGCCCGGTCACACACTCGACGGAGCGATTTACTACAGCGCAAGAGAGGGCGTTGCGTTCGTCGGCGATACAATTTTTTGCGGGAGCTACGGACGAGTCGATTTGCCCGGCGGCAGTTATTCCGACCTCATGAAGACGATTCGTGAAAAGGTTTTGACTTTGCCTGACGAAACGATTTTATACACGGGGCACGGTTCATCGACGACGGTCGCCGAAGAAAAAAAGTGGTTAGTGATTAGTGATTAGTGGTTAGTTTTTTTCTAACAGCTGACAGCTGACAGCTAAATATCTGCTTCGACGCCGTGACTGTCAAAGACTTTCAGAATTTCGCGGAGCTTGGTCTTTTCGGGATTGTAATCAATCGTCGTTTCGCCGTCGTGCGCGTGAATATGAACATACAACACACCCGCCAATCCCAGCAGATTTTTTTCGACAGCCGCCGCGCTTTCTTGAGTGTAACCTTTGGCAGTGAATTGCAGACGGGTATTGCCGCTGCCTTCGCCGCAACCGCATTCTTTGCACATAATTCAAACACCTCGCTGAAAATTTTTACCGCCGAATTATAACGCTTGACCAATTTAATCACAAGCCCCGCGCAGGGTTCGAGGAGGTCGCATGACGAAATTATTGTTGGTATTTATTGGCGGCGGGCTCGGAGCAATGTCACGCTTTTTGTTGACAACGGCACTGGCAGGCAAGCTCGGCAACTTCCCGCTCGGAACACTTGCGGCAAATTTTTTCGGCAGTCTGTTAATGGGCTTGATCGTCGGATTTTTGGCGGGGCGATTCGAATCGGTGAGGTTGTTCGTCGCCGTAGGATTTTTGGGCGGCTTCACGACTTTCTCAAGTTTTTCTGCCGAGACACTTGCTTTAATTCAAGGCGGACAAATTTTCGCGGCGGCAACAAATGTTATCGTCAGCGTCGTCGCAAGTCTGATTGCGTGCGCCGTCGGATTAAAATTGGGAGGCTGAACAAATGGCAAAAGCATTGATAATTATCGACATGCAGAACGACTTCGTTCACGGAGTCTTGGGCACGAAAGAGGCACGGGAAATGTTGCCGCGTCTCGTGAAAAAATTGGAGGCGATTGTCGAGGAAGGAGCGGTCGATTTAATCTTCACGCAAGACACTCACGCCGAAAATTATTTGGAGACGCAGGAAGGCAGAAATTTACCGGTCAAGCACTGCATAAAGAAGACCGAAGGTTGGCAGATTGTCCCCGAACTTCAAAAATTTACGCCGCGAGCCAAAGCCGTCATTGAGAAAAAAGCTTTCGGGTCGACGCGCCTGCCGAGCCTTATCAAGCCTTATGAAGTCGTCGAATTTGCGGGCGTGTGCACCGATATTTGCGTCGTGTCGAATGCGTTGCTGATTAAAGCGTTTTATCCCGAACAGCGCGTTCAAATCGACGCGGCATGTTGCGCCGGCTCTTCGCCCGAAGCTCATCAAAAAGCTCTCGACGTAATGAAGAATTGCCAATGCAAAATCATCAACGATTAGCTGTTAGCGGTTAGCTGTTAGCTGTTAGAAAAAACTTTAGCTTGAACAAGGAGGAATTTTTCAATGTCAATCAAATTTGTCGAAACCAAAAACCTCAAGTCGAAGCCCGATGTCAGCAAAATCGGATTCGGCACGCACTTTACCGATTATATGTTCGTCATGGATTACGACGCCGAGCAAGGTTGGCACAACGCGAGGATTGTCCCGCACGAAAAAATTTTGCTTGACCCGGCAAACGCGACGCTCCATTACGGACAAGCGATTTTCGACGGACTCAAAGCTTATCGTAATCGCGGCAAAGCTGTCGTCTTCCGCGCAACCGACCATCTCAAACGCCTCAACGTTTCCGCGAAAATTCTCGACATTCCCGAAATTCCTTTCGATGTCATGCACGAGGGTTTGATGAAACTTATCGACGTTGAAAAAGATTGGATACCGACCGAGAAGGGGCAGAGCTTGTATATTCGCCCGTTTGTTTTCGCGACGGATGAAGTTTTGGGTGTCAGCGTCAGCAAGAAGTACAAGTTCATTATAATTTTGTCACCGGTTGCCGCGTATTATGCTCACGGTTTTTCGCCCGTCAAGATTATGGTTGAAGACAAATACGTCCGCGCAGTCAGAGGCGGTTTGGGGGCTGCGAAGACTCCCGCAAACTACGCGGCGAGCTTACACGCGGGACTTGCCGCTCATGAAATCGGCTTTGACCAAGTGCTTTGGCTTGACGGCGTCGAACGCAAATATATCGAGGAAGTCGGCTCAATGAATATTCTCTTCAAGATTGCCGGCGAGATAGTTTCTCCTTCCCCGCAAATTCAAACGTCGATTCTTGACGGCATCACGCGGCGCACGGTTAATCAAGTTGCAAAAGCTTGGGGCGTGCCCGTCGTCGAGCGCAGAATTTCAATCGATGAGATTATCGCGGCTCACGAAGACGGCAGGCTTGAGGAAGTTTTCGGCTCCGGCACGGCGGCTGTAATTTCTCCCGTCGGTGTCCTTCGCTACAAAGGCAAAGATTACGTTATCGGCGAAGGCAAAACCGGTGCATTCGCGCAGAAGATGTACGATTACATTGAAGGCTTGCACGTCGGCGAGGTCGAAGACACCTTCGGATTTATCGAGGTTGCCGGCGAATACTAAGCTTTATCGTTGAATAAAAAATCCCCTGTCGAATTTGGCAGGGGTGATTTTTTTTTGGAGTCGATTGTCGTGATTCTCAATGTTCCGTTGAGCTTCTGAACAAAGTAAATCTTGCGGACAAAACCCAATCGGAGGGGCTTTCTTTTATTTTGTCATTGAGTATCGTCCGCGAAGATAGATAAACGTCGTTTCCGGCACGAGATTTTTTATCTTGTCGAAGTCGCCCGCCTTGAGTGCCTCGCGAACGGAGCTTGCGCTTATCGGTTCGTCGCCGAAATTTTTACGCGGGATTTCGCAAAACTCAACGCCGTGTCGAGGAAGAATTTCTTTCATTGTTTCGTTGTATTGGCGCGTAACGTTGTCTTTGGGTTCCTCGCCCGCGAAACGAATCGTTATCCCAAGCGTCGGCGCAATTTCCGTTGCGAAAATTTCAACGTCTTGACTTGAATCAACTTGCACATCTTGGAGTGAAGCTTTGCTGAAATAGCCGCTGAATGTCGTCTGCGAAATTATAAACTTCCCGCTCGGCAAAACTTCGACGTTGGAAAAATCTTTGACGCCCAGCTTGACGAGTTCGATTCTGTCCGCGAAGGGGAATTCGCTTTTGTCCTCCTCAACGACGAAAATGTAAAGCTTTGTGACGCGAGCCGCAGCGTATTCGACGAGGTGCAAATGACCGAGAGTGAAGGGATTGCAATTCATGACAAGCGCGCCGATTTGAACTTTCTTTTCACGTAAAGTTTTTTTGTAAGCTTCCAATTCTTCATTGACGAAAGATTTTGAACCGCTGTCTTCGAATTGAGGAGGTATACCGTATCTGTGAGTAACGGTGTGAGGAGGCGAAGAATAATTTTGTTCTGCGTCGCTGAAGAAATTATTCGCCGTCAAGAACTTAAAATATTTCTCCGCCACAAGTCTATAGCCAAGCTCGTTGACATGGCTTTTCGTGCAAAAAATTTCGCGATAATCGTTCGGCGGGTCAAACGCATCATTTACATCACAGAAGGGGATAATATCACCGTTTGAATGCATATTCCAAATGTGACAAAAAATGATATCGCCGGGCTTAAGATCTAAAGCGTTAAGATTATAAAACATATCTTGCGTTCGCTCGGAGAAAGCTTGACCGTAATTTTCAACACGATAGGGCAAATTGTTTTCGTTAAGCATATGTTGAAGATAACTTTCAATAGTTTTGTCGAAGGGGGCGTTTCTGCCAAAATAATAACACGGTCCGAAAAAATAAATTTTGTTCTTATAGTGTTCAGGTTGATAAGCAGTTTCGCGTTTGCCGTTACGAATTCGTTTCAAGGGATGATTATCGTCAACCAATGAGCTTGTGCCGTCAAGATTTCTATTTGCTCTGTCTATTCGAAGAAGTTCAATAACTTCCGCATTCGTGTAACCAAATTTATCAAACGGTGTCTTTATATTTTTACCTTTGTTATTTGCAAGAGCATTTCCCAATTCGCTTGCTCCCGGAATTTGCTTTTCAAATTCTGCACCGCCTTCATAGCGTTTGATATTATCCGGAAAGTTAGTCAGAAAAAATTTTACTTTCGGAAAGCGTTGAAGAAAATGCAACACAGGAATGTCTACATATGTTCGCTGAATGAAGAATCTTTCTAAATTGTAAAAAGAAATGATTCTGCCGGCTTTCAGTTCATATTTTTTCAACGTGAGGAAAATGATTGCATCAAAATAATTGATCCACTTATGAGAAATATGCTTGACTACAATTGTGGTGCCGAGTATCCGTTGATTAAGAGATATTCGAGCGGATTCTGCTTCTCCGTCAATGAAACAAAACTGTGCTGACATTCTATTATCGTATTGAAACTGTGCATAAACTTCCAGCATAAAATTTTTTGCATTTCTCTCCAAAACGAAAAGCGGCTTCTTTATTCCGTTATCTATACAGTATTGAGGAAGAGTATAGCCGCCTTGAAAACAGTAACGCAACCTTATAAAAAGTTCTTCTCCCATTTTTCAAACCTCCTTGCACCGCGTATTATATCAAAAATTTTTTTGAGTGCAATAAAAATCGGAAGCCTTGAGGCTCCCGTAAAGTTTCATCGTTGCTCTTGAGGATATTGCGGTTGCTGATTATATTGCGGCGGCTGATTGTATTGTTGAGGTTGGTCGTATTGCGGTTGCTGTTGAGCGTAGGTCGGTTGCGGTTGCGTGTACTGCTGTTGCCGGTCATATTGTTGTTGCGGTTGAGCGTATTGTTGAGGCTGGTCGTATTGTTGAGGTTGGTCGTAAGTTGATTGCGGTTGCGTGGCGTAAGATTGAGCGTAGGATTGTTGAGCCGCCTGTTGATTCATTTGGAGCTTCGCCTGTTGCAAAATATTTCGCGCATGTTCGAGCCCCGCTTGAGCTTGTTGCACGCCTTGAAAAGTATTCGTCACGTGCGCTATCAGCTGTTCAAAAACTTGATTGGCGTAGCGGTCGGCGTCTTCCTGCAGCTGTTTGGAATTTTGCCGCGTCCGCTCCATTATCTCTGCTTCCTGTTGTTGCGCTTGACTTAAAACCATCCGTGACTTTTCACGCGCCTTGACGACGACTTCATTTTCGTCGAGCATTTGTTCCGCTTGAATTTGTGCCTGCTTGATTATGTTGGCGGCTTCAGCTTGTGCGTTCTGCAGAATGTTGTCGCGTTCCTTCATGACTTCTTCGGCGTGTTCCAATTCTTGCGGCAAATCTTTTCGCAGCTCCTCGACCAACCGAATCAATTCTTCCTCCGAAATGATTGTTTTGTTTGTCAGAGGCAAATGCGGTGCGCCCGCCACCAAAGATTCTATTTTATCCAATGTGTTGCGTACTGCCATAAAAAATCTCCCTTCGGTCGATTTTTAGGAACTAGTTTCTAACCACTAATCACTAATCACTAACCACTGATTTTTGTTTGAAGGGCGAACTCGACGCATTCGGGCACCAAGCCGTGAACGTCGCCGCCGAAGTGAGCCAACTCCCGCACGCCCGAAGAACTTATAAACAAAAATTCCGGTGCTGTCAATAAAAATATCGTGTCGACTGTCGGGATTAAGTGCCGCATCATTTGCGCCTTGTTCACTTCGTATTCAAAGTCGGCAGCCGAACGCAATCCGCGAATTATCAGATTAACGTCGTGTTGCCTGATATAATCTGCGGCAAGTCCTTTGCAACCGTCGACCGTCACGTTATCGATATGAACCGTCGCCTCGCGCAGAAGCTCAACGCGCTCTTCCATGTTGAAGAGATATTTTTTTGTCTCGTTAATGAACACGCAAATAATCAGCTCGTCAACCAATTTTGCCGCCCGTTCAAAAATATTTACATGCCCGTTGGTTACGGGGTCGAAGCTCCCCGTGCAAATCGCCTTCTTCATAATTTTTTCCTCTCAAAGATTGTTATCGCCGTCGTTCGCCCGTATGTTATCTTTCGCAAAAGTTCAAAGTCGCTCGTCAAAATTTCTTCCGCGCCGTGTTCGACGACTATCAAGCCGCTTGACAAATTCAATCGCGCCGCAAGCTCCAATGATTTTTGTGCAAGTCCTTTTGCATACGGCGGGTCGCTGAAGATTAAATCGAACGAAAGATTTTTTTTTGCAAGCCGTGTCAAAATTTTTTCAAAGTCGCCGCGCAGAATTTTGCAGTTGTCGAATTTCGCCCGCGTCACGTTGTCTCGAATTATTTCGGTTGTCGCCGCGTCGATAAACGTTGCCTCGTTCGCGCCGCGTGACATTGCCTCCAAGCCCAATGCTCCCGTGCCCGCGAAGATGTCCAGCACCGATTTTATTTCCGAAAAATTTATCAAGCCGCTCAAGATGTTGAAGAGCGATTCTTTGACGCGGTCGCTCGTCGGTCTCGTCGAAAGTCCTGCGGGCGTCTTCAAGCGCAAGCCCTTTGCTCGTCCGGTGATGATTCGCATTTTATCTTAACAGGTCAATCTTTTCAACTTCATAGCCGTTGCGATTCAACGCGGCAACAATTCGATTGATGTGTTCGTGATTGTGGGTCTCGACCGTCACTTCCAAGCCAACCTTTTTAAAGCTGTCGGTCACTCGCGCTTGGTCGTGCTCAAGCTTGATGACGTTTGCATTTTCTTCGGACAAAATCCTCGACACGTTCAAAAGCTCGCCGGGCTTATCGGCAAGCAAAACTCCGAAGCAGAAAATTCTTCCGCGAACAATCAACGCCTTGTCAATCAGCGCGCTCAATGTGGAAATGTCAATGTTGCCGCCGCTGACGATTGCCACAACTTTTTTGCCTTTGAAGTTCAGCTTATTCAATGCCGCCAAAGACAAGACGCCCGCGCCTTCCGCTATCAGCTTGTGCTTTTCGATTAAGTAAAGCAAGGCGGACATGATTTCCATTTCGTTGACGGTGATAATTTCGTCAAGATATTTTTGGCAAAAGGCAAAAGTCAAATCGCCCGCCGTCTTGACTGCGCAACCGTCGGCAACGGTATCCGAACTTGCAAGCGAAACAATTTCTCCCGCGTCAAGAGCCGCCTTCATGCAAGCAGCGTTTTCCGGTTCGACGCCGATAACTTTGACTTGAGGGCTGACAACTTTTGTCGCCAAAGCCACACCGCTCGCAAAACCGCCGCCGCCTATCGGAACCAAAATCGCGTCAACGTCTTTGAGCTCGTTGATAATTTCAAGGGCGGTCGTGCCTTGCCCAAGCAAAACATCCAAGTCGTTGAAGGGATGGACATAAACGTAGCCGTGCTCCTCACAAAGTTTCAAGCTGTGTTGATAGGCGTCGTCGAAGCCGTCACCGTGCAAGACAACTTCCGCGCCGTAAGCTTTGGTTGCCTCGACTTTCAAAATCGGTGTGGTCGCGGGCATGCAGATAACAGCTTTGACGCCCAACTTTTGCGCGGCGAATGCAACTCCCTGTGCGTGATTGCCGGCAGAGGCGGTGATTACTCCGCGCCTCCGTTCTTCGTCGGTCAGTTGGCTGATTTTGTTGTAGGCTCCGCGCAATTTGAAAGCTCCGGTGTGTTGCATGTTTTCGGGCTTGAGAAAAACCTCGTTGCCGCTAAGCTCCGAAAAAAAATCGCTCGGTATAAGTTTCGTCTTCTTGACTATGCCCGCCAACTGTTTGTCTGCCCGATAGACATCAGCTATCGTCGTGCGCTCGACAAGCTCGGCAGGCGAAAATTTTTCTTCGCTCAATTTAAAACCTCCTCACTTAGTCTAAATAATTTATCATTATGAAGGCGGCGCGTCAATCAAATATCCTCCGAACAGCTTTGCGGAAGCAAAATTGTCTTGGTTTCTGTATGCCAAAATAAACGCATCAAGGAAATTTATCGCGGCTTTGATATATGTCGGAGGAAACGATTAACACGATTGCGCGAGCCATCAAGCTTTCGTCGTGGAAACATCGCCCGCCTGCACGTTGCAAAATTTGCCGTCAATAATCTGCATGCCGTTGCCCGACAAAATGAAATTCAATTCGAGGCGGTCGTCGTGCTTGTGCACCAATGACAAACGCCCAAAAGTTGCGGCTCACTCTCGAACGGCGAATCCTCTTGCGCGTCGAATTCGATTAACTGTACCATGTTAGTGGTTGGCTAAAATCTGAAAACTGACAGCTACTTTCGAATTTACCAACAGATTTTAATTTATCATTGCGATTGCGGCGCGTCAAATAAAAAAATCCCGTCGCATTGACGGGAAAAAATTTTTTCATGCTTTTAAACTTTCGGCAAGGCGCGCAAAATTATTTCGCCGATCAAACCTTCTTTGGCAGTGAAAGATAAATCGCACTCGCCCGCCGGAACGTCAATAAAAAGTTCGCCGCTCTTGTCGACCGTGTATTCTTTGCCGCCGACGCCGATAATCAACTTGCCCGAAGAAATTTTCGCGTCGACCGGAACAGCAGAGCCGTCAGGAATTTTTATGTTGCCGTTGCCGCCGCTTTCGTCAGCGTTCGTTGCCGAAATTTTTATTTCATCTTGTGTCGAATCAATCGACATTTTACTTGCAGTGCAACCGCCGACAATCAACACTGCCAAAAGAATCGTCAGGCAAAAAATTTTCTTCAAGCCTTACCGCCTCCGTTAAATCTCAAGGCAAACATTGTTATATCGTCAGATTGTTCCGCCGCGCCCACATGCTTCGACAAATCGCCGCGAACATTTTTAAGCAGCGTCTCCAAGTCAGCTTTGCAATCCGTCGAATTCATGAAGGCTATCAATCGGTCGGGCAAGTATTCTTCGTTGTCGACGTTCAAAGCCTCCGTCACGCCGTCCGTGTAAATAAAAATCAAATCGCCGCGTTTGAAAGTCGTTTTCTGTTCCGCGAAGGGAATGCCGTCCATCGGGCCGAGCACAAAATTTTTCTTCACGTCGAGGAAGTCGCAACGATTTTCTTCGGCATGATAAATCACGGGCGGATTGTGCCCGGCGTTCACGAAAGTAAATTCACCCGTCTCCAAGTCAAGCACGCCGATAAAAGCCGTCACGAACATCATTGCCTCGTTGTTGGCGCAGAGCTGTTCATTGGCGGCGGCGACGACGGGTGCCAATCCGTTTTGCTTATAAAAACTTTCGGCGAAGTTATTCAAGATATTTTTTGAAATGACCATGAACAAAGCAGCGGGGATTCCTTTGCCGGAAACGTCAGCGACCGTTATCGCGAGGTGCGTTTCGTCGAGGAAATAGAAGTCGTAAAAATCGCCGCCGACTTCTTTTGCGGGAGTCATCGTTGCCAAAAGTTCAAAGTCCTCGCGTGTCGGAAAATCTTTCGGCAACATGCCGCGCTGAATTTCTGTGGCAACGTCAAGCTCGGTTGCAATGCGTTCTTTTTCGGCAGTTTCCTTTTCCAAATTCTTCATGTAAGTTTTCAATTCGTCGGTCATTATGTTGAAACCGTTTGCAAGTTGTTCAATCTCATCGCCGGTTTTAATGTCGAGTTTCTTGTCGAGGTTGCCGCCGGAAATTTCGCGGACGCCGTCGCTAAGTTCGTGAATCGGTTTGACGAAACGACGTGAAAGGCGCGTGCTCATGAAGAATAAAATTATCAACATAAGCGCGGGGATTATCACGGCAACTTGATTGAGGTAAGAATATTCCTTTCGCATTTGCTCTTGAAGATTTGAAACTTGCTTTTGAAAATAATTTTGAACGCTCTGCATATTCCCCAAGACTTCTTCTTTCGAGACAACCATTCCGAAACTCCAACCGACAGATTTTATCGGCGAGAATGCCAAATAAAAATCTTCGCCGCTCAAAAAGACGGGCACAACTTCCTGTTCGCCGGCAACCATTTTGGAAGCAGCGGCAGCCAAAGAGTGATTGGAACTGTTGCGCAAATCGCGAGCACCGTATCGTGCGGCAAGGTCTTCGGAAGTATTCACTGCAAATGCGCCGTCGGTTACCGTTGAGAAAATCACTTCGCCGTGATTGTCAAGTACGAAATTGATACCGCCATTGTTTTTGGTCAAGCGGTTAATCTCGCTGTAAAGGTCTTCGTTCGAGGAATCCACACCGGCGACGCCAATCATATTGCCTGCCGCGTCGTAGAAGGGAACGGACGCACCGAGTTGCTGATAAGAATTTTTGCCCGAACTCTCAACCGTTCTGTAGAGGTCGGAAATGACGGGAGCATTGGCATTTTTGGCTTTGATATACCAAGGGCGTTTGCGGGTGTCGAAATTGTAAATGCGTTCGTGAGAAAGAGGCACCGTCGCGTTGAAATCAGTATGATTGTCTTCTCCGTGCAAAATATCCGCGCCGATAAACCAGCCCTTTTCGCCGCCGACAAATGCCGTTGCGTTGTAGCCGTCATAAGTTTTTAAAATTTCCGCAAGCAAATCTTTGACGTTCGCCGCAAGTTCCAACTCGTGTTGAATTTCGGGCGTGACATTGTTGGAAATGTCCGGCGCGTAAATTCGATAAGGCTCGCCAAATTTTACGGATTCGGTTCGCGGGTCGGGTAAAGTTTCGGGCGAATAATTTTCGGGGTGTGAAAAAATTTCGGTCATTGTCTCCGCCAAAATCTTTGCGTCTCCCTGCGCGATTATCATTTCCCTGTCAACGAATTGCGCTCCCGCCTCTGCCAATTCGCCGAGTGTTTGCTTGAGTTGCGCCGTCAAGAGTTTATCGGTGTAAGTTGCGCTGTTCTCTCCGAGTTCGACGCTCATCCGAATCATATCTTTTTGAATCAAGAATCTGCCTATGGCAGCGAAGATACCGACCATAAGGAACGCCGCCAAGCCCGCGCCAACCACGAGCATCAAAACTTTTTTGTGGATACTGAATTTCATTTCCGCGACTCCCCGTTAAATCTCAAGGCGAACATTGTTATATCGTCAGATTGTTCCGCCGCGCCCACATGCTTCGACAAATCTTCGCGAACATTTTTTAACAGCGTCTCCAAGTCAGCTTTGCAATCCGTCGAGTTCATGAACTTTATCAATCGATCGGGAAGATATTCTTCATTGTCGACGTTCAAAGCCTCTGTCACGCCGTCAGTGTAAATGAAAATCAAATCGCCGCGTTTGAAAGTTATCTTCTGCTCCGCGAAGGGAATGCCGTCCATCGGACCGAGCACAAAATTTTTCTTCACGTCGAGGAATTCGCAATGATTCTCTTCGGCATGATAAATCACGGGCGGATTGTGCCCGGCGTTCACGAAAGTAAATTCACCCGTCTCCAAGTCAAGCACGCCGATAAAAGCCGTCACGAACATCATTGCCTCGTTGTTGGCGCAGAGTTTATCATTGGCGGCGGCAGTGACTTCGGCAAGACCCTCGCGATTAATCATCGACACCGCGAAATTTTTCAACACGGTTTTTGAAATGACCATGAACAAGGCAGCGGGAATTCCTTTGCCCGAAACGTCAGCGACGGTTATCGCGAGGTGTGTTTCGTCGAGGAAGTAGAAGTCGTAAAAATCACCGCCCACTTCTTTTGCGGGAGTCATCGTTGCCAAAAGTTCAAAGTCCTCGCGTGTCGGAAAATCTTTCGGCAACATGCCGCGCTGAATTTCTGTGGCAACGTCAAGCTCGGTTGCAATGCGTTCTTTCTCGGCAGCGACTTTCGTCAAATTCGCCATGTAAGTTTTGAGTTCGTCGGTCATTGTGTTGAAATCGTTTGCAAGTTGTTCAATTTCATCGCCGGTTTTAATGTCAAGTTTCTTGTCGAGGTTGCCGCCGGAAATTTCGCGGACACCGTCGCTAAGTTCGTGAACCGGTTTTGCCAAACGCGCCGAAACTTTTTTGCTTGCCGACAACAAAAATTTCAGCAAGCCCATAAGCAAAATCATGGAGGATAAGCCCATGATATAGAAGACGTCTTGCAGGCGAATTCGAAAGTCTGCAATCTGTGTCAGAAAAAATTTTCGGCTTTCCTCTGCTGCGGCGTCAATGTCTTTGCACAAAGTCAACGTGCCGAAACTCCAGCCGATATTTTCCAAAGGGGCGAATGCCAAAAAATATTCCTCGCCGTCGACAATCACGGGGAAGATACCGCTTTGCCCGTCAACCATTTTGCGTGCCGCGTCCGCCAAAGTTTGTTCGGGGTTTTCGCGCAAGTCTTGTCCGCCCGAAGTCGCAACCAAATCGCCTGCCATGTGCGAGGAAAAAACAACTTCGCCTTTCTTATTCAAAACGAAACTGAACCCGTGCTCACCAATAGCCGTATCTTCGATTGTCGTATAAATTTCGGTGTTGGCTATATCCAAGCCCACGACCCCCACCACGCCGTTTCGGTCGTAGTAGGGCGCAGAGCACCCGATAAGCTGATAGCCGTCGTCGTCCATGTTGTTGTACAGTTCGGAAAAGACGGGAGCACCGGCTTCGATTGCGTTTTTGTACCAAGGGCGTTCGCGGCAATCATATTGATAAAGTTCGTTGTTACTGTATTCAAGGGCACCGTTTGTTTCGGGGTAGAGACTGACGCAGATAAAATATCCCTTAGCCGAGCCGACGTAGAAAGAGGAATTGTATCCTGCGAACGATTTTGAAACGGTACGCAAAGTGCTGCCGATGTTGCTTGCAATTTCAATTTCGCGGCGCAATTCGGGAGAAATTTTTTCGGGCGTCATGCCCTGAAAAAAAGTTTCCGGACTGTAAATTATATACGGCTCAAAATGATGAACTTTATCAAAGCGCGGGTCGAGGAGCTTGACGGGTTTGTATTCTTCGGAATTGGAGGCAATGCGTGTCATCATACGCGACAAAAATTCAACATTGGAACGAATCAAATATATATCGCGGTCAATGGATTCTGCGCGGGCTTTTGCCAATTCGCCGAGAGTTTTCTTGAGTTGATAAGTTATCAGGCTTTCGGTAAAGTTCGCGCCTGCCTCGCCGACCTTATCGCCCAGCACGCTCATTTCGGAGCGCGTGACACTCATGCCGTAAAAAGAAAGACCGCTCACCGTCATGAACGACAATATCCCCGCCGCCAAGACGAGGACGAGCAGTCTTTTTTGTATGTTCCATTTCATTGGAGCGACCTCAGAAAAATTTTTTCATGCGCAGAATATTTTTTCCGTCCGCGTATTCGTAATTGATTTCGTCGACATTTTTTTTGACAAGAAAAATCCCCAAGCCGCCGATGTCACGTTCTTCCAATTCAAGCGTGGTATCGGGGTCATCTTTTTCAAGAGGATTGTAAGGTTTGCCTCTGTCAAGGAAAGTTATCAACACTGCGTCGGGATTTTCCTCAAATTCCATGCAAAAAGTCGCGGGGCCGATTTCGGGGTGATAGGCGTAACTTGAAATGTTCACGAAAATTTCTTCGATAACAAGCTCCAGCTGCATTGAAGTTTTCATTGGGCAATCGCGAGCCTCAAGCTGCTCTGTTGCGAAGTCGATAACCGTCTGTAAATTTTCGAGTGTCGCCTCAACCGTAATTTGTTCCATAAAAATTCTCCGTTAAGCGATTGTCATGAGGCTTGCAAAGCCCGTCATTTCCAAAACTTCCATGACCGATTCGCCGACGTTTGTGAGTTTCATTGAGCCCTGTTTGTTCATGCGCTTTTGAGCCACGAGCAAAACCCTCAAGCCTGCCGAGGCGATATACTTAAGCTCCGCGAGGTCGAACGTCAAATCCGTCACGCCGTCGAGTGCGGTCGTCAATTCTTTGGAAAGTTCGGGTGCGCTTGCCGCGTCGAGCCTTCCGATAATTTTAATCGTCAATGCATTTCCGTTGAGTTCCTTTTTGATTTCCATTTTGCTGTCTCCTTTTATAAATCTTTTCGCGCTGCAATGTACTTGTTGACGGCGGCGATAAGTTGCACTACGTCGAAGGGCTTGGCAATGTGATAATTCATGCCGCTCTCCATGCTCATGCGTTTATCCTCGTCACGACTGTTGGCACTGAGCGCGATTATCGGCAAAACTTTTGCGTCGGGTCTGTCGAGGGCACGAATCGCCCGCGTTGCCTCGTAGCCGTTCATTATCGGCATTTGAATATCCATAAGCACAAGGTCGTAATAGCCCGGCGGGTGTTTGGTGAAAGCTTCGACTGCCTCCACTCCGTCGGCAACCGTCTCAACCGAAAAGCCCGATTCCTCCAAAATTGTTTCGGCAAGCATTCGATTGAGTTCAATGTCGTCGACCAAAAGGATTCTGTCACCGCAGTTTTCCGCATCGGCAAATTTTTCAATGGGAGCCTCTTTGTCCTCGTCTTCGCCGCGATAAATTTTAAAAGGCATGCCGACCGTAAACGTTGTGCCTTTGCCTTTTTCGCTGACGGCGTCGATTGAGCCGCCCATTGCTTCGATAAGTTTTTTCGTTATCGCCAAGCCGAGCCCCGCGCTGATATGCCCGGTCTTTGTCGAAGATTCCTCGCGTTCAAAAGTTTCATACATGCGTTTCATAAATTCGGGCGTCATACCCGTGCCGTCGTCCGAAATTACAAATTCGCAACGAAGGTAGCCGGAGTTGGAAACTTTTTTCTTCTTGGCAGAAATTTTTACGTGCCCGCCGTTTGGCGTGAATTTTATCGCGTTGTCAAGCAGGGCGGAAAGAATTTTTTTGAAGTTCACGTCGTCGGTATAAACCATTTCTCGCGGCAAATTGGTCACGCATTCGAGAGAAATATTTTTCTTTTCCGCATGATGCTTGAAGGCGTGAACGACAACCAACACCTGCTCTTCCAAGTCGCAAATTTCGGAGCGCAGTTGCGTTTTGCCGTAGGTTATCTTGCTCATGTCGAGCAGGTCATTGACGAGCGTCAACATTTGCAAACTGCTTTCGTCGACTTTTTCAAGATAAGTTTTTAAAAGTTCGGGTTCGTTGATGTGTCGCCGCGCAAGTTCCGTAAAACCTCTGATTGAATTGAGCGGCGTCAAGATGTCGTGCGAAATGTTAAAGAGGAACGCTGCTTTGATTTCGCTTGCTTGTCTTTCTTTTTCCAATTCCATTTCCATACGCAGCTTCTCCTCCTGAATAAGCCGTCGTTCGGTTATGTCGCTGATAAAAACGTAAAATGCATCGCCGTGTTCGGGGAAGGTCGCGAAATGCCCGTAGTCGTCAATCCAACGAACGGTGCCGTCCTTGCGCGTGATTCGATATTCCACGTGGTCGAGGCGGTCATTTTCGGGGTCGGCGATTTGTTCTTCGATTGATTCTTGAATTGCGTCGAAATCATCGGGATAAACCATGCCTTTGAAAGTGTAGCCCGTCAAGTCTCTGAACTCGTCGAGATTTTCGCAACCGTAAATGTTAAGAACTTCGTTATTCACGTAGAAAATTTCAAACGGTTCTTTGGCGGAATAGACGAAGAAACCGCCGGGGACTTGTTCAGCGACCCACTTCAACATAGGTAAAACTTCGTACAAATATTTTTTACCCAAAAAATTATTTCTGCCCATTTTCCCTCCGAAAAAATCTGTCGATATTACTTTCAGTTGAGCCTTGCCAATAATATCACATGTCATTTATTTTGTGCAAAAAATTTTTTCGCCGCCGACTCTTTTACGAATTTATCTTTCGGTAAAAAAATTTTCTCAAAACGCTTGCGAAAAATTTTTTATCATGTATAATTGGCGCATATCTTAAAAGGAGGAAGATTTTTATGGGAGCAACAGCAGAATCTATTCGCGAGGCAGTGGAAGATTATTTCCGAGTCGAAGAGTTGAAGTGGATTCCGTTTGACGAAAACGATATTGCAAGAGCAATGTTCGGCGTCAAATGTAAATTCGGTCACGCGACGGTTTTCTTTCACGCGCAAGACGACAGGCTTTTGATTCGAGCTATGGTTCCGCTTGAGGCGGACGAGGACACTCGTTTGGCAGCGGCGGAATATTTGCTCCGAGCCAACTACGGCATGAGGAACGGCGGCTTCGATTTTGACTTCAGAGACGGAGAAATTTCTTTCCGCTTTCCAATTTATTGCGGCGAAGAAGTCGACGCACCCACTCACGAGCAAATCGATTACGCGGTGAACACTTGCATTCTCACGATTCAACGCTACGGCGATGGTCTTGCCCGCGTCATTTACGGCATCGAAAGTGCCAAAGATTCAATCGCCAAAATTGAGGGCAAGCGCGTTGAGGATTGACAACCTGCGCTAAATTTTTCTACACCTCGCACAAAGAGGACTTCGGCTTCGGTCGGGGTTCTTTTTGTTTGCAGAGGTTGCCCCCTTCTTTGCCAAAGAGTGGGCACGCAGAATCGGCTGTCGTGTCTGGAGTTTATCACTTCAATTGAACGTTCAATGACTTTTAGTTTATTGAAAAACTTTTTCTTTGCATGCCCAAAGAAAAAGTTACAAAAAGAAAGGGTACCTCGCAGGGGCGTTCATCCGGCTATAAAAACATCCTGTTTTTAACGCCGGCGGCCGTCATCCATGACGACCGGGCACTCGCCAACCGCTACTTTTGAATTTACCAACAACCCCTAACAACCAGTTCCTACAAAAATTTTAGCCGAGAAAATTTTTTTTGCAAGTGCTTTTCCTTTACTTTTCTTTTGACGCATTATATAATTCTTCCGCTTTTCATGATACCAAATTTTTTTCTAACGGGGGTTTTTGCGTGTCTAATTTATCTCCACGTCAAATAGTTGAAAATCTTGATAACTTCATTGTCGGACAGTTCGAAGCCAAAAAAGCCGTTGCCGTAGCCTTGCGCAATCGCTGGCGCAGTCACAAATTGCCGGACGACATGCGCGACGACGTTATCCCGAAAAATATTTTGATGATTGGTTCGACGGGCGTAGGCAAAACCGAAATTGCTCGCCGTCTCGCCAAACTCGTCCAAGCTCCTTTCATAAAAGTTGAAGCCACAAAATTCACGGAAGTCGGTTACGTCGGGCGCGATGTCGATTCGATTATCCGCGACCTCGTTCAAACCGCCGTCCGCATGGTTCGCAAGCAAAAGACCGAAGAAGTTAAGGATAAAGCCGCCGAAAACGCTAAGGAAAGATTGCTTGACATTCTCGTTCCCGAACCCAAACGCTCTCAAAATCCTCTGGGCAAACTTTTCGGCAATGCCGATTCCGATTCGACGCAAACCATTGACATTGACGAAACAAAAAAGCCCGGTCGCGAATTCGTTCGCAAGCGTTTGGAAGCCGGCAAGCTTGAGGAACAGGTTATCGAACTTGAAGTGGCAGACCACGCCAAACCTATGGTCGGGATGTTTTCCGGCTCAAGTTTGGAAGGCATGGGCGACAATCTTCAAGACATGGTCAGTTCCCTCATGCCGAAACGTATGCGCAAGAGGAAAGTCACTGTTGCCACTGCGCGCAAGATTTTGGAGCAGGAAGAAGCCGAAAAGCTTATCGACATGGAAGAAGTTTCGGAGGAAGCCGTCGAACTTGCCGAACGCAGCGGAATTGTTTTCCTCGACGAAATTGACAAGGTTGCCGTCAAAGGTTCGACTTCCGGCCCCGATGTCAGCCGCGAGGGTGTTCAGCGCGACATACTTCCGATTGTCGAAGGCTCAACCGTCATGACGAAGTACGGCCCCGTGAAGACTGATTACATTTTGTTTATCGCGGCGGGTGCGTTCCACACGGCGAAACCTTCCGACCTCATTCCCGAATTGCAAGGGCGTTTCCCGATTCGCGTCGAGCTCAAGTCATTGCTCAAGGCGGACTTCGAAAAAATTTTGACCGAGCCGAAAAACGCGCTTATCAAACAATACAAAGCACTCTTGGAGACGGAAGGACTTACGCTTGACTTTAAAGACGAGGCAATAGAACGAATCGCCGAGCTTGCCGAAGTCGTCAACGAACAATCGGAGGACATCGGGGCGCGCAGGTTGCACACGTTGCTTGAAAAATTATTGGAGGAAGTTTCGTTCGAGGCACCCGACATGGTCGCCGAAGGCAAAACCGAAATTGTAATCGACGCGGCTTACGTCGACGAACGACTCAAGGAAATTGCCAAGAACAAAGACCTTTCACAATTCATCTTATAAAAAAATTTGCCGGTCACGAAAATTTTCGCGGCCGGTTTTTTTTTATGAGCAGGATTAAAAAATTTCGTAAAGACGTTTGGCATTGGCGGTGGTGTAAGCGGCGACTTCTTCCAAAGTTTCGCCTCGAAGCTCCGCCAATTTTTTTGCGACCTCGACGACGTAAGCCGGCTCGTTTCTTTTTCCGCGATAGGGAACGGGCGCAAGATAGGGCGCGTCGGTCTCAATCAGTATCATGTCACGAGGAGCAGCCTTGAGGATTTCGGGCAACTTCGCGGAATTTTTAAACGTCAATGGACCGTCGACGCCGATAAGCCAACCGAGCTTCCAAACCTCCCGCGCCGTTTCCAAACTGCCCGAATAACAATGCAAGACACCGCGTAAATTTTTTCCTTCCGCCTGCAAAATTTTCAACGTGTCGCCGTGAGCCTCGCGGTCGTGAATGCACACGGGCAATTTCATTTGGCGGGCAAGGTCAAGTTGCTCGATAAAAATTTTCTGTTGAATCAGTCGTCGCTCCGAATCTTTTTCCCAATGATAATCCAAACCGATTTCGCCGACAGCGACAACTTTTTTTTCGGCGGCAAGTTCGGCGAGGCGTGCGCAAGTTTTTTCGTCGAAGTCGTCAATTTCTTCGGGGTGAATGCCGACGCCCGCATAAAGCTCCGAAAAATTTTTGGCAAGTTCCGTGACGGCGACAGAACTTTGAAAAGTGCTGCCGAAATTTATAATTCGTTCGACGCCCGCAGATTTTGCCCGTTCCAAAACTTCGGCGCGGTCTTCCGAAAAATTTTCGTCTTCCAAGTGGCAGTGCGTGTCAATGAACATCAAAGTCCCTCCAATTTTTCAAATGCCTCGACAATTTCTTGCGGCGTGATTTGCGTAATGCAATGCGGCTTATCGGCATGACACCAACCGTAAATCGGCAGACGCTTCGCACAATCCTCAAGCTGATGAGCAGGGCGCAAGATAATAGCTTTCGTTTGATACGGTGCAAAACGTCGAAAGGGACACAAAACGGCAGGCGAAATGTTTGCCTTGTCAGCGGCAGTGTGATAAATACCGAGCACGGGAATTTTCGCCGCCGCCGCGATATGCAAGGTGCCGGTGTCGTTGCCCAAATAAAAATCTGCTTGAGCCGCAAGTGCCTCGACTTCACGCAAGGTCGTTTTGCCGACAAGATTTAAAACTTTTCCGTGCGGCATATTCTGTTCGATAAATTTTGCGTCTTCAAGTTCGGACTTGCCTCCGACGATAACGAAGACCAAATTTTTCTTGGCAAGCTCCTTTAAAGCAAGCAAATATTTTTCGACGGGATAATGTTTATTCAAATCTCGACCGCCCAAGCCGAACAAAACTTTCTTGCAATTCGGCGGGAGGTCTTTGAGCATTTCTCTGACATGTTGCGAATCCGCCGTTCCATAAAAAAGTTCCAAGTCCGTTTGATTGACTTTGAGCCCCGCCGCCACCAACAAGTAAAAATTTTTATCCGCGTCATGAATTATATTTTTCGGCGTCACGATATTTTTCGTGAGGAAGAAATTATCTTGCTCGGCAAGGTGCGCGGGCGGGTCGCCTGTCCAACTTTGAAAAGGATATGTGCCGTAGCCGATTCGTTCGCATGCGCCGCTCATCCATGCCAATATAAGACTCGGCAAAGTATCGTTGTGCCATCTTGGCGAAAAGGCAATCGAAAATTTTTTCTGCCAAAAATTATCGCGGCAAAAGACGGCAATTTTTTCCAGCCTTTCAACAAAACTCCCATAAAAAAATTTTCTGTCGAGGCTCAAAATTTCGTTGACGTAGGGGCAAAGTTCGACAACGGAACGAGTATCCGAAGAGACAAGCAAAGTTATTCGCGCCTTCGGAAAATTTTTTCTGACCTCGCGAAGGAAGCCCGAAGTCAAAATCACGTCGCCTATGCCGTCGAGTCTCACGATTAAAATATTTTCCACGCCTGCAGAATTTTTTTCACGGCAACCGACGCGTCTGAATTCCTTTTCCGCCCGTGCCAAAAAATTTCCGTAAGCCTGCGGCGGTGCCTTGCGCATCTCTTGAAATAAATCGCCGAAGAAAACATTCAGCCGCTCATGCAAAGTCGGTACGGGATAAATCGCCATTAAATTCTCTCCTCAAAATTTTTCGGGATAAATCAGTTGCGCCATCGTCTTGACGGCTTCGGGGTAGCGCAAGCCCGGACTCAACAAAAATAAATCTTGCGGAAGGAAGTAGAGGCGATTATTTTTCACCGCGCCGATTGCTTGCCATGCGTCGTTTTCTGCGATTGCCTTTGTCATGTTCGATTTGATTTCGTCAAGGTCGCCCATGCTTGTCACGAAAATTATTTCGGGGTTTTTTTCGACGAGGGTCTCCATGCTGTAGGGCGCGGCGTCGGGATTTTTTTCAAGCGGCGTCATGCCCGAAGCAACATTTTCCCAGCCGAACATCTTGACGATTGAGCCGGCGATGCTTCCGTCGAGCTGAACGCTCAAGCCCTGCGCAGTCGAATGAAGAATTGCCACACGCAAATTTTTTTTCGGGACTTCGTCGACGATATTTTTTATCTCGGTGTCCATGTCGCGAAGAATTTTTTCACCCGCTTGAGTGTCGCCGCTGACAGTCGAAAAAATTTTCAGCCCGCGTTTGAAGTCGTCATAAGTTTTGAGTTCGACGACGAGCGCGGGAATTTTATTTTCCTCAAGCACGGGCAAAAGTTTTTCGTTCATGCCCTTGTTGACGATGACCAAATCTGGCGCGCAAGCAAGCAACCGCTCCATGTCAATTTGATAGACTGCTCCGACGCTCGGCAAGTCTTTCGCCCAATCGGGCATTTTATTTTTTGAATCGGGTCTTCCGACAATCACTCCGCCGACCGCGTTCAAAGGCTCAAGGAAACCGGCACTAGTCACGACAATCCGCTCCGGCTTCCGCTGAAGATTAACCTTCCTGCCTGCGTCGTCCTCAATCGTCGCGAAAATTTTTTGTTGAGTGACTTCGACGGGCTCCGAAATTTTTTCCTCGCCGCAACCTGCAAAAAAAATTCCCGCGATTAAAATTGCCGCCAAAAATTTTTTAGTCATGATTGCGCCTCGTTAAAATCGTCGAAAGATAATTTAAATGCTCGTCCTTGTGCGCGGCAACGTCCGTGATAATTTTTTCGTCGTCGAGTCCGCAACGGCTGACCAAAATCGCCTTGTCAATCATGCCGTGAGCTTTGAGGGCGTCGACGACTTCGGGGAAATTTTTGTAGACTTTCATGAGGACAGTCGCGTCGGCTTTGTCGAGAAAATTTTTTATCGCGTCAAGTTCGGCAGTCGCAGGGATTATCGTCAAGATGTCGTTGCCGTACGCAAGAGGTCTTCCGATTTGAGCGGCTATCGCCAAAAACGCGGGCACGCCCGGTATCGTAATTATCTTCACGCCCGCAGGCTTAAGCAGTCGGAAAATGTAAATGTACGTGCTGAAAAACATCGGGTCGCCCAAAGTCGCGAAGCCCACATTTTTTCCGCCGCGCAGTTCGTTTAAAATTTCCTCCTTGTTCGCCTCGAAAGTCTCGGTTTCTTCCGCGAAGTCTTTGACCATCGGGAAGGTCTGATAAATTATTTCGACGTTCGATTTCAGATAAGGTTGCGCGATACTCAAGGCAACGCTGTCAGATTTTTTCTCGGTCTTCGGCGCGATTAGCACATCGATTTTCTTCAGCGCGTTAATCGCCTTGACCGTCAAAAGTTCGGGGTCGCCCGGCCCCACGCCTATGCCGTAAAAAGTTCCGTGTAAAGTCATTTTCTTTGCTCCTTAGCTGTGATATTATTACGACATTGCTCATACAATTTAGCTGTCAGGTATCAGCTTTAAGCTGTCAGGATAATTTTTCTGAAAGCTGAAAGCTAAAAGCTGAAAGCTTTTTTGAATGATAATAGCACAAGCAAAAAAATTTTTAAACAGCGGAGAATCAATCATGAATATTTTTTTGGATATCCTCTTCGTCGCGTTGGTCGTCTACTTCGTCTTCGCGATACGCCGCTCAATGCGCATGTCACGAGCCTCCGTCGCGCTCATTGAAAAATACGAGAACGACAAAAATAATCCAAAGCTCATCGAGGAAATTTTCGAGGCGATAAGTGACGACGTATTGCTCAAGAGAATTCTCAAACGACACAACGCAACCAAACGTGACATTTCCAAACTCCATGCAAAGCTTATGAAGTGGGGCGACTTTCGAAAATACAATCGATACGTCCCGATAACTTCTTTCTTCAACGTCCACACGCTCGAATACCTCCTCGAACACAAAAATGACGACGCCAAATCCTTGACCGAAAAAATGATGAACCATTTCCATTTTTAGGTTAGTAGGTTAGCAGGTTAGTAGGGAAGTAGGAAGTTATGAACTTCAAAATGATTTTGCGAATCCAAAGCCAAGCGTTGCTGACTTTCGCGGCAACTCTAATCTTGCCGATTGCCTACGCTTTGATTGAATTGGGCGCACTCGACACGACAATTTTTTTCGCGGCAATAAGTGTCTTCTCAATCGTCACGGGAATAATCTTTCAAAAGTTCGGCGTCGGAAGATTTCAACGCGCACCCGTCGCCGAATCGGCTGCCGCAATTTTAATCATGTATCCGATACTCGCCCTCTTCGGTTGCTTGCCGTTTTTGTTGACGGGTTGGCTTGAACCGCTCGACGCGCTCCTCGAAGCTGTCGGCAATTTGACTTCGGCGGGGCTGTCAATCCTCCCGAACGACGCACCTTATCTTTTGATAATCTGGCAAAGCTGTTTAATGTGGCTCGGCTCGCTGCTGTTTTTGATTATGCTCGTGACTGTCTTGCCGGAAGTGAGCGGTTGCTTCGGAATTTCTTTGAGCTTGCAGGGCGGGCAAGGTTTCAGCTCGATTATCGGGCAAATGAATTTGATGAGCGTCCGCGTCATTAAAGTTTACGCAACCTTGACTTTAATCAGTTTCCTCGCGTTCAAATTGTCGGGTCTCGATAATTGGAATTCATTGCTCATGGCAATGCGTTGTATTTCGACCGGCGGAGGAAAATTTTGGCCTCAATACGAAAACCTTTACCTCGAATATGCTGCCGTTTTTTCAATGTTCCTCGCTTGCGGAAATTTCCTCCTCTATTATCGCGTCATTTATACTTTGCTCCCGCCGCGTATCGAATTTGGTTGGAACTACTTCACACGCCTCAAACAATATTTCCTGCGCCTCAAACGAACGATTATCGGCAACTTAAAACTCGTCCTCGCGAACGAAGAAACAATGGTTTTGTACTTGACGATTCTTTTTGCCGTGTGGATTTTAATGTTTCGCCTCTTCATTCAAGGACTTTACTTCGACGGCAACGAGGCCTTCCGCGAATCGCTCTTCTATGTCGTCTCCTTCGTGAGTACAACAGGTTTTGTCCTCGACGAAAGCGCGGGAGCAGCTCATGCCTTCGACAGATTTTTTATCTTCATTATGGCGGTCACGGGCGGCTGTATCGGCTCGGTCACCGGCGGCTTCAAAATCATTCGTCTCATTATCTTGATAAAAATCGCGGCGGCAGATGTTCGCAAGACGATTCATCCGCGCATGATGACTGCAATTCGCGTCGGCGATATTCCCGTGCCAATGAAAACCGTCGGAAGAATTTTGGGCTTCTTCTTCCTCGCGCTTATGACCATGTTTATCTGCGCGGCGGTCTTGAGTTTCACGGGTTGCTCTTTTTCCGAAGCCGTCTCAATGTCTGTTGCTTGCCTCTCGAACGTCGGAAACTTGCCCGGCTTGTGCAACGCCGATAACTTCAGAGCTTTGTCGCCCTTCGGAAAAATTTTTTGCATGTTGATTCTGATTGTCGGGCGGCTCGAAATTTTTGCACTGCTTATCGCCGTCGCGGGCATGAAGTTCCGGCGCAGAAAAATTAATTGGTAGGAGGAAATTTTCATGGCGAAGAACAAAAATTTAAATTCGGCGGCGAAGGCAAAGAAGGATGAATTCTACACACAGCTCCGTGATATCGAAAACGAATTGCGCTACTACCGTCAACATTTCAAAGACAAAATCGTCCTCTGTAACTGCGACGACCCTTACGAAAGCGAATTCTTCAAGTACTTTGCGATTTATTTCAATCAGCTCGGCTTGAAAAAATTAATCGCGACGTGTTATGCGGGTTCGCCGATTGTCCAGACGGAACTCGATTTTTGGGGAACGCCAAACGAAAATCCTCACTTCGACAAACGCAGGCAGGCAATCAAATTTGAAGTCAGCGAGGTTAAAGATTGGAACGGAGACGGCGCGACGGACCTCGACGACGTGAAACTTTTGCTTGAGACAAACAAAAACGTCGTGACGTATCTTGACGGCGACGGAGATTTTCGTTCGCCCGAATGTGTGGAGGCACTCAAGGAAGCGGATATTGTCGTGACGAATCCTCCGTTCAGTCTCTTTCGCGAATACGTTGCCCTGCTCATGAAGTACGACAAAAAATTTTTGATTATCGGGAACGTCAACGCTATCACCTACAAAGAAATTTTCCCGCTGATTATGCAAAATAAAATTTGGCTCGGTCATGGTTTCAACGGAGGCAATGCCTATTTCAGCTTGCCGAAAGGAGCTTACAAAGATTTTGTCGACGGCGTGTTTGATTCGAAGACAGGGCTTGTCAAGTTCCGCAATGTTCATTGGTTCACG
>JAFXTD010000036.1 GCA_017535925.1 Selenomonadaceae bacterium | reverse complement strand
CTTGCTTATGTGCAGTCTCGGCAATTTGAATCGTCGCAAGAGAAATTTCCAAACCTTCCCTCACTCTGTCAAAGTCTTTGGCGTGATAAATCTTCGCGAACTCTTTAAACTCGTGAACCATGCGGAAGTCATAACGATTGAGTTCAAATTTTGTAGTGATACCCGTCCGCCCATTCGAGGAGCTTTTTTGTCGGAAAGAAAATTTTATTCGTCGCAGGGAAAAATTATTCCGGCTTGCTTACGCGCAGTCTCGGCAATTTGAATCGTCGCAAGAGAAATTTCCAAACCTTCCCTCACTCTGTCAAAGTCTTTGGCGTGATAAATCTTCGCGAACTCTTTAAACTCGTGAACCATGCGGAAGTCATAGCGATTGAGTTCAAATTTTGTAGTGATGCCCGTCCGCCGCAAACAAAGTTCAAAGCATTTCAATTCGTTGGGCGCGCCGAAAATTTTAATCCAACCTTTTTCACCTTGAATGATTGCAAAGCTTGGGCTGTCCGAATCCTTCGCGCCGAGTGCCGTCGCAAAAAAATCTTGATACTTCAAAACGAGCAAGCCCGAGGTGTCAATGCCGTTAAAGCCGATATTCGCCGTGTAATTGACGGCAACTGGTGCTCCGAACAAGCCGACGATTAAATTCAAATTGTAAATGTTAATGTCGTAGAGCGCGCCGCCGGAAAGTTTCGGATTGAACGCGGGCAAAACTTCGCCTTGCAAATATTTATCGTAGCGGCTTGAGTACTGCGAATAATTTGTCGTGACTGCCCGAATTCTTCCGAGCTTGGGCAATTCTTTTTTTATCGCGGCAAAGTTCGGCAGGTAAAGCAACGTCACCGCCTCGAACACGTAAAGATTTTTTTTCAAAGCCAATTCGCGCAGTTCCTCGACTTCGGCGGCGGTGGAGGCAAAAGGTTTTTCGACGATGACATTTTTTCCCGCAAGCAATGCCCGTTTAGTGTATTCGTAATGGACGCTGTTGGTCAAGCCGACGTAAACAAAATCAATCGCGGGTTCGGCAAGCAGTTCGTCATAATCCGTGAAGACTTTCGGGATTGAATTTTCTTGCGCCAATTTTTCCGCCTTGTCCTTGCTGCGCGGCAAAGCAAAAATTGCAACCGTCTCAATTTCGGGAACTTCCTTCAAGGCTCGCAACGCGCCCTCTTTCACGATAAAGCCCGTGCCGAGTATCGCCAACTTCATAGTGCATTCCTCCCGAAAAAATTTTTAATAGGGGCTGTTGGTAAATTCGATAATAGCGGTGAGTGAAAGCCCGGCCGTCATGGATGACGGCCGCCGGCGATATGAACAGGATGTTCATCCGCCGGTTAAAGCACCTTTCTTTTTGCTACTTTTTCTTTGGTGCCGGCAAAGAAAAAGTAGATTCAATAAACAAAGGTCATTGAAATGCGCAATTCGAAGCCGTCGGTTAAATTTACCAACAACCCTTAAGCTCATCAACTTTCCTGCAATCGATTTTGGAAAAAACTTCCTCGCCGAGCAATTCATAAGCCGCGCCGCGATATTTATAAGCCTCCGCAAATTCGGGTTGAAGGTCGACGGCTTTGTTAAAATTTTTTATCGCCTCGCAAAAATTTTCCAACCGATAATACGACAAGCCGCGATAAAAATACGACCAAGCGTCATTTATGTTGAACTCAAGAATTTTATTAAAGTCGGCAATCGCCAACTCATATTTTTGCAGGCAATACAAGCAAATGCCTCGCAATTTGTAAGCCTCGAAAAAAATGTTGTTAATCTTAATCGCCGCGTTGAATTCTTCGACAGCCGCCGCAAAATTTCCGACAGACATGTATAAATCTCCGCGATAATAATACGTCGTGGAATACGGATAGATTTTAATCGACGCGCTGAAGTCTTTCATTGCCCGCCCGTAATCTTCAAGAGCGGAATAGGCAAGAGCGCGATTGATATAAAAATCTGCCTTCGTCGGCTTGAGTTCAATCGCTTTCGTGAAATCGGCAATCGCCCGCGCATATTCTTTCAAGTCACTGAAAATAATTCCGCGATTGTCATAAAGCTCTGCGTTTGTCGAATCGAACTCAATCGCCCGCGAGAAATTGTAAATCGCCTGCTCATAATCTTTGATGTTTGAATAGGCGACGCCGCGCAGATTATACGCCTCCGAAAATTTCGAGTCGAGGGCGAGTGCCTTGCTGTAAAATTTTATCGCGCTCTTGTATTTGCCTATGTTGCCGAGTTCGCGACCGCGTTCCAAAAATTCTTCCTTAGTCAAATTTGCCACCGTTCAAAAATTTTATACGGCATCGAAACCGAGTTGCAAGGCGGTCATGTTTTGTTCGACGGTGTGAGGCGGCACGCGATTTGCCACAGATTTTTTTATCGTTTCGAAGTCGACGAGCTTTGTGACTTTGACAATCACACCAAGCGCAACGATATTGGCGAACAGAGCTTTGCCGAGTTTTTCGACGGCGAGTTTGGTTATCGGCACGCGAATTATATTTTTGAAATCGGGCGAATTCGGAACGAGGTCGTCGTCAAGAATCAAAGTTCCTTCGGGATTGAGGTCGTGGAAATATTTATCGGCTGCCTTCTGCGTCATAGCCAAAACAAAATCGGGCGTCTTGACATGCGGGTGATAAATTTTTTCGTCGTCGATAATTACTTCTGACTTCGAGGCACCGCCGCGAGCTTCGGGGCCGTAGCTTTGCGATTGAACAGCGTTTTTGCCTTCCGAGACCGCCGCCTCCGCCAAAATTATCGCCGCAGTGATAACGCCTTGACCGCCGCTGCCGGAAAGTCTAAGTTGTTTTCTCATATCAAAAACCTCTCAAAAGTTTAATTAAGTTCAACTAGCAATGCGCAGCGTTGCGTTTCGACGCGGTTACAACCTTTGAATCCTCGCAACGATTCGGCGCGACCATAGGATGCAACGTCACGTTGCCGCCTTGACCGCCGCTGCCGGAAAGTCTGAGTTGTTTCCTCATTTCGCCGCACCCCCCGCGAGTTCTTGAACGTGATGATAAGCCGCGTCGTAAGGAGTAGCCTCCGCTTGATAGAACAAACCAATCGGGAACTTATCGCCGATTTTTTTCTCGTCGGGCAATTTGTCCCAAGCAGTCTTCATGACGGCGTTGTCTCTCATCCAAGCCATCATCTTTGCAGGGTCGCCCATTTTGTTTCGTCTGCCGTAAGCCGTCGGGCATTGAACAAGAGCTTCGATAAATGAAAAGCCGTGATTCTTTAAACCGTCCTCAATCGTCTTGACGAGGTGTTGAACGTGAAATGCCGTCGACCTTGCAACGTAAGTGGCACCCGCCGCCTCCGCCAACTTGCAGGCGTCAAAGGGTCTGTCAACACTGCCGTAAGGAGCAGTCGTGGCTTTCTTGCCCAAAGGCGTCATAGGCGAGGCTTGTCCGCCGGTCATGCCGTAGATATTGTTGTTGAAGAGGATAACCGTCAAGTCGACATTGCGTCGGCAGCCGTGAATGAAATGATTGCCGCCAATCGCCGTGCAGTCTCCGTCGCCGGTGATAACAATTACGTTCAATTCGGGGCGCGCAAGCTTGACACCCGTCGCGAAGGGAATAGCCCTGCCGTGCGCCGTGTGAAGCGTGTCGAAATCCATGTAGCCGCTTGCCCGCGAAGAACAGCCGATTCCGCTGACGATAACCGTGTTGTCTTGCGTGAAGGCAGGATTTTTTTCAATCGCCTGAACAATCGCTTTCATGACAATTCCGTTTCCGCAACCGGGGCACCACAAATGCGGCAGGCGATTTTGTCTGAAAAATTTTTCGTAAGTGCGCTCAATCATTGCTCGTTCCCCTCCGCGATAAGTTCCTCAATCGACGCCTCAATTTCCTCCGGCTCAAAAATCGTCATGTCGTATTTGGCGCAGAGCTTGACGGGGCATTGACCTTTAACGGCGCGTTCGACCTCGTAAACAAGCTGCCCGAAATTCAATTCGGCGACGACAAGCCCGCGAAGTTTTTTCGACAGCTCACGGATAATTTTTTCGGCAAAGGGGAAAATCGTAATCAACCTCACGAAGCCGACTTTCAAGCCGCGTTTGCGAACGTTGAGGACAGCCTCGTAAGCCGTGCGAGCCGTTCCGCCGAAACTCACAACCGCAAATTCCGCGTCGTCCATAAATTCTTGATGAACTTCGATAATCTCATTTTCTGCGCGGGAAATTTTTTCGTGCATGCGTTTGATAGCCTCACGAGTGACTTTGGGACTGCCGCTTGGGAAGCCCGTTTCGTCGTGAATCAAGCCCGTCACGTGAATGTGATAGCCTTCGCCGAAGTTGGCGACGTTCGGAACCAAATCTTCGTCGGGTGTGAAAGGTTCGTAACCTTCTGCACGAGAAATTTTCGGAGCGCGACGCGGATAAATTTCGACTTCGGCGGGAAGCTCAACGTTTTCTCTCAAGTGCCCGACGATTTCATCCGTCAACAAAATCACGGGAACTCTGAAACGTTCGGCGTAGTTGACTGACTTAACGGCAATGTCGAAAGCCTCGCGGACGCTCCACGGACTCAAAACGATAATCGAATGGTCACCGTGAGTTCCCCAACGCGCTTGCATAACGTCACCTTGAGAAGGTGCGGTCGGTTGCCCCGTCGAAGGACCAACGCGCTGAACATTGACAATCACGGCGGGAATTTCTGCGGCGGAGGCATAGCCGATAAGTTCCTGCTTGAGACTTATGCCCGGGCCTGAAGAGGCGGTTAAAACTTTTTTGCCTGCCAAAGACGCACCCAATACGACGCCCATGCTTGCAATTTCATCTTCCATTTGAACAAAGGTTCCGCCGACTTTGGGCAAAAGCTTAGCCAAACTTTCGGCTATTTCGGTTGAAGGCGTGATGGGATAGCCGCCGAAAAATCTGACGCCGGCTTTGAGTGCACCCTCGGCGATAGCCTCGTTGCCTTGCATCAATCTTGCGCTCATTTCGCCGCCTCCTTTTTAACTTTGTCCATGAAAATCGCGTAGTCGGGGCAACGCAGCTCACATTGCCCGCAAGCTATACAATTCTCGTGATTGGCGACGTAAACTTTGCCGAGCGTGTCCAATGCCAAAACCTGCTTCGGACAAAACGATACGCAAATACCGCAGCCCTTGCACCGCTCAAGCTTGAGCGTGAATTCAGACTTCATAAAGCTCTCTCCTTTGCAAAAATTTTATAAATTGACGGAATGTTGCTTGGCAAATTCCATTAACGCAGCATGAAGTTCGCCGGCCGTCATTTTGTCGTAATGCTCGCGTTGCCACTCGGTGTAATCGCTCTTGTCGCTCTTTACCAACACGATAAAACGTTGCGCTTCAATGATACCCAAATTGTCAATCAAGCACCTCATTCCTTGTGCCATTAAATCGTCAGGATGTGTCATATTAATCCGCCTCCAAAACTTTAATGAATTCAACGGGATTAAGCAGAATAATTTTGTCAGTCTTGTACTTTATCAGTCTGTCATCGGTCGACAAAAAATAATCACATTCAGCCAATATTGCGCTTGCGAGGTGATAGGCGTCTTTGGGCTTCACGCCTTTGGAAATAATTTTTTCCGATAATTTCAAGACTTGTTCGCCATAATTCATATCAATGTGAATTTTCGAGTACTCCTTCAAAAAATTAGCGACGGATTCTTTGCGAATTTTGAGCTTACATTCGCTGTTTTCATAGTGCAAGATGTGTGACGTTGCCAGTTCAATTTTTCCCTCTCGAATTTTATCTTGAATAAACAATGTGGCTTGCGTTTCAATAAAAATTCGCGGAAAACTTTGATTATCGAACGGTCTGCCGAAACAACAGTTGTCCATATAAATCCTCAACGCCGCACCTCCCGAAAAGTTCCTGTAAACTTCGCGCCAAAAACTTTCAATCCTGCGCGTCAGACAAAATTTTTAAGACGCGGCGATAAGCCGGAAAGATTTTTGACTTAAACGCGACCGTTGGATGTAACGTCACGTTGCTCCTGCGCTTGAGCCAAAATATTTTTCAAAGCGTCGGAGGGCGTGACGTAAAGCGTGCGTTGATTCGTGAAGATGACAAAGCCCGGCTTCGAGCCCGAAGGTTTCTTGACGAATTTGCATTGAACGTAATCGACGGGGACTTTCGAAGAATCGCGAGCCTTTGAGAAATGCGCGGCGAGTTCTGCGGCAAGTTGCAAAGTTTCATCGCTGACATTCGAACTGCGAACAATGACATGCGAGCCGGTAATTTCTTTCGTGTGGAGCCATAAATCATCGGGCGCGGCGATTTTAAACGTCAAGCGGTCGTTCTGCGAATTGTTTTTCCCAACCAAAATTTCCGTGCCGTCGGGTGCGATAAATTTCAGCGGTTGAGGTTTCTTGCTTAGCGCGGTTCTCTTCTTAGCCTCTTTGAGGTAGCCGCCCGCGATTAACTCCGTGCGAATTTCGTCAATGTCGGCGAGCGTCGTCGAGGCAGTCAAAGAGTGAGCGACACTTTCCAGATAAAAAATTTCTTCGCGGCAAAGTTCAATCTGTTCGGCGATAAACTTCGTCGAACGCTTGAGCTTGTCGTATTTTTTGTAGCAGGCTTGAACGTTCGCGGCGATTGTCAATTTTCTGTCAAGCGGGATTGAAATTTTTTCGCCGTCGTAAATGTTGTCAACGGTTATTTCGTCGTCGGCGTGGTCTTTGAGTTGATAGCGATAAGTCGAAAGATTATCGGCGCGAATCCTCCAATCGTCGGCGTTTTCTGCGGCGGCAAGTTCGCTTTCCAACACGGCGATTTTATTTGTGGCGCGGCGCAGTTCGTTGTTGACGAGCTTGGAAAATTTTTCTTTGTCGGGCGGAACGTAGCTGCCCGCAATTTCGTCGGCGACTTCCAAAAGTTCCGAAAGACTTTCAAACGTGCGAACATTCCCGCGAAGATAATTCAGCTTGACGGCGGATATTGCCAAAATTTTTCCCGCGTCGTCAATCATGCAAGGCGTCGGATTTTTTGCGGCGTCGCGAATCTCAATCAGTGCGTCCTTGAGGCTGTCGAAGTCTTTGGTGTCGAGCGAGGAAATTTTTATGTCATTGGGAAGCCCCGCAAAAAAAATTGTTTCCTTGACGCTTTGAGGCCCGAAGCCTTGACAAGAATTCATAATCGCTTTGTCGAGCCGCAAATCCTCCGCCTTGATTCGTTCCAAAATTTTTTCAACGTCGCAGGAAAAAATATCAAGCTTGTCCTGCGCGGGCGGCAACTGATAATTTTGATTCGGGAGAACGGTTCTCACGCGGCTGGAGTTCGTGCCGATTTTCTTCAGCGCGTCGACAATCTGCCCGTCGTTAATCAGAATCAAGTTGCTGTACTTGCCGATAAGTTCCGCCGCGAGCGTGAACGTCTGAATTTTTCCGCCGGCACCGATTGAGTCAACGTCGATAAAAATAATTCGGTCGAGTTCGTGTTGACGGATTGCCGCGATTCGCCCGCCCTCCAAATTTTTCCGAAGCACCATGCAAAAAGTCGGAGGTTCGGGAAGATTTTCGGGCGATTTTTTCAGCAAGTGCACCGAAGGATTTTGCGGCGCGAGTGAAATTCTCAAGAGAAAAGTTTTTCCCGGCTGCCGTATCGTGATTGTCAAGTTCGCTTTGTTTTGTTGAGTGATTTTATCGACGCGCCCGCCGACCAAATTTTTTTCCAGTTCCAAAGTCAGCGGACGCATCGAGAAGCCGTCCAAGTTCAAAGTCCTCACCTCAATATTTTTTCAAGACGGAGTGTCGCGCCTCGAAAATATTTTTCTCAAGCTCAATTTGTGAAGTCGATTTTAAAATCGGTGTCGCGTCGAAAAATTTTTCGTCGGCGGAAATTTTTATCCAAGTGAAACCCGCCGCCTCGACGACAAATAAAAAAGCCCGTTCAATCGCGTGGGCAAGTGTCCCGTCAATCTGTCCGCACTCTTCGGGGAAGTCGTCAAAGGTCAAATCACTTTCGAGGAGCGGCGCGAGGGCTGCGGGCTTGAACCAAAACATCGAGCCGGCAGGAAATTCAATCAAGTTGCGATTGTCAATCTCAATGCCGAGCCCGTGCAAAAAATTTTTCGTGCCGTGAAAATTTTCGCCCCAATTAATCGAATGACGAATCGGATTAAAATATTGCGGGAAGACGAGCCCGACAGTTTCCTCCGACAAAATTTTCAAGATGCCTCCGACAATTTCGGGACTGCCCAAAAGATTTTTGTAAAGACTTTCGCGCCAACCGAACAAAATATCTTCGGCGTGAGGAGATTTTTTCGAGTGGATATGGAGGCAGGCGTCGTAGCGATTGTAAATTTCTTTGAAGCCGACGAACGCAGAGGCAATGTCGCGCCCGCGATTGGCGAAAATTTTTATCGTGACGTTGCCCTTGTCGAAGTCGTTGAAAATTTTTTCAATGGCAAATTTTTTTTCGGGCGAGGTCGTCGAAATAAAAACGTCAACCGCGCAGGGAATGTTCAGCAAAAGTTTTTTCAGCTCTTCGGCAAGTTCGGGATAAAAAATGTGAACGACCGCAGCGATTTTGAAATTGACGGGTGGCGCGTCGAAGTTCAGCGGAACTTTCAAAGCGAAATCTTTTTTGCGCTTGAGCCGTATAAAATTTTCCATGCCCTTGACTTGCATAAAAAAAACATCGCCGCAATCAGCGCGTTGAGTTTCGAGGCGCAAGTCGTAGTAAATGAAATCGTAAATTTCGGGGCGGTGAATCGCGCAAAAATTTTCGAACGGGTGCACAAAATTTCTGCCGATAAAACTTCTGACCTCGCGATACAAATTCATAAGCCTCGCCCTTCGTAGACCGCGATATATTTTTCGGCAACGTGTTCAATCGAAAATTTTTCGGCGGCTGCGGCAACGTGACGATTTATTTTTTCGTAAGCGGCGGGATTATCTGCAAGCGTCCTCAAAATTTTTGCAAGCTCGTTGACGGGAACTTTCCCTTCAACCAAATCAAAGACAATGCCCGCCTCGCCGATCATTGAGGAGACTTCGCCCAAATTGGAGCTGACGACCGGTCGCCCGGCAAAGAAACTGTCGATTATCAAAAGTGGAAAACTTTCGCCGGCATATTCGCTGGGCAAGAGACCGATATCGGACGCCGCAAGATAATCGCGCACGTTGCTCTTGAAGCCGACCATGTGAATGAATTTCGACACGTGCCCTTTCAATTTGTCGTAGACTTCGCCCGCGCCGACCAAAAGCAAATCGATACGTCGCCCGCCGATTTTGTTTGCAAGTTCGACGGTATCAATCGCCGCCTGCCAACCTTTTTGAGGAATGGCTCTGCTCACGACGCAAGCCACGAAAGATTTTTTCGGAATGCCCAGCTCTGAACGCGGCACGGGGTTTATCGGCTGACTTGCAAGCCCGTTTCCGATTTTATAAAAATTTTTTTCGCAAGCAAAGCCGCTTTCCTTAAACGGCGTCAAATTTTTTTCGGCAATGTAAATGAATGCGCTGACGGATTTTTTCACGCGCTCCAAAATTTCTTTGCGATAATCGGCGTCGGTCGCCTCGTACATGCCGTGCAAAGTTACAACGTGTCGAAGGTTCGGATTGTTTTCGACGACGTAGCTCGTTGCCGAATCGGTTGCCCCGTGATGCGTGTGAATCAAATCGATTTTGAATTGGTCGACGACTTCGGCAAGCCCGCCCGTCTCGTTAAGGTAAATCAGCGGCACGGTCGGCTCCAATTTTTTTCGGATGTCGGGCAAGTCGTCAGCCATTTGAAAATTCAAAACCGTAACGGGATAGCCTCTGCGATTGAGTTCGTTGGCAAGAATCAGCGGGAAAGTTTCGCCGCCGCCGATACTCATTGCGAAGACGCCCATTAAAATATTCGGCTTGCGTTTGACGCTCAAAAATTTTTTCAAGTCGAAAAGTTTTTCAAGCTCGTGAATTTCTTTGCCGCCGTAGTAGCCGAAAAAATGTTCCTCCAACTTTCCGCGATGAGCCTCGTGAACTTCGGCGGGCACACGATAATTTTCGGCAACGAATTCGGCAATGCGTTCGTGTTCGATAAAATAGCGCGGCTCCTTCTGAATCGCAAGCGAGGTACTTTTTTTGTGAACGCGATAAAAATTTGTGGCATGCGGCGAATAGTAAACGCAGCCGCCCTTAATCGTGTCGAGATAGAACGCCCAATCGCCGCAGAGTTTCATGCTCAAGCAGATGTCGGGAAAAGTTTTTCGCTTGCGGAAGAGGACGCCGCTGACGTTCGGGATAATATTTTTGACGGCAAAACCCTGCTCGACAAATTCGGCGGCGGTTATCGCAAAATTTTTTGTCCAATCGAAATTCGGCAAGTCGGCGAGGTATTGTTCGGTCGTTAAAATTTTTTTGTCGTCTTGAATAAAATCTGTGCGGCAGAAGGCAAGTTGAATCGCGTCGTCGGCGAAGACAGGCACAAGTTCCGCCAAAAAATTTTTTTCGCTGAAGTCGTCGCTCTCGGCAATCCAAATCAAATCGCCTTGAGCCGCCTCGATACCCTTGCGCCACTGATTGAAGACGCCGCCCGAATTTTTTTCGTTGAAGAGGAGCCTCGTCTTTTCTCTGTACAAGGCGTGAAAGTCTTTCAAAATGTCGCGGCTTGAATCGGTCGAGGCGTCGTCGAGGAGAATCACTTCAAAATTTTTGTAAGTCTGATTGTAAATCGTTTCGAGGCGTTGACGCAGGAAAGGCGCGTGATTAAAATTCGGAACAATGATGCTTACCTTAGGTGAAAAATTTTCTTGAGCAACGACCTTCCAAAGATTCAAAGCCCGCGCAGATTTTTTTCCGCCGGTCATAGAAAATTTCAAAAGAGCCGTCTTCGCAGCGGCTTTTGCGGGTAAAAAAATTTTTTCGCGAACAGTCGGCAAGTTGACTGCGCAGAATTCGTCGATGCTTCTTATGAACTTTCTAATCGTCGAACCCGTCAAGGCGCGATAAATTTTCATCTTCAAGCCCAAGAAATTTCACCTCTTATCAAAGATAATAAAAACTGCGTCTAAAGTCAACCGCAAAGGAAATTTTGCACAGGCTTATTTTTTTGAGTATAATGGAAAAAAATTTCGGGAGGGTTCGGCAAATGATTTTGGTTTTGGATTTCGGCGGGCAATACAATCAGCTGATAGCGCGGCGCGTTCGTGAGAACAACGTTTATTGCGAAGTGCACACGGCACTCGACATTGAAAAGATTCGCTCTTTCAAGCCGGAGGGAATTATTTTGACGGGCGGTCCTCAAAGCGTTTACAAAGAGGATTCGCTCTTGCCTCCGATTGAAATTTTTAATCTCGGCATTCCGATTCTCGGCATTTGTTACGGCGCGCAGGCAATGGCAAAAATTTTGGGCGGCGAAGTCAATCCCGCCTCCGTCAGCGAATACGGCAAGACTGAAGTTGAAATTGTCGGCGCGTCGAAACTTTTTGCAAACGTTGAAAAAAAATCCGTTGCTTGGATGAGCCACACCGACAGAATTTTTTCCGCGCCCGAAGGTTTTATCGTGACTGCCTCGACGAAAAATTGTCCGATTGCCGCAATGGAAGACGGCACGAAAAATTTTTACGCCGTGCAATTTCATCCCGAAGTCGTTCACACCATCGAGGGCATGAAAATTTTTTCAAACTTCGTCGACATTTGCGGTTGCAAGCGCGATTGGAAAATGAGTTCGTTCGTCGTCGATACGATTGCCAAACTCAAAAAGAAAATCGGCGGCGGAAAAGTTCTCTGCGCGTTGAGCGGCGGCGTCGATTCGAGTGTTGCGGCTGTTCTTTTGAGCAAAGCTGTCGGAAAAAATTTGACGTGCGTTTTTGTTGACCACGGTCTGCTTCGCAAAAACGAGGCGGCGGAGGTCGAGGCGGTCTTTAAAAATTTTGACTTGAACTTTATCAAGATTGATGCCGGCGAAAGATTTTTGAACAAGCTGCGCGGCGTCATTGAGCCCGAACGCAAAAGAAAAATTATCGGCGAGGAATTTATCCGCGTGTTCGAGGAAGTCTCAAAAAAAATCGGCGCGGTCGATTATCTTGTTCAAGGCACGATTTATCCCGATGTCATTGAAAGCGGGCTCGGCAAATCCGCCGTGATTAAATCGCATCACAACGTCGGAGGCTTGCCCGATTTTGTCGACTTCAAAGAAATTGTCGAGCCGTTGAGGCTTTTGTTCAAAGATGAAGTTCGCGAGGCAGGTCGTGAACTTGGCTTGCCGGAAAATCTTGTGAACCGTCAACCGTTTCCCGGTCCGGGTCTCGGCATTCGGATTATCGGCGAGGTCACGGCGGAGAAAGTTAAAATCGTTCAAGACGCCGACGCAATTTATCGCGAAGAAATTTTCAAGGCGGGCATAAAAAATTTATCGCAATACTTCGCCGCGCTGACCAATATGCGTTCGGTCGGTGTCATGGGCGACGGCAGAACTTACGATTACGCGATTGCCTTGCGTGCCGTTTTGACAAGTGATTTCATGACAGCGGAGGCTGCTCAAATTTCTTGGGAAGTTTTAAACGTCGTTGCAAATCGAATCGTCAACGAGGTCAAAGGAGTCAACCGCGTGCTTTACGATTGCACAAGCAAGCCGCCCGCCACGATCGAATTCGAATAACGGAGGAGCCTCATGAATTTGAAAATTGGTCACATAAATTTTTTGAACGTCTTGCCGCTCGACTACGGTTATCGAAAATGCGCGGCGGACTTGAAAATTTTTTACGGCGTGCCGACTTTCCTCAACGGCGAACTCAAAGCCGAACGCATCGACTTGAGCAATATTTCTTCGATTGAATACGCGAGGCAAGCCGACAAGCTTTTGATTTTGCCCAAGCTTTGTGTCCGCGCAGATGATTCGGTGACGAGTATCGTTTTGGTTTCGCGCAAGCCGATTGAAAAAATTCGCGACGATAAAATTATTCTCACATCGAAGTCGGCAACCGCTCAATGCCTCTTGAAAATTATCCTCCGTGAAAGTTATGATGCCGCCCCGAATTACGAAACGCGAGCCGTGAAAGTCGAAAGCCCTGTCGACGACGACGCCTCCGCCGCATTGCTGATTGGTGACGACGCGCTTTACATTTACTTGCACAATCCGAAAAATTTTTACGTTTACGATTTGGGCAGCGAATGGAAAAAGCTCACGGGCAAGCAAATGGTTTACGCGCTGTGGGCTGTCAGAAAAAATTTCGTCGACGAAAACCTCGAAGACTTCAAAGCGGCTTACAAAAAAATTTTCCGCGCATTTCAATTCGGACTCGACAACAAGGCGGAGGCAATTCGTTCCGTGCTTGACAAGAAGCCGTTCACTTTCGAGGAGCTGGACAATTATCTCGGCGGAGCAATCAAGTGGAATTTGACGGCGGAAGGCTTGGAAGCTTTGAAACTCTATTATCACAAAGCCGCCTCGTTGAAATTGATTGACGCGGAGCCGGAATTGACTTTTGCAGAAATTTAATCAGTGCAAAAAAAAATCGCCTCTCAAAATTTCGGGAGGCGATTAATTTTTTTCAAGCGATTTTTTCAAGCAGAGCTTTGCAGCCGCGCAGAATGTCCTCGTAAGTTGTGGCGAATCCGTTTTTGTCCCAAGGAATATCTTTATCGAGGAGCATTTGAATTTTTCCGTCGGGGTCGCCGCAAATTTCTTTGACCTGTTCGACGTTGCCGGCGTCCATGCAAACGATTAAATCACTTGCCGCGTAGTCTTCGGGCGTGATTGTGTGAGCCGTGTGTTCGCCGAAAGGAATTTTTTCCATGCGAAGTTTTGTTGCGATACCTTGATGAAGAATTCCTTCGGCATCGGGTTTGCTTGCCGCGCTCGACACGGAAATTTTTTTGCTCAAGCCCGCGTCCGAAATTAATTTCTGCATGACGAATTGCGCCATCGGTGAACGCCCCGTGTTGCCGCTGCACACGAATAAAATTTTCATTGAGACAGCCTCCTCAAAAAATTTTCCATCATGATTCGCCCGCTCGGTGTCAAGATTGATTCGGGGTGAAATTGAATTCCCTCAACGTCAAAATTTTTATGACGCACGCCCATAATCGTTTCGTCGTCAAGTTCGCTCGTGACTTCCAAACAATCGGGCAGAGTCTCGCGCTCGATAATCAACGAATGATAACGACCGACCTCGACGCCCTGCTCAAGTCCGTGATAAATTCCTTTGCCGTTGTGCTTGAGCTTTGAGGTTTTGCCGTGAACGATTTCTTTGGCGCGAATGATTCGCCCGCCGAAAACCTCGCCGATAGCTTGATGCCCGAGGCAAATTCCTAAAATCGGAAGCTTGCCTTTGAGTTCGGCGATTAACTTTTCTGAAATGCCCGCGTCACTCGGAACGCCGGGACCGGGCGAAATTATCACGGCGGAAAAATTTTTTGCCTCGTCGACGGAAATTTTATCGTTGCGAACGACTTCGACCCCCGCGCCCAATTCACTCAACAGCTGATAAACGTTGTAAGTGAACGAATCGTAATTATCAAGCAGGAGGATTTTCCCATTACGCATTACGCATTTCGCATTACGCATTGTTTTCAACCTCCTCGACGACCTCGAACAAAGCTTTTGCTTTCTGAAGAAATTCGCAGTACTCGTTGAGCGGAATCGAATCGGCGACAATGCCCGCGCCCGTCTGAATCACGGCGTCTGTGTCGTTTTCAATTCGCATCGTCCGCAACGTAATGCACATGTCCATGTTGCCGCAAAAATCCATGTAGCCGACGGTGCCCGCGTAAGTTTTTCGTCGAACGGATTCAAGCTCGTGAATGATTTCCATAGCGCGGAGCTTCGGCGCGCCGCTGACGGTTCCGGCAGGGAAAGTTGCTTTCAAAACATCAATCGGCGTGAAATTTTCTTTGAGCTTGCCGACGACAACGGAGACCATGTGCATGACGTGGCTGAAGTATTCGACTTCGCGGAGCTTCTCGACTTTGACGGTGCCCGCCTCACAAATTCTGCCCAAATCATTTCGGGCGAGGTCGACAAGCATTGAGTGTTCGGCATTTTCTTTGACGTCTGACTTTAAATCGTTTGCAAGTTGAAAATCTTCTTCGGGCGTTTGACCGCGTCGACGAGTGCCGGCAATCGGGTAAGTGAAAACTTTTTTATCGGCGACTTTGACCAACATTTCCGGCGAGGCTCCAACCAACTTGACGCTGCCGAAATTCAAATAGAACATGTACGGCGAAGGATTGACTTGGCGGAGCTTGCGATAGAAGAGGAACGCCGGCTTTGAAATTTTTGCGCGGAATTGTTTCGACGGCACGACTTGGAAAATATCGCCCGCGAAAATATATTCTTTGGCGCGTTCGATAGCCGATAAAACTTCGGGCGGAGCCTCGCCGTAACGTTCCATGAAGTTAATCGGCTCGTGAGGAATTTTTTCCGTCGGAGGAATTTTCAGCGGCGCGGAAATTTTTTCGGCGATTTGATTCATGCGGGCGGAAATTTCTTTGTAAAGTTCGGGCAAGTTGTTTTGATTTTTAATATCGGCAAGATAGATGAGCCGCGCAGAATTTTTCAAGGCGTCGAGGACAATCAGCACACGGCAAATCATGAATTGCCCCAAAAGTTCTTCGTCGTCCGGTTCGAGCCCGCGAATCCTGTCGAACGTTGCGGCAACTTCAAAATTAAAACAGCCGACCATGCCTCCGTTCGCCAGCGGAAGATTTTTATCGAGGTTTGCGGGCTTGTATCGCGCCATGAAATTTTTAATCGCGTCGACGGGTTTGCCGTCAATGCATTTCATTAAATCGCCGTCGCGAATCATGAGCTTCGACTTGAAAACTTGCAACTCAACGAACGGCTCGGCACCGACGAATGAAAATCTTCCGAAGGCCTGTTGAGTCGTGTCGACCGATTCGAGGATAAAGCCGCGCCCGTTTTCAACAAGCTTATAAAAAATTGAAACGGGCGTATCCAAATCCGTGTTAATCTCGGCACTGACGGCGATAAGGTTTGAACTTTGCGCGAAGGTTTGAAAATCTTCACACGTCGGGGAAATTTTAAGCAAATGAATCCTCTCCCTCACTGCGTTAAATTTTTGGTCGCCTCGTTGACTGCCGTGCCTGCCTTTTGCAATTCTCGTTTAACCGCGTCTGTCGGATTGCCGCCGATTTTTTCCAAGACGGGACTTGCGACGCTCTTAACCGTTGCCATTGCTTTGTTGGCATATCTTACGATTGTCGAAAAATCTTGAGAGGTGTTTCCGTTTGACATGTTGCCGAAAGAATTAAATCCGAAGCTTAGAACAATCGCCAACAACAGAAAGCTGCAGAGGGTTGCGATAATCAAAAATTTATTCATGCCGACAACCTCCTTTGGAAGATTATATCACAAATTTTCTGTAATATCGTCGCGCCCCAAAATATTTCCCGCGTAGTCGACGAGAATGGTTTCGACTTTGAGCTTGCCGAAAACGAAACGAGCGGCACGAAGACTTGCACGCGCCGCAATTTTTTTGTAGACGTGCTCAAGGTGATTCGCCGAAATAATTTGCGCGGCATCCTCCGTGGTGTTGGCGTCGAGAATTTTTTGAACTTCGTTTGCGGGCAAACCTTCCGCCGCCGAATACGCCGCCAAAGTTTCAAGGCGACCGTCGGCAATGCGATTGTGCGTGTGAAAAATTCCCGCCGCGACTTTTGCCAGCTTGCCGAGATGCCCGCAAAGAATTATTTTTTTTATTTCACGTTCGGCCGCCGCCTCCAACATGAAGCCGATAAAATTACTTGTCTGAATTATCGCGCCGTCGGGGAAGCCGAGTTTCTTTGCGATTGTCTCACCGATTTTGCCGGGCACAAAAATTAATTCGTCGAAGCCCGCCGCCTTTGCCACGTCGATTTGAGGAACGAGCGAATTTTTGAAAGCCTCCTCACTCATCGGGCGAAGGACTCCGGTTGAGCCGATTATCGA
Source organism: Selenomonadaceae bacterium (assembly GCA_017535925.1). GTDB lineage: Bacteria > Bacillota > Negativicutes > Selenomonadales > Selenomonadaceae > Quinella. The sequence continues at coordinate 16,537 of JAFXTD010000036.1, read as the reverse complement.
CAAGCCGCCCTCGACACCCAAAATCGGATTCAAAGTTTTTTTTGCAAGGTCGACGCCTTCGGGGATTGAAATTTCAACTTCAAGCCCGCCGATTTTAAATTCCGCCGCAACGTTTTGAATCAGCTTGCGCGGGGCGGGATTAATAGCAGGTTCGCCGACGGGCAGTTGAAGTCCGGGCTTGGTGATTCGCCCGACGCCCAAGCCCGCTTTGAAAATAATTTCGTCGCCAAAAATTTTGCGCACCGTCGTGAAAACCGATGCGCCGTTTGTAATGTCGGGGTCGTCGCCCGAAAATTTTTTGACTTCTGCGCGAATGCCGTCCGAAAATTTTTCGACACGAGTCACGGGAATTTTTAGAGGCGTTCCGTCCAAAGCAATGATTTCAACTTCCGAAACAACTTTGCCCGCCGTCATGAAAATCAAAGCCGCCTTGACACCCGCCGCCGCACAAGCTCCCGTCGTGTATCCGCTGCGCAAAAATTTTTTCATGCTAATCACTCACATTCACACCCGAAACTTTTGAAAGAAGTTCCAATAATCGTTCACAAAGTTCCTCGTCATCATTGCTTTTGATTACAAAAAATTTTCTCTCGGTTATAGGGCTGTACCAAGCTTCATGAAGATTACGTTCTTTGTCAAAAATTTTCCTGTAAGCGCAAGTGTCAGTCTCAACCAATCCTACAATTTTATCGTCGTCAACTTCGATACTTTTCAAGTCAGTCGCTTTGGGAATTTTCGCGTCCTCATTTTCCATTGTCATCAAAGCCAAACCCAAAACATCTTCCGCCATGTGATACGCACCCGAAAAATTTTTACCTTGAGTGACAGCAACCTCAATATCGGGAAATTCAACGACGTAATAATTTTCTAACTCTGTGTCGGGCGTGAAAATCGCAGGATAAACATAACGCATAAACTTTTCTCCTCAGCGGTTGTCATACATTTTGGCATAATAATTTTTGTATTCGCCGCTGATAATTTTTTCCCACCAAGCGCGATTGTCCAGATACCAAGCAACGGTTTTCTTAATGCCGTTGTCGAATTTCGTTTGCGGCGTCCAACCCAACTCGTTTGAAATTTTCGTCGGGTCGATTGCGTAGCGTTGGTCGTGTCCTTTGCGGTCAGTCACGAATTCAATCAAGTCCTCGCTCTTGCCCAGAATTTTTAAAATCGTTTTGACGACTTCCAAATTTGTGCGTTCGTTGTGCCCGCCGATGTTGTAGACCTCGCCGACGGTGCCGCGCCGAATTATCAAATCAATCGCCGCGCAGTGATCCTCGACGTAAAGCCAATCGCGGACGTTAATGCCTTTGCCGTAGACGGGCAATTTTTTTTCGTGAAGCGCGTTGATAATCATGAGCGGAATTAATTTTTCGGGGAAGTGATACGGACCGTAATTGTTGGAGCAACGACTGATTGTCGCGGGAATTTGATAAGTGCGTTGATAAGCTTGAACAAGCAAATCTGCCGCCGCCTTGCTCGCCGAATACGGGCTGGAGGTGTGCAAGTTTGTAGTCTCCGTGAAAAATAAATCGGGTCTGTCAAGAGGCAAGTCGCCGTAAACCTCGTCGGTCGAAACTTGATGGAAGCGTTTGATTCCGAATTTTTTGCAGGCGTCAAGCAAAACACTCGTGCCGATAATGTTCGTGCGCAAGAAAAGTTCGGGTTCTTCAATCGAACGGTCGACGTGACTTTCCGCCGCGAAGTTGACGACAATATCGGGCTTGACTTCCTCGAAAAGTTTGTAAACAGCCTCGCGGTCGGCGATGTCTCCGCGAACGAATTTGAACTTGGAATTTTTTTGAGCCTCCGCCAAAGTTTCAAGATTGCCGGCATAAGTGAGCTTGTCGAGGCAAATGATTTCGTCAGCGTGGTTTTTGAGTTCGTAGTAAACGAAATTGCCGCCGATAAAGCCCGCGCCGCCCGTCACGATAATTTTCATAAAGTTCCCTCCGAATTTTTTTGTCATGATAGCAAAAAAAATTCTCTTCCGCAAATTTGTTTGAGCCCGGCGATATTTCGGACAGACTGCTCCGTAAAAAAATAAGGCTCAAGAGAGCCTGCCGAGACGATAGCCGAAAAATTTTGCGGCATCTCTGAAGATTGCTCCGAAGCAATCGAGGGGATTTTTTTTTGCAAGCATGGAAAGTTTCATCAAGACAAATTTTTTTCCCGCGCCTTCCGCCGAGCCGAAAGTTTCGCGAATCCAACTTTCCTGCTTGTGAAATTTTCCGATTTGAACGTAGCGACGAAACTCCTGCGCCGCCGTGTAATTGTGGCTGTGATAAACCTGCGCGTCCGCCGCGTAAAAAATTTTCCGACCGTCAAGCAACATCTTCGCCGCAACGTACATATCCTCGCAGAGCGGAACGTTTTTCGGAAAGCCGCCGACACTTTGCAGAGCCTCGACGCGATAAGCCGCAAACGAATTGGAGGCAAAAGCCGTTTTGAGCCCGAAAATTTTTCTGTCGTCGAAGGAGCGCAGTTGACTTTCGGGCGGATAATTGAACGCTCGCAAAATCGCCGCCTCGTTTGTTGCGCCCTCGTGAGGCAGTTGCCGACCGTAAGACATGCCGACAGATTTATCCTCGTCGAAAATTTTTACAAGCCTTGCAAGTGATTCGTCGTCGTGAAGCAAAACATCCTGCGTCAAAAAAATTATCACGTCCGTCGAAAATTTTTTCAGCAGGTGTTCAAGCGCAAGTTGCCTCGTTGCTCCGTGATTAAAATTTTTTCGCGGTATCGTCAAGACTTCGACGCCGAAATTTTTTGCAAGCCGAGTCGTGTCGTCCGTTGATTCCGAATCGACGATTAATTTTTTCGTCGGCAAAGTCTGCGCGGATATTTGCTCAAGTAATTTTTGGAATTGCACGCCCGCGTTGAGCGTCGGGATTATCAATCCGCAATTCATTAATCACAACTCCATTTTAGGCTAATAAAATTTTATTCTAACCACTAACAGCTAGGGGCTGTTGGTAAATTAAAAAGCAACGGTTGGCGAAAGCCCGGCCGTCACGGATGACGGCCGCCGGCGATATGAACAGGATGTTCATCCGCCGGAGAATCGCCCTTTTCTTTTGCTACTTTTCTTTTGGGCGCAGCAAAAGAAAAGTAGATTTAAAAAATAAAAGTCATTGAACCGCTCAATCGCAACTCGATTGAATTTACCAACAACCCCTAATAAGTGGTCAGGGGTCAGGGGTCAGTGATTAGAATTTTAACCACTAACAGCTAACAACTAACAGCTAACAGCTAATCCCTCCGCGTCGCCTTCATTGCCAATTTGTTTGCGTACATCTCGGCATCAGCCCGCTTGAAAACTTCGTCAGCAGATTTATCGACGCCCGATTGATAATACGCAACGCCCACCGCCGCCGAAACTTTTTCCCAAGCTTGGAGCGTCGAATCGGCTTGCAACTTTTTAATCATACTTCGCAGAGCAGATACATCTTCCTCGCAACGGGCAAGGAGCTCACCGTCGAGCACCACGACAAATTCATCGCCACCGACTCGATAAACATTTTCTTTGCCGAAAACGGAACAGGCAAGCTTGCCGGCGTTAATCAGATATTCGTTGCCGCGCTCGTGACCGTAGGTGTCGTTGACGCGCTTAAGATAGTTCACGTCAATCATGATTATGCAAAACTCTGCGCGACCTTCGGCAATGGCGGAATCAAAGTCGGCGGTTTTCTTGACGTAGGCAGTTTTATTTTTGAGACCCGTCAAAGAATCGGTGTGCGCCAATTTATCCATGACCGCAACTTCAATTTTTGCCTTGCGGAAATTTTCAAAGTAGTGCATGCTGTCCGAAGTCGTCTTCAAGAAAGCGGAGTAAAGATTTTCAATTTCGTCACGGGTTTTAATGTCCAAGTTCCTCATGCGTTCGATATTTTTTTTGCGAGCCGCCTCGCTGTCGTAGGCAAAATTTCGGGCGCAATAAGCCATCGTGTTGACGGGCAAGATAATATTGTTTTCAACGAACGTCAAGACGAGCACGAAAATCAAAATGACCGCGCCGGAAAAAAGTGCAATGACTTTGGTTATAAACATTCTGCCGTAATCGTTTATGATGTCCATAGAAAAATCAATGCCGGCGTAGGCGACGCAATGCCCTACGCTGTTGTAAACGGGCTTGTAAATCGTCAACAGGTAGCCGTATTTGTCGTTGTTTTCAATCGGTCGAATAGGTCTGCCGGCGAGCAAATCGGGAATATATTCTTCAAAGGAAGGGTCGAATTCTTCAATTTCGCCGGGCTTCGACGCCTCAATGGTAGCCGTATCCAAATCAAAGACTACGTGGCAACCGTCCTCCATGATTTTATAAACGTACAAAAATTTTACGTCGGAATTGCTGGCGCGAATCTTGTAAAGTTTTTTTTCAACGTCGAAGTAACCTTCCGCCATATAACCCTTCTCCAAAAATTCGTCGACGCGTTTTGGGTCTATCTCGTTGACCGCCATTGAAACTATTCCGTCGGCGATTTTCTCTCTGTCTTCGACCATCGAATCATGATAAGTTTTGTAGCTTATGGCGGAAATAAGAAGTGTGACAAAGAGCGTAATCGCCATCAAACCCAAAAGCAATTTCGTGCGCAATGAGTTGACGAAGCTGTTTTTTGTCTTTATCGCCTTTTGCATTTCGGGCGAAAGAGGTGCTTGCATTTTCCAAAGCAATTTGAATCTTTCTTTGACGTCGGGCGGAATAAATTTCAGCATAAAGAAGCTTACCAGAATCGCCAAAGCTTTATCGGGCAGTTCTTCGGAAAAATGTATGATGAAATCACTTTTAACATCTATCGAAAGAGAGTAGCTTAACATTTCCTCAATGAACGTGCCGAAAAAGCTCGTGATAAAAACCGTCAAAGGGATTGTTAAAATAACTTTCGGCAATTTTTCGTAGTAGCCCTTGCCCGCCAAAAATGCCGTAATTATCGCGAGCAAAATGCTGACGAAGCCGTAATAAATTTCTTCCGAATCGAACAGAGCACCGAATAAATTCGTGAAAAATCCTACGGCGATACCGGGTACGTAGCCGCCGAGTACCGCGATAAAAATTGTGCCGATGGTGTCGAGATAAATCGGCAGATGAAAATTTTTGGCGATGATTATGCCGATAACATTCAAAAGCATTCCCGCCGCGCAGGTCGCCATGAGTTTCAAAAAAGCTTTCTCGAAATTGATACCGCTGATATGCGTAATAACTTTAGTAATCATACCGGTTGTCCTTCAAAAATTTTTTGCGCAGATTATATCACGAAAAATTATACTTAACAAAGCGACGTTGCAAAAAATTTTCAGCGGTGATATAAATAATTCAAAAGCCAAAGGAGAATTTGACATGAAGAAAATTATTGCTGTGGACGGACCTGCCGGCGCGGGCAAGAGTACCGTTTCAAAAATCGTGGCGGCTCGGCTCGGCTACACCTATATTGATACGGGAGCAATGTATCGGGCGGTTGCCTTGAAATGCAATGAGGAATTGGGAATTGGAAATTGGGAACGGAACGAAGATTTGATGGCTGAAGTTTTGCGGAACGTTGACATTAAATTGGACGAGTCGGGGAAAGTTTTTCTTGACGGCCGCGAAGTCACCAAAGAAATTCGAACGCCCGAAGTGAGTCGCGGAGCCTCTGACGTTGCAAAGAGCGGCATCGTTCGCAAAAGATTGACGGAACTTCAGCGCGATATGGCTCGGCTTGGCAAAGTCATAATGGACGGTCGAGATATCGGGACACAAGTTTTGCCGAACGCCGACTTGAAAATTTTTTTGACGGCTTCTGTCGAGGAACGGGCGCGTCGACGTTTCGATGAGCTCAAGGCAAAAGGATTGACCGTCGACCTCGCGCAGATTGAAAAAGAAATTTCCCTTCGCGACAAACAAGACAGCGAACGCGAAATTGCACCGCTCGCCCAAGCCGAAGACGCCGTGCTTTTGGATTCGACAAGCCTGACGATTGAGGAAGTCGTTGAAAAAATTTTGCAGCTCGCCAAAGAAAATTGACACGAAAATTTTTAGAAAATTTTTTTATCGTCAAGCAGGAACATAAAAGCGGGCGGCGAATAAAATTTTTCAAAAGTTGCCCGCGCAGGGTGACTGCCGTTAATAATAATTTGCACAAAGATAGGAGAGGGTCACTAATGACAGAAGCAACAACCACCATTGAAAACAAAACCGGTATTCACGCACGCCCGGCGTCGGTCTTCGTTCAGACCGCTTCCAAATTCAAATCCAAAGTTCAGCTCAAAGCCAAAGGCAAAACCGTCGACGCAAAAAGCATCCTCATGATCATGAGCATGGGCTTGGTCAAAGGCACCGAAATTACGATTTGTGCTGACGGCCCGGACGAAGCGGATGCCGTTAAAGAACTCAAGGCTCTCGTTGACGCAAAATTCGGCGAAGACTGATTCGCTATTCCGTTGCAATTTCAGGGGAGGAGGAATTTAGCTGTTAGCTGTTAGCTGTTAGCTGTTAGCGATTAGGAAAAAAATTCTAACAACTAAAAGCTATCAGCTGTCAGCTAAGACCGCCTCCCCTTTTGTGTAACTCTTTGGAGGAGAAAACATGGCAGAGAAAATTAAAGGCAAAGGCGTAATCGCCGGTATCGCAGTCGGCAACATCCTTCTTGCAGGACAAAACCTCGACGGCTATCTCGCAAAATATCAGCCCGGCAAACCCGAAGCCGAAAAGAAAAAAGCCGCCGCTGCTCTCGTGCAAGTCGCCGATAACCTTAAGAAGAGCATCGACAGTTTCAACGAGCAAGGTCTCAAAGAACAAGCCGGCATCCTCGAAGCACACCGCATGATGGTCGAAGACCCCGCAATGAGCGGCGCGATTGAGGAACAAATCGACGTAAGCGGTTCGGCTCCCAAAGCTGTCATTGACGCTTACGAATCCCAAGCGCAAATTTTCGAGGCAATGGAAGACGAATACTTCCGCGGTCGTGCAGTCGATATGCGTGACGTCGGCAAACGCATTGCGAAATTCCTCCTCGGCATTAAAGACCCCGAAATCGTCGGCAAAGTTATCGTCGCGGGCAAAGACATTGAGCCTTCCGTTATCGCCGGACTTCCCACCGATAAAATCGCGGGCGTCATTCTCGGCGTCGGCTCCACAACCGCTCATGCCGTTATCATTGCGAAGACTCGCGCTATCCCGACGGTTGTCGGTGTCGGTGACGGCATTGCTCAAATCGCAAACGGTGACCCCGTTATCCTCGACGGCGAAACCGGTGAAATTTTGATTCGCCCCTCCGACGAAGAACGCGCAAGCTATGACGAAAAGATTAAGAAGCAGGAAGAACTCAAAGCTCACTATGCCGAATTGAAAGACAAACCCGCCATTACTCTCGACGGCAAAGAAGTTGAGCTCGTCGCAAATATCGGTTCGCCCGCAGACGCAGACGCTGCTGTCAAAAATTACGGCGCAACGGGTGTCGGCTTGTTCCGTTCCGAATTCGTCTTCATGGGCAAAACCGATGTTCCGAAGGAAGAAGACCAATTCAAAGAATACAAAGCGGCTGTCGAACATTGCGCCTCCGTCACTCACGGCGAAGGTCTCTGCGTTATCCGCACAATGGATATCGGCGGCGATAAACCGTTGCCCTATATCCAAGTCGGCGTCGAAGAAAATCCGTTCCTCGGCTATCGCGCAATTCGTATCAGCCTCCAACGCAGAGATTTGTTTATGCCCCAGCTCAAAGCAATCCTCCGCGCAGGTGTCTACGGTAAAGCTGCCATCATGTTCCCGATGGTTATCAACGTTCAAGAATTCCTCGCTGCCAAAAAATTCGTCGAAGAAGCCAAGATGGAACTCGTTCACGAAGGCAAAGAATTCTCGGATAACGTCCAAGTCGGTATCATGGTTGAAACTCCCGCTGCGGCTGTTATGACTCCGGTTCTTGCAAAATACGTTGACTTCTTCTCAATCGGCACCAACGACCTCGTTCAATACACCCTCGCCGTCGACAGAGGCAACGCTCAAATTTCTTACCTCTACAATCACTTCAACCCCGCTGTCCTTCGCCTTATCAAACGCACGATTGAATCCGCAAACAAGGAAGGCAAATGGGCAGGCATGTGCGGCGAAATGGCTTCCGACCCGAACGCGGCAATTATCTTGATGGCTATGGGCATTAAAGAATTGTCGATGAGTGCTCCGTCCATTCCGCGTGTCAAAGAACGCATTCGCAACATCACCCTCACGAAGGCAAAAGAAATCCTCGACAAAGTCATGGAAATGGAAGACGGCGACGAGATTAAAAACTATCTTGCAACGCTCGGATAATTTTTGAAATCTTTGACCGTCACGGTTCATAAAAAAACTCCCGTCGAAGTTTGGCGGGAGTTTTTCTTTGCGATTAAATTTCTTGCAACATGTCGGGCTCGTAAGTCAAACCGTTTTCTTTGAGGCGTTCAAGCAAGCGCAGAAGTTTTTCGCATTGAAGAGGCGACGGAATTTTAATCGGAATTTTCATTACGGTCGTGAGCGCGGATTTTTCGTCGGGCAATATCAATTTTCGTGACGAGGCGTCGTCGGAAATTTTTTTCCAAAGTTCGCCGCTGAAAGATAAAATTTTTGTTTGAGCGTCCACCTCGAAACTCGTCGTCTGAATTTTGCGGGCGGCTTTTGTTTCTGCTTTGACTTCATCTTTGCCAATCATAAACCGTGAAAAATTTTCGGGAATTTCAATGCGCAAAGATTTTTTCATGTCAATCCAACACTGCGCCTGCTTGCACCACTGTGTTACATTTGTTATCGGTCGTTCGCCCGTGATGAAATTGTTTACCTCGAAAGTTATCCTCTCAAAAATTTTTTCAAAGTCTTCGGGCATGGTTTGAGTTTTCCAAACCTCAAGCAAATTTAATTCCGTCTCCGGAAATTTTTTCTTCAGCGCGTGATGAAAAATCGCCAGCGAATACGTCACGATATTTGCCCGATAAGAATTGTACCAGCTCTGTGAGGAAACAATTTTTTCTGCGGCGTGAAACAAAATCGCAAGCGCGGCGGTCTATTTAAAATAATGTTCGTTGAATTGAGCTTTGTCGCGTTCCCAAGCCGAGCTTATCTCCTCCGCGAACTTTGTAAAATTTGCCTGCGCGCCTTTGCTGACGAAGTCGGGTCTTTCCTGCCAACTCATTCGATATTTTGCAAAATCGGTTTTTGTCATGACTTGAGACTTTGGATTTTCTCTCTGAAATTTTTTTGCTGCGCGGGCGTCATTTTCATTTGCTCCTGAACATATTGCCCGCGAGCCCGTTCGTAAAACCATTTGGTCTGATATTGAAAACCGCTTTGAGGCGGCGCGAAGATTCGCCGAGAAATTTTTTCCATCTCCACATGAAACGGATGCGTTGAGAAAAAATCGGCGTCGGTGACTTTGTTTTGACTGTTCGACGAGCGCGAAATTTCTTCAATCAGCTCCTCTTGTTTATCCGAAGGCATTTCACCGATTCGCGTCAACTTCATCTGGACGAAAATTTTTTCCAAATTGTTTTTGTCTTTGAAGCGCGCATTTGAAAGAGACGCCGTTGTCTGCCCGCCGTTTATGATTTGGAAATCGACAACAGATTTTATATGCAAGCCGCCGGTTGAAAGTTCAAGCTCAATGTTCTTGGCTGTCGCGGCGATACCGTTATTGAAGGCAAAAAATTTTTCGGGCTTGTTCAAAATCGTTTCGCGAATTTTTTTATTGACGGCTCGTTTCGTCGAGAGAAAAGACCTGACGTTTCCTTCAAGAAGTCGGCTGCCGTACAGGTCATAAATATCCGCAAGAATTTTTCCGGGCATGACGCACAGGAAACTTTCGCAATCGTCGCCGGCATTTGCAGCTTTTATGCAAGGGAGCCCGCCGCAAATTTCGTCGAAGTCAATCTTCACGGGTTCGCGCACTTGCAGAGAATTATATACGGCGAAAATTCTTTCAATGTCCCAAATTTGACATTCGACCTCTTTGCCGCAAGCGAAAAAATTTTTTATCTCTTGAAGTTTGTTGCTTCGTTTGGCGTTGGTCAACAGAATGAATTTGATTTTCTCATCGCTAATTGCTTTTAAATTTTCTGCAAGCTCGGCGACGGAAGTTGATTCGTCAATATCGTTGCAAAGGTCGGTTCTCAACACAGCGTCGACAAATGACTCAAGCATTTTGAAATTTTTTTCCGCCGAAGCTTTGTCCATATTTTTGCCGTCGTCGCTGTAATGAACTGTGAACAGCACGATTGAATTATCTGCCTCGTCCCGAATGTAACCGTCGATACGGAAATTGCTCCGTTTTTTGGAATGTGTGCCGCTGAAAAAAGCTTCTTGAAAATCGCCGTTGAGATATTCCGCCTCTTGCATGAGCTTTGTAATTTTCTCGGCGAACGCCGCTGCCGTTCCGTTTCCAAAGTTTAAGGCGTTGTTATTTATTTCCGCCTCCAAATCCGCTCTGAATTCGTCAATGTTCATGAAGAAATTTCCTCCTGTAGTTCGCGCAGATTTAATGAATACGACGCCTCGATAATTGCGGAGGGCAGATTATTTTTTGTAAGGCGAGGAAATTTTTCGTCCACGACAAATTTTATAACTTCCGCAAGGCGATAAAATTTGTCGTCGTATTCTTCGCGTTCGATATACCCTGCCTGAAACAGGAGGACTTCAAATCTTTGCAAGGCAGAAGAATTTTTGCTTAACAGTTCCGACAAATTTTTTGCAAGTGAATTCAGCGTAAAACTTTCCAAGCTGAATATTGATGAATCGCCCGAAGTATTGCCCAGTCGATAAATTATCAATTCGCCTTTTCGTTCGAGTGAAAGTTGTTCGAGGGAAGGTATGCGCACTTTTTCAGCCTGTTCGGATACGGTTTTTATTTCGTACCAAATTTCGCCGTAAGAAAAATCCTGATGTTCCTTCAAAGCTCCAACCCAACCCGCGACGGTTTCTTTGAGGGGGCGACCGTTGATTATTTGTTCGCGCAGAAAAAGCAGTTCGCCGATTAAGCCGCGTTGTCTTTCGTTGGAAAGTAAATCATTTTTGGCGGCGGCGAAAAGATTTTGCCAATGTTCGTAGCGTTGCCAAAAATTTTTCAAGGCTTGTTTCTCGTCACGGGCGGCTTCGGAAAAATTCAGCAGGTCTCTGCACATTTCCACAAAGACTGCCGTTTCATTTTCGCAAAGCAGCGTGAGCGATAAATTAAATCCTCCGTCTTTGCGTTTGCGCAATTTTATTTCCACTGTCTTTGACGACGGAGGAATTTTTATTTCGTGCTCGGTGAGGATAAGCAATGTTCGCCGAATTTTTTCGTCATAACCGATATAACATTCAAGCGGCGTTGTGTCGACGAAAGTATAGCCGCGCTCGACACGCAAAGTTTTTTCCCACTGCCCGCGAAGATTTTCAAAGTCAATCATTCCTCAATGCCCTCCTCGTATTCAAACGTGTTGCCGACCGCGTTGATAACAAAATCGGCGGTTTTAATTTGCGATTCGGAAACGGAAGGGTCAAGCGCGGGAAAGCCGACGCCCAAAGCAAATAAAACTTCGGGAAGTTTACTTGGGTCTTCAACTTTCGGGCGGATGATAAAAATTGCCAAAAGCGGGCGGCGACCGTGAATGAGATAAACATTTTCCGACGGCGATTTATTTTTATTTCTCGGCAGGGCGTGGAACTCGTCTTCAGCTTGTTTAATTTCTTCTTTAGTCAAACCGGCTCGCGTCATGCCGGGATTGCTCACCTGTAAATTCTGTCCGCCGATTTTAATTTGTTCCTCTTCGACAAGAACACTTCTCACAACCGGCTTGATGATAAATTTTTCGCCGCCAAGTTTTAATTCGTCATATTCGTTGCCGTTGCCTTCGGGAATTACCACGTCCCAAAGTTCGTCGTCCATCTTTGTCATTATGTATTCGCTGATCGGTTGAGGTTGATATTTTTCCCAGCGTTCGATTTTGAAACCGAGAATTAAGTTTGCAATAAGATTTTTGGGAACTCCGCGCCACAAGTTTTTAAAGTTCGAATCTTCAAGGCGAGTAAATCTTTTCAGCCCGTCGATGAATTCAAGAATCCGATTTTTGTTTTCCGATAAAATTTTTCCGTCATTGATGAGACGCGGCGTTTCGATTAAAACTTTGCTTAATTCGACAGGCCACTCTATTTTTTCTCCGACTCTCATTTTATTTGGCGCGGTTATCATCAACGTATCGGGGTGACGACGAACTTTTAAGCCGAAATCTTTTGGCGTCCGACCGAATCTCTCCATAAGAGAAATTTCTCCTTTGAGCTCGTTTGAAACGTTGGCAATATAACCGTACCAATCGATAATTTCCTGCGAAGTCCACAGGCGGCAAAGGTCATCATAATTCGGGCGATAGCCGAACCAGCGACCCATTTGCATAAGCGTATCATAAGCTTTTGAATTTCGATAAAAGTATGTGACGCAAAGTCCCTCAAGCGTCAAGCCGCGCGTGAAACTGTTTCCGCCAATCGCAATGACTCTCAAGCCATCGGGGTCTCGTTCGTAATAGAAAGAATGAGCTTTGGAAGAATTTCTCAAACCGACTTGCACAGGCGCGACTGCTTTGCGAAGATAATCGTGCAAAATTTTTTCCCACGACACGCCGCAGATTTTTTCAAGCCCGTGCTTATTAAAAACTTTGTGTAAGTTTTTAATGCACAGACTCGACCTTTCCGCCTCGTCGACGGCAAGAGCGGCAAAACTTTGCAAGGCGTTCGCGATTTCCATAAGGCGAACTTCAACAAGAGAATGAATCTGCGCGTGAACATTTGTGAATCGGCTGACATGAATCAACATTGTCCTGTGAGTTTTTTTATCGCCGCGCAGGTCGCGAATTGCATTGACCAACAAAAAATAATCCATTGCCTCGCAGAGACTTTCCGGCAAGTTTTTAATTTTTAAATTGATTCGGTGATTTTTCGGAAAGCAAAGCTCAACGTCGGGATTGTATTCGGGCTCAATCTTCACAAGGAAATTTTTATAACCGTCGCCGTCAAAAATTTTTTCGGCACCGATATAATTATTCGGCACGTCAAGCGCGTAAATAAAATCCTTCGGGAACAGGTCGTCATTGAGCATGCCTTGTTCGTCGAAGGGATTTATAAAAATATTTGCAAAGGGCGTCGCCGTCACGCCGATATATGTCGTCTGATTGAACAGCTTCAAAATTTTTCGGATGCAATTATTTATCGCGGTGGGTTCGGCATCGGGATCATTGGTGTTTATGGAGGCGTTGTCGGCTTCGTCGTCGAGGAGCAGGAGCGAATGCTTAATCGTTGTCTCGCCGTATTCGACGGATTGATTGAGCCACGCGATAAGATTTTCCAAAATGCTTTTATTTTTCTTGAGCACGAAAAGAACGGTTCCGTTTAAATTTTTCAAGCCGAGCTGAAGATTGTCGAGCGTCGCGGCTTTGAAATCTGAATCGACCGAGGTAAATTGCGGAATGGATTTTTCCTGCCCGTATTTTGCCACGCCGATAAATTTATTTTTCCGAGGGGCGTTTTTGGATAAAAAAAATTGGCTCTTGCGTCCGGCGAATTCCAAATCCAACCGCGCTTGTGTTTGACGGCGAAGGTCTTCAAGCATTCCGGTCAAGACGATTATAATTTTGTAGCCCGCGTCGGCAGCCTTCGCGCAAAGGGCTGTGTAAGTTACGGTCTTGCCCGATTGAACTTCGCCGATAATCAAGCCGCGTCGAGAAAAACTTTCCGTCGAGTTCGGGTCGCCCGTGAGGTCAAGAATTTTATCTGACGTTGTATTGAGCGCAGCGATTAATGCGGGTGACCAATTTTTATCGTGCAAAAGATATTTTTCGTAACGAGTCCAAAAAAACCAATCGAGGTCGCCTTTGACGGCATTCAACCATTTTTTATGTCCGCTGTCTTCTTCAATGCAAGAATCTTCTCCCTCCATTTGCACAGTTAAATTTGTGCGAACGGAACGAAGAATTTTATCGAAGTCGTCGGCTGAAACATTTACATTCGGAAGAAGAATCGGCAATACTTGCTTAACTTTTTCGGCGGCATTAAGAAATTCCCGATTGGTCGGCGGACGACCGAGTCCGCTTGTCAAATTAACAATATTGCCAAAGATAATTCCTTTTACATTTTCAAATTCGGTTTCTGTCATTAATCAACACTCCTTCCGAATTCTTCAAGTAACTTCGGATAATTTTTAAAGATACAGTCTTTGACGAGGCTGTCGAGTAATTTATTAATCTCAACGACCGATAAACCGTCAATGAAAACTTTCAAAATTTCTCTTGCAACGTCTTCGGAATAGGTTGCGGGATTTTCTATTTCAACATTGCCGGTGAGGTCAATCGTCAGCTGATTCAAAGGAAGAGAGGCAGCAATTAATTTCAGCAGGTTTTTAAAATTTTGTTCGCAGGCAGGAAATTTTTCAATCAGTCTGATAAAAATCGGATGCTTGTCGTTAATGTCATAAACAATTCCGCCGTCACGAATTTTGATTCTGTTCCACACGTGATGAAAATTTTTATCGCTCTCCAAGTTGCCGCGATAAGTCCATCTTTTTTTGCTCTTGCCGGCGAGATTTTCAATGAACATATCCGGTTTTTGGCTTACGATTGTCGGAGGCACCGCGACGGATTTTTTTACGTCCAAAATTTGTGCATGAGCGAAAACTTTTTGACGCTTGCCGATTGAGCTGCTACAATAAAAAAAATTTTCAAACGAGGCAACGCCGTGAAGATACCGATTTTGGAACGCGAAGACCGAAAGCGTGAGTACGGATATTTTTCGACGGAACAACATCAAGCCGTTGTCGATGCATATCTGTTCAAAGGTATGAGCTTCCGCAAAATCAAGGAGAAAATTTTGGGGCTGGACAGCGATTATTTTCGCGGCTGGCGCGTAAGAAGTATCCTGCGTTATCTGGGCATAGGGACGGAATTCAAAGGATTGTTCAGAGGGATGACCGTTGCTCAAGCCGTCGACGAATTGAAGCAAACCGCGAGTGTTGACTACGAAGACATCATTGCCATTTTGTCGGGGCGCGAAATCGACGAGACCAAATGCGAATCGGACATTCAATCGGAGACGGCGATTGATTATCGAACGCTAAAGGAAGGTCGCCGCGAATTGATATATACGACACGCTACGAGCGCAGTCCGATTTTGCGGAAGCGAGCGATTCAAATTCACGGCACGACGTGCATGGCTTGTGAATTTAACTTTTACAAATTTTATGGTGCGCGAGGTAAAGACTATATTGAAGTTCATCATTTGACTCCGTTGTCGACGCTTGAAGAAGAATTTGAAATTAATCCTGCCACGGACATGGCGGTAGTTTGTTCAAATTGTCACCGAATGATTCACAGAGATAAAAACACCATTCTTTCGATAGATGAACTCAAACAGATTATCGCTCAAAACCATTTCCATTGCCGCCAATAAAAAAAATCGTGCCGAGAAAATTCTCTGCACGATTTTTTTTTCGTCACGGTATACGCGGGTTTTTCGGGGTCAAGCCGTCGATAAATACTGCTGAACGTCGCCGATTTGACATGCAGTTGAAATTCGGGCGGAATATCTGCATTGAAAGCATTTTGTCCGGGCTTGATATATTTCAAGCGTTCGATAACTTCGGGCGATTGTTTCGTTTTTTCGTGATTGGCTGCCTCGCAAAGAATAGGCGGGTTTTCCAAAGCATTTCTCGACGAAATATTTTTATCTTTGTAAGGCTTGGGCGAGGGCGGGCGAAAAGTCTTTTCAATGTCATGACGGATACCGATGACTATAATCCTGTAGCGTGTTTGCGGAACGCCGTATTCCTCAAACTTGTAAAGGTGCGGAAAAATTTTATAACCCGCGTTGCAAAAGCCGGTTAAAATTTTTCTCTTCGCCTCGCCGTTATTTGCACTCAAAAGCCCGCGAACATTTTCAGCGATAAACCAATCGGGTTGAAATTTTTTGAGAGCCTCAATCCCGAAATCGTAAAGCAAGCCGTATTTACCGTTGAGCCCTTTTTTCTTGCCGAGTACAGAAAAATCATTGCAAGGAAATCCGAACGCAAGCGCATCAATTTTTTCGAGCGTGTCAAATTTTAAATCGCGAACGTCGCAACAGAGGACACTTTCGGGGTTTTCGGGACAAATATTTTTTCTGTAGGTCGCGCAGGTCGACGGGTCAATGTCGTTTGCCCACGCATGAATAATTTTCGTGTCGGATTTGATGTCGGCGTTAATCGCTCCCCAAACCAAACCGCCCGCTCCCGCGAACAATTCGCCAAGCTTAAACGTTCTCACGTTGCTCAAATCCTTTCGTCTATCCTTTAAATTTTTTTAATGTTCGATAGCACGAAGCAATTTACCTGCCGCATAAATTCGGTCTTGAGTGAAAAATTTTTCGGGCTGTTGAAGAAAATTTTTTTTGAAAAAATAGGCTGAAGCGGGAAGAACGGCGTTGTGACGGGAAAAAGTGGTTGAAAAAAATTTTTTGGGAGGGTATTGACAAGTAAGGGTTTCGGGTGTATATTAAGCAAGCTTGATTCACGGGGCTCCTTGAAAACTGAACAGTGCAAAT
>JAFXTD010000035.1 GCA_017535925.1 Selenomonadaceae bacterium | reverse complement strand
GGCATAAAACTCAAGGGTAAAACAATTCTTGCGGATAAAGCGTACAGTTGCGAGCAGATTCGCATTTTCCTCGCCGAGCAAGGTGGCGTTGCTTGTATCCCCGATAAAGCCAATCTTTGATTCAGAACTGTACAAACAACGCAACCTCGTTGAAAGATTTTTTCAGCGAATCAAGAATTACCGTCACATCTCTACTCGTTATGACAAATTGGCTTTTTGTTTTGAGAAATTCGTTTTACTCGCTGCTTGTGTTATTCACTTTTAATTTACCAACAGCCCCTAGTTCCCAGTTCCTATTTACTAGTTCCTAATTCTAATTTTTGGAGGATTAAAAATGGCGAAACAACTTCGGATAGAAAAACTTCAGGAACTTATCAAGCAGGAAATGAGCAAAATGCTTTTGAAGGAACTCAAAGACCCGCGAATCGGATTCGTGACGGTGACGGATGTCGAAATGACGGGCGACCTGCGCGAGGCAAAAATTTATGTCAGCGTGATGGGCGGCGAAGAAAAAGTCAAAAGTTCTCTTGAAGGATTGAACAGCGCATTGGGATTTATTCGCCGCGAAATCGGGCAAAGAGTTCGTTTGAGATTCACGCCCGAAATTTCTTTTGCGCTCGATACCTCGCTTGACTACGGCGACCACATTCAAAAGCTTTTGTTGCAAGTGGAAGGGGAAAATAAAAATGTTGATAACGCTCAAGGAGGCGGCGGAGAAAATCAAAGCCGCGAATAAAATTTTGATAACGGCTCACGTTCAGCCCGACGGCGACGCAATCGGTTCGACGCTTGCTTTAATGCAAATGCTTCAATCACTCGGCAAGCCCGCGCAGATTTTTATCGACGACACTGTAAGAAAAAATCTTCACGCGCTGCCTCACTTCGAGGAGATTCGTCGACCTGTTGACGGAGAAAAATTCGACGCGGATTTGATGATTGTCCTCGATACCTCAATTGACAGGCTGGGCAATGTTCGCAAACTTACCGATGCGCCGATTTTGAATATCGACCATCACGTCACAAACAGCGGCGAGGGCGTCGAACTCTATGTCGAAAAAAAAGCCGCCGCGACTTGCGAAATTGTTTTCAAGCTTGCCCGCGAACTTAACGCGACAATCACGCCGGACATTGCCACGTGTCTTTATACGGGCTTGGCGACCGACACCGGCTTTTTCCAATTTTCAAACACACGCGCCGAAACTCTTGCCGTTGCCTCCGAATTGATTCGTTGCGGCGTGAGTCCGCATTTTATTTCCGAACAGTTGGAAAGTAAATCTTTGGCGGAAGTGCGCGGCTTGAGTGCGGCTTTGAATTCGTTGAAAATGTTTTACGGCGATAAAGTTGCCGGCATGATTCTCGACCACGCGACCGCGAAAACTTTTGATTCGACGGAAGGCTTTATCGATGAAATTCGCGTGATTGAGACTGTCGACGTTGCGTTTCTGATTACCGAAAAGGCTCCGAATTTTTGTCGCGTGAGCATGAGGTCAAAGGGCGTTGACGTGTCGAAGATTGCGGCTCGGCTCGGCGGCGGCGGACATATTCGGGCGGCAGGTTGCACGCTCAAGACGACACTTGACGAAGCAGAAAAAATTTTGGTTGCGGCAATCGGAAATGCAATTAGGAATTAGGAATGAGGAATTGGGAATGAAAAAATTTTTTCATTGCGCATTACGCATTGCGCATTACGCATTATGAAAGACGGTTTTATAAATCTCAACAAACCTTCGGGCATGACGAGCCACGACGCGGTTAATCATGTTCGGAGGATTTTTTCTACGCGCAAAGTCGGGCACGCCGGCACCCTCGACCCGCAAGCTTCGGGCGTCTTGCCGATTGCGATTAATCGGGCGACGAAGTTCATCGAATACCTTGCCGATTGTGACAAAAGTTATCGCGCCGAAATTTTATTCGGCATTGCAACCGACAGCGGCGACCTCGAAGGCGAAATTATTTCCCGCGCAGAAAATTTTCATATGCCGACGATTGACGAACTCAACGCCGCTTTGAAAAATTTTATCGGAGAAATTGAGCAGACGCCGCCGAAATTTTCCGCGATAAAAATTCACGGGCGCAAGGCTTACGACCTCGCAAGGAAAAATTTTGAATTCGACATGCCGCGCAGGCTCGTGAAAATTTCTCGGCTTGAGCTTATCGGCTTTGAAAAAAATTCGGCGACGATTGAAATTGATTGCAGCAAGGGCACTTACATCAGGAGTTTGGCGATTGACTTGGGCGAACGGCTGAACTTGCCCGCGACGCTGAAAAATTTGATTCGGCTTCGCGTCGGCGACTTCAACCTCGACAATGCGCTGACACTTGACGAAATAAAAAAATTCGGCGAGAGTTGCCTCTTGCCGATTGAAGATTGTTTGAAACACTTGCCGACCTTTGAACTTGACGAAAAAAGAATTCGCGCCTTCATGAACGGTTTGCCGACGACGATTGACGCACCCGACGAAAAATTTTTGCGAATCGTTTCGGGCGGAAAATTTTTGGGCATCGGGAGGATTGAACGCGGCGAACTTCGGTCGTCGAAAATAATTTCTTGAAAAATTTTTAAGCGTGTGATATGATTTGTGCAGTCAATAAAACAAAAGGAAAGGCAGTCCGATGGTAGCACGTCGACTCCTTCTTCGTTGATGAATAAAAATTGTGGTTATGATTCGGGAGCCGTCGTGGGGACGGCTTTTCGTTTACTTGTGGTTATCGAAGTAGGTCAGTGCCGCGAAGATGAGCGTTCCGACTTGGCAGAAAAACTCCAACCAATCGTGAATCTCCATACGCGTCACCTCCTTCCTTCGAGGAAGAAGCCGACACATCGAACTGTCTTTCCACGCCGAATATATCATACGTTCAGAAAAATTTCAAGCCGGCTTATCGAGGAACTCGCGAATGAAATTCACGGACTTCAATTCGCCGCCGAGAATAAATTGAACGTATTCGATAAAAAATTTTTCCGCCGCGTTGAGTTGCCGGGTGTTGAAAGTCAATTTTGTATTTTCGCGCCAATCGAAGCCGAGAAGCATTTCGAAAACCTTTCGCATGCCTTCGGGATAAGGTCGGCAATCTTCGGCGAAATCGATGCAATCCAAGCAAACCGCGCCGCCGTCAATTATGCTGACAGCCGCGTCGCCTTCAATCTCCTTGCCGCAATGAATACATTCGATAAAATTCAACTGCACGCCGCTTGTCTCCATGAACTTGCAAGCTCCGATAAGCGCGGCGATTCGAGGGTTTCGTTTGCAAAGGACGGGCAGAGTTTTTATAAGCAGGTCAAAAGTCTCACGGTCTTTTTCGTTCGGGAAAGTCATGCGATTGACAATTTCAAAGAACAACGAGGCATAAGCCAACCGCTCCAAATCTTTTGTCAAAGCGTCGTAAAAATTAATGATGTCCGCCTCGCGAATCGTATCGACCTTCGCGCCGTGAATGACTTGCGCCGAAATGTGATTGAACATTTGCAACGCGCCGGAAAGAGGACTGCGCGAGCGTCGACAACCGTAAGCGTTCGCCTCAAGTTTGCCGAATTCTTTCGTGAAAAGCGTTATGACCCTGTCGGCGTCACCGAAGTCCGTCGTCTTTAAAACAATCGCTTCAACTTTTATCGTTTCCATTTTTCTTAAGCTCCGTCAATCCTTTAGAAGCAAGTCCCGCCGTTGAAATTGTTCCCGCCGTCAAAATGAATTGGAAGGCGTCGGGCGGTGCCATGTTCAAATAAATCAAATCGGATTTCTTTACGAAGAGATTCATGCCCGCCGTCATGTTCATGCTCCAAGGAACATAGACGCAAGCATATTCGTCGCCGAGTTTTTCGCGGACGGGTTCGGGTGGCATCAACAACAAAAATCCCAAAACGTAATTTCCTTGATAGGGAACGAGCACCACGTTTTTAAAAGCCGAGTCCGATTCGAAGAGGGCTTTTGTTACTTGCTTGACCGAGCCGTAAATAAATTTCACAATCGGAATTTTTCCGATAAGCGCGTCGAAAAATTCAATGACGGCTCTTGAAAGGAAGTTGCCGCTAAGCACGCCGACTATCCAAATGCCGACCAAGACAATCAAAAGCCCCGCGCCGGGAATTTTTGCGGGCAGAATTTTTCCGATTGAGTTCTCCGTCAAATCGAACAGCCACGTAACCACAAAGACGGTTATCGCGGGCGGCACGACGATTAAAAGCCCCTTGAAGAAGCTGCTTGAAATTTGCTCTGTGAAGGATTTAGGTTTTTTATCCTCGTCCATACTTGCTCTCCAAAATCAATTCAATGGCGTTGAGCACGTCGTCAATATCTTTTTCGGTTATGACGAGCGGCGGCTGGAACGCCAAAACATTTCTGCCGACACCGTTCTTGCCGACAATGAATCCGCGATTTTTAAGTTCCTCCAAAAGTTCGTCAAGCTCACGGAAGGCAGGCGATTTATCGGCATGAACAAATTCCGCACCGACCATAAGCCCGATACCGCGCACGTCGCCGATTATCGGGAATTTTTTTTGCAAAGTCTTCAAGCCGTCCATGAGTTGAGAGCCGCGAGCTTTTGCGTTCGCCATAAGATTTTTTTCTTTGATGTAGTCGAGCACCGCAAGACCCGCCGTCGAGGAAACGGGATTGCCGCCGAGAGTCGACGCGCCCGGTCGAGTGTAAGTATCGGCGATTTTTTTTGTCGAGATGAACGCGCTTATCGGTTGCCCGTTGCCGAGAGCTTTGGCGACGCTCATAATATCGGGTGTCACGTCGAAATTTTCTATCGCGAACATTTTGCCCGTCCGAGCAAAACCCGTTTGGACTTCGTCGACAATCAACAGCGCGCCGTATTTTGCAAGGATTTCTTTGACACGCTTGAAATAATTTTTCGGAGGCACAACAATTCCCGCGTTGCCTTGAATCGGTTCGGCTATCAACGCGGCGGGCTTACCCGAAGTCGCCGTTTGAATAATCGTTTCAATTTTGTTGGCGCATTCGAGGTCGCAAGTTCCGGGATTTTTTCCGAACGGACAACGATAGCAATAGGGATTGGGTGCGAAGTTAATTCCGCCGACGGGATTTGTATCCGTTCGCCACATGCCGATACCCGTCAAGCTCATGGTCAGTTTCGTCCTGCCGTGAAGTCCGCTCTGCAAGGCAATGAACTCCGAACTTTTTGTATAAATCGACGCAAGCAGGAGGGAGCCCTCGTTAGCCTCCGTGCCCGTCGAACAGAAGAAACATTTTTGCAAATCGCCCGGCGTGACTTCGGCGAGGCGTTCGGCGAGGTTCACAAAATTTTCCGTGAGATAAATGTTGCAGACGTGTTGAAGATTTTTAATCTGCTCAATCATGCGTTCGGTTATGAACGGGTTGCAGTGCCCGCAATTAATCACCGAGACGCCCGCGTAGCAATCCAGATATTTTTTGCCGGTCGTGTCGAAGAGGTATTGCATTTCTCCGCGCACGAATTGCGGCGGGTCGCTGTAGAAATGTCCCAAGCAGGGCATGATGTATTCGCGTTTCTTCTCAAGAATTTTTTTCGCGCCGATATATTTTTCCAAGTCAATCACTCCAAAAATTTTTGAAAAGCTTAACATGTTGCCGATTAAATATCAAGTTGCAAAGGCGACGGAATTATAGCGGTTAGCTGTTAGCTGTTAGTTGTTAGCTGTTAGAATTTTTTCTGACCCCTGATACCTGAAACCTGACCCCTTTAAAATCAATTTACCAACAGCCCCTAGAAAAATTTTGACTGCTGACCACTTCTTGCCCTTTGTTCGTTGCTTGGTGTATTATATACGCGAGGTGATTTAAATGTGTTTGGCTTTTCCGGCAAAAGTTTTGAAGATTGAAGGTGACTTGGCGACGGTTGAAAGGTCGGGCGTCAAGAGAGCGGCAAGTTTAATGCTCTTGCCCGAAGCGAAAGTCGGCGATTACGTTTTGATTCACGCGGGCTTTGCGATGCAGATTATCGACGAACGGGAATTAAAAATACGCGACGCCCTCGTTGCCGAAATGAACGGGGCACCGCGTACCGTTGAAAGTCTTACTCTGTAATATTTTCGCCTCTGTATCGTGCAACGGAGGCGCAATCTTTATCTCCGCGACCCGATAAAGTTATGACGATAATTTTATCGCGACTCATCTTCGGCGCAATCTTCATGACGTGAGCGACCGCGTGAGCCGATTCAATCGCGGGAATAATTCCTTCCATGCGCGAAAGATATTCGAAAGCTTGAACAGCCTCCTCGTCTGTTATCGGAACGTATTCGGCGCGCCCGATGTCATGAAGATAAGCGTGTTCTGGTCCGATACCGGGATAATCGAGCCCCGCCGAAATTGAATAGACGGGAGCGATTTGTCCGTAAGCGTCTTGGCAGAAGTAAGACTTCATGCCGTGAAAAATTCCCGTCCTGCCCGTTGCAATCGTCGCTGCCGTTTCGAAAGTGTCAATGCCTCTGCCCGCCGCCTCGCAACCGATAAGCCGAACGCTTTTGTCGTCGATGAAATTATAAAACGTGCCGATTGAATTTGAACCGCCGCCGCAACAGGCAACGACCGCGTCGGGAAGTTTGCCTTCAAGAGCGAGGAGTTGAGCTTTAATCTCTTTGGAAATGACGGCTTGAAAATCGCGGACAATCGTCGGGAAAGGATGAGGTCCCATAACCGAGCCGAGACAATAGTGCGTGTCGACGATTCGATTTGTCCATTCGCGGAAAGTTTCGCTGACGGCATCTTTGAGCGTGCCGGTGCCGCTTTCGACTGCAACGACCTCTGCGCCCAAAAGTTTCATGCGGTAGACATTGAGGGCTTGCCTGATTGTGTCTTCAACGCCCATGAAAATTTTGCACTCCATGCCGAAAAGTGCGGCGGCAGTTGCGGTTGCGACTCCGTGTTGACCCGCGCCGGTCTCTGCAATCAAGCGAGTCTTGCCCATTTTTTTTGCAAGCAAGGCTTGACCGAGAACGTTGTTAATTTTGTGAGAGCCCGTGTGATTTAAATCCTCGCGCTTGAGATAAATTTTCGCGCCGCCCAAATCGGCGGTCATTTTTTTTGCAAAGTACAAAAGCGACGGACGCCCTGCATAATTTTTGAACAGCTCGTCCAATTCGCGATTGAAGGTGTCGTCGTCTTTGAAGCGATTGTACGCCGCCTCCAATTCGATTATCGCGTTCATGAGCGTTTCGGGAATGTATTGCCCGCCGTAAATTCCGAAGCGTCCGTTTTGATTCGTCATAAAAAAAATCCTTCCTTACTGCAAGTTTTCTTCTACTTTTTCTTTGCGTGCCAAAAGAAAAAGTAGCAAAAAGAAAGGGCACCTCGCAGGGGCGTTTTTGTCCGCTGATTTTGCCTGCGAATAATTTTGAGTTGGTGGCGTTCGCGGTATTTGCATCACGCAAATGCGCGAACGAGGAGCCGTCATCCATGACGGCTCCTTTTGTTAATTATGAATTGTTTCTTACGACTTCGGCAAATTTTTTCATCTTGTTAAAATCTTTTCGCCCGTCGGTTTCAATGCCGCTACTTACGTCGACTGCGAACGGCTTCAAAAGTTTAATCGCCTCGCCGACGTTTTCGGGAGTGAGTCCGCCCGCCAAAAAATATTCGCGCCGAAAATTTTTTATCAAGTTCCAATCGAAAACTTTGCCGCCGCCCGCGCCCGAATCAATCAAAATAAAATCGGCGGAAGACAATGCGTAATGCGTAATGCGTAATGCGCAATCAAATTGAAACGCTTGAATGACGGTTTTGTTCGTAAGCCTGCGCAAATTTTTTATGTAAGCATTGTCCTCGTTGCCGTGAAGTTGAGCCGCGTCGATTATGCCGTTGTTCAAAAGTTCGGCGACCGTCGAAATTTTTTCATTGACGAAGACACCGACCGCCAAAATTTTTTTCGACAAAGCGGCGCGAAATTTTTCTGCCTGCGCGGGCGTGATGTATCGTTTGCTTTTGGAGGCGAAGACAAAGCCGACGTATTCGGGGAAAATTTCATTGGCGGCAAAAATATCGTCAAGGGTCTTCATGCCGCAAAATTTTATCTTGGTCATGATTCGCCTCGCAATTCGGCAAGCTTCGATTTTTTATCAGCGGCGCGCATTAAAACTTCACCGATTAAAACCGCGTCCGCTCCAAGCTCGCGAATCTTTTTCACGTCGTCGGCAGATTGAACGCCGCTTTCCGAAACAAAAATTATTTCGGGCGGAACAAGTTCGCGAAGTCTCTTTGCATTGTCCATGTCGACGCTGAAATTTTTCAAGTTGCGATTGTTCACGCCGATAATCCTCGCGCCGCAGTCAATCGCCCGTTTAATTTCGCGTTCGTCATGAGCCTCAACCAATGCACTCAAGCCGAGCCTGTCGCACGTCGCAAAAAAATTTTTCAGTTGCGTATCGTCAAGTATCGCGCAGATTAAAAGCACTGCACTCGCGCCCAAAGTTTTTGCCTGATAAATCATGTACTCATCGACGACGAAATCTTTTCGCAAGCAGGGGATTGAAACTTTTGCGGCTATCTCCTCCAAAAATTTGTCTTCGCCAAAAAAAAATTCCGGCTCCGTCAAAACGGAAACGGCATCTGCTCCCGCTGCCTCGTAGTCTTTGGCGATTTGCAGGTAAGGAAAATTTTCCGCGATTAATCCTTTCGACGGCGAGGCTTTTTTACATTCGCAGATAAAAGACAAGCCCGACTTCCTCAAGGCGACTTCAAACGAAAAATTTCCCGGCGGCAAAGACAATGCTTGGCGTTTTATTTCGGCGGAAGAAATTTTTTCTTTGCAACGGGCGACGCGAATTTTCGTCCGCTCTGCGATTTTGTCGAGGATATTCATGACGCTGCCTCTTGACTGACGACGACAAATTTTTTCAGCGTGTCGAGAGCTTTGCCGCTGTCGATGAGTTCCGCCGCAAGTTCGACACCCGCTTTGAAAGTTTCTGCCTTGCCGCCGACGTAAAGAGCCGCGCCCGCGTTCAAGAGGACGGCGTTGCGTTTGTGACCGTGTTCGCCGCGCAAAATCGCAAGGGTTATCGCCGCATTGTCTTCGGGGTTGCCGCCGCGTAAATCGTCTTTCGTGCAACGGGCAAAGCCGAAGTCTTCGGGCTTGATGACAAAATTTTTAATCCAGCCGTCGTTAATTTCGCAAACGGAAGTCGGAGCACTCAAAGAAATTTCGTCGAGCTTGTCACGACCGTAAACGACCATGCCGCGCTTGACGCCGAGATTAATCAAAACTTGAGCGAGAGGCGCGACAAGATATTCCGCATAGACGCCGAGAATTTGCATTGAGGGTTTGCCGGGATTGGTCAAAGGACCGAGAATGTTGAAAACGGTTCGGAAGCCGAGCTCTTTTCGAATCGCGCCGACATATTTCATTGAGCTGTGATATTTCTGCGCGAAGAAAAAACATATGCCGACCTTGTCCAAAAGTTCGCGGCACTTTTCGGGGCTTTGATTGATGTTGACGCCGAGAGCCTCTAAACAATCTGCAGCACCGCATTTGGA
This sequence comes from Selenomonadaceae bacterium, assembly GCA_017535925.1. Lineage (GTDB taxonomy): Bacteria > Bacillota > Negativicutes > Selenomonadales > Selenomonadaceae > Quinella. The sequence goes on along the minus strand of JAFXTD010000035.1, from coordinate 5,807 downwards.
AGAGGCAGCGCGGTTTCCGTGTTTGGCAACCTTCATGCCGCCCGCCGCCGCGATTAGAGCCGAAGTCGTCGAGATATTGAAGCTGTGGGAATTGTCGCCGCCGGTGCCGACGATTTCGAAAAGTTCCATGCCCGTTTCGACTTTGGTGGCATGAGCACGCATTGCCGCCGCGCAACCTGCAATTTCGTCTGTGGTTTCGGCTCCCGCACTTTTCGTCGACAGCGCAGACAAAAACGCCGCGTTCTGTGTCGGGGAAGTCTCGCCGCTCATGATTTCGTTCATGACGGCAAACGCCTCGTCGTAAGTCAAATCCTCCTTGTTCACGATTTTAACGATAGCCTCTTTAATCATTTTTGAAACTCCTTTGAAACTTTACTGCTTTTGAAACTGTGCAAGCTCCGCCTCCAAATCCTCAATCCGAATCCGATAAAAATTAATCGTATCGAAAAGATAGGAGGCAAGAGCCGCGTCATCGGGATGAAATTCTTTCCTCACGAGTTCGTTCAAAATGAACGGCTCATTTTTTTTGTAAATCCGATTCAAATGCCAAGCACCGTATTTCATGGAACGCTTGAAGAAAAAATCTTTCACTGCGTATCGATAAGCGGGATTCTCTCGAAAGAACGGCAGCCTGTCCATAAATTTTTCAAGGGCAACAAAACCTTCTCGAAGTGAACTCACGCGCTTATGAAAGAACTCCTCAAGATTTAAATTCTTGTTGTATTCGCGACAGATCGAGCCGGCACGAGGTCGGATAATATTCGTGATGTTGGGCACGCGCAAAAATTTTTTCGCCAAGCATAAACATTCGAACATAAAAAGCATGTCGCCCACCGTTTTGAGGTTCGGGAAAAAAATTTTGTTGGCAATTAAAAAATCACGTCTCGCAAATGTCAGATAAGTTGCCCAGTTGTAATTCCAATCAAGCCAACGGTCGACGCGTTCGGCAAGATTGTCCGTGTCGAAGGTCGGCTCCGTGAAGTTCGGAACATTTTCACTCGGTTGACGAATTATACAATCTTCGGCTTTCGGCAATTTATCCACGTCAAAAAATTTCGGGTCGTTGACAGATTTTTTTTTGCCGTTCCACAAGATAAACCAGCTGTCCATGTGAACAACGTCCGCTTGATATTTTTCGGCAAGCGTGACAAGTTCCTCCAGTGCGGTCTCTGTGAAGAAGTCGTCGCTGTCGAGGAACGCGATATACTTCCCGCGCGCCGATTCAATTCCGACATTTCGCGGCAAGCCGGGCGTGCCCGTATGCTCCGGCATTTTAATGATATTCAACTTGATGCCCGGCTCTTGCGAATCATTTTTTTGCGTAACGTCTTCCAAAAATTCAAGGTCGTTGCCGAGTGAAAAACTTTCCGTCGAGATGACTTCAAACTCATCCGAATTCGAATAAAGCAAGAAACTGTCCTCAAGCCGCGAATCGAATGCATCAATTTTATTTGCAGAGTTAAATTTCGGTATGAAGCTCTCAACGACCGCGATTGAGTTATCGGTCGAGCAATCGTCAACGACAATGACTTCAAAGTCTTTCAGCGTCTGGCAAAGCAAATTCTCCAACGCCTGCGGGATAAACTTTGCCGAATTGTACATCGGGATTATCACGCTGACGAGCGGAATTTTTTCCGTTGCCATTAAATCACTCCTCTAAGTCGGAAAAATTATTTTTGCTCCAAAGTTTTCTTCAGCTTAATGTTCTCCTGTTGAAGTTGCATAATCTGAAGTCGCCGGATATTGACAGTGTTAAAAAGATACGCAGCAAAAGTTGCGTCGTTTAATTGAAATTCTTTTTCGACAAACCGATTCACCAAAGCAAGATGGGTTTGCGCATATATTGTCGGGTAATACACGGCGTCCCTCATGTTTCTGTTAAAGAACCAATCCAATACGGCATAGCGATAATCAAGATGCTCGGCGAAAAAAGGAATTTTGTTCATAATTTCTTCGAACGCTTTAAAACCGAGAATCAGATTTCTCAACCATCTGTGGAAAAATTTTTCTGCATCGAGGGCTTCATTTGAAATGGAGCCGGTACGATTTCTGTGAATGTAGCAAATATTTGGCACAAGCAATATTTTTTTTGCAAAGCACAGACAAGCAAAATTTGCAAGGGTATCGTCCGACACAGGCATATGCGGAAAACTAATTTGATTTGCAACCCAAAAATCTCTCAAGCAAAAAGAATTCCATGTTGCCCATTTAAAGCCGTTATTCAACCAAAGTTTTATATGGCTTGCAATATCCTCAGGTACTTCAGTAACGCCCGAATTCAATCCCTTTGATTCGTAAAGATTATTGATTCTTTGATTTGCGAGAGCGAGAAGGGATTTAAAATTTTCTTCCCCGTCTTCAATAGTAAAAACATTGTACATATTGATAACATCAGCTTGATATTTTTCGGCGAGAGTCGTAAGTTCCTCGAAGGCGGTTCTGGTGAAGAAGTCATCGTTATCGAGGAAGGCAAGATATTTTCCGCGAGAGAATTGTATACCGACATTGCGCGGCAAGTAAGGCATACCCGTGTTCTTCCGGAGTTTGATGACATGAAGTTTTTGATAACCCCCCCCCCCGAATCAAATCGCGGCTTAAAACTTTCAACGACTGCGATTGAGTTATCGGTCGAGCAATCGTCAACCACGACGACCTCAAAATCTTTCATGGTTTGATAAAGCAAACTTTCCAGCGTCTGCGAGATAAATCTTTCCGCGTTGTACATCGGGATTATCACCGACACGAGCGGGATTTTTTCTTTTGCCATTAAATCACTCCTCGCCAATAATTCTGACTTCGGGGCTTAGTGTTACGCCGTGAGCCTCATTGACGCGCCGCTTGACCTCCTCAATCAAATTCAAAACGTCTTGAGCAGTCGCCTCGCCCGTGTTCACGACAAAGCCCGCGTGTTTTTCAGAGACCATTGCTCCGCCGATTTTCAAGCCTTTCAAGCCGGTCTTGTCAATCAGCGTTCCCGCGAAGTGTCCTTTGGGTCGTTTGAAAGTCGAGCCGGCACTGGGCAAATCGAGAGGCTGTTTGCTTTCGCGTCGATAAGTGAAGTCCGCCATTTTATTTTTTATGTCGTCGACGTTGCCGCGTTGCAAAATCAATTCGACTTCACAAATCGCGCAACCGTTTTCCTGAAAGATGCTGTGTCGATAGCCGAGCTGAAGACTTGCGCCGCTGAATTCGATAAACTCACCGCCGCGTGTGACAGCCTTGACACTCGCAATAACATTTTTCATCTCGCCGTCATATGCGCCCGCGTTCATGAAAATCGCGCCGCCGATACTGCCGGGAATCCCGCAAGCAAATTCCAAACCCGTCAAGCCGTTTTCCGCCGCGCAAATCGAAACGTCTTTCAACTTGGCACCCGCACAAGCCACGAGCCTTTGACCTTCGCAACGCATGCCGCCGAAAAATTTTTCCGTGAACTTGACGACAACGCCGCGTATTCCTTTATCGCGAACCAAAACATTTGAGCCGTTGCCGAGCACGATGCAAGGCAAGCTGAACAACTCAACGAGCTTGAAAATTTTCGAGACTTCCTCCGCGCTTGAGGGGAAAATCAAAACGTCAGCTTCTCCGCCGATTTTAAAAGTCGTGTGCTCCTTCATAGGCGCGTGGAAAATAAATTGCTCCGCCCGCAAAAATTTCTCAAGTTGTGCTCCGAAAGTTTCTTCCCAAAGCATTGAATTGACTCCTTAAACCTTGAGCACCGCGCCTGTCGAGGCAGAGGTCGTAAGTTTTGCATAGCGGGCGAGGTAACCTGTTTTAATTTTCGGTTCGGGCTTCTTCCAAGCTGCGCGGCGTTCGGCAAGCACTTTGTCAGAAACTTCAAGCTCAAGCTTGCGATTGGGTATGTCGATAAAAATTTGGTCGCCGTCTTCGATAAGAGCAATCGTGCCGCCTTCCATTGCTTCGGGGGAAATGTGACCTATGCACGCGCCTTGACTTGCGCCGCTGAAACGACCGTCCGTTATCAAACCGACTTTCAAACCCGCGCCCGTGATTGCCGCCGTGGGATTCAACATCTCTTGCATACCGGGTCCGCCTTTGGGTCCTTCGTATCGAATGACGACAACATCTCCGTCGTGAATTTCGCCCGCCATGATTGCGTTGATAGCAGCCTCTTCCGAATCAAAACATTTCGCCTTGCCTTTGTAGACGAGCATGTCCTCGCTGACCGCCGAAGCTTTGACAACCGCATAATCGGGGCAGAGGTTTCCTTGCAAAATCGCAATGCCGCCCGTAGCGCGATAGGGATTGTCGACCGTGCGAATAACATCGGGGCATTGAATCTGTGCGTATTTGATTCTGTCGCCGAGCGTTCCGGTGACAGTCAAAGCGTCGAGGTTGAGAAGATTTTTCTTGGAAAGTTCGTGCATGACGGCATTGATACCGCCCGCCTCGTCGAGGTCTTGCATGTGATGAGTTCCCGCAGGGCTAAGCTTGGTTATGTAAGGAGTCCTCGCAGAAATTTCGTCAAAGAGCGTCGCGGGAATTTTAATGCCGCACTCGTTTGCAATCGCCGTCAAATGCAAAACCGTATTCGACGAGCCGCCGATACCCATATCAACCGTTATGGCATTTTCGAAAGCCTTCATCGTCAAAATATCTCGCGGGCAAATATTTTTTTCAAGCAAATCCATGATAACTTTGCCGGCGCGTTTGGCGAGGATAAATCTGTCACCGGTGTAAGCAGCGGGAATTGTTCCGTTGCCGGGCAGAGCCATGCCCAAAGCCTCGCAGAGACAGTTCATCGTGTTTGCCGTAAACAATCCTGCGCAAGAGCCGCAACTCGGACAAGCATGAGCCTCAAGGTCGGTCATTTCCTCTTGAGTCATTTTGCCCGCCGCAAATTTTCCTGCCGCCTCGAAAGCTTGACTGACGCTTATGTCTTTGCCGTGAAAACGACCTGCCAACATCGGACCGCCGCTGACGATTATCGACGGGATATTCAACCTCGCCGCCGCCATGAGCATACCGGGAACGACTTTATCGCAGTTCGGAATCAAAATCAGCGCGTCGAAACCGCTCGCCATTGTCACAGCCTCGATTGAGTCGGCGATAAGTTCACGGCTCGCCAAAGAATATTTCATGCCCGTGTGACCCATTGCAATTCCGTCGCAAACGCCGATAGCTGGAAATTCAATCGGTGTGCCGCCCGCCGCAGCCACTCCCAACTTCGCCGCCTCGGTTATCGACTTCAAATGCATGTGACCGGGAATAATTTCGTTGAAAGAATTGCAAACGCCGATAAGCGGACGCTTGAGCTCCTCGACGCCGTAGCCGTTCGCGTGAAACAAACTTCTGTGTGCGCAGCGTGTCGCGCCTTTTTTAACTACGTCACTTCTCATGCCGTAATCATCTCCTTGAAAAAATTCTTGAAGATTTTAGCGCATTTGTCAAATCCTTGCAATAAAAAAATGCTCCTCAACGTTCGAGGAGCTTTTTTGTTCGGAAAGAAAATTTTATTCGTCGCAGGGAAAAATTATTCCGGCTTGCTTATGTGCAGTCTCGGCAATTTGAATCGTCGCAAGAGAAATTTCCAAACCTTCCCTCACTCTGTCAAAGTCTTTGGCGTGATAAATCTTCGCGAACTCTTTAAACTCGTGAACCATGCGGAATTCGTGGCGATTGAGTTCAAATTTTGTCGTGATGCCCGTCCGCCGCAAGCAAAGTTCAAAGCATTTCAATTCGTTGGGCGCGCCGAAAATTTTAATCCAACCTTTTTCACCTTGAATGATTGCAAAGCCGGGGCTGTCCGAATCCTTCGCGCCGAGTGCCGTCGCAAAAAAATCTTG
>JAFXTD010000034.1 GCA_017535925.1 Selenomonadaceae bacterium | reverse complement strand
TTTTATTCTGTTCCATTGAGCGTCCGTTAAATCTTTGTGGTAAAATGAATTTGACATAAGTTGTTCACTTCTTTCAAACTCATTTTATCAAAGAACTGCTTATGTTTTTCTTTTACTTGAGTTTACCAACAGCCCCTAGTTTCTAACCACTAACAGCTAACAGCTAACAGCTTTATCGGTCGCTTCGGCGACTTTTTTTATTGCGGCGACGGGGCAGATTGAAATTATTTCGTTCCAATCTTCAGCGCGTGTCTCCTCGAAAAAAATTCGACCGCGTTCATAAATCACGCCGCCGAATTCAGACTCACTCACGCAAGCCAAACACCTCACGCAAATTTTTTCGTCGTAAATTATTTTCATGAAACCTCAACCAATCGCGCCTCTGCGAATCAAAAAAATATCGCCGATTTGTCCGAGCGGGTTATCGGGTCTTTTGAGTTTTCGCAGGGCTTCCAGCGGATAAATTTTTTCGCCGCCTTGAATGTGAATGAAATGCGAATAATTTTTTGCAAGCAATGCCATCATGTCCTCGAAGTAACCCGACTTGTCCCAAGCAGTCAAATTGCATTCCATGAAAACAGGCGCGGGATTTTCTATGAGAAGATTTTTTGCGCCGAGCAGAACTTGAGGCTCAAAGCCTTCCGTGTCAATCCAAATGTATTTGACTTCGTGAGCGGCGATTTTGTTTTCGGCAAGGTACGAGTCGAGAGGAATAACTTTAATGCTTGCAATCGGTTGACTGTATGGGTGTCTGATAAAGCCGTTGGCTCCCGAATTGGTTGTGTTACGATACAGCATAAGTTCATTAAATTCGTTGCCCAAGCCGCAATTAATCAAGGCAGTTTTCTCTTCCAAGTCGTTAAGAATCATGTTGACGCGATGCATTTTGAAATTTTCGGGGTCGGGTTCGAAGGCAAGCAATTTCAAATTCGGCGCAAGCTTTTTGCAAAAATAAAGTCCGGTCGTGCCGATGTTCGCGCCCAAGTCAAGGAAGTAGCCCGCGTTGTCGTCTACGCCGTAATATTTTTTCGACAAGGCGTGAAAAAGTTTCATATCGTTTGAAAGCCAATTAACACCGTTGACGAACATATTCACCATACAGAACGGATCTGTTGACGGCGCGACATAATGAAGCCCTTCGGCAGAGGCGGAAATATATTTGTGCCAACGCCTGTGATTTAAAAAATTCCAATAACGATAAAATTGGTCGCAAGTTTCCGGTTTCATGAGCGCGTAAACTGCGGCGGGATTATTCACCATGCTGTTGAAATCTCTTGCAAAAACGATATTCTCCGTCGAAACATTCATCTCGCGCATCGTTTTGAAAATTTCGTTGAAGAGTTCGCGTTGCCCTTGCTCGAAAATCAAAACAAAATTCCAATCGCCGCGCATGATGACTTCCGCTTGGTCGGAATCGTCGGGGCGAAGCGTTCGAATAATTTCAACGTCGTCCTTCAAAAAATTTTTTGCCCAAGCGGAACTTTCGCCCGTGTAATCCCAAAACACAACTTTGAACATTAACTTGCCTCCTTAAAAAATTTCTTCATCAGTCAAGTAGCACGAGGGGTCGCTTGCCCAAAAATCGCCCGTGACTGCCTCCGCTCTTGTGCGAAAATTTCCGTTGCAGTTGTCGAGGAATTTGCAACGAGCGCAACGACCTTTCAAGAGCGGCTTGCGATTTTTCAAGCCGGCAAGAATCGGATTGCTTAAGTCAGTCCAAATGTCTCCGAATTTTTTTTCGCGGACGTTGCCGAAAGTGTGGTGTTGAGTAAATTGGTCGGGGTGAACATAGCCGAGCGGGTCGACTTCGCCGAACGCAATGCCCGAACGATTGCCGCCGTTCATGCCGATAAATTTTTTTATTTGAGCAGCGGTCGCGTCGTCGCCTTCAGCCAACGCCTTTAAATACATGTAAACGCCGTCGCAGTGATTGTCGACCGTCAAAATTTCTTTGGCAAGCCCGCGCCTTGAAAAATCTTTCGTGCGGCGAATAATCGTATCCATAGCCTGCCGCGATTCTTCGGGCGAAATATCCTCGTCAAGCATTTGAGAGCCTCTGCCCGAATAAACCAAGTGATAAAAGCAGACGCGATTAATTTTTTCCGCCTCGATGAAGTCAAAAATTTTATCCAGCTCCTCGAAGTTGTGGCGGTTAATCGTGAAACGCAAGCCGACGCGTTGACCGACAGCCACGCAATTTTCTATGCCGCGCATTGCAAGATTGAAAGCACCTTTGACGCCGCGAAATTTATCGTTGACTTCAGCCAAGCCGTCCAAAGATATTCCGACGTAGCCGACGCCGATATTTTTAATTTCTTGAGCGACTTCGCGGGTTATCAGCGTGCCGTTCGTCGAAAGAGTCGGGCGAACATTTTTTTTTGCGGCATAGGCGGCAAGCTCAAAGAAGTCCTCGCGAATCAGAGGCTCTCCTCCCGAAAACAAAAGCACGGGTACTTTAAATTCGGCGAGGTCTTCGATAAATTTTTTCGCCTCGTCGGTCGTGAGTTCGCCTTTGTACTTTTGCGAATCCGAATCCATGTAACAGTGGCGGCATTTCAAATTGCAAGTGCGTGTCGAATTCCAAACGACAACGGGTCCAATGCCTTCCGCCGCTCCGTTCGTCATCTTGTGAGCATTTTTGGTGTAGCGCAGAGTGTCACCGAAATAATTTTCGGCAAAGAGCAACTTCGTCACACTTATCATAAAAAAATTCCTTTCCGCCGATTAAAAATAACCCTACCATCCGCAGAGAGCAGGGTTGTTTTTTTTCGAGCAGTTAATTATCAGAGATGAGGACCTGCCGCAACGAGAGCTTTGCCCGCCGCATTGTATTCGTACTTCTTGAAGTTTTTGATAAAGCGGCTTGCGAGGTCTTGAGCTTTTTTATCCCATTCGGTCGGGTCGGCATAAGTATTGCGCGGGTCGAGGATATTGGTTGCGACACCTTCGAGGACGGTCGGGACTTCGAGGTCGAAGATTGCGATTTTCTTTGTCGGAGCTTTTTTAATTGCGCCGCCGAGGATAGCGTCGATGATTCCGCGTGTGTCTTTAATGGAAATGCGTTTGCCGGTTCCGTTCCAGCCGGTGTTCACGAGGTAAGCTTTCGCGCCGCTCTTTTCCATGCGCTTGACGAGTTCTTCGGCGTATTTGGTCGGGTGCAATTCGAGGAAGGCTTGACCGAAGCACGCGCTGAAAGTCGGAGTGGGTTCTGTGATTCCGCGTTCGGTTCCCGCCAGCTTTGCAGTGAAGCCGCTCAAGAAATAATATTTGCACTGTTCAGAAGTCAAGATTGAAACGGGCGGCAACACACCGAAAGCGTCCGCGCTGAGGAAGATAACGGATTGAGCAGCCGGACCGTGACTGTCGGGGCGCACGATATTTTTAATGTGATAAATCGGATAGCTGACGCGAGTATTTTCGGTGACGGATTTGTCGGCGAAATCAATCTTGCCGTTTTTGTCGACGGTGACATTTTCAAGCAATGCGTCGCGGCGAATCGCTCCGTAAATATCGGGCTCGGCAACGGGATCGAGGTTGATGACTTTTGCATAGCAGCCGCCCTCGAAATTGAAAACGCCGGTATCGTCCCAGCCGTGTTCGTCGTCGCCGATAAGCAAACGTTTCGGGTCGGTGGAAAGTGTGGTCTTGCCCGTGCCGCTCAAGCCGAAGAAAATCGCGGTGTTTTCGCCGTTCATGTCGGTGTTGGCGGAGCAGTGCATTGCGGCGATACCTTTAAGCGGCAGGAAATAATTCATCATGCTGAAGAGACCTTTTTTCATTTCGCCGCCGTACCAAGTGTTGAGGATAACTTGTTCTTTGTCGGTGATGTTGAAAACGGTCGCGGTTTCGGAATTGAGTCCGAGTTCTTTCCAGTTGGTGACTTTTGCTTTCGAGGCATTGAAGACAACGAAGTCGGGCTCTTGGTCAAATTCCTCTTGAGTCTTCGGGCGAATGAACATGTTCGTGACGAAGTGAGCCTGCCAAGCAACTTCCATGATGAAACGAATCTTCATGCGAGTATCTTTGTGAGTTCCGCAGAAGCCGTCGACGACGAAGAGGCGTTTGTTGGAAAGTTCCTCTATCGCGAGTTTCTTGAGAGCTTTCCAAGATTCGACGGAACATTTTTTGTTGTCGTTGGGATATTCGGGCGTCGTCCACCAAATTTCGCCGGGCGCGCCTTCTTTGGTCGTGTCGTCGTAAACGATGAATTTGTCTTTGGGCGAGCGGCCGGTGTAAATGCCTGTCATGACGTTAATCGCGCCGAGTTCGGTCTCCTGTCCCACGTCAAAGCCTTCGAGGTCGGGTTTGGTCTCCTCGTTGAAGAGGACTTCGTAAGTCGGGTTGTAAAGGACTTCGGTTGTGCCGGTGATGCCGTATTTGCTTAAATCCATCATTGCCATAATTTTTACCTCCATAATCAATTTATATCGATAATAAACTTTTGAAAGGTAATTGTCAATTAAAAAGCTTGCATGGATTTTTACGAGAGTTTGTTGCAAAAAAATTCCCCGCCGAAAATTTGACGGGGAATGATTTTTTTCGTGACTTCAAACGCCGAGAGCCTCCAAAGTTTTTTTCAAGCTGTCCATGTCTTCGACGTTGAGGCTTTTTATTTTTTTGTCGATGCGCCGATTGAATCCGCAGAGGGTTTTGCCAGGTCCGCATTCGATAAAAGTTTCCGCACCGAAATTTTTCATTGCCTCGACGCAAGCAATCCACTTGACGGGATTATCCGCCTGCGCCACCAAATTATTTTTTATTTCACCGGCTGAAGTTTCAAGTTCGCCCGTGAAATTTGCTGCAACGGGAAATGCCGCGTCGAGGAGTTCGACCTTATCCAATTCGGCGGCAAGTTTTTTTGCGGCGGGAGCCATCAACGTGCTGTGGAAGGGCGCGCTTACCGGCAAGACGACAGCTTTCTTTGCGCCGGCAGATTTTAATTTTTCGACAGCCGCCTCGACGCCCGCAGTTTTTCCCGCGATAACCGTTTGACCGGGGCAGTTGAAGTTGACCGCTTGCACTTCGCCGACCGCCGACGCCTCCGCGCAAATTTTTATGATTGTCTCATCGTCAAGCCCGATAATCGCAGCCATTGAGCCTTCGCCGACGGGAACAGCCTCTTGCATGAATTGTCCGCGCTTATGAACCAAAACGACCGCGTCCGAAAATTTCAACGTGCCCGCCGAAACCAAAGCCGAATATTCGCCGAGACTGTGACCGCCCGCAATTTCCGCCGTGACACCTTCCGATTTTAAAATTTCACTGACAATGACGCTCACGACCAAAATCGCGGGTTGAGTGTTCGCCGTCAACTTCAAATCGTCTTGAGAGCCTTCGAAGCACATTTTCTTAATCGAATAGCCCAAAGCCTCGTCCGCCTCGTCGAAAAGTTTTTTGGCAGAGTCGAAGTTGTCGTAAAAATCTTTGCCCATGCCGACCGCCTGCGCGCCTTGACCGGGGAAAATAAAAGCCTTCTTCATGAAGCCGCACCTCCCTCAAGCGTATTTGCGATTGACCGCTTCGACAACGCCGCCGATACCATTGACAATGTCGTCGATAATTTCTTTGACGGTTTTAATATCGTCGAGCATGCCGGAAATCTGACCTATCATAACCGAGCCGTTCTCAACGTCGCCGAGATGTGTTGCTCTGTGTAATGCGCCCGTACCGAGTTGTTCAAGTTCCTCATTGGAGGCACCTGCCGCTTCCATTTCAAAAAAAGTTCGTGTGAGTTTATTGGCAAGAACGCGAACAGGATGCCCAAGCGTTCTGCCCGTGACGACAGTCGAGCGGTCTTTTGCTTTGAGCACGAGATTTTTGTAATTGGGATGAGCAATGCACTCCTTGCTTAGGACAAAGCGTGTGCCCATTTGAATTGCACTGGCTCCCAATGCAAACGCCGCAACAATACCTCGCGAATCGGCAAAACCGCCTGCAGCGATAACGGGAACGTCCACGGCGTCGACGACTTGCGGGATAAGAGGCATTGTGGAAATTTCTCCGATGTGTCCGCCCGATTCGCATCCTTCGGCAATGACAGCATCCGCACCGCTTTTGACAAGACGTTTCGCCAAAGCCACACTCGCCACGACCGGAATAACCTTAGTGCCGATTTCTTTTAAAGCAGGAACGTATTCGCCGGGGTTGCCCGCGCCCGTCGTCACGACAGGAACTCGTTCGTCAATCATCAGTTGCATGACTTCTTTGACGAACGGCGACATGAGCATTATGTTCACGCCGAAGGGTTTATCTGTCCAAGCTTTGCACTTTTGAATTTCTTTGTGCAAAATGTCGGGAGGCATGTGCCCTGCGCCGATAAGTCCCAAGCCGCCCGCGTTCGACACCGCCGAGGCAAGCTCCGCCGTACCTATCCACGCCATGCCGCCTTGAAATATCGGGTATTTGATTTTCAGCAATTTACATATGGCGTTATCTTCAAACATTTAATCTCCTCCTCAACGGTTACGCCGCTACGCTCCTTCTAAGTTATACGAATCTGCTTCATTTGTCAATTACGAATTAAATTAAAGAGTCGTCCTGATTCGTTCGAGAATTTTGCTGTTGACGTAGTTGCAGGCGACGCCGATAGCCGAACTGATTGCCCGTGCGTCAGACGAGCCGTGACTTATCACGCAACAACCGTTCACGCCCAAAAGAGGTGCTCCGCCGTTTTCCGATACGTCCAGCCGCTTGGATATGTTCAAAAAAGTTTTTTCAATGATTTCTTTGCCCAAAAGTTTTATGCCGCCGTTTGCAGTCAGTTCTTCCGTCAAGAGTTCCATAATCGTCAAGGCAAGTCCTTCGCCGAATTTCAAGACAATGTTTCCGACAAAGCCGTCGCAAATCACAACGTCGAACTTTCCTCGCGGAATGTCTCTGCCTTCCGCATTGCCCGCGAAATTTATCGTCGACAAATTTTTCAGCAGCTGATAAGTTTCCTTAGCCTGCTCGTTGCCTTTGGTTTCTTCCTCGCCGATATTCAACAGCGCAACCGAAGGATTTTTTATTTTCAAGACGTGCTCGGCGTAAAGCGAACCCATTATCCCGCTTTGAATCAGATGTTCGGGTTTGCTGTCGACGTTCGCGCCGCTGTCGAGTAAAAGTGTCGTGCCTCGCGGAGTCGGTATCGGGGTTGCGATTGCGGGTCTGCCGACGGTGTGAATCCTCCTCAATATCAGTTGAGCCGCTGCCACTGCCGCGCCCGTCGAACCTGCCGAAAGTACCGCATCGCACTCGCCGTCTCTTACCATTTTTGTCGCCACGACGATTGACGAATCTTTTTTGCAACGCACGGCGTCGGCGGGGTGTTCGCCCATTTGTATAACTTCGCCTGCGTGGCGTATCGTTATCGGCAAATCGGATTGATTGAGCTCGCCTCGAATTTTTTCCTCGTCGCCGACCAAAATTATTTCACACGGATATTTTTGAACTGCCAAAACTGCACCTTTGATTATTTCCGCCGGAGCTTTGTCACCGCCCATGGCGTCGACTGCTATTTTCAACTGTCCCGCTCCTATCTGCAAAAAAATTAGGCAGGTTAGAATGCCTGCCCAAATAATTTCCGTATCCTCAATCCGTCTCTATGACCGCGCGCCCGTCATAGTAACCGCATTCCGGGCACACATGGTGTGGGAGTTTAGGTTCATGGCATCTCGGACATTTTACGTAGTTCGGAGCTTCCAACTTCCAATTTGCGCGCCGTCTGTCGCGTCTTGACTTGCTCAATTTCCTTTTAGGTGCCGCCAAAGCTTAACACCTCCTTTTATCAATTAGGAATGTGGAATTAGGAATTAGGAATTGGATACGCAAAAAGAATTCCTCATTGCTAATTCCTAATTACTAATTGTTGAAGCGCGGCAAGTCGCGGGTCGACGATAAACTTATCGCAACCGCACTCGCCTTCGTTCAAATTTGCGCCGCACTTGGGACATAAGCCCTTACAATCCGCTTTGCAAAGATTTTTCATCGGCTGCCCGGCAAGCAACTCGTCTCGCAAAAGTTCAGTCACATCGATTAAATCTTCCACTGCTTCCGACTTGTCGAATTCTTCCTCGAACTCGTGAACTTGATTGGTCGTCGCTTGAGTCAAACATCTGTCGCACGTGAAAATTTTTTTGCACTCAATGCGCCCGCGAACGACATAACATCTTCCGACATCCTCGACCTCGCCCGAAATTTTTATCTCGCCCTCGAAGTCTTCAAAAGCCTCGCCGAATAATTTTTCAGCCGTCGCGCCGAACTCGAAAGGAGCCTTGTCGCCCCTTGCCGTTTGCACTTTCGGCATTTTACAACACCGCCCTTTTCATGTCAAGGCAACTTTTAAAGCAAAGTCGCCATTAACAAATATGTGTCGTCCACGCCCTCCAGCAACTCAAAAAATCTTTTGTAAAGTTCGGGATTGTGGTCGGTCTTCATCATGAACCAATCGACCATCGCCAATAAATCTTCCTTTGAATCCAAGCCGCTCTGCACCGTCGCGAAAGTCATCAGCTCAAAAATTTTAAAGCTTATCAGGAAGACGATAAAATTTTTCGTAAGACTCTCTGTTATAAATCGCCAAGGATAGAAACCGTAGAAAAGTTCGTTGACAAGATAATTTTCCAAGAACGCCGAATATTTTTCCGAAAAATTTTTGCGTGCGTCGGAAAGTTTTTCAAAGTTGGCAGCGATTTCCGGAAGATAAACGAGATTATTTTTGTCGGGATGAATTTCAAGAACTTTGACGAAGGCATCAAGAAATTTTTTTCCTTCGACCGACTTCAAGGCTTCCAAGGTGTAGCCGATGAATTTTATCATGAACGTGACAAAACTTTTCGCGTCGAAGGCAAAGCTTTGGAATATCGGCGAAATTTCTTCCGTCAAAAAATCTTCCGAACGATACGCCGCGATTAAATCCAATAAGGTATCGTCAGAACTTTTTGCCGAAACTAATTCTTGCAACTTGTCGAGAAAAAGACCGAGCGCGATTAATCTTTGGTCGATTGTAAACAGCCGCCTCTGCAGAATTGAAATCATCGTAATTTGAATTTCGCGGGCAAGTGAAGCGTCTTTTTCGGAGGCAATCGGAACTTTTGTTATTTGAATTCTGCCGTGCTTGCCGTGAATTTTATCGGGCACTTCGATGAATTCAAACTTCAGCGGCTCCTGCGCGAACAAAATCATTTCCGCCGCAACGGGACAAGTCAACGTCAACGACCGCTCAAAAAAATTTCCTACTTTGTGCGTGCGGCGCGGGTAGGTTGCGCAGGTTTGTGATAAAAATTCTTCGCCGTAGTTCAGCTGAATGCCGCAAAATTTTTCCGGCGTCAAAAACGGACACGGTCTGCCAATCAGCATGTAAGAATTTCTTTTGTCGTCGCGGACAATGTGCGATAAAATTTCTTGAGCCTTTTCCGACGGTTTTATCTTACGATATTTTTTGTAAATCGCGTCGTCAATCGTGATGTCCCAATTGCGCTCGCAACAATTAATAACACCCCCCCCCGGTGCACCCGTTGCATTTGAAGCGGTTGACGTATTCGGGTTGGAAGTAGACGAATTTTTTTGCCATAAACTGTCCTCCAAATTTTCCGCGAGCGTGACGACGTAAGCATTGTGCTCCGAATCAAATTTCATGCGCGAAAGAATTTCCTTGGCAATGCTTTTCGGTTTTATGCGCGAATATTTTTTGTAAGTCGCCGCGTCAATCGTAATCGTCCAATCTTTGCAACAACGGGCGTCACATTTTTGTCCGTCGCATTTGAATTTGCCGACGTATTCGGGCTGAAAGTAAAGAAATTTTTTCATTGCACCAATCCGTTTGCAATCATGTATTCGGCGATTTGCAAAGCGTTGAGAGCCGCGCCTTTACGAATTTGGTCGCCGCAAACCCAAAGGTTCAAGCCGTGTTCAATCGAAAAATCTTTTCTGATTCGCCCGACTTCAACGGCGTCTTTGCCGGAAGTTTCAAGCGGTTGAGGATAAATCATTTCGGCGGGATTGTCGCGAACGATAACGCCGGGAAATTTTTCAAGCGCGGCACGAGCCTCTTCAACGGAAACATCATTTTCAAATTCGACGTTGACCGATTCGGCATGAGAACGATAAACGGGAACTCTGATTGTCGTCGCCGTGACTTTGAGCGCGTCGTCTTCCATGATTTTCTTCGTCTCGTCGACCATCTTCATTTCCTCTTTGGTGTAGAGATTTTCTTTGAAGACATCGATTTGCGGAATGAGATTCGAGGCGATTTGATAGTGCTTGTCCAATTTCGCAACGGGCAAAACTTTGGCTTCGACTTCCTCGCCGCGAGCCAATGCCTCAAGTTGAGTTTTGAGTTCGTCCATGCCTTCGCGACCTGCACCCGACACCGCTTGATAAGTCGACACGACCACGCGCTTGATTTTGGAAAGATTGTAAAGCGGCTTGAGTGCCATGACCATGATTATCGTTGAGCAATTCGGATTCGCGATTATGCCTTTGTGCCGAGCGATTGCCTGCGGATTGACTTCGGGGACGACGAGCGGGACTTCGGGATCCATGCGGAAGTTTGATGAGTTGTCGATAACGACTGCGCCCGCTTTGACTGCCGCCGGTGCAAAAAGTTTACTCGCCGCGCCGCCCGCGAACAATGCAAATTTCACGCCGTCGAAAGATTTTTCGGTTGTCTCCTCGACGGTGTACTCTTTGCCCATGAAATTTATTTTCTTGCCTGCCGAACGACTCGACGCCAACATTTTCAATTCGCCGAAAGGAAAATTACGTTCCTCGATGAGTTTCAAAAATTCTTGACCGACCGCGCCCGTTGCGCCGACGATTGCCGTATTAAATTTTTTCATTAATATTCCTCCTTTTGTAGGGAAGTAGTTTCTAACAGCTATCAGCTAACAACTAACAGCTACAATGCTGCTCCGATTTTAAAAGCCGTGTCGCCGAATTCGGAACGCTCAACCATAGAACGTGTGCCGCAACCCGTCGCCCAAACTTGTCCGACATCTTGCCAGCTCATGTAGCGGACAAGTGTCTCGTAATGATTTTTCAACGCTTCCATTGTCCAATCGGCAGTGTTCCAAGCCGTCGCAATCATCATTGACTTTTTGCCGCCGAGCTTTGTCGTCCGCGAATAAAATCTGTCGACGATTGTTTTCAGCTGCGCGCTCATGCCGAAATAGTAAAGCGGCGTCACCAAAACCAACAAGTCCGCCTCCAACATTTTCGGCATAAGTTTCGTTTGAATCGCGTCGTTGAAAATGCAATCGCCGTCCATGCCGCAGTGGTCGCAGCCTTTGCAAGGATGCGTTTCCTCGTTCGCCGCGTCGAAGACAAAGATTTCATGACCGGCATTCTTTGCACCGTCGACAAATCTTTGAGCCAAGTAGCGTGAAGTCGATTGCTCTTCGGAATGCGGGCTTGAGTTAATCACAACGATTTTCATAGGCTTTCCCTCCGACACACTGCTCTGCGCGGAGGCTTCACTCTCCTTTTTATTTTCCGTCGCCGCCAAGCCGCAACCGCTCAAATAAAAAGTCATTGCGCCCAAGCCGACAACCTTTAAAAAATTTCGCCTGTTCATGAATAAACCTCTTCCGCCATCGGGAAGACTGCCCAAGCTTTCGGCCAGCCGGCGTAGAAGGCAAGCTGCGTGATAATCTCAACCATTTCGGCTTTCGTGACGCCGTTTGCTTTTGCGGCGGCAAGATGATGTTTCAGCGCGTCAGTGAAAATTCCGGCACCGACCAGCGTCGATACCGTGACGATACTCCTGTCGTGAACGGATAAAATATTATTTCGGCTCCACACTTCGCCGAAAAGAATGTCGTCGTTGTAGCGGGCAAATTCGGGCGCGAAGTCTCCGAGATTTTTTCTGCCTGCCGTTTGAGTAATTTTCTTGCCGACGTTTTCGAAAGTTTTTGCCGCGTCTTCGCCGTAAACTTCCTTAGCCATCGGGAAGACCGCCCAAGCTTTCGGCCAGCCCGCGTAGAATCCGAGTTGAGTTACAATCTCGACCATTTCGTCGCGGGTGACGCCGTTTGCTTTTGCAGTTTGAATGTGATACTTGAGCGCATCGGTTAAAACTCCGCTGCCGACCAATGCGCAAATCGTGACGATACTCCTGTCCTGCAAAGACAAAATGTCGTTTCGACTCCAGACCTCGCCGAAAAGGATATCGTCGTTGTAGCGGGCGAATTCGGGTGCAAAGTCTCCGAGCCTGTCACGTCCCGCCGTCTGAACAATTTTTACCGCCTTAGGTTTTTCCATAGTCGCCGCCTCCGTGAAATTAAAATTTACCGCGAACAAAGCCGCCAATCCTGCCGCAAAAAATTTTTTCATACAATCACCCCGCGCAGATTGTAAGTTATGATTGTGAAAAATTTTTGAGTGTGAGGTAACTCAAGGTTACGGTTAGCTGTTAGCTGTTAGCTGTTAGCGGTTAGAAAAAGCTTAAAGCTGAAAATGCGTTGCCAAAAATTTTTTCGGTGGTAGAATAGCTTTCAATCAAAAGGAGGAGTTTTAATGAAACGCGTTTACAATTTCAATCCGGGACCCGCAACTTTGCCGCTCGAAGTGCTCAAGGAGGCTCAAGCAGAGTTCCTCGACTTCAACGATTCGGGCATGTCGATTATCGAAATAAGCCATCGCTCGAAGCCCTACGAAAAAGTTCACAATCAAGCCAAGGCTGACATTTTGGAACTCATGGGGCTCGGCGACGACTACGAAGTTTTATTTATTCAAGGCGGCGCAAGTCTTCAATTCGCAATGATTCCTTTGAACTTCGCAAGCAAGGAACATCGCGGCTCTTACGTTTTGAGCGGAACTTTTTCAAGCAACGCTTACAAGGAGGCAGAAATTTTGGGCGTCGGGGAAGTTGCCGCCTCGACTAAGGAAGAAAATTTCCGCCGCGTTCCTCGTCAAGACGAACTCAAAATCAATCCGAACGCCGCTTATCTGCACATTTGCAACAACAACACAATCTACGGCACGGAATTTCACTACATCCCCGAAACGGGCAATGTCCCGTTGTTCGCCGATATGTCCAGCGATATGTTGAGCCGCCCCATCGATTTCAAAAAGTTTTCGCTGATTTATGCCGGTGTTCAAAAAAATTTGGGACCTGCAGGCGTCGTGATTGTCGTTGCCAAGAAAAAATTCCTTGAAGGAAGTCCCGATTTGCTCCCGACAATGTTGCGCTACGAAACTTTTTACAAAAAAAATTCGCTGTACAATACGCCGCCCGCCTTCAGCATTTACATGGTCGGGAAGGTCGCCGCTTGGATAAAAAATTCGGGCGGTTTGGCAGAGATGCAACGCCGCAATTCAATCAAAGCCAAACTTCTTTATGACGCGATTGACAATTCGGACGGTTTCTATCGCGGTCATGCCGATAAGGATTCGCGCTCGTTCATGAATGTAACCTTCCGCCTGCCCAATGAAGAACTCGAAAAGAAATTTGTCGCGGAGGCTCTCGAAAAAAATCTTTGCGGCGTCAAAGGTCATCGCTCGGTCGGAGGCATGCGCGCCTCGATTTATAACGCAATGCCGATTGAAGGCGCGGAGGCTCTCGCAAACTTCATGAATGAATTTAGGAACTAGGAACTGGGAACTAAGGTGTGTTGAATAAATTAAAGAAGCCGGATAAAAATGCAAGCAACATGTATAAAAGCAAGAAATCTTACGGCAAGTTTTTCGTAACGAGTGGCTATTCTCCTATAACGTTTAACGCAAGCGATTGCACCTTGGGCACTTATTTGTTCCCGAAGCTTGTCGAATCAAGGGATAAATCTTGCAAGTCACATTCCAACGTTAATTCCTCGAAGATTTTTTCAAACAATCCTTGTTCCTGCCACTTGCTGAAACATTTATAGACAGCGTTCCACTCGCTGTAACGAGCAACTTGATTTTATCCCATTGAGAATCGGTTAATTCATAGCGTCTGACTAAACGCTGTCAGCTGAAAATTTTTTTGCCGACGAAATCATTTCGCGGGCATTTTTTATTGCAACGGAAGACTCTTCGCCCGAAGCCATGCGCGCAATTTCTTTTATGCGTTCGTCTTGATCGAGGCGTTTGACTTTCGTGAGCGTGCGCCCGTCGAATTCCGATTTTGTGATTTGCAAATGAACATCCGCCATGCTCGCGATTTGCGGCAAATGAGTTATGCACAGGACTTGCCGACCGCGTGAAATTTTCGAAATTGCTTCCGCAACCGTTTTTGCCGTGACGCCGCCAAGCCCCGTGTCTATCTCGTCGAAAATCATTACTCTTTCAAAATCGCCGCGTCGCTCCGTTGCCAAGACAATTTTTATCGCCAAAGCAATTCTGGAAAGTTCGCCGCCCGATACGACCTTCGACAGAGGCAATCGTTCCTCGCCGAAATTCGCGCAAAAAAATATTTCCGCCTTGTCGCCGCCGTTCGTCGAAAATTTTTCCGAAGGCTCCACGACGATTTCAAATTGCGCTCGCGTCATGCCCAGCTTTTGAATTTCCGTTTCAATCGCCGTGCTCAAATTTTTTGCCGAATCTTGACGCAGACGCAAAAGTTTTTCCGCAGAGGATTTTGTTTGCCGCTCAAGCTCGGTGATTTCTTTTTGAAGTTCCTCAACGTCCGAATCAAAATTTTCTGCCGCCTCAATGTCTGCGCGAATTTTTTCAAGCCGCTTTAAAATCTCGTTGATCGACGCGCCGTATTTTTGTTTGAGCTTTGAAATTTCATCTGCCCGCGCTTGCAATTCGTCCAAACGTTCCGTCGAAAATTCCAAGCCGCTGCCGTAGCCTCGAATCTCCTCGTAAGCCTCGCGCAGAGAAAATTCCGCTTCTTCCAAAAGTTTCCTCGCCGAATCCAATTTGTCGTCGTAACGCGCCACGTCGTCCAAGTTCTTCGCAACCCGCGCCAATGCCGATAAAACATCGGGGTCGCCGTCGTTCAGAAGTTGCACCGATTCTTGAATGTGCTCGGCGATTTTTTCGGCGTGTGAAAGTTTTTTTATCTCCGCCTCAAGTTTTTCGTCCTCGTCGGGCTTGAGATTGACTGCCGAAATTTCTCGTGCCTGCCAACGCAAAAATTCAAGCCGCTCAAGATTTTCAGTCCGCGCAGATAATTTTTTTTCCAGCAAAGAAATTTTCGAATTTAATTCGCGATAAAGCTGCCGAAAATTTTTAAGCTCCTCCGAAATTTTTTCGTCGTCGGTCAACGCGTAAATATTTTCCTCGTGCAACAGCTCAAGATTTTTATTTTGGTCGTGCATGTCCAAAAGTTGTTCGCCGATTTTTTTCAACTGCGCAAGAGTTATCGACTTGCCGCCCGCCGCGATTGAATTTTTTCCCGTGCGCGAAACTTTCCGCGTAATTTTCAAGCCGTCGGAAAAAATTGCCTCGACACGAAGATAATCTGCGCCCTTGCGAATTTTGCTTGCACCGAGTCTGTTGCCGAGAATCGCGCCGATTGCCTCAATCAAAATCGATTTGCCCGCGCCCGTTTCGCCCGTCAAGATATTCAAGCCGCCGCCGAATTCAACCGTGACATTTTCAATCAGCGCGAAGTTTTCAACCGTCAAAGTCTTTAACATATATCCTAACCACTAATCACTAAGTAGGAACCGGGAACTAGGGTGTGTTGGTAAATTCAATCGTCAGCTTCGATTAAACGTTTCAATAACTTTTATTATTGAATCTACTTTTCTTTTGCAGCGCCCAAAAGAAAAGTAGCAAAAGAAAAGGGCGTTGTCCGCTATAAAACCTTCCAGGTTTTAAGTCGCGGCGGCCGTCATCCGTGACGGCCGGGCTTTCACCAACCGCGAATTTTGAATTTACCAACAGCTCCTAGTTTCTTATCCCTAACCACTAATCACTAACCACTAATCACTTCTTGCCGGTGGAGCCGCGTTTGGTCAGCGGAATATTTTTTTTGCAAAGCGGACAATCTTCGGGCGTGTAAATCTCAACGTTCATGTGCAGGAGCGCGAAACTCGGAACGTCGCCGAAATTGACTTTGCCGCCCGACCTGTCGACAAGCATGCTCACCGCAACGGGCACGCCGCCGAATTTTTTTACAACGTCGATGACCTCGCGAATGGAGCCGCCCGTCGTGACAATGTCCTCGACAATCAAAACGCGTTCGCCCTCGTGAAGTGTGAAGCCTCTGCGGAAAGTCATCACGCCGTCGACGCGTTCGGTGAAAATCGCTCGCGTGCCCAAAGCCTTGCCGGTCTCGTGCGCCAAAATAATTCCGCCCGTCACGGGGCCGACGACCGTTTCAATTTGTGCGTCCTTGAAATTTTCCGCCATCGCCTTGCAAAGTTTTTCGGTGTATTCGGGGTGTTGAAGAACGTTAAATTTTTCGACGTAGTGCGGCGAGTGATTGCCTGATGTCAACAGAAAATGCCCTGTCATAATCGCGCCGGTCTCAACAAGTAAATCGTAAACTTCTTTTTCCGTCATGATTAAATCTCCTTTATAGGAACTGGGAACTAGGAACTAGGAACTAGTTTCTAACAGCTAACAGCTAATCGCTAACAGCTAATCTCTCATTTCTTCCAAAATTTTTTCTGCCGCCTCGCGAGGATTTTTTGCCGCTCTGATTGGTCTGCCAATTACCAAATGCGTTGCGCCGTTTTGAAGTGCCGCTGCCGGTGTGGAAATTCTTTGTTGGTCGTTTATGTCGGCTCCCGCAGGTCTTATGCCCGGCGTCACGATTAAAAAGTTTTCGCCGCAAGCCTCGCGAATCAATTTTGCCTCTTGCGGTGAGGCAACAACGCCGTCAAGCCCTGCAGATTTTGCAAGCTTTGCGAATTCGACGACCTGCTCCGAAATTTTCAACGCGCCGCACCATTCCGCTTGATTGATACTCGTCAAGACGGTTATCGCTATCAACTTCGGACACTTGACGCCGCTCTTGTCAGCCTCTTTGTGAAGAGTCTCCGCCGCCGTTTTCATCATGGTGAAGCCGCCCGACGCGTGGACGTTCAAAATATCTGCGCCGAGCCACATGAGCGAACACAAGCCGCCCGCAACGGTATTGGGTATGTCGTGAAGTTTGAGGTCGAGGAAAATTTTTTTGTCTTGAGCTTTAAGCCATTCGACGACGCCCGCACCGACCGAATAAAAAAGTTCCATGCCGACTTTATAAAAATTTACGCTGTCACCGAGTTCATCGACCAATTTTTTTACGTCGTTCATGATGTGGAAATCCAGCGCGACAATCAATCGCTCGTCTGCCATACTCGACACCTCCGCAAAATATTTTCTTGAAAAATTCTTTGTAAAGCTTTAAAATCCTGCGCAGGATAATTTCAAATTAATTGCAAAGGATGATATGATGCGGCTGTTCATTGCAATAGAATTCAACGAAGAAATTTTGCAAGCCCTGACGAAATTGCAAGCGGAGTGGGAAATTTTGGGTGTACGCGGCAACGTCACACCCGTTCGGAATCTTCATTTGACTTTGGCGTTTATCGGAGAATACGGAAGCCCCGATAAAGTTTTGGAAGCCATGAATTCTGTTTCCTTCGCGCCATTTTCCATAAGTCTTGACGGAATTGGAATTTTCAGAGATATTTATTGGGCGGGAATTTCAGAAAATGTTGCACTGTCAAATTACGTTCGACGATTGAGAAGAGCTTTGGCAGAACACGCCGTCCCTTACGACAGAAAAAAATTTTTGCCGCATATAACTTTGGTGCGCAGGGCAGACTTCAACGGAAGCATGGAAGAGATGCTGAAAAATCCTCCCAACGGAGCAATGGAAGTCAAATCCGTTGTGCTCATGTCCTCCACACGAGGCAAAAGCGGGATGATTTATACTGCGGTCGGAAGTGTGGAAGCAAAATAAAAAAGCAATGATACATTAAAACAGGAGAGTGATAAAAAAATGTGGCGCGGACTTTACAGCGCGGCGACCGGCATGATGAGCGAAATGAAACGCACGGATGTTATCGCGAACAACTTGGCCAATGCCGCAACGACCGGCTATAAGAAAGATATAACCGTTCACAAGGAATTTCACAAGATGTTGATTCAACGCGTCAATGACTTTGACAAAGGCGGGATACTCGGCGTTGATGTTGCCCCTTTCAATACGCTGGCTGAACTCGGCACTTCAAAAGAGGACATCACGCAGATTAAAGGTTTCACTGCCGATCCGTTTTACGTTCCGCATATCGGCGAACTCGGCTTGGGCGATTACATTGACGAGATTGCCGTCGACTATCAACAGGGCGCAATCGAAACGACGGGCAACACCTACGACTTGGCGATTGTCGGTGACGGTTTCTTTGCAGTTCAAACTCCCGAAGGCGTCCGCTATACTCGAAACGGATCCTTTATCAAAAACAGTCAAGGCTATCTGCAAGACCTGCGCGGCTACAATCTCCTCGACACACAAGGCAACCCGATTAGAATTCCCGCGAACGTAGCTGATTCAAGCGTTACAATCACGGGCAACGGGACAATTTACGTTCCCGGCAATGAGCTGCGCCTCAATCCCGAACTCAATCGTTGGGAAGCCGTCGGCGATTTGCGAAGAGACGTTAATCAACAGCTCGCGCAGATTCAATTCGTCGAATTCGGTGACAGACTTGCAACTCAAAAGCAGGGCGACAATCTTTATTACCTCGTCGACGACAACGAGGGCAATCCTCCTCCGATAAACGGCGTCGAACAAAATCTTCAGGCGAGGTTAATGAATCCCGATGCTCAACCGCGCCCTGCTTCCGGCGAACTTCTTCAAGGCGCATTGGAAAAATCCAACACGTCGGTTGTCTATGAAATGGTCGAATTGATTCACAACCAGCGACTTTACGAGGCAAACGCAAAAGCCGTTCAAACGCAAGACACCATGCTTGACAAGTCGGTTAATTCCGTCGGAAGTATCAGCGGTTGATTAGTGGTTAGTGATTAGAAACTAGTTCCTAGTTCCTGGTTCCTACTTAGTGATTAGTGGTTAGGAAATTGCATTATGATTGAAATTAAAGGCTTAAAAAAATCTTTCGACGACTTGCAAGTTTTAAAGGGCATTGATTTGCACATTGACGAGCGCGAAGTCGTCGTGATAATTGGTCCTTCGGGCAGCGGCAAGTCAACTTTGTTGCGTTGCATAAATTTTTTGGAGGAACCGACGGACGGAACAATTACCGTTGACGGAATTCCCATGAACAGCGACGCAAACATAAACAAAGTCCGCGAGGAAGTCGGAATGGTTTTTCAACGGTTCAATCTTTTTCCGCACATGACCGTTTTGGATAACATCACGCTTGCGCCAATGAAAGTTCGCAAAATTGAACGCTCTCGTGCCGAACAGACAGCTCAAGATTTACTCGACCGCGTAGGTTTGGGCGACAAGGCTGACGCTTACCCGAATCAACTTTCCGGCGGACAACAACAACGTGTGGCAATCGCCCGCGCTTTGGCAATGCAACCGAAAGTTATGCTCTTCGACGAACCGACAAGCGCACTTGACCCGGAAATGGTCGGCGAAGTCCTCGACGTTATGCAACGCCTCGCGGAAAGCGGCATGACTATGGTTATCGTCACTCATGAAATGGGTTTCGCCCGCGAGGTCGGCACGCGTTTATTATTCGTCGATGGCGGCTATATCGTCGAACAAGGCAAGCCCAAAGAAGTTTTCGAAAATCCGAAAGAAGAACGCACCAAAGCATTCCTGTCGAAAATTTTATAAAATCTTTTCCCCGTCAAGCGGCGGGATTTTTTTTCAAGCCCCTGTGATATAATTTCGGCAAAAATTTGGGAGGAATGACTGTGAATCAAGAGAATAATTCAAATTTCGCGCCGGCTTTGTCTGACGAAAACAATATTAACACTCCAACCAATGAATCCGGCTCTTTCAAAAATATTTCTATCAAAATTTATGACGGCGTCGCCGAATGTATCATGAACGATTCCGATAATCTTAAAAGTGTCAAACTCCGCGCCAAAAACCTCGCTCAAGAAAACGTTCAAAAGAAAATCACCGATTATGTCTTTGCCTTCTTGAAGGAAAGGTATTTGACTTTGCCCGACGACGAAATTTCATCAATCGCCGACGAAATTTCCAATATCATCGACGTTAAGTATAATGTCCTTGATTCTGACGATAATATTATGATTCGCGCCACCGTCATTGCTCAAATCGATAATAATGACATTATGAATTGTATCATTCGGTTTTTTAAGGAAAGAGAGGAGCTTAAATCACAAAATGAATCTCTTCGCAATGAAAATGAAAATTTGAAACGCCAGATCGAAGACTTGAAACGCCAAAAGGATTCAGTTGCTCGCGAAAAATCTGCTCTCGACAATCAAAACAATGAACTTAGACGACAAGTCGAAGACTTGAAACGCCAGAACAATAATATTCAGCAAAATAATAATCTTACAGACAAATCGCGGAATTATATGGCGTTAATCCTATTTGATAAAGCATTTAACGCAAAAAATTATAATGAAGCCGTTAAACTTTATGATGAGGCAATTCAACTCAATCCTAATTCTGCAAAATTTTATTATTACCGTGGAGTTGCTCATAAAGCACTTGGAAACTGGGCAAAATCAAAAGAAGACTTCGCAAAAGCAAAAAAATTAGGTTGGTAATCGATAAAAAATAATCCTCTGCTGAAAAACTTGCGGCGGAGGATTTTTTTTGCTAAGATTCGTTCGGAGATGATTTTATGGGCGAGATTGAAGTTGGCGAATATTTTGTCGAATGGGACGACAACAAAGCCGAGTTGAATTGGAAAAAGCATAAGATTTATTTTGAGGATGCAGCATATGTCTTTCTTGATGAAAAAAGATTTGAAGATTATGACGAACTTCACAGCGAATACGAAGACAGGTGGAAAGTTGTTGGTAAGGTAAGAGATGTTTTGGTAGTGATTTACACGGAACGCGGCGAAAAATATCGGTTAATATCGGCACGATTTGCAAATAAACGGGAGGAGGACGAATATTATGGGCAGTATCCGAATTTATAAGGGAATGCCGCCGTTGTCAGAGGAACAAATACGCAGACTTGATGAAAACAAGCCAAAATCTGACGACGAGATTGATTACAGCGACATTCCACCGTTGACTGAAGAAGAACTTGCAAGAATGAGACAATCGCGGCTCCGCAGACAAAAACAAAACATTGCAAGCTGAAAAAATAATCCTCTGCTGAAAAACTTGCGGCGGAGGATTTTTTTTGCTATCATGTTGAAAATTTTTGGGAGAGGTGAATTTAATGGACAGCAAGGTTTTATTCAACGTTCAGTACGGTCTCTTCGTCTTGAGCGCGAACGACGGCACAAAGGATAACGCTTGCATAATCAATACCGTGACGCAAGTGACTGCCGCGCCCGTCAGCAAAGACAGAATTTCAATCGCCGTGAACAAATCGAACTACACGCACGACATAATCGCCAAGACAAAAAAATTTACCGCATCGATTATCAGCGAGGCGGCGACCTTCGATTTGTTTAAGCGTTTCGGTTTTCAGAGCGGCAAGAACGTCGACAAATTCGCCGACTTCGATAAAGTTCAACGCACCGCCAACGGCACACTTGCCGTAACCGAAGGCACGAACTCTTTTATCAGCGCGAACGTGATTCAGCAGGTCGAACTTGATACGCATTCGATTTTCATTGCGGAAGTTGTCGACATGGAAAAATTCTCCGACGTTCCTTCGACGACTTACAACTTTTATCAGGCGCATATCAAACCCAAACCTGCAGTCAAAGCTTCGGGCGGCAAGACGAAATGGGTTTGCAGAATTTGCGGTTACGTTCACGAAGGCGACGAGCCTCCCGCAGTGTGTCCGCTGTGCAAACACCCCTCAACCGATTTTGAAAAGGTCGTCGAGGCTGTCGAAGAGGCTCCGAAGAAAAATAAATACGCCGGCACCAAGACCGAGAAAAATCTTTGGGAGGCATTTGCGGGCGAATCTCAAGCGCGGAACAAATACACTTACTATGCAAGCGTCGCGAAGAAAAACGGCTACGAACAAATTGCCGCGCTTTTCCTCAAGACCGCCGAAAACGAAAAGGAACACGCAAAACTTTGGTTCAAGGCTTTGGGCGAACTCGGCAGCGTCGAAGAAAATCTTTTGCACGCGGCTGACGGCGAAAATTTCGAATGGACTGACATGTATGCTCGCATGGCGCGCGAGGCTGACGAAGAAGGCTTCCCCGAATTGGCGGAACAATTCAGAGGCGTTGCGGCTATTGAAAAACATCACGAGGAACGTTATCGTAAGCTTTTGAAAAATGTTGAGGCACGTGAAGTCTTCAAGAAAGCCGGCGTTCAAGTTTGGGAATGCAGAAATTGCGGTCACATTGTCATCGGCACGCAAGCTCCCGAACTTTGCCCCGTCTGCTTCCATCCTCAATCTTTCTTTGAAATCAACGCAGAAAATTATTGAACATTTTAGCTGTTAGTTTTTAGCTGTTAGCTGTTAGAAAAATTTTTCTGAAAGCTGACAGCTTTTTTATTTGCCGAGACTGTGGAAAAGTTTTTCGCAATGATTCAGGTATTCTCTTCGGAAAGAAATGACGTGCCTGCCGTATTCGAGCCCGCGCTCTTCAATGTGCCGGATTAATGACTTGTCATAATCGGTGGTCAATACAAGGTGAGGCAAGTCCTCGCGTGTCAAGTCATTGACAAGCTGCGGGTAGTCCTCCGGCTCACAGATAAAAATTTTGTCGGAAGAGAAGTCCTCCTCTTGAATCATTCCCGCCAAAATTTGCATGACGCCCTCGCTGCGGAGGACACGCACGGAGGCAAAATTTTTCGTCGGAAGATATTGCAGAACGGATTGCCCGCTTTTGATTCCGCGAATCAGTCTTTTCAAAGCCACGTTTTCCAAAGGAATTTTCAAGCGCAAGTAATAATCTCCGTTGCTCATTTTGTTTCGAAGCGGGCGCAAATCATAACCGGCTTTCAAAAAAAGTTTTGTGTAAGCGTCGACACTGCATTTATACCAATTATGACAGCCGAACGGAATTTTATTTCCGATTCGCCGCAAGAAACGGTCGGGGAAGAAATCTACGGAAAAACGAACGGCGACTTCGACGGGCGCAGTTTTGAAATTCACGTCGTCTCGTATGCCGCACATGCCGAAGAATGCATCCTCGTAATATTTATCAAGAAAAATTTTCCAATTCGTCAAAGCACTGCACTCCGTCAAAAGTTTATGAAATGTTTTGACCTTGCGCAAAGAGAAGCCGCCGTTGCCGACACGCGGAACTCTGTTGCCTTGCTTGCAGGCGTACCAAGAATGATAAGCGACGGGCGCGCCGATATAATCGTAGCCGAGCGAACAAAAAAATTCCAGCGCGTCATAAAAAACGAACGCATCAAGTTGATAAATTAAAATGTAATCGAAGTTGAGAAAAGCCTCGTAGAAAAACGGCGACAACATCAAAGTATTGTAAGTCATGATGCTTTTGAAGAACTTCTCATCCACTGCGGCAACGATATCGGTCGGTTCGAAGTAGGAAAAAAATTTTCCTTCGGGCGCGATAAAAATAATCGGATACTTTCCCAAAACTTTTCTGACTTGCGCGAGCGAAATTTTTTCAAACTCATCGAGTTCTTCTTTGTAAGTCGGAATGACTACGGCGACTTTTGCGGACAAGATTTTTCACCTCGTTAATTGAGTTGGAATCGGCTGACGTTGCCGACGTTGTTCACTTCGATTGAGGGTTCAATGATTTTTATGTTTTAAATCTACTTTTTCTTTGCCGGTACCAAAGAAAAAGTAGCAAAAAGAAAGGTGCTTTGTCCGCTGTATTTTGCATCACGCAAAATAGTCGCGGCGGCCGCACGTCCATGTGCGACCGGGCTATCACTTCCCGCTGCGCTTAAAATTTTTCAGCTGTCCATACTTGAGCGCGTCTTGTGCAAGAGGCTCATCTTCATGTCGTAGTAATCGGGCGTCATGTCGAGGTAGTGGCGGTGAGGATTTTCAAAGCGTTGCTCCTCCTGCCAAATTTCTTTTTCAAGTTGGTGCCTGACGTAATCGCGAACTTCATGCAACGTAGGCAAATTTTCCACGCGCCGCCCGTCTTTGACGTAAAGCTTGGAAAGTTTTTTGGCAGTGAAATTTTCAAAGCGGCGATTCTTCCACGGCTTGACGGGGTCGACGTAACGATAAGGCTTGCTCAAGTCAACAGTCTCATCGAACAGCGCGATTAAATCTGCGACGGCATGTCCCGTTTCATTGTAGACGCGGTAAATATTTTTCAAGCCGGGATTCGTGATTTTTTCGACGTTTTCGCTGACTTTGATTCGCGGAACGAATTGCCCGCTTTCCTTGACAGCGACAATCTTATACACCGCGCCGAAGACAGGTTCAGACTTTGCGGTAATCAATCTTTCGCCGACACCGAACGAATCAATCGCCGCGCCTTGATTTATCAAAGAAGTTATCGTGAATTCGTCGAGGCTGTTCGAGGCGACAATCTTGCAATCGTTCAAGCCGGCGTCGTCAAGCATCTTGCGAATTTTTTTTGAAAGGTAAGCCAAGTCACCCGAATCAATCCTCACGCCGCGCAGACGTTTGCCTTGAGGCTCAAGAACTTCTTTGGCGACACGAATCGCATTGGGAATGCCGCTGTGGACAACGTCGTAGGTATCGACAAGCAGCGTCGTTGAGTCGGGATAAACTTCGGCGTAACGTTTGAAAGCCTCGAACTCATTGCGGAAATACATAACCCAGCTGTGAGCCATCGTGCCGTTGACGGGAATGTTAAAGAGTTGACCTGCGCTGACGGTTGCCGTGCCGTTGACGCCGCCGATAAATGCCGCCCGCGCTCCGTAAGTTGCCGCGTCCATGTTGTGAGCGCGACGAGCTCCGAAATCCGAAACGAAACGACCTTCCGCAGCCCGAACGATTCGCCGAGCTTTGGTTGCGATTAAAGATTGATGATTGACTTGCGCGAGGATAGCCGTTTCGACAAGTTGGGCGTCAATCAAATTTGCGACGACGGTCATGAACGGCTCATTGGGATACATAATCGTGCCTTCGGGGAAAGCGTAAATGTCTCCGCGAAAATGAAAATCCTTGAGGCTCTCCAGAAAATCTTCGTTGAAAATTTTTTGTTCGCGCAGGTAGTCAATATCCTTTGCACTGAATTGCATATTCTCAACGTACTCGATAACCTGTTCAAGTCCCGCGAAAATTGCAAAGCCGCCCGCGTCGGGATTGCGCCGATAAAAAACGTCGAATGCAACGCGAGTATTTTCTCCGCCGTTGACAAAGTAGCCGTTCGCCATCGTCATCTCATAAAAATCCATCATCATGGACAAATTTCTTTTATCGAACTGCGACATGAATAATTCCTCCAAAAAAAAACCTTAACTCTTCCGAATCAAGGTTGATATTTGTTGTTGACGAAAAAATTCCTTTAAGCCGTAAAAATTTTTCAGCTCCACATCTTGGCTTTGAGCACGTCGTAATAATTTTTGTCGTCGAACTTGACAATCTGCGCGGACTCGGCGGCTTTGCGAACAACAACGTCGTCGCCGGGTTGAATTTTATGACTGACTTGCCCGTCGAGCGTGACCATGACATCTTGCGTCGCCGAAATTTTTATCAAGACCTCGTCGTCCTCGTTGACAATGAGCGGTCGCATTTGGAAAGTGTGTGCGCAAATCGGCGTCAATAAAAGTGCACGAATCGTCGGATTTAAAATGGGACCTCCCGCGCTCAAAGAATAAGCCGTCGAACCCGTCGGGCTTGAGACAATCAAACCGTCTGCCTTGTAATCCATGAGGTGCGTTTGATTAATGTAGAGACCGAGCCGCAACATCCTCGCAACGCCGCCTTTGGTTATGACAACGTCGTTAATCGCATTGCCCAAAAATTTTTCGCCGAGTTCGTTGCGAACGTAGCCGCTCAAAAGAAGTCGACGTTCAACGCGATATTCTCCCGCCAAAATTTTTGCAAGACGCCCTTCAAGTTCACGCGGCTCAATGTCAGCCAAAAAGCCGAGCGTGCCGAGATTAATTCCGCAGACGGGAACGCTTTGACCGCCGAATCTTCTGCACACGCCGAGCAAAGTTCCGTCGCCGCCGATTGAAAGTGCCATATCGACATGAACGCGTTCGACGCAGGGCAAGCCGTATTCCTCTTTGCGAAATTGACGAGCCTCCGTCGCGGGCATGACAAGCCGCACGTCTTTGTTGTGATAGAAATTAAAAATGCGGTCGACAATTTCACCTGCCCGCCGCTTGCTCATGTTCGGGATAACCGCCAACTGCATCATGCCGGCGTCGACACCGAACATCGTACCGAAAATATTTTGTCGTGCCATCAATTTAACTCCTCGTGAGCCGAATCAACCACGGATAAAATTTCAACGTTCGCCGTCGAAAAATTTTTTGTCAGATAAGCAAGGTACTCAATGTTGCCTTCGGGTCCTTTGATTGGCGAAAAATCCAAGCCGCAAATTCCTAAGCCGACTTTCGCCGCGAAGTTCAAAACTTTTTCGATAACCGCCGCATGAATTTTTTTGTCACGAACAACACCTTTTTTGCCGACGTGTTCGCGACCTGCCTCGAATTGCGGCTTTATCAATGCAACGACTTCGCCCGAATCTTTCAGCACGTCAAAGACAACGGGCAAAACTTTTTCCAACGAGATAAACGCCACGTCGATTGAAACAAATTCCGGCAAGCCGTAATAAAAATCGTTGCGCGTGACGTTGCGAATATTTGTGCGCTCCATGTTGACGACTTGCACATTGCTGCGAAGTTTCCAAGCAAGTTGACCGTAGCCCACGTCGATTGCGTAAACCGTCTTTGCTCCGTGCTGCAACATGCAATCGGTAAAGCCGCCCGTCGAGGCACCGACATCCGCCGCAATTTTTCCGCTCAAAATTATTTTGAAAACGTCGAGAGCCTTTTGAAGTTTCAAGCCGCCGCGACTGACGAAAGGCATTTCTTCGCCGAGAATTTTGATTTCCGCGTCAAGAGGAATGAGCGTACCGGCTTTGTCGACCTTCTGCCCGTTGACCAAAATTTTTCCTGCCATAATCATTGCTTTGGCGCGGGCGCGGCTGTCAAAAAAATTTTTCTCCGTCAATATCACGTCGAGTCGTTCTTTCATGTCGTCACCATAGATTTTGTTTTTTCTTCTACTTTTCTTTGCTTGCCCAAAGAAAAGTAGCAAAAGAAAGGGCACCTCGCAGGGGCGTAAATGTCCGCTGATTTTGTTCGTGAATAAATTTTGGTTGGTTGCCGCCGACGGTATTTGCATCACGCAAATGCGTCGGCGGGTGGAGCCGTCATCCATGACGGCTCCTTTTTGTGTGATTATGTTGAGATTGTTAAGAAGCCGAAAATTATTTCGTTGAGGCGTTCAAGGATTCGTTGCGAAATTTTTTCTGCCGTCAAGTCGCACAAGTCCAAAAGCTCCGGGCGGGTGCCCTGCTCAATGAATTTGTCTTTAATGCCGAGCCGAAGAAGAGGCGTCGAAATTTTTTCGTCAGTCAAAAATTCTGCCACCGCCGAACCGTAGCCGCCGCTTAAAGTTCCCTCTTCGCACGTGACCAAAAGTTTTACCGTTCGCGAAAATTTTTTAATCAACTCCGTGTCGAAGGGCTTGACGAAGCGGGCGTTTATCACGTCGACAGAAATATTTTTTTCGTGAAGAATTTTTGCCGCGTCAGAAGAAATTTTAACCATTGAGCCGACCGCGAAGATTGCAATTTCCGCCGAAGGATTTTGACAGATGACTTGAGCTTTGCCCCAAGAAATTTCTTGCGGTTGAGTTTCGACTTTGACGCCGAGCCCTGCGCCGCGAGGATAGCGAATCGCTACGGGGAAATTTTTTTCAAACGCCGCGAAAATCATTTGCCGCAATTCGTTTTCGTCTTTGGGCGCGAGGATATTCATGTTGGGAATTGTCCGCAGATAAGCCAAGTCGAATGCGCCGTGATGAGTTGCTCCGTCCTCGCCGACGAGACCGGCTCTGTCCAAGCAAAAAACTACGGGCAGATTTTGTAAGCAAACGTCGTGGAGAATTTGGTCGTAAGCGCGTTGCATGAAGGTAGAATAAATCGCGACGACGGGTTTGAGTCCGCCGGCTGCCATGCCCGCCGCCAAAGTCACGGCGTGTTCTTCGGCAATGCCCACGTCAAAAAATCTTTGCGGGAATTTTTCGGCGAACTTCTTCAAGCCGGTGCCCGAAGGCATTGCGGCGGTTATCGCGATAATTTTTTTGTCACGTGCCGCGCAGTCGATTACCGCTTGCGAAAAAATTTCCGTGTAACTCGGTGGCGATTTCTTCTTGAAGACTTGACCGGTTGCCTTGTCGAATTTTCCGACGCCGTGAAATTTTTCGGGCGAAATTTCGGCGGGAGGATAGCCTTTGCCTTTGGTCGTTGTCACATGAATCAAAACGGGCGAATCAATTACGCCGACTTGCGAAAAAACAGCTTTCATGCCTTTGAGGTCGTGCCCGTCAATCGGACCGAGATAAGTGAAGCCGAGCGTTTCGAAAATCGCGCCGGGAAAAATCGCGGCAGTCACTCCCGCACGAACGGAATTGGCGGCAAGCAAAATTTTTTCTCCGACGTCGCGGAAAGGAATATTTTTGACGAAGCCCTCGAATTCTTTTTTGGCGCGGTGATATTGCGGCTTGAGACGAATCTTTGAAAGGTATTCGCTCAACGCGCCGACGTTTTTGTCAATCGACATTTCGTTATCGTTTAGGACGACGAGCAAATTTTTTTTGAGTTGCCCCGCGTGATTGAGAGCCTCGAACGCCATGCCGCCCGTCAAAGCTCCGTCACCGATAACCGCGATGACCCGCGAAGATTTTTTTTCAAGTTCGGCAGCGATAAGAAGACCGAGCGCGGCACTGATTGAGGTTGAGGCATGACCTACGCCGAAAGAATCAAAAGGCGACTCGGCACGCTTCGGGAAGCCGGTAATGCCTCCCAAAGTCCGCAGTGTGTGGAAAGTGTCGCGTCGCCCTGTTAAAATTTTGTGCGTATAAGCTTGGTGCCCGACGTCCCAGATAAGTTTGTCTTTGCTGAAATCGAACACCGAATAAAGCGCAAGCGTCAACTCGACCGTGCCCAAGCTCGGTGCGAGGTGACCGCCGTTTTTCGCGACCGTCGTCAAGATCAGCTCACGAATTTCGCCTGCCAATTCCTCAAGTTCAGTCAAGCTCATCTTTTGAAGTTGAGCGGGCGAGTTTAATCTTTTCAACAGCCCCGTTTTAATCGCTCCTCAAAATTAAATTCCTTCTGAATCGATTCTTTTGTAAAGTTTGCCGTCGACAATCAACTTTGCCTCGTTGTATTCAACGTCGACGACCGAAGCAACCGGAATTTTAATCCAATTCGGTTCGGCGTTCGTGTAGTGCATTCCCGGAATCTCCGAGCCGTTTGCGGTGTAAGAGTCGCGGTCAGAAATGTGATAATATCTGTCGTTGCCTTCCACTTTGAATTGAATCGTTGTTATGTCGTAGGAAAGGCTTTCGATACCCGCCGGCACAATGGAATAATTGCGGTACCAATCAATCAGAACGTTACGACCTTTGTCGCTGTAGTCCATGCGATAGACCGCGCTGAACGTGACGTCTTCTCTCTCTGCCGTCATTGAAGTGATTTGAACGGAATCCGTGTCGAAGTAGATAACGTTATCGTCGTTGTCGGTGTAAATTTGTTGCCAGTTGGCCGCCAACACCGTCGCCGCACTCATCATGAAGATAAGTAAGGTCGCCAAAAAAATTTTCCTCATTACAAACAACTCCTTAAAAAAATTTTATTTACTATTCTGCACAAGGCTTAAATTTCCTTTCGCGGCAAAAATTTTTTATAGCTCTGACTCACTCGTTACAGTTATTTAATCTGCTTTGCCAAACGTTGATTATAAATCTTTTGTATGATAAAATAATCATGCAGAAGATTTTTTTATGCTGGGAGGAAAAGTCATGATCAGGAGAATTCTCATTGCGAACCGCGGCGAAATTGCCGTGCGTGTCATTCGTACCTGCCAAGAGCTCGGCATTGAGACGGTTGCTATTTATTCGGACGCCGATAAGGATGCTCTTCATGCGCAACTGGCTGACGTTCGCTATCGTGTCGGCTCGGAGGACGCCTTCGACAGCTACCTCAACCGCGAGGCGATTATCGACGCAGCAAAGACCACCGAAGTCGATGCAGTTCATCCCGGCTACGGTTTCTTGTCGGAGGATGCTGACTTCGCTCAAATGGTCGTCGACGCCGGCATGACTTGGATTGGTCCTTTGCCCGAAACGATTAAACTTGTCGGCGACAAAGACGCGGCGCGCAACTCAATGATTCCTTCAGGCATTCCCATGGCGAAAGGTTCCGATCCTTTGACTGATAACGATATGGCACTTAAAGCGGCGGCTGAAGTCGGTTACCCCGTCATTTTGAAACCGGTATCGGGCGGCGGCGGCAAGGGTATGTTCATCGTGCACAACGAAGAGGAACTTCGCCACGTGTTGGGTATTGTTGACGTTGAACATAACAGATTTTATTTCGAGCATTACATTGAGCGTTCGCGGCACATTGAAGTTCAAGTCGTCGCAGATAATTTCGGCAGCGTGATTCACCTCGGCGAGCGTGAGTGTTCGATTCAACGGCGCAATCAAAAACTTTTGGAGGAATCGCCGTCGATAGCTTTAACGCCCGAAATGCGCGAACGTGTCGGCAAGCTTGCAGTCAAGGCGGCAAAGAGCGTCCACTATTCCAATATCGGCACGGTGGAATTTTTGCTTGACCTGAAGACGAACGAATTTTATTTCATGGAAATCAATCCGCGCATTCAAGTTGAGCACGGCATAACCGAAGCCGTCACGGGCATTGACCTCGTGAGAACTCAAATTAAAGTTGCATCGGGTGAGCCGCTTGAAATTGTTCAGAAAGATGTTACGTTCACGGGACACGCAATCGAATGCCGCATAAACGCCGAAGACCCCGACAGAAATTTCATGCCCACGCCCGGCAAGATTGAATTCCTGCACGAGCCGAGCGGACCGCGTGTAAGATTCGACAGCGGAGTTACGGCAGGTTTGTCGATTGAGCCTTACTACGATTCGTTGATTGCAAAGTTGATTGTTCACGGGCGCACACGCGGCGACGCTATCAGAATCATGCGGCGCGCTTTGAATGAGTTCATGCTTAAAGGCGAAGATAATTTCGTCAAGACGACCGTCCCGCTCCACCAACAAATCCTCGACGACAACCAATTCTGCACCGGCAATATCGACACGCAATTTATCAAGAAACGTCTGCCGATATACGCGGCGGCTCCGAAGAAAATCACGCTTGAAGACAAAATGGCTCCTGACCTCGCCGAAAGATTGGCTCGCGGTGCAGGCATGATTGACATTGATTACGCATGAGCCGGCAGAAATTTTTTGACCACTTAAAAAATAATTTACCGGCAACAACTAAAAAATCCCGCCGAATTTTTTTCGACGGGTTTTATTTTTGCGTCAAAGTGTCATTGCGCGGAATTTTTCGTCACGCCTTCAAGCTCGTTGATTGTTTCGCGCATGAAGTCGCGCAGACTTTCCGCCGTCGGGAATTCGCCGGTGTCATTGCTTTCATTCGCGTGGGCGGAGCGGTTGCGTTCGATTTTTATGCGGAAATATTTTTCCATGACGTCGAAGAAAATTTTTTCGTCGAAGGCAACGGAAAAAATCTGCGCGGGCTCGTCAAGCATCATCTTCAAGCGGAAAATTTGAGTGTTGCGGCGGCAGACGAGTTTCGGGACAATTTTTTTGAGTTCGTCATTTGGAATTTGAGCAAACGAATTAAAAATTATCTTGCGCCTCTTTGAGTCGGGTTGTCCGTCGAGTTGCGGCTTGAGCTTGAGGAAAAATTCTTTGAGCGGCTCAAGTTCCGCGTTCGATAAATCTTCCGTCATTTGAGGATTCGCCTTGACGCTTGCCAAAAGTTCAAACTGCGCCCGCAATTTTTTTTCGTCCTCGCAGACAATGTGCTCCTTTTCGAGCGGCGCGTTGCAAACCGATTTTATTTTCGTGCAAGTTTTTTCTATCAGCTTGTCGAGTTGCGCGTGCCATTCGTCGTAAGTCAAATTTTTTTTCAAAGCGTCGGGGATTGTCTTTATCAGCTTGTAATAATCGTTGAAAACCTTCGCCAGCTCTTTTGAAACCGTGACGCCCAACGAATTAAATTTTTTATCATCGCTTTTGTAGACGTTGAGCAAATAAAACGCGGGCGGACGAACATCATCGCCGCGAGCCTCCCGCATTTTTCTGAATTCGTCTTTGCGTTGAGTGACAAGTTTTTTTTCGGCGAGGTATTCGGGGATTCGTTCGGTGCAAAGCGTCAAAGCCTGCTGAAGATAGCCCTTGTTCAAGCACCAGCGAATCACGCGCAAATCATCAAGTTCACGACCGACGATAAGATTATGATAGTCCTCGCGGATTCGGTCAATCAAGCGCGCCATTAAAATATCCTGCGTGTCGTTTTCGGCGGGCGAAAAATCTCTTACGGAGTTATGAAGCTTGATAATCGCCGAGCTGAATTGTCCGTAGTGGCAAAGCTTTATCGCCTCTGCAAAATCTTCCATCGCGTCCAA
Organism: Selenomonadaceae bacterium; assembly: GCA_017535925.1. Classification (GTDB taxonomy): domain Bacteria; phylum Bacillota; class Negativicutes; order Selenomonadales; family Selenomonadaceae; genus Quinella. The sequence continues at coordinate 49,996 of JAFXTD010000034.1, read as the reverse complement.
AAGTTTTTTGAGCGGCACGGAAATTTTTTTGTCCGCGTAATAATTTTTCAAAGCTTTGACGGAGCCGAAGTTCACAAATTCTTCGACGCCGGCAATCAGCTGAAAGAGATCGTAAATATTTTTGAGTTCCTCGACGATTTTTTTGTTGTAGTTGGAATAGAGGAGGTGCCCGATTTTCAAGCCGCTGTATTCAAGCAAACGAGTCAAGTCAAGCATCATGATATTTATATGGCGCATTCCTCCCGTCAAGTCGACGTGCAGGACAACTTCCTCGCCGTTGCAATCGGAGGCGAACTTTTGAATCAAGCCCGCCGTTTTCGCAACGCTTTTTAAATTTTCGTCGCCGGAAATTTTTTCGTCATAAGGGAAGACTTCGGCTTCGACGTTCGGAATAAATTTTCTCACGCGTTCGAGGAAAAATTCCAAATGAGTTTGAGGCTTGCCGTCCTCGCCGAGATATTTGCTTCCGTCGCGGTGAACAATTTCTTGACGAACTTTTTCCGACGCGAAGATAAAAATTTTGTCGAGAGAATTTTTTTGCAAGATGTAGCGCACGGCGGATTCGTTTGTGGTCTTGGTGTCTTCGCCGTCAACGTTTTCATAATGCGTATCGATGATTGTAACTTTGTCGCCGAGCTTAACGGTCTTGGCGTCGCTCAAAAACATGAGCAAAATATTTTTCGCCATAAAATTTCCTCCGTTCAAAAAAATTTTTACACTTCAAGCGAAATTATAAGCCGTAACTTTTATTGAGGCAACAGATTCTTGATAAGCGGTTTTCATTCTGTTAATATGCTTGAAAAAAATTTTGGAGGCGATTGAGTTTTGCTTGACGATAAAAAAGTTGCGTTCATAACTTGCGTCAACAGCGATTGGTGGTACAGCGAGTGCCGCCTCTACCTTGACCACTTGAAAATTCCCGAAGGCATGACGGCTGAATTTATCGACGTGCGCGATGCAAAATCCATGACCGAAGGTTACAACCGCGCAATGAAAAATTCCGACGCGAAGTACAAAATTTATCTGCACCAAGATACTTTCGTCGTGAATAAAAATCTTATCGCCGACCTGCTGAAAATTTTTTCCGATAAGTCAATCGGAGTCGTCGGGATGATTGGCTGCGTGAATTTGCCTTCGACGGGTGTTTGGTGGGACGGCATGAGGACTTACGGTCGAGTGCTTCACGCTTGCGAGCCGGAGAGCGTCGTTGATTCGGAGTGCAACGAGCCCGAAGGCGATTATCAGGAAGTCGAATCGGTTGACGGGCTTTTTTTGGCAACGCAATATGATTTGACTTGGCGCGAAGATTTATTCGACGGCTGGCATTTATACGATACGTCACTTTGCAAAGAGATGAGTCGCGCAGGTTATCGCGTTGTCGTGCCGAATCAGTCAAAAGATTTTTGGTGCGTACATTGCCCGAAAGAAAAGCCGCTTGACCCGAAATATCGCCGCTATCAAAAAATTTTCCTGCGCGAATACGGCGACGAACTCAATCCGGAGGTTTGAAAAGCAATTGGGAATTGGGAATTGGGAATGGGAAATTAATTTGAAGTTGGAGATTTGGTTATGGAAGAAATTAAACCGAGCTTGACGGAATTTATATCGAGCGAAGATTTTTTTGAAAAGATTTTGGTCGTCGAAAGTTTTGCGTACATTGAGCCGTTGCGAAAAAAATTTCCGACTGCCGAAATTTTTTTTGTCACCGCGAACGAGGAATTTCATTCGGACGGCGCAAAAACTTTTTACTTGGATTATCGCGAGGAGCGTTTGCCTTTCCCCGAAGAATTTTTCGACGTGATTATCGGCGATTTGACTTTGGAGGTCGTCACGAATCCTCAAGACATTGCGGCGGGCTTTTCGACTTACATAAAGCAAACGGGCTGTTGGTTGACGAGCTTCAGAAACATTCGCCACTGGAAAGTTTTGGAACGACTGATGCGCGGCGCGTTCGGCGGAATTGTTTCAAGACTTTACACGCGCACGGAATTTGAGCGGCTGCTTTACGCCTCGTTTTACAAGGAAGTCCGTGTGTTGCCCTTGAAAAAAAAATCGCCGCCCGAACTTTTGGAGCGGCTTATAAATTGCGGCTTCGATAACTTCGACGACGACTTACAAACGGAATTTTGGTTGGTGAGAGCCTCGCGGTCGATGCCGGAGCTTGCGTTGTTGAAGTCAATGTTCACGCCCGAAGTCCGCGCAGAATTATCGAGGCTCCTCCACCGAATCGAATACGACGTTGCGATTGAAGACAGCGTAAAAAATTTTTGGCGGCTCTTCGACACGGAAAATATTTTCACGGATTATGCGGCGGCGTTCATTCGTTCGGTCGTGATTCACCGAGAAAATTTTTGGCGCAACATGAAAAAATATTCCGCTCGCGCCGAGCTTGAAGAAATTATCGACGAGGCGGAATCACTTTACGATTTTGATAACGGCAACAGGCTTCTTTAAAGCAAAATGCCGACGATACTTCTGAAAATGCCGAAGATAAATCTTTGCAACGGAACAAATACGTAACTCAAAACGGGCGTTGCAATGATTATCAGCAGAAAAATAAAACTGTAGCGTTCGAGTTGTTCATAGCCGCGAGCCAATTCGTAAGGCAAAATATTTCGCAAGATATGCGAGCCGTCAAGCGGAGGAATGGGCAGCATGTTGAAAATCGCGAAGTTGATGTTGTAGATGATAATCAAATTGAAGACGTAAAGCGTGCCCTCCGAGAACGGGAAATCAATTTTCGCAAGCAAGACCAAGATTATCAGCGCGATAAACGCAGTGATTAAATTCGACGCGGGACCTGCAAGCGAAACCAAAATATCATCGCGGCGAGGGTTGGAAAAATTCATCGGATTTATTTGCACGGGTTTAGCCCAACCGAAATGCACGATAAAAAGCATGAGCAAACCAATCGGGTCGACGTGCGCGGCGGGATTGAGCGTCAAACGTCCTTGAAGTTGCGGAGTATAATCGCCGAGCGCATAGGCAACGCGAGCATGAGCGTATTCGTGAACGACCATTGCAATGACGATGCCCGGCAAGCCCGCAATTAAAGTCGTCAAGAAGCCGCCAATATCATCAAACATAAAAATCTCCCTTCGGTCGATTTTTAGCTGTTAGTGATTAGCTGTTAGCTGTCAGAAAAATCCTAACAGCTCTCCCGCTAACAGCTGGCAGCTAAAATAGCGGCTTTGTCCGTGCGTTCCCAAGTGAAATCGCTGTCGGTTCTGCCGAAGTGTCCGTAAGCCGAAGTCTGCTTGTAAATCGGGCGGCGCAAGTCAAGCATTTTGATTATTCCGGCGGGGCGCAAGTCAAAGTTTTCTTTAACAAGTTTCTCGATAAGTTCCTCGTCGACTTTGGCAGTCCCGAAACTGTCGACGCGAACGCTCACGGGATAGGCAACGCCGATAGCATAAGCAAGTTGAATTTCGCATTCGTCAGCCAAACCTGCCGCGACAATATTTTTTGCAACGTAACGAGCCGCATAAGCCGCGCTTCTGTCAACTTTTGTGGGGTCTTTGCCGCTGAAAGCTCCGCCGCCGTGACGAGCCCACCCGCCGTAAGTGTCGACGATAATTTTTCTGCCGGTCAAGCCGCTGTCTCCTTGCGGGCCGCCGATAACGAATTTGCCTGTGGGATTGACGAAAAATTTTGTCTCTGCAGTCAAAAGCTCGGCGGGAACGACGGGCTTGACGACGTATTCAATCACATCTTTTTTTATTTGCTCAAGTGAAACGTCGGGATTGTGTTGCGTGGAAATAACAATGGTATCGACGGCAACGGGCTTGCGACCTTCGTAGGCGATTGTGACTTGAGTTTTTCCGTCGGGGCGAAGGTAATCAACCTCGTGAGTGACTTTGCGAACTTCGGCAAGACGACGAGCCAATTTGTGAGCCAAAGAAATCGGCAACGGCATAAATTCGGGAGTTTCGTTTGTTGCGTAGCCGAACATCATGCCTTGGTCGCCCGCGCCGATTTCATTTTTGTCATCGAAGGCATTGTTGACGCCTTGAGCAATATCGGGGCTTTGTTCGTCGAGGGAAATTAAAACTCCGACGGTGTCCGCGTCGAAACCGTAAGCCGAATCGGTGTAGCCTATGTCACGAATCGCGGTGCGTATGATTTTGGCAATATCGACGTAGCAAGTCGTTGAAATTTCTCCGACGACGTGAACTTGACCGGTCGTCACCAATGTTTCACAGGCGACGCGACCTTGAGGGTCTTTCTCTATGATAGCGTCCAAGATGCTGTCTGAAATTCTGTCCGCGACTTTATCGGGGTGCCCTTCCGTCACGGATTCGGATGTGAATAAAATTCTGCGCATGCTTATACCTCGCTTTCCAAGTTTGATTAAAAAAAGCTATCACATTTGATTTTGACTGTCAAGCCTCCTCTTTAGCTGTCAGCTTTCAGCTAATCGCTAACAGCTAACAGCTGATTCGTCAGCGTTTGTCCAATTTTTTTGCTATGGTGTTGCCGACGAATTGAACTAGCTGAACCAAAACGATAAGCACGACGACCGTTGCCAACATGACTTCGGGGCGGAAACGTTGATAGCCGTAACGAATTGCCAAATCGCCGAGACCGCCTCCGCCGATTGCGCCCGCCATTGCCGATTCGCCGACCAACGCTATTATGACCGTTGTAAGTTGTGAGACGATTCCCGGCATTGCTTCGGGCAAGAGGACTTTGCTGATTATTTGGAAGGGTGTCGCGCCCATTGCCTCTGCCGCCTCGACCAAACCCGAAGGAACTTCTTTCAACGACGTTTCGACTTGCCGCCCGATAAACGGTATCGACGCGATAACAAGCGGGACGATTGCCGCCGTCGTTCCGATTGCACTGCCGACGATAAATCTTGTCAAAGGGATTATCGCCACCATTAAAATTATAAACGGGATTGAGCGCACCGCATTGACGACGGAGCCGATCGTTTGATTGATAAAAATATTTTCGAGGATTTGTCCTTTGGCAGTCGTGTGAAGCAAGACGCCGAGCGGTACACCGATTGCCGACGCGATTGCCATTGATACAATGACCATATAAATTGTTTCGCCGAGAGCCTTACTCAACAGCGGAATTATTTCTGCGAACATAGCCGATCACCTCCACGCGAACCTCTTCGCCGCCGAGAAAATGCAACGCGTTGTTAATCGCATCTTCCTCGCCGCTCAAGCCGATAATAAATCTTCCGAAGGGCACGCCGTGAATTTCATCGAGGTTGCCGAAAAGCATTGTGCATTCCAAGCCCTTGCAACTCCGAATCATTTTGGCAAGCACGGGGTCATCGGCTCTGTCGCCGAGAAAAATTAATCGCAAGAGCAAAAAACTGTCAGGCGTCTTGTCTTGAGAAATTTCGTTGCCACGGAACGCGGCGGGCAAATCGTTCGACAAGAGCACGCTGATAAATTCTTTGGTTATTCGGTGTTGAGGATTGGTGAACACGTCAAGCACCGAGCCGCGCTCCGCAATGACACCATCCGAAATGACTGCAACCTTGTCGCAAATTTCTTTGACGACTTGCATTTCGTGAGTAATGACGACGACGGTCAAGGCAAGTTGCTTGTTAATGTCTTTAATCAGCGCGAGGATAGATTTTGTCGTTTGCGGGTCGAGGGCGGAAGTTGCCTCGTCGCAGAGCAAAACTTTTGGGTCGCTTGCCAAGGCTCTTGCAATTCCGACGCGCTGTTTTTGTCCGCCGGAAAGTTGCGCGGGATATTGACCGGCTTTATCGCTCAAGCCGACGAGTTCGAGGAGCGGCTGAACTTTTTTTTTGATTTCGGCGGAGCTTGTGCCGGAAAGTTTCAGCGGAAAGGCAATGTTATCGTAGACGGTCGCCGAGCTTAGGAGGTTGAAGTGTTGGAAAATCATTCCGATATTTTTTCTTGCCGCCCGCAATTCGCTTTCGTTGAGTTGAGTCATGTCTTGCCCGTCGACGAAAACTTTTCCCGCCGTCGGTCGTTCAAGCATGTTGATACAGCGGACGAGCGTTGACTTGCCCGCGCCGCTCAAGCCGATAATCCCGTAAATTTCGCCGCGAGCAATTTCCAAGTCAATGCCCTTGAGCGCGTGAACTTTCCCCGAAGGGCTGTCGTAAATTTTTTCAATGCCCGAAAGTTTTATCAAGCGATTCACCTCTTTAAGTAGCGATAGAGTGCGCCGAGTAAATTTGCGTCGTTGTGATATTTGCAGGCGACAATTTGCGGGCGCGGAAGATAATCCAAACTTGCTTTGCAGACCTCGTCGAGTTTGTCTTGAACGGCATCGATAAAACTTTGCTGTGAACTTATGCCGCCGCCGAGTGCAAAGCGTTCGGGGTCGAAGAGCATTTGCAAATTGAAAATCTTGACCGCGATTGCTTGAGCGTATCGATAAAGCTCGTCGAGCATGTCGTCATCGTTTTCGTTGATTAAATCGAAAATCATTTCGCCCGTGACTTCTTCGGGAGGCATGCCCAAAATTTTCGCGCAACGTTCTTGAAAGAGGACGGCACTCAAAGCATGGTGATAAGAATTTTTTTCGTCAATGACCTCGCCGATATTTTGAAAGGTCGGAGCAATTTCGCCGGCGCAAAAGTGACTTCCGCGATAAATTTCTCTGTTGTGAATGAACGCGCCGCCTATCGAAGTCCCGAAGACCAAAACGAATGCATTTTTCACGTCGACCAAGCTGCCCGACCGAACTTCGGCAAGAGCCGCGCAATTTGCATCGTTTTCAATCGTGACGGGCACGCCGCAAATATTTTGAAGTTCTTCGGCGAGGCAATGCCCGTTGCTGAAATTCAATGCGCCGCTTGAAATGCAAACGCCCTTGTGCGTGTCGATAAGTCCCGGCATGGAAATCGCAATGCCTTCCGCGTCGTCGTGTGCTTTAAAAATTTCGGCGAGCCCTTCCAAAAATACCTCGTGATTTTTTTTCGGCGTGGGAATTTTATTTCGCGTGTTGATTTTAAAAGAGCGAATACCTGTTACGACCGCATACTTTATGAAAGTGCCGCCGACATCTATCGTCAAAATTTTTCTCACTGCCAAACCTCCCCAACAAAAAAATTTGCCTCAACAATAAGTCAAGGCAAAAGGCTTTGTCAATTACTTTCGACAAAAAAATTACAAAATTTTTTGGAGGACGAATCAAAAATCGTCGGCGAGCTGATGAAAATGTATGAACGAATTACGAGCAAGCCTCACCACTTGTAATCGAAAAAGTCGTCGCGCTCAAATGCCGGAATGAAGATAAGAATTGTCAAAATTTTTCGTGTACCCCTGTGATAGTCTAGCCAATAACCGTCAGGGGATTCGTAAAGTTCATCATTATCATCATTATAGCGCAGATTTTTATCAATTTCCAAAGCCTCTTCAATCGTCATGCCGGTATGAATTCCATTTGGCAATTTACCGTCAAAATCCTCGTAAAGACAAATCCTAAAGAGCCTGTTCTTGGCAAAAGTAATGCTTATTGCATCGAATTCTTCGCCTACTTTGGGTATGCCGATAACAGTCCACGGCGGATCAACGTCAGTTGCTTCCCAAATTTCCTCTTCATACGAAATGTTGTGTTCTGCAAGAAGAGATTTGATTTCATCGTAAGAAGAATTAAGCTTGAAAATTCCCGTGCCTTTGTATGGTATAATCGGCGTCGTTAAATCAGTCATCATCATCCCTCCTGAAAATCAGACGTGCTTTTTCGGTTCCGTCTGTCCTGTATTGTTCGCGAGTGCCGTCGATAACTTTAATTTTACTCTCATCTGAAGTGCTGATTTTTACGTAAGGAACATTGCCGTGGCGACTGCTACCGTCAGGTGAAACTTGAACCTGTTTGATATTGCGTTCTTTTGTCGAATTGGCTATCTCAATTATTTTAGCTGTTGAGCCGGTTTTTTCACGATTTTTTGAATCACGAATATTAAACTTGTAGCCGTTTTGACTGAGAAGTTCGGCGATTTGTTCGACGGATTTGCTCATGAATTCTTCGCGGTGAGCTTTGATTCCTTCATAAGTCACATGTCCGTTATTGTCGAAGAGCGAGGGAGCCGCGCCGCCGCCGTTACCGTTCGCGCCATGAAAATGTCCGCTGTCAGGCTTACACATGATTTTTTTCCTCGAAGACAAGGGCGCGTTCGCTTTTGAAGCTGACAACGTTGATTTTTTGCCTTATGCTATCAAAGCAAGGAAGCTTGTCCGAGCCGTAAACAATGATTGTATGCGGTTTCAAGACTTCAAGAAGTTTTGCAAAGCCGGTCTCGAACAGTTCACGATTTTCAGACTTGTGCAGTCCACTTGCAACTGTTCCAATGGCAACGATACTGTTTTGCGCTATACCGTCGAAACACCAGCTGAAAGTATCTTCCTCGCCCCAACGAACATTGTTAATCACCGCGCCGCCAAATGTGCCGTACCAATAGCCGAAAGCCCTCATTCGATAAGTGTTGAAAATTTTTAACGGGAACGGAAAATCGAGATTGGTCGAAAAGTCGGGAGTAATGATGCCCGCAAAGTGACGAAAAATTTCTGCGGCTCGCCAAGGTTGTGACCATATTCCACAGCGTGTTCCGTCGAATTTGTAATCGTGCTGATAGAAGTGGACAAAAGCGTTCAAGAAAAAATTTTTGTCGCCGCGTTTCATCCGCTGATTGTAAGTTGCTCTTACTTCAGTGTAGGAGATGAGTGCTTGCGGAATTTCTCTCGCAGTCGTCGGACAAAACGGAATGCCGCTCTCGGAAAATTTTGCGCCTTTCACCATGAACGCGTTTCACATGTCCTTGCAATCGGCACTGATTTTCTTTTTGTTTGTCATTTTAATTCCTCCTTTGAAATTCGCACGCCAAAAGAGGAATTGCCAAAAGCCGTTGATATTTTTTGCAAACCTGTTAAAATACTTATGAACTTATATTTTTTTTCAAACGGCGTCGGCAATTCTCTTTGTCGGCGTTATTTTTTTACTTTGTAGAGACGAATTTTTTTACAAGCAATAGATACCACCTCCCTTATAACTTTAAGTTTAAACGTCAAAATTTGTTTTGTCAAGTATTTGCAAATGGCTTGTTCTTTTTAAAAAAACTTCTTGCGTTATTTAAATTGAAAATCATTGTATCCTCCGTCGTCGTGTGCTTTAAAAATTTTTCTGCCAAACCTCCCCAACAAAAAAATTTGCCTCAACAACAAGTCAAGGCAAAAGGCTTTGTCAATCACTTTCGACAAAAAAATTACAAAATTTTTTGGACGACGAATCGAAAATCGTCGCGGAGCTGATGAAACTTTACGAACGACTTACAAGCTAAAGATTATATCGTTCGAGCTCTTCGACTTCGACGTTCGCCGCGTTGATTTTGAGTTGCCAATAAATATCTTCGTCATCATCGGAAAAATCGGATGTCTCAACGGAGAAAAACACTAAGTTTCCTTCCTCGTCGAGTTCCCCCTTCAATATTTCACTGTCGAGTTCGTCGGAAAAAATTCTGTCGGCAATATAATCGTCGTATTCAAAGAGCGAAACCTCCTCGAAAGTCAGACGAATCAGACCGTTGGACGGCTTGTTTTTTTCGTGCCAAGGTTGCCACCAGAAACAAAATTCAATTTCCAGAGTGAGGATTTTCTTGTCGGCGTCGAAATCAACTTTCTCAATGTTGCTGTCGTGAAAGTAGTATTTTTCCCTGAGTTCATACAGAGTCATTAACTGTCACCTTGTCCTTTCGGTATAATATGCGACGGGTCGGAGTTTCTTTTTGTTGGATTAGCGTTTTCGTCAAGATATTCATCTTTTTTGCTTGTTTTATTGGGATTGTAAACGTGCCAATGGTCTTTTCCGTTAAATCCCGGTGCTCCCGGCGTTGCAGGGTCGAAACGCACGCGCAATCCTGTTTGTTTATGTTCATATTTAATATTTGTAGAGTTTTTCCTCGCTTCAGGGTGAGTAATGTCATTCCAGTCTTCGAGAAATTTTTTGTTTGGTTTTGGCGGCAGATTTTGAATCAGGTGAACGATATCGCCCGTCGTGCCGGAGAACGCGTAGCCTTTGCCCTTACTCATGGTGCGCTCTCTTTTCAAAAGCAACGTGAGTGCGGCTCGGATATTCGCGAATTTGAATTCCCGCTTCACGATATTTGCCGAAAAATTTATCGGGCGCGGAACCGTACACCAAAATAATTTTCGGTGTCAGACGACGAATCATTTCTTCGAGACCTTCAGCGAAGCGTCGCCAATTACATTTTTCCTTAATGCAACCAACCGTTCCGATTGAAACAATGCTGTTTTTGGGAATACCCTCAAAGCAATAATCCCACGTCTCTTTGGTTCCCCAACGAACATTATTTATCACGCGAAAACCCAATGTCGTGAGCCAACGCCCGAAAGCCCGCATTCTGTAAGTGTTGTAAATTTTAATCGGTTCGGGGTCGTCTTGATAAGTCGAGAAGTCGGGAGTAATAACGCCGGCGCATTGCCGCAATTTTTCGAGAGCTTTGTACGGCTTATACCAAATACTTTCAAACTTGTAATCGTCGATGTAAAAATGAGCAAAGGCATTGTAAGAAACGCCCTTTTTGATGTCGCAGTAAGCGATTAACTCGTCGGGAGGCGTTGTGGCAGTACAAGGACATTTTGGGATACATTGTATCCCCCGTCGTCGTGTGCTTTAAAAATTTTTCTGCCAAACCTCCCCAACAAAAAAAATTTGCCTCAACAACAAGTCAAGGTAAAAGGCTTTGTCAATCGCTTTATAAAAAATTTTCAGCGGGCGAATAAAACGCATTCCGCGAAACTTGATATTCTTACATCAAGACCGTAAGAATCAAAAAATTCTTCTTGACCGTCTCGGAAAATAAACGGAACATCTTCACGAGAACTGCCGTATTGACGCATAGCAAATTCATAATCGGGGCGAATCGATTTGACAAAATTCATCAGCGTCCAAAAGTCGTCGAGCTTATGATAGGCACTGAACGCAAGAATCGGCTTGAAACGGGCAATGGTTGTTGTCGCACCTTTGAGAATGTCAAGCTCCGCACCTTCCACGTCCATCTTTATGAAATCGACGTGTGGCAATTTTTTTTCACCGACATAAGAATCCAACGTAATAATTTGAGTTTTTTCATTTCCGTTTAAATCTAATCTGCTGGCACCGATATTTTGTCTGTCATGTGTATAAGTCATCTCGTGCTTGAAGAAACCGAGCCCAAAATTTTCAACGACGAATTCAAATTTCTCCGCAATGGCAGAGGCAAGTTGAAAATTTATTCTGTCCATCTCAAAGGCATAAACTTTACAACCCAAATTGACAAACCGAACGGCAGTATTTCCGTCGCAAGCTCCGCAATCAATAACGACATCACCCGCCTTTGGAATGAAGCCCGATAAAATGTATTGCGGCATATCTGAATTGACAATCCTTGCGAGTTGCCCCGAAGACTTGCCGAGCCAATATCCGCGAAAAGTTTTCTTCGACTCTTCATCAATGAGTGACTCGTAAACTTCTTGCAAATCGTCAAGATGCGCCATAAAAAAGTTGTAAACTTCTTCCGAACTTCCGGTACAGTTGAAAGCAATTATTTTGCTTTTGCTCAAGAATTTTTTTGCGAACTTTGTCTCTACCTCTCCCTGCACAAAAACATATTTGGGCTGCGGATAAATCTGCGCGGCATCTTTCACGTGAATGACATCAAAGTCAAGGTTGACCGGGGGGGGTTATTATCAATGACAAAAAGCCTCGTGATGTTGAGACCTTGAGCGCGAAGATTTTTTGTAATCTCAACGGCTTGAACGACAGGCGCGATAGACAGAAAGGCAACGGGAATTTTTTTCGCGGCGATTCGATTCATGACGACGGAAAATCTTTCTTCATGAACCTGCTGAATCAGTTTGACAAAATTTTTCAAGGTAAGACCTCCTTAAGCAGATTCTTTCGACAAAATGACTGTTTCCTCCAACGGGAAAATTTTCGGGCTTTCCTCGCCCTTTATGCAAGCCTCCGTTATCACGACGCGGCGAGGCTCTGTTGTTTTCGGGATTTCAAACATCACGTCAAGCATCACGTCTTCGATTATGCCTTTGAGTGAACGCGCTCCCGTCTTGCGTTCGATTGCCATCTTAGCGACTTGACGAAGTGCCTCCTCCTCGAACTCAAGCTTGACGTTGTCCATTGCCAAAAGTTTTTCGTATTGCTTGACGGGCGCATTTTTCGGCTCGGTGAGGATTCTCAACAGCGCGTCCTCGTCAAGCGTCTCAAGCGTGCAAATGACCGGAAGGCGACCGATAATTTCGGGAATAATGCCGTACTTCATTAAATCTTCGGGGCGCACTTGATGAATCAGCTCGTTAAACTTTGCGTCGGTGTCTTCTTTGGAAGGAATTTCGGAGCCGAAGCCGATATTTGAATCGCCCTTGCGAACGCGCTTCTCAATAATCTTTTCAATGCCGACGAACGCGCCGCCGACGATAAACAAAATATTTTTCGTGTCGACTTTGATTGTCGGGGCTTCGGGGTGTTTGCGTTGACCGCGCTCGGTGAATTCGACGACGCTGCCTTCCAACATTTTTAACAAGCCTTGCTGAACGCCTTCGTGACCGGGGTCGGCGGTTATGGAATTGTTCGCGCCGGACTTGCGAGCTATCTTGTCGAATTCGTCCAGATAAATTATTCCGTGTTCGGTCTTTTCAATGTCTCTGCCCGCCGCGTAGTAAAGATTTCTCACGGCAACTTCAACATCCGCTCCGACAAAGCCCGCCTCCGTCAAGCTTGAGGCATCCGTCACGGCGAAAGGAATATCCAAAAGCCTCGACAAGTGACTTAACATCGCAGTCTTGCCGCAACCCGTCGGTCCCATAATTATGACGTTCGATTTATCAATTTCCTCATCGCCGCCGTGATTATCCAAGTCATATTTCATGCGCTTGTAGTGATTGTACGCCGCAACAGATAAAATTTTCTTCGCACGCTCCTGCATGATTATAAATTCGTCAAGATATTCTTTAATGACATGCGGTTTATTTTTCGCCAAGAGTTCGCCGAGTTGGCTGTTGAAATTTTTTTTGTTCGTGCGCGAATTGCGTCGTTCATCTTCTTCGATAAAGTTATAAATATTTTTGATACAGTTCTTGCAAATGCCGAAGCCGGTATTTGGGTCAAGCACGGGCATATCTGCGCGGCTCTGAATTTTTACTCGCCGTCCGCATAAACTGCAATGAAAACTTTCGATTGCCATCTGAAAAATTCTCCTTTATTCACTGTCAACAAAAAACTTGCAAATAAAATTCACAGCGCGTATAATACACCTTGCGCGGTTTTCGCGTCAACTTAAATTGAAGGTTCGGAGGCAATGATTTTGAAAGGCGAAACAGACTATTTGAACATGCAAAAAAATTTTTATGAAGCTCCAATCCCGCCTGAAGTTATTGTCGGCAATTACGCTTGGCACGAGGAATATCCTTACGAAACTTTTTTGCTTTTCAAAAACGGGGATATTCGCAAACCGATTTTCGACACCTTCAAAGATAAAGTTGCTTTGGATTTTGGTTGCGGTTCCGGTCGCATGGTCAAAAGAATGAATCTCCTTTTCAAACAAGTTGACGGTTGCGATATTTCCTCCCGCCTGCTCAAAGAAGCAGAACGTTATTGTAATGGCTCGGGGGGTTATAGCAGTAAGTTCTATTTGACCGGCGGCAACGACTTGGGCGACGCTCCGAAAAATTTTTACGACTTCATTTATTGCACAATCTCAATGCACCACATTGCAAGTTACACAATCCGAAAAAAGATTTTGGCGAGCATGTTCGAGGCGTTGAAAGTCGGCGGAAAAATTACACTTCAAATGGCGTACAATCCGCGTGCGCCGTTCACAAGCGAGTTGCCAGAATCTGTCTTGGTGAACGGCATGCAAATTCGATTCTTTTTCCCGCAACGAGGTGCCGATTATTTTTCCGACGACTTTGACGCGAATTCTACGAACGGCATATATGATGTTTTAATCGGCAAAAAAGATTTGGCAAGTATCAAAAAAGATTTGTCGGAGCAATTTTCCAATGTTGCAATTTGGTTCAGCAATGTTTCAAATTATCTTAACGATTTAAACGGCAAAACTCATCAGCAAATGTGGGCGACGGATTGGATTTATCTGCATGGCGAAAAGTCGTCGTCCTGAAGGAGGTGTTAAGCATGAAGGAAAAAATTCATCCGCAGTACTTCGAGGCTACTGTTACTTGCGGTTGCGGCAATACTTTCAAAACCGGCTCCACGAAAAAAGAATTGCGCGTGGACGTTTGTTCGAAATGCCATCCGTTCTTCACGGGTCGTCAGCGCGATGTCAAAGCGGGCGGGCGTATCGAAAAGTTCAACAAACGCTACAAAAAATCTTGAAAAAAAATTTTCAGGCAGGGTTGCCGAACGCGCCCTGCTTGTTTTAATTTTAACGGAGGAATTTATGGAAAAACCAATCGTCGGCGGACAGGCCGTTATCGAAGGAGTTATGATGCGCGGCTTCGGCAAAGTCGCAACGGCAGTTCGTGAGCCCGACGGAAATATAAAAGTTCAAGTCAAGCCCGTCACGTCGATAGCCGACCGCTTCCCGATTTTAAAGTTGCCGATGTTGCGCGGCGCAGTGAGTTTGTTCGAGTCGTTGATTTTGGGCATGAAGTCGTTATCTTTTTCGGCGCAGGCGGCGGGCGAGGAGGACGAGCAACTTTCCGACCGTGAATTAATCGCGACGATAATTTTGGCGATAGCTTTGGCGTGCGTGTTGTTCTTGGCGATACCGACCTTTGCCGCGAAATTTTTCCGAACGCTGACCGACGACCCGATACTTTTGAATTTGGCGGAAGGATTTTTGCGGCTGATAATTTTCTTGGTGTATCTGTTCGCAATATCGCGCATGAAAGACATTCAGCGGACGTTTCAATATCACGGGGCCGAACACAAAACGATTTTCTGCTACGAGGCGGACATGCCGTTGACGGTCGAGAACGTAAAAAAATTCCCGCGCCTCCATCCGAGATGCGGGACTGCCTTCTTGTTAATCGTCATGCTTGTGAGCATTTTCGTATTCGCGTTTTTGGGCTGGCCGGAGCTGTGGATAAGAATTCTTTCGCGAATAATTTTGTTGCCGATAGTGGCGGGTCTGTCGTATGAAATAATTCGATTCTCTGCGCGGTCAAAAAATTCTTTCGTGAAGTTGGCGACGTTGCCGGGTCTTTGGTTGCAATACTTGACGACACGCGAGCCCGACGATTCGATGATTGAGGTTGCGATAAAATCTTTGGAGGCAGTCACTCCTCCGCAGACGGTATGACGACTTCGGGCGCGTCGAAAGTTTTATCAAGCTCAAGAATTTCATTTTCGACGACGTTATATTTCACGTGCTGATATTCTTTTCCGTCGAGCTCCACGCCTTCCGCGAACTTTAATTTTTTATCCGCCTTGACCGTAACTTTTCCGTAGAAGTCGACAATTTTTTCTTGCCAATTAAAAACTGCAGTGTCCGAACTTATCGTGACACTTTTTTTATTTTCAAAATTAACTTTGCCGGTGACTTCGGCGGTTTTCGTTGCCCATTGCATGTAAGCGCGGTCGCAGCTGAAAATTATATTTTCTTGCGTGAGTTTGACGTTGCCGTCCGCCCAGCATTTTTGTTTGGCGACGCTGACAAGAGCCTCGTCCGCCGTTACGACCGCCTTGAAGCCGTGATTGTTCGCCGAAACGTAAACATTGCCTTTCAAGACGTAGACGCCCTTAAAAATATCGAAGTAAGTTTCGCCCGCAGAAATTTCCGGCATTTCCGCGAAAGTTCTTCCTTGCGCGGCGATAATCATCAACAACGCAAGCCCGAAAATTTTTAAAGCTCTCATGAAATTTTCCTCCTCATAAGTTGAATAAAAATCAGTGTTGCGTCGAAGACCGCCGCGATTAAAACAATCAGGACGATTGAATCCGTTTCGACACGCCCCGCCGAATTCAACACGGGCGACGGGTGCAACGAGAAGTACATGCGCGGAATTATAAAGACCAAGAAAGGAACCGTCAAGACGCTCAACAGCGAATAGACCGCCGAAACTTTTGCGCGAATTTTTTCATCGGAGACTGCCGCCCGCAATGTCAAATACGCGCCGTAAATCAGAATCAGCACAAAGATTGTCGTCTGTCGCGGATCCCAATTCCAATACGCGCCCCAAGTCAGCTTGCTGAAAATCGCGCCGCTTATCGTCGACAGCAACACGAAGATAAATCCCAAACGCGCTGCCCGTTCACTCAATTTATCGAACGAAAAATTAAACGTCCGTAAAAATTTCGCCGCGAAGAATGCACTTGCAAAGAACGCAATGACCGAGACCCAAGCTGTCGGCACGTGGAAGAAAATTATTTTTGCCAAGTCGCCGAGCCCTTTTATCGACGGCACAAAAAAAATTATCGCCGCGCAGATTGCGAGCGTCAACAAGATTATGATTTTGTTCATGAAAACTATTCCCTTACATCAATGAATATAAATTCGTTTGCAAAGCAGTATAACACATAAGTTTAATTTTGCAAGTAAAGCCGACAAGGACGAAAGCGGTGAAAGTTTTCGCGATTTAGAATTGACAAAAAAAAAAAACAACTATTATAATGCATGTGATGATTCCAAAGATTTTTTTGAAGGAGGAAATTTTCTATGGCTTATTTTAATAACAGCACTTGGGGCAAATTTGTTTCAGGGACAAACGCCATTGACTTCATTGATAACGATAACGAATATGTTGTAGTCGACGCGGGCGCGGGCAATGACATTATCAAAAATGTGGGAGTATCGCGGACAGAAGATTATATAACAACTTCTCATTACAGGTACCCCGACAACAGCTCCATAAACGGCGGCGCAGGTGATGATTCAATAATCAACGGAAGTAGCGGCTCCATATTGGTCGGCGGCGAAGGAGCCGATACCATTGATAATTGGGATTCCGACGTTTCGCCTTACGGCAAGAAGAATTACCATATAAGCAATGAAGTTTTAATTCTCGGCGGCAACGGAAACGATTCTATCAAAAACGGTTATAATTTTCTCGTGACAATCGAAGGCGGCGCAGGAAACGATAACATTTACAATGGAGGTAATTACGCAATTATCGCTGGAGACAGCGGCAAGGATACCATTCAGAGTTATGCCAATAATACTGTGATTGACGGAGGCGCGGATAACGATTCAATAGTCAACGAAAGCTGGTACTCGACAATCAGTGGCGGCAAAGGCAATGACACGATAAAAACCGACAGAGGAAACGTCACTGTAAACGGCGGCGCGAGCAACGACTATATCAGCTTGGGCTCCGCAGCGTCGAACAATATCATCGAATACAAATCGGGCGAGGGCAACGATAAAATCGTCGGCTTCAATTCAACTTCGACACTGCAAATCGGCGGCGGCAAAGGAACCTACTCAACGGCGACGAGCGGCGACAACATTATCGTGACTGTCGGCAAAGGCAAGATAACTTTGGTTGGTGCGGCAGACTTGGACGAGCTTCACATTGACGGCGCAAAAGTTTTGAACGTGACCGATAAAACAAAATCGCCCGTGACTGCCGACGCGGACATTAAATTTATAAACGCCTCCAAACGAACGACAACCGTAAAAATCACGGGCAACACTCTTGCCAATTCCATCGTCGGCGGCGCGAAAAAAGATGCACTCTACGGCGGCTACGGTGCTGATACCGTTTCGGGCGGCGCGGGCAACGACAAACTCTTCGGCGAGGCAGGAAACGATTCACTTAACGGAGACGCAGGCAACGACACCTTGAGCGGCGGCTCCGGCAAAGATAAACTTTACGGCGGTAAAGGCAATGATTCTCTCTGGGGCGGAGCAGGAAACGATTCACTTTGGGGCGGCGCAGGAAAAGATACTTTTGTTTACAAGCCCGGCGAAGGTACCGATAAAATTTTCGACTACGCGAACGGCGACGGTGACCTCTTGCAAATCCTCAAAGCGGACGGCTCGGCGGGCGGCACCTTCACAAAAGCGGCGTTCGCAAGCAACAAACTCACACTCACAATTTCCGGCGGCGGCTCGATTATTTTCGATGGAGTCAGCGCGGGCGACAAGTTCAACATAAACAGCACGACTTACACAATCAAAGGCAAGACTCTCAAATAAGCTTGTCAATTGCCGGCTGAAAATGCGGCGGAATATTTTATCTTGATGTACTCGTTGTAAATTAAAGTTCGTCGTTCGTCGATGAGCTTTAATTTTTTACTCGAAAGATTTTAAATCGCTGTCACCTTCCCGACTTTTCAAACTTTCGCCGCTCCGTCTTGAAAGTTTATTCGAAAAATGATATTATTCGGCGCGGAAATTTTTTAAGAGGAGCTTTTAATTCATGAAGCATGTTTTATCGGTCTACGTAGAAAATCAACCGGGCGTCCTCGTCAGAGTGGCGAGTATGTTCAGCCGCCGGGAATTCAATATCGACAGCTTATCTGTCGGGATAACTCAATCGCCCGAATTTTCAAGGATAACGGTTGTCGTTCACGGCGACGGAAATTATATCGACCAAGTGATTAAGCAGTTGGAAAAAATGCCCGTCGTGCAAGCCGTTCAACGTCTCGATTCGGCGACGGCTGTGACACGCGGAATGACAATGATTAAAGTTTCTGCCGACGACAGCACACGCCTCGACGTTTTGAAAATGGCGGAACTCTTCCGCGCTCACGTCGTCGATGTACAACCGACGACTTTAATCTTTGAGATAACGGGCAACGACGAAAAAGTTACGGCATTTACGCGGCTCCTCGCGCCCTACGGAATTTTGGAAATCATACGCACGGGGCTCATTGCCCTTGAACGCGGTGAAAATACAATTACCGATTACAAGCAAGTGAGCGAATTTTATTCCAAGAATCTTTTGTAAGGATAAATATTGACGCAAAAAAACCTTCTTGCTAAAATTGGATTTGTCGAAAACACAAACCAAACAGCAAGGAGGTTTTTCACATGAATGGTAACAGTTCGGGCGGCGAAAGTCAACAGGGCGTTATCTACAAAATCACGAACACACTCAACGGCAAACTCTATGTCGGGCAGACGCGGCAAAAGTTTGGTACGAGAATCCGTCAACACAAATGCGACAGTAAAAAAGCTAAGGTTGGCATTGGCGCGGCGATTCGCAAATACGATTGGGAAAATTTTTCGGTAGAAGTCCTCGAAACTTGCCCCGTCGAAAAATTGAACGAGCGCGAAATTTTTTGGATTCGTGAACTCAACAGCAAATCTCCCAACGGCTACAACCTCACAGACGGCGGCGACACCGGCTCAAAAATTAGCGAAGAAAGCCGCGCTAGAATGTCAGTTGCTAAAAAGGGCAAACCGTCGAAAAGGAAAGGGAAGACTTTAACGGAAGAACACAAAGCTAAAATCTCGGCAACTAAAAAAGGGACGCCCGCGCACAACAAAGGAAAACATATGTCAGAAGCACAAAAAGCGATACTATCTGCCGCTAACAAAGGCGAAAATAATCCCAACTATGGAAAGCACCGCACGCCCGAAACAATCGCTAAAATCATAGAATCTAATAAAAGAACTTGGGCGCGGAAAAAACTTGAAAACGGCGGCAACAAGTGATAAACTATCGCGAGTTTCATTAATGATTTTTTTGGAGGTTCAATCATGGCTAAAACTTATTACGACCAAGACGTGAATTGGGAAATCATGAACGGCAAAACCGTCGCGATTATCGGCTACGGCTCTCAAGGACACGCGCACGCACTCAACCTCAAAGAGAGCGGCGTCAACGTCGTCGTCGGACTGTATGCGGGCTCGAAGTCCAAAGCCGTTGCAGAAAGTCAGGGCTTGAAAGTTCTGCCCGTCGCCGAAGCCGTCAAGGTTGCCGACATCACGATGATTCTTATCCCCGACGAAAAACAGGCGGACGTTTACAAAAACGAAATCGCTCCGAACCTCAAGCCCGGTTCGGCATTGGCATTCGCGCACGGCTTTAATATCCATTTCAAGCAAATCATTCCTCCTCCCGACATTGACGTGCTAATGGTCGCGCCGAAAGGTCCCGGTCATTTGGTTCGCAGGACTTTCGTTGAAGGCAGCGGCGTTCCCGATGTCTTTGCGGTTTATCAAGATGCTTCAGGAAAATGCTTTGACATTGCCCTCGCCTATGCTCGCGGTATCGGCGGCACCCGCGCAGGCGTCCTTCAAACCACTTTCAAAGAAGAGACCGAGACCGACCTCTTCGGCGAACAATGCGTCCTCTGCGGCGGTGTCACCCATTTGATTCAAAACGGTTTTGAAGTTTTGGTTGCGGCGGGCTATCAACCCGAAATCGCCTACTTTGAAACCTTCCACGAGATGAAACTTATCGTCGACCTCATGTACGAGGGCGGCATGGCGAAAATGCGCTATTCCATAAGCGACACTGCCGAATACGGCGACTACACCACCGGCCCGAAAATTATCACGCCCGAAGTCAAAAAGGCAATGGAAAAGGCTCTTGCCGAAATTCAAGACGGCTCCTTCGCTCGTAATTGGCTTGTTGAAAATCGTGCGGCGGGCAGAGCAAACTTCCTCGCGCAACGCAGAATCCACGCCGAACATCAAATCGAAACCGTCGGCAAAAAACTGCGCGGCATGATGAGCTGGCTCAAAGACGGCTCCGACCTTTCGAAAGACTAAAAATTTTGCAAGCAAAATTTTAGCGGTTAGCGGTTAGTGATTAGCGGTTAGTGATTAGAATTTTTCTGACAGCTAACAGCTAACAGCTAATCGCTTTTGTTTTGCTCTCGGCTACTTATTGCTAATCGGAGGAAATTTCTATGGCAATTAATAATCCCCCCCCCCGTCAACCTGCAGAGGAACAGCGTGAACAACAAGCTCGGCTGAAAATTTCGGAGCAACGGGTGAACAATTTGCAACATATGATAGCGGCGGGCAGAAAGGACTCGGAATTCGATTTATTCTGTCGTCGAATGCAAATGGCAGAAATTTTTTCAAACCTGCCGCCCGAAGTGTTACGGCAAATTTATCTGACGGATTTTTACACGGAGTTTTGGCGGTTGGCGGGCGAAGCTCATCGCAAAACAAAATTTTATGACGAAGAGAAAAATATCTCGCGGCAAATATTGGAACTGGCTCGGCAAGAACAAAATCCGATTCGTCGGCAAGTCTTCGCGCTGTTGTTAATCGTCTTCGGCGAAATGCAGGAGGCGCAAAAATTCATCGACCAACGCCTTTGGCCGCAACAACTTCGGCAAGACTTCGACGCGTTCGCGAAGTGGCATCGAATTATAAGCAATCCTCTGCCGCCGCAAGTGAGGACTGCCATTGCACGCAACGAACAAATTTCGGCGTTCCTGCAAAATAAATATTCCGCGCTGATAAAAAAATATTCGCAAGCAGTAATTGACGAAAAGACTTGCCCGAGAGTGCGCCCCGAAGATTATCAGATTTATTTTTGTTGGTTGCAGGGCGAAGAAAATTTGCCGCCGATTATTCGTTGCTGTTACAATTCGCTCAAGCAAAACGCGGGGCATTACAAAATCGTTTTCATTGACGAGCAAAATTTTTCAAAGTACGTCGACCTTCCTCCGCATGTCTTGGACAAGTTCAAAGCCGGCAAAATCACACGGACGCATTTTTCGGACATCCTGCGCGTAAATCTTTTGGAACGTTACGGAGGCTTGTGGCTTGACGCTACGATTTTGGTTACCGAGCCGCTGGAGAATCACAAAGACTTTTGGCAAATGCCTTACTTCACGCAGAAATATTATCATGATAAAAACCCGTTGAATCCTTTTGTTAAATTTTTCAACTGTTACATTTCTTATGCGCGTTGGGCAGGCTTCATTCAAGGCGCGGCTGTTCGACACAATCCTCTGTTTGTTTTTGAAAAAGAATTTCTTAACGATTACTGGCGCGACTTCGATGAACTGATTGATTATGTTCTCATAGATTTTACGATGGATTTGGCTTACGAAAATATTCCTTTCGTTCGAAAAGAATTCGATGCCGTGCCGATTAACAACGCGGAAACTTGGACGCTGTCGAGACACTTAAACGAGCCTTACGCAGCTTATCCCTTCGACAGAATTTTACAAGGCAACTTCCTCAACAAGTTGAATTGGAAATCTCAAATTGACATGACGACACCGGGCACGGTCTTCAGAGAAATTCAGAGGCGATACGCGCCCGAAACGATTAAGTAAAAATTTTAGGAGAGTGATAACATGGGCATGACAATGAGCGAAAAAATCCTCGCACGACACGCGGGACTTGACAGCGTCGAGGCGGGGCAACTGGTCATTTGCGATTTGGATTTGGTTATGGCAAACGACGTGACGGGTCCGCCGTCAATCAAAGAGTTTGAAAAAATCGGACGCCCTGTCTTCGACGCAAACAAAATCGCGCTGATACCCGACCACTTCCAACCCGCCAAAGACATAAAGAGCGCAGACCTCGCAAAGATTATGAGAGACTTCGCCCGCAAAAATAAAATCGTTCACTACTACGAACAGGGGCGCGTCGGCATTGAACATGTTATCCTGCCCGAATTCGGAATCGTCGCGCCCGGCATGTTGATTATCGGCGCGGACAGCCACACTTGCACTTACGGAGCAGTCAACGCTTTCTCGACCGGCGTCGGCACAACCGACCTCGCTGTCGGACTTGCAACGGGCAAAGCTTGGTTCAAAGTCCCCGAAGCAATTAACGTTCACCTCACGGGCAAGAAGCCGAAAAATATTTGCGGCAAGGACGTTATCCTCACGCTGATTGGAAAAATCGGAGTGGACGGCGCACTTTACAAAGCGTTGGAGTTCACGGGCGAAGGCGTTGCCGAACTTTCAATGACCGACCGCTTGACGATTTCCAACATGGCGATTGAGGCGGGTGCAAAGGCGGGAGTCTTCCCCTTCGACGACATTGCCGAGCTTTATGTTTCGCGTCGTGTGAAAAAATCTTTTGAGCCGGTCGCCGCTGATGAAGGTGCAAAATATTCCTCGACCGTCGAAATTAATTTGAGCGAATTGAAACCCGTCGTTGCCTTGCCGCACTTGCCCGAAAACGTAAAGCCCGTCGACTCCCTCGGCGAAATTAAAATCAATCAAGTCGTTATCGGTTCGTGCACAAACGGTCGCCTTGAGGATTTGGGAATTGCGGCGGGAATTCTTCGCGGCAAAAAAATTCATCCCGATGTTCGTTGTATAATCATTCCCGGCAGTCAAGAAATTTACAAAGAGGCAATGCGTTGCCATTGGATTGATATTTTTATCGACGCGGGCTGTGTCGTAAGTTGTCCGACTTGCGGACCGTGCTTGGGCGGCTACATGGGCATTTTGAGCGCGGGCGAACGTTGCGTTTCGACGACCAACAGAAATTTCCGCGGGCGCATGGGTCACGTCGACAGCGAAGTTTATTTGGCGAGTCCGTTCGTTGCGGCGGCGAGTGCAATCACGGGAAAAATTTCCACGCCTGAGGAGGCTTTTAACAATTAGGAATTGGGAATTGGTAATTGGGAATGAAAAGTCTGACAGCTGACAGTTGAAAGCTAATGAATATTAGGAATGAGGAATTAGGAATGAAGCTTGAAGGAAAAGTCTGGCGTTACGGTGACAACATCGACACCGACGTTATAATCCCCGCACGCTATCTCAACACGTTCGACCCTGCCGAATTGGCTAAGCACTGCATGGTTGACATCGACGAAACTTTTGCCGCGAACGTCAAAGCGGGTGACATCATGGTCGGCGGAAAAAATTTCGGTTGCGGTTCCAGTCGCGAACATGCTCCCGTTGCAATCAAAGCTTCGGGAATTCCCGTCGTCATTGCCGCGAGCTTCGCGAGGATTTTTTATCGCAACGGAATCAATATCGGTTTGCCGCTGTTGGAGATTGGTGACGACGTTGAAAAAATTTCTGCCGATGACGTTTTGAAGATTGACACCGACACGGGCACGATTGAAAACCTCACGACGGGCGACACTTTCCACGCGCACCCCTTGCCGCCTTTCGTTCAAGAGATTGCAAACGCGGGCGGTCTCATAAATTACATCAAGTCGAAAAAATAATTTCATGACGTAAAAAAAAATCCCCTGCCGATTTTGGCGGGGGAAAATTTTTTTATGCGAACGTTTATTTATTCTTTCGAGAAATCTCTGGTAATGTTTCCGTTTTCATCAACGTTGATTAAAATATACGACGAGTTTACAGCGTTGCCGTTTGGCGCAGTGAAACTGAACATGTAAGCGTAAGTTCCTTTTTCAAAGTGTGGAAAATCCAGCTTTGAAAATTCTCTGTAGACGAACGGTTCACCATAGGTTGATTTATAGGACAGGTTGTTGCCGGTGGAAATCAGCGCGTCGAATCTCGGAACTATAATGTCGCCGGGTTTAAGGAAAATATTCATTTGACGAACCATGCCGTTTTCAACATCAGAACCTATGCCAAATATTCTCCAATTTTTCGTTGCCCACTCATAAGCGACCAGAAGATTACAAGGTCCCCGCAATGTCTTAACTGCTGCTTCGCCGTTTTCATCCGTATATTGTCTTTTGCCGCTCCAATAAATCGGAACTTCATAGTAATCACGGAAGGCTTCCTCATCAGTCCCGTCATTTTCGGGCGGCAGGATTTTTTCGGTTATCAGTTTCATGGTTATCTTGTGCCCGTCTATTGTCGGCTGACCGCCCCAAGAAAAGTTTTCCGTAAATGTTCCGGAGTCCCAATCCCGTTTTAAATGTGTATCGGAGGGGAGGATAACAAAACCTGTATTTTCCAAGCCGAAAGACTCATCGCCCCCTTCGACCCAAGGCATTATCACGCATTCGACGTTGGAAACATTTTCCAGCTGTTCCGGAGTAAGTTGTATAAAGCCGTTTCCGTCTGAATTTTCATTAATGGGAAGTCCGGATAAATTCGATACGTCAAGCTTAAGCAGATTTTTGTATAGGTTTTTTTGAGCACTTGGCGTGGATTTTTGCGTTAAGAAAGTGCCGAACTCGTCCAAGACGTAAGGATAATAAGTCGAAATTCCTTTGCCGCGCAGATATGAGCCGCCTTGATTGTGGACAACTGCCTCGTTAAGCGCGGAAATTAATTCGGCAGAAGCTTCAGGCAAAATGGCTGAGGTATTTTCGGCGAGAATACTCAAATCCGTATACCGATCCGAATATCTTTCTGCATTTCCGCCGGAAGCAGCACGAGCAAACTTGCCGCTAAAGCCTCTTTCATTGATGGAAAGATTTTTTGCCTCTGAAAAATATTTCTCGTAAGCTTTGCGAAGGTCGGGCATTTTTGAAAGGTCGATTAGTGAATATGCACTGATTTTTGAGCCGTAGCCGCCGGTTTCCTTGTCGGTTATTGTGTAATATGCCATATTGCCGTCACAAACAGCTCGCCCGATAGCGGCACCGTTCATGGCAGGATTTTTTGCCAATTCTCCAATCCAATACGTATAGTACCAGCCGGCACCGGGTGTGGAAGGTTCCGAGCCGACCATGTATCGCGAGTAATCGGCAATGCTGTTCGCCAATTCGTAAGAGCCGGTCATACAAGCATCGAATCCTATCAGCTCAAAAGGCTTTTTGTTTGAATGACCGTAAACGCTTGCAAAAACCTTGTTGAGGTCGTCGTAAGTTAAGTGATGAAATCTTTCGGGCTTGGAAGTGTTGTCAAAGGCAAAATCGTAGCAAATACCGTTCACGCCGCCATGATCCCAAAGGATTAAAATTCTACGGTCGATATTAAAATTTTCTTCGCCGAATTTGAGGAATTTCTTCAACGTTTCGGGTTTGCCCATGTCTGCTTTCCAACTTGAGAGTTTCGACAATCCGCCCGAATGATACAGATAAACGCCCGGTCCTTTTCTTTCAATCAAACCGTGTTTCCAATTTATCGCGCCGTTTGCGTAAATCAAAACTTTGACATTCGGCGGCAAGTCAACATCTTGCATTTCAAAGATATCGTTGGTCGCCGCCCCGCTTTCTTCGAGATCCGTGCCGCAAATGTACATGTAGATAAGCCACTGATCGTCTTTGGTGTGGCGTGCGTCGGCAGCGTCGACCTTGACGCCGAAACAGATTGTCACCGCCAAAATCAGCATGGCGGCAAGCGTTCGTTTGAACATTTCCTCATCTCCTTATCAAATAAAAAATTTTTTGTGTTGCTTTGTGTATTATAATTGTTGTTCCTCTTTCTTGTCAATTAAATATATCCGGAATTTTATCTGAAAAAATATTTTCGATAATAAAATCGAAAAGCCTTCCGCCTGGACAACTCAAGATAAAAATATTAAAATTGCCGTTGACAAACAGATGGGAGGAATTGTTTTGAAGAAGGAAATTAATCCGTTCGATTACGCGGGCGAAATTTTTAAGGCGTTGCCCGGAGGAATTCTTTTGACGAGCGAGGCTGAAGATTGCGTCAATGCCATGACAATCGGCTGGGGCACGCTCGGCATTGAGTGGGGCGTTCCGATTTTCGCGGCTTACGTTCGCACGTCGAGATTCACTTACGAATTGATTGAACGCACGGGCGAATTCACAATCTGCGTTCCCTACGGCGAAAAATTTTCCAAAGAGGCGGCTAAGGCTGTCGGCTTGTGCGGCAGTAAATCGGGTCGCGATATTGATAAGTTGGCTAAGGCAGGCGTTCATTTGGTCGAGGCGGAAACAGTTCGTCCGCCCGCGATTAAAGAACTGCCTTTGACTTTGGAATGCCGCGTCGTCTTCAGTCAAGAGCAACCGATTAAAAACATCAACGCCCGCTTCGGAAAATTTTACATGCCGAACACCGCGCACTCCGAGCCGCACGTCGCTTACTACGGCGAAATTCTCAAGGCTTACATTATCGAAGATTAAATCGAGTCAACAAATGACAAGCTTGATTAGGAGCTGTTGGTAAATTTTTTTGAAGTGTCTTCTGCCATTCCCAATTTCCAATTACCAATCAATAAACGTTAATATGAAATGAAACACACTCAATCAAAACTCTGCACGACGCAGATTGAAAATTTTTCCGTCAAGGTCGGAGAACTGATTATCTTTGAAGACGTGAACTTCACGATTCATTGCGGCGAGCTGACTGCTTTAATCGGACCGAACGGCGCGGGCAAGTCCACGCTCTTAAAGTCGATACTCGGCGAAGTCAATCACGCCGGCAAGTTGAATTACTTCGACGCAAAGGGCGAACACCTCCGCCCGATTATCGGCTACGTTCCGCAAACTTTGAAATTCGACGCGACAAGCCCGACGACCGTTTTGGATTTGTTCATGGCGTGCCTGACGTGGCGACCCGTGTGGCTTTGCAGTTCAAAGTTCATTCACGAGCGCGTAATAAAAAATCTTCGGCGTGTCAAAGCTGAACACTTAATCTACCGAAGATTGGGGGCGTTATCGGGCGGCGAGTTGCAAAGAATTTTATTGGCTCTTGCACTCGACCCGTTGCCGGATTTGCTTTTGCTTGACGAACCGATAAGCGGCGTCGACAAAATCGGCATGAGAATTTTTTACGAACTTGTTGCCGAACTCAAAGCGGCGGAAGATATGGCGATACTTTTAATCTCTCACGATTTGGAAATGATTGAGCGTTTCGCCGACAAAGTGATTTTGCTTAACAAAAAGGTTTTAAAAATCGGCAAGGCGCAAGAAGTTTTTCAATCGGAGGAAATGCGCGAGGTCTTCCAACAAAAAATTTTCAGCGATTGAAAATCAAAACGTCCGAATCATTCGCCTCGTAAAAATTTTTCACCTCGTCAAGCTCGGTGTCCGTCGGCTCAAGCAACGCAAATCTTTTTATGCGCCCTTCCAAGTACAAAAACTTTGCGTCGTCCCGCGTGATTATCTCGATAAAATTTTTTCCGACGCGCAGATAATTTCGTTTCTGTTCGCGCCAAATAAGTTCGTCGAAAATTTCCGTCATTGCCAATACGTCATCAACAATAAATTTCGGAGTAAAGTCTTTGCTCTGAAACAATTCTTGAACAAGCAGAAAACTTTTTTCCTGTACGCCTTGAATAAACGCGACACTCGGCGGCGGGAAATTTTTTATTTTAAACACGTCAGCAACTTCCGCGATAAAATTTTTTTGCGCGTTGAGTTCTTTGTCACGAAAGGCTTTTTGCTTATCAAGTTCGCGCTCAAAATTTTCAAAGACCTCGCGAATTTTTTTGACGATGTCTTGAAGCGTTGTTTGCATACCGAATTTGAACTCGGCGGGAATGTTTATGTCAACGTCATTTGCGGCGGCACCTCGCCTGCCGGTTATCACGACGCAATTTGAAAGTGCGGCTTCGCGAGGAATCCTGTCCTTGCCGGGAAATTCACCGAAGTCTATGTAAACTTTCGCCTTAGCCAAAAGATTTTGAACCTGCGCGGGCGTCATGTTTTGAATCGGTCGCCAAACAATGTCGGGCGCAAGTTTCATAAGCTGTTGCGTGACTTCAAAGCCTTTATTCGGATTGAACGTGACGAAATTTTTCTTGGCAGTCAAGTCAATCTGCGCGGCGCGGCTGAGGAACGCTTGATTGAGATAATCTTCAACCATGTAAATTTTATGTTCGGGCACGCCGTTGAGTTGGACGAATTGACGCGCATATTCCGATTGAACCCAATGTTCAATATCTTTGTCCTCTTTGCCGAAGGTAAAAAATTTTTTCATGGGGTTTCCAAGCGGCTCTTTCAAACAACTTTGAACGAGGTCTGTAATATTCTCCAAGTAATTGTTGACGCTCATCCACCAAAGCACTCGGCGAATTTTTTCCCGCCGTAAAGTTCGTAAGTTATGGTTTCGGGAATAATTATCGCGTTTTTTGAATTATCTTCCAGTTGAACGGTGTACGGCACATGATATTTTTTGTAAGCGTCATGAACGGGGTCTTCGGGATTAAAAATTCCTTTAGTCATGGCACCGTAAACCGTGTAAGTCTCCACACCGAAAGAAATGAGCGCGGAAGCAAGTTGATGCAAGAGCTCCGGACCGCCGCCGGCATAATTGCCGGGGCAGAAGATATAAACTTTCGAATCGGGATAAAGTTTCATGATAACCTCCAAAAAAATTGGTCGACAAACTCTTTCGAGCCTGCCGACCTTAAAATTTTTTTACAAGTAACGCAGATAAATGTAGGCGGTTGAAATAATTATCGAAAGAATCATCAGCGGGAAGGCAACTTTCATGAAGCCGATAAAAGAAATTGCACGCCCGCGTTGAGCCGCCATCGAGGCAACGACGACGTTAGCCGACGCGCCGATTAAAGTTCCGTTGCCGCCCAAGCAAGCACCCAATGCCAAGCTCCACCACAGCGGGTCGAGGTTCGTCAAGCCCATTGCTCCCATATCTTTAATCAGCGGAATCATCGTCGCAACGAACGGAATATTATCGATAAACGCGGAGGCAATCGCGCTCATCCAAATGATAACTATCGCGGTGAAAGTCAAGTCGCCTTTGGTAATTTCCATTGCCTCTTGCGCAAGCATTTTGATAACGCCGGTTTCAACCAGCGCGCCGACGAGAATAAACAGCCCGCCGAAGAAGAATATTGCAAGCCATTCGACTTTGCTCAACATTTTGGCAATCATTTCTTCGTTGTGAGAGAAAGTTATCAGCAAAAGCAAACTTGCGCCGGTGAGAGCCGCCGTTGCCGATTCGAGACCGAGCATTCCGTGAAACGCAAACAGGCTTATCGTTATCGCCAAGACGAACAAGCATTTTTTCAGGAGCAGGTGGTCGGTAATTTGTTCGTGTTCGTTGAGGCGCATGACTTTATCTTGAAGTTCGGGCTTCGTGTGCAAATCGTTTTTGTAAATCATGACTAACAGCCCGACAGTCACGACGAAGATTAAAATCGAGACACCCGTCATGTTGAGGACGAAATCGCCGAAGCTCAAACCGACAGCCGAGCCTATCATGATGTTTGGCGGGTCGCCGATAAGCGTTGCGGTGCCTCCGATATTTGAGCTGATAATCTGCGCCATGAGGAACGGTTTCACGTCGACTTTCAGTTGCGCGGCGATGTTGAAAGTTATCGGCACGGTCAAAAGGACGGTCGTCACGTTGTCGAGGAGCGCGGAACAAACGGCAGTTAATGTGCTCAATGCAACAAGCAGAGCGACGGGTTGAGCCTTAACTTTTTTCGCAGCCCATATCGCCAAGAAATTGAACAGCCCCGTTTCGCTTGTGATGTTGACGACAATCATCATGCCCATTAAAAGCCCGATTGTGTTGAAGTCGATGTGGTGCACTGCAGTTTCTTGGTCGATAATCCCCAGCAGAATCATCAGCATTGCGCCGAAAAGTCCGACAACGGTTCGGTGAACTTTTTCGGAAATTATCAGCGCGTAGGCGGTTACGAAAATCGCAATCGCCACGTAAGTCATAGTGTCCATTAAATTACCTTCCCCTCAAAAATTTTTCGGTCAAAAAATTTTTTGTAACAAGCGCAATCTTTACAATTAGGAATTAGGAATTAAAATCCTGAAAGCTGAAAGCTAAATTGTGCGACCGGGTTTCGATTTTATTCGGCTCGTGAATTGTCAAAGCGTTTCAAAAAAGTTTTTTGTCCGTGACGGTTAAGGTTATTTTTTCGCCGTCACGTTTTATTTTGAAGTTGTAACTTTTGACACCAGCATTTGAAAGTTCAATCTTCAGCGCAAGGAGTTCGCGACCGAGTTTATCGGTGAGTTCGGGCGTGAAGCCTGCCTTTGCAAGCGGCGCGGGTGGTGCCTCCGCTTCGGCTATCATGCGCAACTTTTCGGCTTTCTTCGCCGCGGTTAAAAGTTGCTGTTCAATCGTCTCTTCCTCGACGTAATTTTTTACCATGTCTTTATCGGTCAAGCCCTTCGGAATTTTCGGCAACGCTGTCATCTCCTTAATTTATTATCAAATCGGTTCTAATCGTGCTTTGTATATTTCCCAAAACACCGCCCTTAACCTTAAGCAAATGAACTATGTTTTTGAAATTGTAAGGAGCATGTTCGAGATAAACGCCGGATTTTAAATGAACTCTGGTTTGATTGTCAGCTTGCTTGTCAATGTTGGGAACGGCGTCGGGCGCATCGTAAATGCTTTCCGTTATGAGAACGAATTTAAATTTTTTCGTCTTGCTCAAAATTTTTTTTACGTCAGCGTTGGAAAGATGCTGAAGTACTTGCCTGATAATCAACAGCTCACCGTCGGGCAAAGGCTCATCATCAGCGGCGGCGTCCATACAAAGAAATTTAATGGCGGGATGTTTAAAACGAGCGGCATTATAAATTACCAAATCCTCGACGACGTCAATTCCCGTGTAGAAAAAATTGTAGCCTGCTTCGGAAAGAGCACCAAGCACATGACGCATAATCCAAAAGTCGCCGCAACCCAAATCAACGATATTGCGAATGTTATTATTCGTCAACAACGGAATCAGCGTATTGATATAAGGAACAATAATTTCTTCGTCGTGAGAACCTCTGCCCGAACCGAATTTTTCCTCCGGATCAGGCGGCTTATACCATCCGCCGTTAGCGTATATATCGGAAAAAATTTCGCGGTTGCTTTTTTTCATAATGTCTTCTCCCGTCATTTATTTTTGACTTTTGCCCAAGTGTCTTTCAAGCCGACGACGCGATTGAAAACCAATTTATCGGCGGTGGTGTCCGGGTCGACGACAAAATATCCCAAGCGCAAAAATTGATAATGACTTCCCGCCGCCGTCCAACGAACGGAAGGTTCAATCAACGCCTGCTTGACGATTAAAGATTTCGGATTGAGCGCGGCGATAAAATCTTCGGGCAAGTTGCCGTCGGCGTCGGTCGTCAAAAGATAATCATACAATCTGACTTCGGCAGGCAAGGCAAACTTCGCGCTGACCCAATGAATCGTGCCTTTGATTTTTCTGCCGGCAGTCGCGCCGCCCGATTTGCTTGTCGGGTCAATTGTGCAATGCAACTCGACGACTTCGCCCGCAGAATTTTTAATGACTTCTTCGCATTTGATGATGTAGGCGTGCTTGAGACGAACCTCGCCGCCGGGCTTGAGTCGGAAAAATTTTTTCGGAGCATCTTCCATAAAATCTTCGCGTTCGATAAAAATTTCTCTCGTGAAAGGAACGAAACGATTGCCGCCGCGTTTGGGATGATTTTCCGCCGTCAAGTACTCAACGGAATTTTCGTCGACGTTAGTTAAGACAACTTTCAGCGGGTCGAGGACAGCCATAACTCTGTCGGCGTTTTCGTTGAGGTCTTCGCGGACGCAGTGCTCAAGCATGGCAATATCGACGACGCTGTTTGACTTGGCGACGCCGATACGTTCACAAAAATCTTTAATCGCTGCCGGAGTGAAACCTCTTCTGCGCAAGCCGCAAAGAGTCGGCATACGAGGATCATCCCAGCCGCGAACGTAATTTTCCTCGACAAGCTGACGGAGTTTCCTCTTGCTTGTGATTGTGTTGGTCAAGTCGAGGCGAGCGAATTCAATTTGACGCGGGCGCGTGAGCGGGTCGAAGCCCAAAGAATCCAACAGCCAATCGTAAAACGGGCGGTGGTCTTCAAATTCAAGCGTGCAAACCGAGTGCGTAATATTTTCTATCGCGTCTTCAAGCGGGTGTGCGAAATCGTACATGGGATAAATCAGCCAAGCGTCGCCCGTGTGATGATGAGTTGCCCGCGTGATTCGATAAATGACGGGGTCGCGCATGTTGATGTTCGGGCTCGCCATGTCAATCTTCGCCCGCAAAACTTTTGAGCCGTCGGGAAATTCGCCGTCCTTCATGCGCGTAAACAAATCCAAATTTTCCTCGACGCTGCGATTGCGATAAGGACTTTCCTTGCCGGGTTCAGTCAATGTGCCGCGATAAGCCCGAATTTCCTCCGCGCTTAGGTCGTCGACGTAAGCCAAGCCGCGTTTGATAAGCTCAACCGCGAAATCGTAAAGCTTGCCGAAATAATCTGACGCGAAAAATTTTCTGTCGCCCCAATCGAAGCCGAGCCACTTAATATCCTCTTGAATCGAATCGACAAATTCAACTTCCTCTTTGGTCGGGTTGGTGTCGTCGAAACGCAAATTGCACAAGCCGCCGTTGTGAAGTGCAAGCCCGAAATTCAAGCAAACCGATTTTGCGTGACCGATATGCAAATAGCCGTTGGGTTCGGGCGGAAAGCGCGTGTGAATTCCGTCGCCGTACTTGCCTGCCTTTAAATCTGATTCAATCTCCTGCTGCACAAAATTTATCATCAAGTTACTCCTTCCTGCACAAAAAAATTTTCTCGTTTTTATCCAAGCCGTATCGCCTTAAAGTTTTTTCACCGGTATTTTCCATTGTAAAAAGCTGAACGCTGAAACCCGCCGCGCCCAATCGTTGAGGATAATCGAGACCGTAAGCTCTGACGTGGTCGGCTTGCCCGTAATATTTCAAGCGAAGTTCGGGCGTATTTATTTCGGGATTTTCAAACGTCTGCGGAATGTTAAAAATCGGCACGTTCAAAAAAGCAATGCCCGTCTTCGGTTTGAGCACTCAATAAAGTTCGCGCATGGCTTTTCTGTCGTCGGGAATATGCTCCAAAACGTGAGTGCACATTATCAAATCGAAACTGTTATCCTCGAAAGGAATATCCGTTATATCAACAACTTTTCTGATACCGGGCATTTCAGGATTTAAATCGACAGGCCAATAGTCAGTGTCCTTGAACGACGAAAACAACTGATAAAATATCGGCTCCGGCGCGAAGTGCAGGACACGCATTCCTTGTTTGTGCCAATTAAGCTTTTGCATTAAAAGCCACAACGCCCGATGCCTCTCCCGTGAGCTGCAATTCGGACACATTGCATTGGGACGAGGATTTACTCCGGCGGGAAGATAGGCGCGCAATTTCGATTTGCATATCGGGCATTCGCAAGCCTCCGAAGAAGTCGCGTCGGAACCATTTTCCATAAGGCTTTCGACATAAAGCAAGTGCCACATTAAATTTCGATACTGTTCATTATCCATTACATTACCTCGGAAAGTTTCTCCTCGACGTGAAGTCTCAAGCGGCGAACACCTTCGGCAACGCGCTCGTCCGGTGGCAGATTGGAAACGATTTTTTCAATGTAGCCGCGCTCGACAATTTTTTTCATTGTCCAAGAAAAATTAACGTCGTAAATCCACATGAGCCGAACGATTTTTCTGTCGCCGTTGGTGCGTATCTTGGTGTAGTCGGCTTGTTCGCCCGTCACGAAATTTTCTACAAAGTCGGGGCTGATTTCGGCAACCAAGTTTCCTCTCGACTTTATGAACTGCGGCATTTTGTCGACGTTTTCTTGCGCGAGGAAAGGTTCCAGCACGCGATAAATATCCAGCTTGTCGGCGTCGCGAATCAGCTTGGCAAATAAAAGTTTTCGTTCGTCGTCGGTCGGCGCAATTGTCTTCTTGTTGTGATTTTGAATCGCGAACTTCACAAGGTCATAATCGGAGGCGGTGAGTTCCTTAAAAAAATCCAACTCGTCAATGACTTTGAGCGCGAGGTCGGCGTGGTCTTCGGAATCGGCGTCGTTGAAAGTTTTGTAAATGCTGTATTGGCGGAAGCGCCCCACGTCATGAAACAATCCGATAATTTCGGCAAGATGAGTGTCGTGCGTCGATAACTTCAAAAACTTGGCAAGCTCCACACAATTTGCCGTGACGTAGCCCGTATGCTTCTCCTTGATTAAAATTCCCTGCTGAACTTGAGCGTCGTCCGAATAAAAACTTTTCATGTATCGCGACATCCACTCGTGCATTCGTGCGAGCAACTCTCTCATTCAATCTCCCTCCGAAAATTAGAATTGCATTAGCGGGATTATACAACCCTTTCGAACTTTGCGCAATTTATCTTGGCAAATTTATTGACGGCTTTAAGCGGCTGTGTTAATATTGGCGCGGCTTAGAGTAAAATTTTTTGGAGGGATTCCCGATGAGTAAAATCGCGGTCGTGTTTTGGAGCGGCACCGGCAACACAGAGGAAATGGCGAACGCCGTAGCAGAAGGCGCAAAAGAGGCGGGCGCAGAAGTCGAAGTGTTCACGGTCGATGACTTCAACGCAGCTGACATGGCGGATTATAACGGCTTCCTGTTCGGTTGCCCGGCTATGGGCGACGAGGTCTTGGAAGAAGATTCTTTCGAGCCTTTCTTCACCGAAGCAGAGACCAAACTTAACGGCGTGCCCGTCGGCTTGTTCGGCAGCTACGGCTGGGGCGGCGGACAGTGGATGGAAAATTGGACTGAACGCACCAAAGAGGCGGGCGCGAAATTTGTCGGCAGCGTGATTGCAGAAAATGCTCCCGATGATACTGCCCTTGAAGATTGCCGCAAGCTCGGCGAGGATTTGGCTAAGGCTGTATAAAAATTTTTCGACACGATAAAAAATCCCTCGCGGGTTGCGAGGGATAATTTTTTCCTCAAGATGAAATTTATCTTTCCTGCAGTAAAAAATATTCATTGTCGAGCATTCCCAACACGATTAAATTTTCGTAGACGCCGTCGGTTAAAAGTATCTCACGCAGAAAACCTTCGCGGACGAAACCCAAACTTTCATAGAGCCGCAACGCGATTTTGTTGTAGTCTTTGCAGTCAATCCACACGCGATGAAAATCTTTAATCTCAAACGACCACTTGAGCAAAAGTTTCAGAGCCTCGCGCCCGTAGCCCAGACGTTTGCGCCCGATTATCACATGCGTAAATTCAATGCACGGCTTATCCATTGTGCGCAACATGAAATATCCGACGGCTTGTCCGGTGTCAAGCTCCTCGATAATCACGTCAAGCTTTTCCGAACCATCCGAATTTATAATTTCGCTGTGGTAGGCTTTGTCGAACGGCACAATGAATTTCAGATTTTCAGGCGCATACTGCAACGTCATGATATAATTCAAATCGGTCATGTTCGCCCGCCTGAGGCGCAATCTTTTTCCTTCGATTAAAATTTCGTTCATAATACCAACTCCTTTGGAAAATCATATATTAACCATAAAATTTTTTCAAAACAGCATAGAGGAGAGTATAATAATTTTAATGAATACTTACTTAATCACGGGCGGCGCAGGTTTTTTCGGGAGCATACTTAAGCAAGATTTATTGAACGACGGAAATTTTTGCGTAAGCATAGACAGAGAACCTGATGAATTTTGCCACGAAAATTATATCGGCGTGAAAGGCGACATTCGTGATAAAAATCTTTTACGTAAAATCTTTTCGGAATAAGGAAGTGATTAAAATGAAGACCTACCGCTTTAAATTGTATAACTCTGAACGTAATGAGAAACTCCATAAACAAATAAATGCGGCAGGTCTCATCTACAATCATTGCATTGCCCTTCATAAACGCTACTACAAGATTTTTGGCAAATACTTAAATAAAAATTATCTGCAGAAACATCTTGTTAAGCTTAAGAAAATACCTAAATTCAGTTATATCAAAGAAATAGGCTCACAAGCGGTTCAAAATATAACCGACAGAATAGACAGGGCTTTTCAGTTATTTTTTGCCAACTTAAAACGTAAAGTCAGGTGTTCACCGCCAAATTTTAAGAAGGTGAGCCGGTATAAATCATTCACACTTAAACAAAAAGCGGGTTGGAAATTAGACGAGAACACCTACACTTTAAAAGTAAACGGACAAAATTATCGCTATTTCAGGTCACGAAGAATAAGCGGCAAAGTCAAAACGGTAACGATAAAGCGCGACAGTTTGGGCGATTTTTATGTCTGCATAGTCACGGACGCAAAAAAATTTGTAGTTGAAACGCGAACAGGTAAAAGAGTCGGTTTCGACTTTGGTTTAAAGAAATTTTTAACGGCGTCGGATGGGGAAGACGTAATCAGTCCATTGTTTTTTGCGCAAAATTCAACCGCGATAAAAAAAGCTTGCAAAAATCTTTCACGCAAAGAGAAAAATTCAAACAATCGGCGAAAAGCAGTTTTAAACCTTGCGAGATTATACAGAAAAACCTTCAATCAACGCCACGACTTCCATTTTAAATTAGCACGTCGGCTTTGTTTGGAGTATGAAACCATTTGCATAGAGGATTTAAATTTAAAAGGAATGCAAAGGTTATACGGAAAAAAGATTGGCGATTTGGCGTTCAGTGAATTTGTAAATATTTTGAAGTACACGGCGTCAAAGTTTGATGTAAATGTCGTTGAAGCAGACAGATATTTTGCAAGCAGTCAAATATGTCACTGTTGCGGAGAAAAAAATCCTGCAGTTAAGGATTTAAACGTTCGTGAATGGAAATGCCCAAACTGCGGAAATAAACACGACAGGGACAAAAACGCCGCGATGAATATTTTAGAATATGGGTTGGGGCATCGACCCTTGCAGGAGACCTTGTAAGACCTCTCTTTTGAGGCATTGGTTTATGATAGCAGAATCCCCCGCCTTTAGGCGTGGGGAGTATGTCAAGAATATTATAAAAACAATCGTGCGGAAATCGAAATCCGGAAAAATGTTTCGGCGCACAGGAAAAATGCAAAGCCGGGCATAATTCGTTTGTTAAAATGGTTAATGTGATTTTTTAAGGAGGAATTTTGTTTGGAATATTTTCAACATATCGATTGGTGGGCTTTGGGAGAAAAATTAATCGTACCGGCTTGCATTTTGATATTCGCGTTGTTCGTCGGCGTTGCGCTCAATCAACTGCTGACACAAAAACTTGCAAGTCATGTGAAGGCAAGCGAATCGGAGCTTGCGGAAATTTTCTTCCGCGCAATGAAAGGCGTGCCGATTTCCCTTTGCATGGTTACCGGTCTTTATTGGGTCGTCACGACTTCAAATTTGCCTGCGGGGCTCGAAAAAATTTTTTCTTACATTCTGTTTACGGTCATCGTCTATTCAATCACGCGAGTTTGTGAACGGACGCTTTCGGGCTTTATACGCATGAAATTTTCCGATACAAGCGACATGACACAATCGACGTTGCTCGATACGATTTTTCGCGTGGCGATTTACGCTTCGGGCGTGCTGATTATTCTGGATTACTTTGAAATTTCAATCGCGCCGATTATCGCGACATTGGGTGTCGGCAGTATGGCGATTGGTCTCGGCTTGAAGGAGACTTTGGAAAATATTTTTTCGGGCTTGCAAATTATCATCTCAAAACAATTTCGCGTCAACGACTACATTAAACTTTCCACCGGCGACGAAGGGCGCGTCACCGATATTAATTGGCGATATATCACCGTCATGCCGCCCAATGAAGGCAGCGTCGTCGTCATTCCGAACAAAATTATCGCCGGCTCCGTCACGTCGAATTATTCACAGCCGCGTGACGATATTATTGTTGTCGTGCCAATCGGCGTCGGTTATGAAAGCGATTTGGAATTGGTTGAGCGCGTGACGATTGAGGTTGCCCGCGAACTTCAAATTAAAATCGACGGCTACCAACCGATGTTTGATTCGGAAGGCGTCGACAGAAATAAACTTGCGCCTGTCGTCCGCTATCAAGCCTTCAATGATTCGTCAATTGACTTCAACACGGTCATGCATGTTCAAACTTTTACCAATCAATATCTTTTGAAGCACGAATTCATTAAGGCAATCAAGAAACGTTTCGACGCGGAGGGAATTAATATTCCGTTCCCGATTCGCACTCTCGATTTGCCTGAGGATAAAAAAATTGATTTGAGGAAGTGATTTATTATGATTGTTGACGGAGTGAAAGTAAACTTCACGGGCATTGACGACGCCACGCGCGAAGAGGCTGCCAATTACGTCGCTTACGTTCGCGGCAGAGTTTCCGAGCCGCTCAAAGCCATTAACGTCAAGCTTTGCGAAGACGGCATGGTCGATGTCAGCTACACTGCTCGCGGTGAAAAGTTCGAACGTATCCGCCGTATCACAGGTCGTCCCGTTTGAGATAGCCTGCAAAGTGGTACTGTGGCAGAAATGCCGCTTTATGCGCCGGACTTCGGCAGAAGTCAGAAGTAAAAAAATAACGTGTAAAGTTTCGGGGGAGATTTTTATGAAAATCAATCGCGAGTTTCGTAAGATACCGTCACTTAAATTCTTGTATGAAGTCAGCGAGGACGGGCGTATTTTCCGCAATGTGAAATCGAAGAAACAAAACAAAATCATCGTCGATTATCACCATTCGCCCGCAGGATATTGTTTCACTTTCATTAATCGTGATGGAAAGGTTAAGCGAATCCCTATTGCTCGTGTGGTTGCCGAATGTTGGCTTGGCGAAAAGCCCGAAGGTTACGAAATTGACCATATCGACCGCAACAGTCAAAACAACCACTATACAAATTTGCGTTACGTCACCAAAAGCGAGCAAATGAAGAATCGCGACCACAGCGGCATCAGCAAAATCGGTTCCGCTAATTTGGAAGCGGCACGCCGCCGCAGAATGAAAGCACTCACACTGTTTAAAGCCGGCGAAGCACAAAACTTTGAATCACAGACCGCCGCCGCTCGTTGGCTGGCTGCCGAATCAAAACAAACAGTTGAACATATCCGCTCAAAATTCAAGAAACATCGTTCACATGTTTATGGCTATGACGTTATCTATCGGAATGTAGAGACTGCATGTACCCGCTCTACGGAGCAAGGAACAGTCCAATTATCTTTATTTGATAATTTGTATCTCGTCGGCACCACCGACCGCTGGAACGACGCAAAAAAATCAGAGGAACACGACCGCGTCAAACACAATATCTTCAACTGAATCAACGCTTGAAAAAAAATCAGCCCTTCCGATTTCGGAGGGGCTTTCTTTTATTTTGTCATTGAGTATCGTCCGCGAAGATATAAAAGCGTCGTTTCGGGCACGAGATTTTTTATCTTGTCGAAGTCGCCCGCCTTGAGTGCCGCACGGACGGAGCTTGCGCTTATCGGTTCGTCGCCGAAATTTTTTCGAGGTATTTCACAAAACTCAACGCCGTGTCGAGGAAGAAGTTCTTTCATTGTTTCGTTGTATTGGCGCGTGACGTTGTCTTTGGGCTCCTCGCCGGCAAAACGAATCGTTATCCCAAGCGTCGGCGCAATTTCCGTTGCGAAAATTTCAACGTCTTGACTTGACTCAACTTGCACATCTTGGTCCGAGGCTTTGTTGAAGTAGCCGGAAAAATTTTGTTGCGGAATTATAAGCTTCCCGCTCGGCAAAACTTCGACATTGGAAAAATCTTTCACGCCCTGCTTGACGAGTTCGATTCTGTCCGCGAAGGGGAATTCGCTTTTGTCCTCCTCGACGACGAAAATATAAAGCTTTGTGACACGAGCCGCAGCGTATTCGACGAGG
This sequence comes from Selenomonadaceae bacterium, assembly GCA_017535925.1. Lineage (GTDB taxonomy): Bacteria > Bacillota > Negativicutes > Selenomonadales > Selenomonadaceae > Quinella. The sequence goes on along the minus strand of JAFXTD010000034.1, from coordinate 9,814 downwards.
TGCAAATGACCAAGTGTGAAAGGGTTGCAGTTCATGACGAGCGCGCCGATTTGAACTTTCTTTTCACGTAAAGTTTTTTTGTAAGCCTCCAACTCTTCATTGACGAAAGATTTTGAGCCGCCGCCCTCGAATTGAGGAGGTATACCGTATCTGTGATAAGCGGGAGGTAACGCGGGATAATTAAATTCTGTATCGCGGAAGAAATTATTTTCAGTCAAGCGTTCGAAGAATCTTTCGGCAATTCTTTTGTAGCCGAGTTCGTTGAAATGCCCTATGGTTACAAAAAATTCTTTGTAGTCATTGGGCGGGTCGAAGGCATCAGATACATCTAAAATCGGAAGATTTTCTGCATGTAAATTATTGGTAATCCAAAGAATAACAATATCGCCGGGCGCAGGGTCAAGATTGTTAAGGTTGTAAAACATGTCTTGATATCTGCGAGCAAAACGCTGACTTTCATTTTCCACACGCCAAGGCAAATTATTTTCGTTGAGAATCTTCTGAAGATGACTTTCAATCGTCTTATCGAAAGGTGCCCATGCTCCGACAAAATGACACGGTCCGACAAAATAGATTCTGTTTTGAAAATGCTCGGGTTGAAAAGCTGTCTTGCGTTTTCCGTTTTCAATCTGTATCAACGGATTGTCATTGTCTGTCATGACTGTGGTGCCGTTAAGATTCGTTGTAATTCTGCCGCCCATGCCACTAAGTATCAAATATTCTTTATTTGTGTATCCGAATTTGTCAAGTGGAGTCGGGAAATGTTTGCCGTTGCTTGTTTTAATCTTTTGTACCATATATTCATGAGTTTTAAGACTTCGGAAAAATTTTTCATGCCCTTTGTAACGATTGCTTCGAACCGGAAGTATACTGTAAAATACTTTAACTTTAGGGTAACGTTGCAAGAAATTAAGTATCGGAATTTCGGCATGAACCTTACTGAAAAAATAACTCGTGAGCTCTGTGAACGAAATTACTCTGCCGCGAGCTTTGACTTTTCTGCATGTGAGTAAAATGATTGCGTCGTAGTCGACGGAATTTATTTCGGAAAAGTTTGTAAATTTCATTTTACCGACAGTATTTTTTACGGTAAATGTTACCTCATTTGTCGGAAGATTAAGCATGCTGAATTGTGCAACCAGTCTCTTGTCGTAGCGGAATTGTACGTGAATCTCCCATACAAATGTAATAAGTTCTTTTACAGAAACGAACAATGGCTTTTTTATTCCGTTGTCTATGCAGAATTGCGGAAGAGTATAGCCGCCCGTGAAACAGTCGTGCAACCGAATTATCAGCTTTTCAGATTTTTTAAGCATAACTTCCATCAATAAACAACCTCCTTGCACCGCGTATTATATCAAAAATTTTTTTGAGTGCAACAAAAAATCGGAAGCCTTGAGGCTCCCGTAAAGTTTCATCGTTGCTCTGCTGAAACAGCCGCTGAATGTCATCTGCTTGAAAACTCTCGCAAGACTTTTCCTGCGGGAGTTTTTGTTTGCAAAAAAATAAAAACCTTTTGACGCGGGCAAGAGTTCACCTTGACAACCCCCGCCCGCTTGTGGTATTCTACCACTGAAATGATTTACATAACCGACGCAGGGTGTGCGTCCAAAGCTTTATGTTGCTAATTATAGCGGAGGCGTTCGCCCTTGTCAAGAGTTTCAAAGTTAGGAGGAATTTTTTATGGATTTTCAAAACCTCGTTTCCGTCGAATGGAGCAATAAGCTTGTTTTGCTCACGGTGCAGCTCGCCAAATATTATACGTGCACGCCAAAGCAAATCGCGCAGAACTTCAACAAAAATCGTGACCGCTTTATCGAAGGCAAGCACTACTTCAAGCTCGAAGGCGAAGTTCTTAAAGCTTTCCGCGTCTACTTCGACGATATCGAATTAGACGATTCCGCCGGCGAAGTAGATATTCCCGCTCATACCAAACATTTGTATTTGTGGACTGCTCGCGGTGCGGCTCGTCATGCAAAAATGCTTTCAACCGACAAAGCATGGGAAGTCTTCGAAGACTTGGAAGACAATTATTTTAATCGGAATACCTCTCCCGTTGCCAAACCTGCGCCCGCAGTCAATCCCAATCGTCGTGCCGCTCAGCTCGCCGCCGCTCGTGTTTATGTTCTGCTTATGAGTGACGGCTCCGTTCAAATCGTCAAGCTCGGACAAAGCAAAAATGCTTGCCAAGAAAAATTTTCCTCGCGGCGTGTGGAAGGCGAATTTTTTTCTGTCGAATTCGAGGAAGCTTGCAAGGCTATCGATTCTTTTGTGAAGATGGTTTCCGTTTCCGCGATTGATTCCGATTTTGAACACGGCAGAAAAATTTTCAAGGTTATGAAAAGAAATATCGTAAAACTGCTTGCCGATAAGAATCCGAGTTGACTTATCGGCGATTTTTTTTTGCTTGAATCCTTTGCCGAGCGCGGAGGATTTTTTTGATTGAGCAAACGAATTTTTTCTGGTAGAATAGGAACCGGGAAGTAATTTCTAACCACTAAAAAGGAGGAATTATTCTTGGCAAAAAATTTTCAGCAACAAACGATTGACGAAAACGAATTGATAAAAATTCGGCGAGAAAAACTTCAAAGCTTTGTCGAGCGTGGAATTGAACCGTTCGGAATGCGCTTCGAAGTCACTCATCACGCTTCAGATATTCGCAAGGAATTCGGCGACATTGAAGGCGAAGTCGACGCGGGCGAAGTTTCAATCGCGGGAAGAATCATGGCGATTCGCGGGCACGGCAAGGCGGCTTTCGCGACGCTGACCGATAAGAGCGGCTCAATTCAAATTTATTTCAAGTTGGATATTCTCGGCGAAGAAAAATATTCGGAATTCAAACTCCTCGATATCGGCGACATAATCGGCTTGCGAGGGCAGGTCTTCAAGACAAAGCGCGGCGAATTGACCGTCCGTGTCGAAGATTTTACTTTGCTTGCCAAGTCCTTGCGACCCTTGCCCGAAAAATTTCACGGGCTCAAGGATGTGGAAATTCGCTATCGTCAACGCTACCTCGATTTGATTATGAATCCCGAAGTGCGCCAAACTTTTATCAAACGCAACAAGATTATCAAGGCGATTCGCAAATACCTCGACGAACGCGACTTTTTGGAAGTGGCTACTCCGGTGCTTTCCACAATCGCAGGCGGTGCGGCGGCAAGACCTTTCATAACTCACCACAACGCCCTCGACACCGATTTATACCTGCGCATTGCTACCGAACTCAACCTCAAGCGACTGATTATCGGCGGCTTCGAACGTGTCTATGAAATGGGCAGAGTCTTCCGCAACGAGGGCATGGATGTCCGCCACAATCCCGAATTCACTTCCGTAGAAATTTATCAGGCTTACGGCGATTGGCGCGACCTTGTCGAAGTCACCAAAGGTATCGTTTGCGCGGCGGCTCAAGCGGCACTCGGCACCACCAAAATCACTTATCAGGGCGTCGATATTGACTTGTCGAACACGCCGCAAATGAGTATGAATGAAGCCGTCAAGAATAAAACCGGAAAAGATTTTCTTTCATGTGCGACCGTCGACGAGGCAAGGGCTTTGGCTGATTCAATCGGCGTGGCTTATGAAAAAAGATTCGGTATCGGCGGAATTTTAAATGCGGTCTTCGAGGCGAAAGTTGAAGACGATTTGATTCAACCGATTTTTATCACGCAACACCCGACGGAAATTTCTCCGCTTGCCAAAAAAAATTTCGACGACCCGCGAGTCACCGACCGCTTCGAATTTTTTGTTTACGGAAGAGAATTGGCGAACGGCTTCACCGAACTCAATGACCCGATAGACCAGAGGGCGCGTTTCGAGGAACAACTCAAACAACGCGAGGCAGGCGACCAAGAGGCTCACGTCATGGATGAAGATTTTATTCGTGCGCTTGAATTCGGTATGCCACCGACGGGCGGCTTGGGGTTAGGCGTCGACCGCTTGGTTATGCTCTTGACCGATTCGCCTTCCATTCGCGATGTGCTTCTCTTCCCGACAATGAAGGTTAATTAGGAATTAGGAATTAGGAATTGGGAATTGGGAATTATTTTTTTAATCACTGACAACTTAAAAGGAGGAAAAATTATGCTCACGATTGAAAAGCTTCAAGAGTACGGAGTTAATACCAAAGAAGGGCTCGCCCGCTGTATGAATATGGAAAAGTTTTACTTCAAAATGCTCGGCATGGGGCTCAAGAACGATTCTTTTGATAAACTTGAAAAATATCTCGCGGAAGGTAATTTGGAAGAAGCTTTCGAGGCGGCTCACGCACTTAAAGGTGTCGTCGGCAACCTCGCCATCACTCCCATTTTTATTCCGCTTTCCGATATCACCGAATCACTTCGCGCAAAAAAAGATTTGGATTACGTCGCGCTTTATAAACCGATAAAAGAACTTCGTGATAAATTGATTTCGGAACTCTAATCAATAACTTCACGCGTTAAGTTTCCGAATTTCATTGTCAGCTTGTCGAAGTGCAGGCGCACTGCCGTCGTGGGACCGTTGCGGTTCTTCGCCACAATCACTTCCGCGATATTCTCGTTCGTCGGGTCATCCCGATTGTAATACTCGTCACGATACAGGAACATCACGACATCCGCATCTTGTTCCAAACTCCCGCTCTCTCTCAAGTCGCTTAATTGCGGCTTTTTTTCTGCTCGCATTTCTACCGACCGACTTAATTGGCTCAATGCCATTACCGGGACTTTCAACTCTCGCGCCATCGCCTTCAATCCTCGACTTATTTCCGATATTTCTTGCTGACGATTCTCCGCTCGACCGCCTTGCATAAGTTGCAGGTAGTCAATTATTATCATGTCTAAGCCGCTCTCGTGTTGCAAACGCCGCACTTTGCTTCGCATTTCCAATAGTCCTATCCCTGCCGTGTCGTCCATGTACAACTTCAACTTGCTCAATTCGTTTGCCGTCTCCGACAGCCGCGTTATATCCTCTTTTTCCAATTGCCCGCTGTTCATTTTTTGACTGTTTATTCCGCTCCAACTGCTTAATATCCTGCTTCCCAATTGTTGCCGGCTCATCTCCAAACTGAACACCACTATCTTCTTCCCGCGAAGTGCCGCATTTACCGCCATGTTCAACGCCAATGCCGTCTTCCCTACCGAAGGGCGCGCCGCCAATAATATCAAATCACTCGCTTGGAATCCGCACAACAACTTGTCCAAATCCGCAAACCCGCTTAATACTCCCGTCTCTTGACCCGTCAGCCGCGCCGTTATCCTATCAAACGATTCCTCCAAGATATCCTTCAGACCCGTCAGCCCTCCGCGCCTGTCCTTAGCCGTCACTCTTAATATCTTCTTCTCCGCTCTGTCTATCAGCTCCATGAACGGCACTTGCTCTCTTTGCGCCTCATCCGCTATCTCTCGTCCCGCGTCTATTAACGCTCTCAATCCCGCTTTCTTTCGTACCACCCTCGCATAATACTCCGCTCGTACGGTTGTATATTCCACTCCCTCCAATCCGTCATAATATTGCCGATTTACTTTCTCCATTAAGCCATTGTCATACAACTCACTCTTCACCGTCGCGAAGTCGATTTTTACTCCCTGTTTATACAAGCCCATTATCGTCCCGTATATCATCCTATGCTCAGGGCGATAAAAATCTTCTTCTTCTATCATTCTGCTCACTGCCGATATCGCCTCCCCTTCTTTTAACATCAGTGAGCACAACAGTTTCTTTTCTACTTCCAAGTTTGCCTTCGGCTCGTACACGTTCAGTCCTCTTTTCTGTCGACAATAAGGTCAAGAACGCGGCGCACTTCATCCATATCAACGCGAGTGTTGTAGCAAGGTCCGTTCGGGCGAATATTCAAAACACCGACGGCGGGCAAAGGATAAACATCTTGAATGCCGCTCATAAGATCACGTTCGCAGGCAATCGCCAAGACAGCCTGCGGACGATTTTTTATGACGACTTGCCGAGCCAAAGTGCCGCCCGTCGCCACAAAAAAAGTAAAGCCGAGTTCGTCGGCAAGTTTCATCAAATCCCCGACATTGCATCCGCCGCAACGTTTGCAATTATTGGGATCGCGTGTAATTTTATGAGGGCAAGAGGAAAGTTGGAGGCAATGCGGGCTCAAGACGAGTAATTTTTCTGCGGGAACTTTTATTCCGCTCTTCATGAAGATTAAATTGCTCACTGCCACGAACGAACCCTCAATCTGCCGCCGCTTTATGCCGAAAATTTTTCCGATACGCACCGAAACGGGGAATAAAATTTTAATGATTGCAAAGCTGTAGCGATGAAGCAATTTTAAAGTCGGCAAGCCTTTGACCGCCAAGATCATGTTGAACACTGCGCCAAAAGAAAACGTTGATATAAAAATTAACAATATTCCTACAAGCGCGGGAAGGTATGCAAAAATATTTTCGAGTCCGGGATAACAAATCGTCCACAGACCGTACAGCATAAGCGCTACCAAAAATTCAGATGCCATCAGCAGACCGATGAACAATCTTTTCTTCGGGCGCAGTGCCTCAAGTGATTTAATCAAAATTTTTCACCTGCCTCAAGCAAAGCGATTTAATTCTTTTAAAGCAAACTTCACAAGCTGTTCGGTCGAGGAATTTTCCGGAGCTTTTTCGAACGCCGCCGAAATTTCCGATGCCGTGTAGCCCAAAGCCTCCAGAGCCTCCGCCGCCTCGTCTTGAGCATTTGAAAAAATCTGCGCAGGTTGAAATTCTTTTGCAGAAGAATTTTCGGCGAGCGACTGAACTTTATCTTTGAGTTCGAGTAAAATTCTTTCGGCAGATTTTTTTCCGACGCCCGGCAACTTCGTCAAAGTTTTCAAGTCTTGACGGGAGACGGCGCGAGCGAATTCGGCGGCAGAAATTTTCGAGACAATGGCAAGAGCACTCTTCGAACCGATACCGCTGACCGTCAAAAGCAATTCAAACAAATCGAAGGCAGATTGATTCTTCATGCCGAAAAGCGAAATGTCATGTTCGGAAACGGCGGTATGAATAAAAAATTCTTCATGCGCACCAAGCGATAAATTTTGTCGGGAAGCGGCGTCGAGGAAAATTTTAAAACCGATACCGTGAACATCGAGGACACATGCATCGGGGAAGAGGAATTTGATTTTGCCGGAAAGAAAAGCAAGCATAAAAAGAGCCTTTCGAAAAAAAAATTAGAGGAGAGCGGTGGCGGCGATGGCGAGGGCGTCGGCGGCGTCATCGGGAGAAGGAGGAGCGTTGAGGTTAAAAAGTTTGGAGACCATGAAGATAATCTGTTGCTTGTTGGCGTGCCCGTAACCGGTGACAGCGAGTTTGACTTCATTGGGAGCGAATTCGAGGACATCGAGGTTATGAAGAGCGGCGGCGAGGAGGACAACGCCTCTGGCATGAGCGACGGGAATGGCAGTGGTGGAGTTCCTGCCGAAGAATAATTTTTCGACAGCCAAGAGGTCGGGCTTGAAGGAAGAAATGAGTTGGTCGAGTTGGGAGTGGATAATAAGGAGGCGATGGTGGAAGGGAAGATTGTGCGGAGTAGAGATAACGCCGAAATGCAAGGGGATGAGGCGGGAGTTGAGAGCTTGAGCGAAGGCGAAGCCGCAAATGGCAGACCCGGGGTCGATACCGAGAGCAATCATAAGAATCACCTAAATGAAATTGGAATAAGAAAAGCGATTGGAGCGCAAATCATCGCGGAGTTGATTAATGGTGTTAATGACTTGACGCGGAGAAATTTTCTTGGAGCATTCAAAAGCGCGGTCAGTCCCTTTATGAAAGGGGCAAGATTGAAAAAGCGGCCACTTGAGAGAAATATCGTTATGGCAACCGAAGCAAACGAGGCGATTAATGACGCGATAAGGAGTATTGAATTCGAACCAAGCGGGAGTGATACCACTGATAAGGATAACGGGACAATCGGAAGCGGCAGCGAGCCAAGAAAGTCCGCTGGGCAACCCGATAAAGAAATCGGCATAGGCGAGGAGGTTGATTCTTTCGGAGAGTGGTAAATTACCTGTGAAGTCTTCGGCATTAGGCGGGCAAGTGACGGTAAGACCGTAATTGGATTCTTGCAGATTTTTATCGATACAGAGGACGCGATAGCCGAGCGATTTAAGGTAATCGACGACCTGTAGCCAACCGTCGGGATAAAGCCAAGTCTTGAAAGTGGCGGAAGCTTGAACGGCAATGCAGACGTAGGGCTCAATGATTTGGCGTGGTTTAGTTGGGTAGTAGGTTATTTTTTGAGCATGTTGGAGCCCGAAAATTTGTTGCCCGAATTTTTCCATCGGGAGTTTACGCCCTTCTTCGGGAAGGAATAAAGGATTGAAACCGGGAGCGGGGAAGTAAGCAGCGTAAGAATCATCGGGGATTGGTGAGCATTGAATTTGCGGGAAGTAGAGGCGAATAATTTCTTGCAAGTAAGGTTCGACGGTACAAGAGACGTTACAACGCCACTTTTTACGGAACTCTTCCATATAGGGGAACAAAGCGATACGGTCGCCCATGCCGCTTGGGAGGAAGCAGAAATGAACGCGCCAACCTTCGGGATTGAAAGTATGGTCGACGACCAATTGCCCATCGAGCCAAAGGAGGAATTGCCAACGAACGACAAATTTTTCCAAAGATATGAGCAAAATATCGGAAACATCTTCATCGAAGCAAACAATTTCGCTGTCGGAATCGAGGATTTTGACATGCCAATTACCTTTCGGGATTTGGAGCCGCAAGCCGCAATTAAAATCGAAAGCCAAGCCGGGGCAAGTGGTTTTGACGGCTAAGGGTTTGAGTTCGCCGAATTTTTCTTTGAAGGTACCGGGCTTACTGTTTGGCAAGAAAACGCTAAGTTTTGGCGCGCAGAAGTATTTCATTTCCAATTCCGAATTCCTACTTTCAGCTTTCAGGTTTTAGCTTTCAGCTTTCAGGTTTTAGCTTTCAGCTTTCAGGTTTTAGCTTTCAGCTTTCAGGTTTCAGACTTTCACCTTCCTGACAGCTGACAGCTGACAGCTAATTCCTAATTGAACTGGTTCCCTAAATCGTAATTTCCGAAGACGTTTTGAACATCATCATCGGCGTCGAGGGCGTCGAGTAGTTTGAGTAATTTTTCGGAATCATTTTGATTAAGATTGACGGTGGTATCGGGAATTTGAGTAATTTCGGCGGAAGAAGTTTCGATACCTTTTTGAGCAAGAGCGGCTTCGATAGCGTTGAAGTCTTGGGGTTCGGCAGTAATTTCAAAAGAATCGTCGTCGGCTTGGAAGTCCTCTGCGCCGGCGTCCATAGCAATTTCCATGAGCGCGTCCTCGTCGTCGAAGGTTTCCTTATCGACGGTGAAGACGGCTTTTTTCTTGAACATCCAAGCGACGCAACCGTTTTCGCCGAGGTTGCCTCCGTGTTTGCTGAAGATATGACGGATATTGGCGGCAGTGCGATTGCGATTATCGGTGAGGATTTCAAGCATGAGTGCAGTGCCTCCGGGACCGTAGCCTTCATAGGTGATTTCCTCGTAGTTGGAAGTATCGGAAGCACCGAGCCCCTTTTGAATGGCGCGATTGATATTGTCCTTGGTGACGTTGTTGGCTTTTGCTTTGGAAAGTGCAAGTTTAAGGCGCATGTTGCCTGTAGGGTCAGCCCCTCCCATTTTGACGGCGATAGTGATTTCGCGAGATATTTTGGTAGTCATTGCGCCGCGAATGGCGTCATTGGCACCTTTTTTACGTTTGATTGTAGCCCACTTTGAATGTCCCGACATATTAATTTCCTCCCTTTTTATCAATTAGGAATGAGGAATTAGGAATGAGGAATGATTTGCGAATTTAATTCCTAATTCCTAATTCCTAATTCCT
>JAFXTD010000033.1 GCA_017535925.1 Selenomonadaceae bacterium | reverse complement strand
TCGAGAGATTTTTTCAGCGAATCAAGAATTACCGTCACATCTCTACTCGTTATGACAAATTGGCTTTTTGTTTTGAGAAATTCGTTTTACTCGCTGCTTGTGTTATTCACTTTTAATTTACCAACAGCCCCTAGGAACTAGGAACTAGTTTACTAATCACTACTAGTTCCTTGTTCCTATTTACTAGTTCCTAATTTCTTTTGGGCGCAACAAGAGAAAAGTAGATTTAAGACAAAAAAATTATTGAAACGTTTAATCGAAGCCGACGATTGAATTTACCAACACGCTCCGGTTCCCGGTTCCCAATAAAAAAATAGAGCCCGTCTTTTGACGAACCCTCGAAGATTTTTAAGCCGGAATTGCGTTGACTTTCAGCGCGAGCTTGGATTTTTTGCGGGCGGCGGCGTTCTTGTGAATCGTGTTGTTTGCAGCCGCCTGGTCGATTGCCTTGTGAGCCGCCGGCAAAAGTTTTTTTGCCTCTGCCGCGTCTCCTGCCGCTATCGCCGCAAGCACAAGCTTTTGAGCTTTCTTCATGCGTGTTTTTTCGAAGATATTGCGTGCGCGACGTTTGGCGTCAACCTTCATGCTCTTAATCGATGATTTGATGTTCGGCAAGCGAAAAACCTCCTTATAAAAATTTTTACAGCTGTGGAAGTTTATCACAGCGCGTTTCAAATTGCAAGCGGTGAAATTATATCGGCGTCGGTGAAGTTGACGGGCGCGAGCAATAAATACGTTGTGACTATCGTCAACGCCAAAAACAATCCCGCGAAGACATTGCGCTTGAAGCGAAAATCTTTTGCGAGGTCAGGTGATTCTTCGGCGCGGGCTTTTCTGAAGAAAAATATCATCGCCGCCAAAAGCAAAAGCTCAATCGTTGCCGTCAATGCTATTTTATCTTTGTGCCAAATTTTAAAACGTGCCTGCATGAATTTTTCTCCGCCGCGAATCAAAACGGGCGTCAGGTGCCACTTGAGGACTTTGCCGTCTGCAGAAATTTTGTCGGCATTATTTTTTTCGGCAACATACGGCAATTCAATCGTCACATCAAATTCGATACCGCTTAACGCGCTTTGAGCCATGAATTCGGCTTCGGGCGGAAGATTTGCGGGCAGGCTCTTCCAATAAAAATCAAAATCGTATTCGTCGAAGAAGCGGCTCTTGTGTCGTGAAACGCCTTTGTTCTTTCCGGCGTTCGCCTTGTACAAATCGCCCGAAGATTTTGCGAAAGTTTCAATGTCGGGATAATCGAACGCAAATTTGTAACCTTGCAGGTCGCCTTCGACGACGACTTCGGCTTTCACGTCGGGATTGCGCTTTTCGAGGTCGTCCTTCCAATTTTCAATCTGCCGAATCACAAGCGCGTTGCCGATTAATTTTACACGTTGAACGACTGCGCCGTCGTCGGTGATTATCGTATCGAATTTTGCTTGGAAGCAGCCCGTGCAAATTGTGCCGATAAAAATTATCGCGGTGATAAAAATTTTCTTCATGATTCAAATTTTGCTTTGACCAACTTTGTCGAAGGTATCCAAAATTTCTTTGTCGGGTTTGTCGTCGAATTTGCTGACGATATAAATTGCAATCAGCGAGAAGATGAAGCCGGGAACAATTTCATAAAGCCCGAAGAGTGCAAATTGTTTCCAAGCCAAAACCGTGACACCGCCGACGATTATTCCGGCAATGACGCCGCGGCGAGTCGTCCTCTTCCAAAACAAACTCATAAGCAGAGCGGGACCGAACGCCGCGCCGAAACCTGCCCAAGCATAAGCGACCATGTCGAGGATAAAGCTGTCGGGGTTGAAGCCGAGAAAGACGGCGATTGAGGCGATAATCAAAACGGAGGCGCGGGAAATCCAAACGAGTTCTGTCTGGTCGGCGTCTTTGCGAAGGAGCGTCTTGTAAAAATCTTGTGCGAAGGCAGAGGCGGCAACCAAAAGTTGAGACGAGGCAGTCGACATAATCGCCGCGAGCACCGCGCTCAAAAGAAGCCCTGCGATTATCGGCGGGAAAAGTTGATTCGTCATGAGCAGGAAAACCTTTTCGGCGTTGGTGCCTTCAAGTGTTTCAGTCAAATAGACCGTGCCGACCATGCCGATTGCCACCGCCGCCGCCAAAGACAAGATGACCCAAGTCATTGCGATTCGCGTTGCTTGAGGAAGTTCTTTCGTCGACTTAATCGCCATGAATCTTACCAAAATGTGCGGCTGACCGAAATAACCGATACCCCATGCCAAAAGCGAAACGACTTCGATAAAACTTATTTGCGAACCGTCGGGCTTGAGGAAGGGGTCAAACATCGTTGCCTTGTAATCGTAAATCGCGGACATTGTTTCACCGAAGCCGCCCAAACTCATTGCCGCGCAAGTCGGGACGATTAAAATTGCAAAGAACATCATGACGCCTTGAATAAAATCCGTGCGACTGACCGCGAGGAAACCGCCAATCAAAGTGTAAAAGACAACGGAGCCCGCGCCCAAAAATATTGCGTATTGGAACGGCAGACCAAAGACCGTTTCAAAAAGTTTGCCCGCAGCCACGAAGCCCGAAGACGTGTACAGGATAAAAAATATCAGAATAAAAATTGCGGGAACGATTCGCAGCAAGTTGCTCGTGTCCTTGAAACGATTCTGCAAAAATTCGGGGAGCGTGAGAGAGTTGCCGGCAAGTTCGGTGTATTGACGGAGGCGCGCCGCCACGAATTGCCAATTCGCCCATGTACCGATCGCAATTCCGACGGCAATCCAGCCCGCGTTGAGTCCTGCAAGATAAGCAAAGCCCGGTACGCCCATCAACATCCAACCGCTCATATCGGACGCCTCTGCAGAAAGCGACGTGACCCACGCGCCGAGTTTGCGGTTGCCGAGAAAATAATCGCTCATGTTTTTCGTTTGGCGGTAGTAGTAAACGCCGATAGCCATCATCAAGCCGATATACAGCACGAAGGCGTTTATAACCATTACATCATTTGTCAAATCAAAATCCACTCCTTTCTATAGCCCGCATATTATAGCCGCGCAAAATTTTTTTGGCAATAAAAAAAAGCTGTCAGAGCCTGTTGGTAAATTCAAAAGCAGCTGTTAGTGGTTAGTGGTTAGAATCCTGAAAGCTGAATTCTGCCGCTGATTGAATTTACCAACACACCCCGGTTCCTAACTGCTAAAAGTTGTGCTTGCTATCTTGAGGCAATTCTAATAAAATCTGCGGAGAAAATTTTACATGGGGATTAAAACATGGAAGAGAAAAGCGAAGATAAAAAAAGCGGCGGAACAATTTCTGTGGCGATTGTCGGAGGAGTGATAATTGCTCTGCTTTTGATTTTGTCGACGATTTGGATAAATCGCAGTGAGCAAAACGGCACGAATGAGGCGGTTGCTGCCGTCAGTGAATTTTATTTGCGCGAATTGACGGACCGCCGCGAACAAGTCATCACTGCCCGAATCAACGTCCGCGTCGGCAACATGAAATCCGCTTTGAAAATTATTTCGCCCGAAGATTTGCAAAGCATCGAAAGTTTGAGCCGCTTTCTCGGCAGAGTAAAAACTTTCTGCGACGTTGACCAATTTGCCTTCGCGGATGCAAACGGCAACATCTTAACGCCCGAAGGCATTGCTCAAAATCCCGAAGAATATTTTTTTGCCGGCAAGCTGATTGCCGAACCAAAGATTGTCACTTACGACCTCGACAAATTCGATAAGACCGTCGCCGTCGTTATTCCCGTTGAGAATTTGACCTTTCAAGGCGTGCCGATAAAAAGTTGTTTCATTGAATTGAGCATGTCGAAATTTTTGGAAGGCATCCTCCTTCACACGACCGCCTCCGAAATGACTTTCTTCAATCTTTATTACACAAACGGCGAATCTTTGACCGAAGCGGTGCTCGGCGGGCTCGACAGCGGAACAAATCTTTTGGATGCGCTTAAAGAGGCTGAATTCGACGCCGGCTATTCAAGAGAGCAAGTCGTTTTCGATTTTGAAAATCTGCGCGGAGGCATGGCGTCGTTCACTTATCGCGGCGTCAAAGAAATGCTTTTCTATCGCCCCGTGAAACATACCGGCTGGACTTTGACTTATCTGATTCGCGAAGGGAAAATCGCAGAGGAAATTTCCGCCGTCTCAAACGACATGCGCCGCCGTTCGATAATTCAAGTGCTCTTGACAGTTGCGGCAATGCTGATTGTCTTTTGGTTGATAATTTCTCAAGCGCGAAAAAACACGCACCTTATGCACCAGAAAAATTTGGCGGAAGCAGAGAACCGAATCAAGCGCGAGGAAATGGAAGAAAAACTTCGTCTGCAAACACAACTGCTTTCCGAAGAAAGAAGGCGGCGTCGGCAGAGCGAAATGATTCAAGCTTTGACGGTGGATTATCGGCTCGTCTATCATTTGAATTTGGATTCGGACGAGGCGGTTTGTTATCGCGTTGCGCCGGAAGTAACTTCCCAACTCAATCGCAGGCAAAGTGACGTTGTGAAATTCCAAGCGGCAATGGAAAATTATGTCAAAGAATACGTTTCGCCGAACGACCGCGCAGAACTTTTGAACTTTATCAAGCCCGAAAATATTCGTGCGCGCCTCGCCAAAGAGGAAATTGTTTCGCAACGCTACCTCACGTACAGCTACGGCGAAGAACATTTCATGATGTTGCGCATTGCCAAAATCGACGAGGGACTTCATGCGGTGGGCGTCGGTTTTGCGAACGTCGACGAACAAACGCGCGAATCTTTGGCGAAGAATCAGGCTTTGGCGGAAGCACTTGCACAAGCTCAACACGCCAACGCCTCCAAGACAATTTTCCTTTCCAACATGAGCCACGATATTCGCACGCCCATGAACGCGATTATCGGCTTTACCTCGATGGCACTGCGCCACTTCGACAACCGCAATCAAGTTAAAGATTCGCTGGAAAAAGTTTTGTCGTCAAGCAATCATCTGCTCGGCTTGATAAACGACATTCTCGACATGAGCCGCATTGAAAGCGGGCGTATCGAAGTCGCCGAACAACCTTGCAACCTTTCCGACTTGATTCACAACTTGATTCACATTATTCAGCCGCAAGTTATCGCCAAGCAACAGAAATTCCAAATCGACGCCTTCAAAGTCAAGGACGAGGACATTCTGGCCGACCCGCTCAAAATCAATCAGGTGCTGATAAATATTTTGAGCAACGCTGTAAAGTACACGCCCTCGACCGGTTCGATTTTCTTCCGCATTTCTCAATACGAATCCGATATTCCCGGCTGCGCCAAATACGAATTTCGAATCAAGGACAACGGCTTGGGCATGAGCAAAGAATTTTTAAAGCATGTCTTCGACGCCTTTGAGCGCGAGGAGTCTTCAACCAAGAGCGGCATTCAAGGCACGGGGCTCGGCATGAGCATTACGAAAAAAATGGTTGAGCTTATGGGCGGCACGATTGACGTTGAAAGCGAAAAAGATAAGGGCAGCGAATTCACCGTCACGCTTGATTTAAAACTCCAACAGGATGTCAAGCAGATAACAATTCAAGAGCTGAAAAACTTGCGCGCCTTGATTGTCGACGACGACTTCCACACTTGCGAATCCGTGACATCTATGCTCAAGCAAATGGGCATGCGTTCGGAGTGGACGACCTCGCCTCGTGAAGCAGTCTTCCGCGCAGGACGTGCCCTCGACGACGAACCTTTCAGTGCTTACATTGTCGATTGGCTAATGCCCGAACAAAACGGTATCGAAACTGTCAGGCAGATTCGCCGCGTCGTAGGCAACACCGCGCCCGTGATAATTTTGACGGCTTACGATTATTCCGACATTGAGCTTGAGGCAAAGCAGGCGGGCGTCACGACTTTTTGCACTAAGCCGCTTTTCATGAGCGACTTGAAGAACGCCTTAAGCCGAGCGATTCGCGGTCATGACGAAAAAGAAAATAAGCACGACGATTTGTCTTCAACGGACTTCAGCGGCAAGCGTGTTTTGTTGGTTGAAGATATTGAAGTCAATCGCGAAATTGCAAAGGCTGTCCTCACCGAAATCGGGCTTGAAGTCGAGGAAGCTTGCGACGGCAACGAGGCTGTTGACATGGTAAAGAATACGCCGCTGAATTACTACGACTTAATTTTAATGGATGTGCAAATGCCGACGATGAACGGCTACGACGCAACGAGGAACATTCGCGCCCTCAATCGTGTTGACGCGCAGATAGTCCCGATTGTTGCAATGACTGCAAACGCCTTCGACGAGGACAAAGCCAATGCTCTCAAGGCGGGCATGAACGACCACCTTGCCAAGCCGCTTGACATTCCGAAGTTGCTTGAGACCTTGCACAAGTATTTAAATTGAGGTGACAAATTTTGTACACACCGCGAATCCTCTTGTGCGGGAGCTTGAAAAAATTTTCGGGCGCAAAAGTTGAGGTTGTCGGGAAAATTTCGTTCAAAGGTGCGGCGGAGCGAGGAGAGTTTATCGTGCCGAGCAATGCCCAAGCGGCTGACAACTTCACGCTCAAAGAAGGCAGCTTTAAAATTTTTCTTGACGGCGCGGAAATTTCTTCCGACGAGCTGAAAAAATTTTTGGACGGCGCGGCGGATTACATTGTCATTGAGAATCACGACGAATATCTTTTTCGCTTCAGGGAACTTTACGCGCTCAAGCTGATTGACAGAGTTATCACGGCGGAGACACTTTTGACTTACGCGGCGAAAAATTTTTTCGCGCTGAACAACGCCGTGAAAATTTTCAATCTGATTCGCAAGTTGAAAGTCCTCGATGTCGACGCCTTCTTTGAACGCAACGATTATTACATGTTCCCCGACGCCGCTCACAAAATCGCGGGAATCCTCGACGCTGACTATTCCCACTTCTACACGGAAATTTATCGCACGCTTGACGATTGCCGATTCAAATTTTTTGACGCGCTCCTCTTGACTGCCGAACGAGAGCCCGAAGAATTTATCGACACGCTGATTGAAACCGATTCATTGTCGGAAAAAATTTTTGCCTTCGTGAGAAAAAATTCCGCGCTTGAAAAATTTTTGGCGAATCATGAAAATGCCTTTGAAAAAATTTCGCGCTTCCCCGCCGTTAACGGCAACCTGATGCTTTTGAAAAAGTTCGCCCGCTCCGATTTTAAAATTTACGTCGTCACGCACAAGGACGCAAAACTTTCCGCCCTGCCCGAAGGCTACAAAATCATTCACGCGGGGCACGCGCTTGCAAAAAAAAATTTCGGTTATCCCGGCGACGACACCGGCGAAAACATCAGCCGGCTCAATCCTTATCTGAACGAGATAACCGCGCTTTATTGGCTTTGGAAAAATACGAGGCATGACTTTATCGGCTTCGTGCATTATCGCAGATTTTTCACGGCGGACGAAAAAAATTTCTTGACGACGGACGAGGCAAGAAAGATTTTGCGCGAGGCGGATATTATCGTCAACGG
This sequence comes from Selenomonadaceae bacterium, assembly GCA_017535925.1. GTDB lineage: Bacteria > Bacillota > Negativicutes > Selenomonadales > Selenomonadaceae > Quinella. Next base: position 90,428 of record JAFXTD010000033.1, on the reverse strand, counting down.
CTGCGAATTCGGCTACATTGCCCTGCGCGATTGGAAGACGATGTTAAGCACCCGACCGCTTGCCGAACACGTAATCGACACAATCAGAAAATTTATCGCGGCTCGTCAAGGCGATTACCTCACGGCTTATGACAAGGTCACGAACAGCTTCGGCGTCTTCTGCTATGAAATTTTTATCACGCGCCGAAAAATTTTCGAGGCTTACTGCGAATGGCTTTTCTCTTTCATAATCGACGCGACGAAAGAAATTTTGGCGACGACCGATATTGCCTCCTCCGACGACCCGCGAATTTATCGGGTGATAAGTTTCACGGCGGAACATTTGATGACGGTCTGGCTGATTAAAAATCGTTTGAAGATTAAAACGTTGCCGATAATTTTTCGCGACGACGTTTGAAAAGGTATCAGCTTTCAGCTAACCACTAACAGCTAACAGCTAAAAAAGGAGGTGATTCGATGGCTGAAATTCAAAAAAAGGAAGTCGGCGGCGGAAAAAAATTTTGGACGAACGACATGGAGGCGATTATCGCGATAACCGTCGTGCTTTTGATTCTCGGCACGATTAACGTTTTCAGCTCAAGTTTTATCTTTGCGGAGGCGGAATTCGATACGCCTTACTTTTTTTTGAAACGCCACGTCATAAACGTTTTTATCGGGCTGATTGCCTTCGGCGTGTGTCTGCATTTCGATTATCACGTTTGGCGAAAATGGATTGTTCCCGTGCTCGGCTTCACGCTTCTTGCATTAATCGCAGTGCTGATTGTCGGCCCCGTCGTCAACGGCGCGCGGCGTTGGTTGCCTTTATTTGTCGTGCAATTTCAGCCGGCGGAATTGGCTAAGCTCGTCGCGATAATGATTGCGGCAGCCTACATTTCCGTAAAGATACGACTTAAACAGCCGCTCCAAATTTTATCGATTCAAGCGGCGATAGTCATTGTATTGTCCGGGTTGACGGAATTGGAACCGGACATGGGCACGGCTTGCATAATCTTGGGAATCCCGACGCTCATGTTAATCATTTCCGGACTCGACGTAAGAAAAATTAAAATGCTTGCTTTCTTGGGCGCGGCGGGCGTTGCGGCATTGATAATCAAAGAGCCTTATCGCCTCGAACGACTCAAGATAACTTATGACCCTTGGTCGGACGCGCAGAATTACGGCTATCAAACTGTGCAAAGCTTATCGGCAATCGGTTCGGGCGAATTGACGGGCATGGGGCTCGGCGTCGGTGTCAGCAAATATGATTATCTGCCCGAAGCTCACACGGATTTTGCCTTCGCGATTTTCTGTCAAGAGAACGGATTTCTCGGCGCGATTTTTGTTTTCCTGTTGTTTTCCGCGTTTGCCGTCTACGCCGCAAGAATCGCCAACAAAGCCAAAGACGAATACGGGCAAATTCTCTCAATGGGAATAATGATTTTGATTGTCGGGCAAGCGATAGCAAATCTGTTAATGGTCGGCGGCATGATACCCGTCGTCGGCGTACCGTTACCTTTCATAAGTTACGGAGGCACCTCGTTGATAATTACGATGGCGGCGATTGGAATTTTGGTAAACGTCGGCAAGCAAGGTGAGAAGAGCGGTTAGCTGTTAGCTGTTAGCGATTAGAAGTTTTAAAACTTTTGCACAGTAAATCACTTGTGCAGAAGATTTTTTTTTTGCAAAGCCCGATGAAAAAGTCAACTCCTCACCGCGCCTCCGAACCCTTGCAAAAAAATTTCATGCCAAAAAAATTTTTCATGCTATAATCAATTGAGAGGAGTGGTCGAATGAAGATACAAACAATCGAATATTATTTCCGCGAAATGCTTTTGTCGATGATTCGCAATCGCTGGATGACATTCGCCTCAATCGGGACGGTGGCGGTGTCGTTGTTCGTGCTCGGCGTCTTTTTGATTTTGGTAATGAACATGAACAAAATGGCGTCGTCTTTGGAAAGCCAAGTGCAAATTTCCGTTTACATAAACGACAACCTGCCCGAAGCGGGGCGCAAGGAAATCGAACGCATGACACGCGACATGAAAAGCGTTTCGGCTGTCGAATATGTGCCGCGTGAGGTGGCGTTGAAAAATTTGCAGGAGCGGCTCGGCGAAAACAAAAAAATTTTGGACGCGCTCGGCGAATCGAATCCTCTGCCGAATTCTTTTCTGGTAACTGTCAAAAGTGCGGAAGACGTGAAAAAAACTGCGGCTTTAATCGCTGACCTCTACGGCGTCGAAGAAGTCAAATACGGGCAAGACGTTGCGGCGAATCTTTTTGAATTGACTCATCTGATAAGATTTTTCGGACTCATTTTAATGGCGTTATTACTTTTTGCAACGGTCTTCATAATTTCAAACACGATAAGATTGACGGTCTTCGCCCGCCGCAAGGAAATTGCAATCATGAAATATGTCGGCGCAACGGATTGGTTTATTCGCTGGCCGTTTATCTTGGAAGGCGTCGGGCTCGGCGTTATCGGCGGCGGTGTGAGTGCATTGGCTCTGCGAAATTTTTATTCGGCAATGGTCGCCAAAGTTTATGAATCGCTTGCCTTCTTCCCGATGGTCGAACAATATCCTTTCATGAATTACTTGACGATAGCTTTAATCGGCGCGGGAATTTTTATCGGCATTTTGGGCAGCACCGTTTCCCTCAAAAGATTTATGGAAGTTTGAAAAGCAATTGGGAATTGGAAATTGGGAATGGGGAATTATGAGTTTGAAAAAGTTTTTAATCATGTTGGCGGCGATAATTTTTTTGACAAGTGCGCCGGTCTTCGCTGACGACGAGGAAGAAATTCAACAGCTTGAACAGGAGAAGACGGCTTACGAGGCGGCGGCTGAAAAAGCTCGTGCGGTGGCGGAATTGATTCAAGGGAAGATTGATTCGGTTTCTGAACTCAAGCGGCAACTTGACGCGGATGCCTCTCAAGCGACGGCACTTTACGAGGAACGGCAGACGGCTCTTGACGAAACAAATTATCGCATTGACGAAAACAAAAATAAACTCGTCGAGGTCACGGCGGAACTCAACGAGAAACACGACATACTTGAAAATCGTGTGCGCGACATTTACATCAACGGACAAATTTCTTATCTGGATGTTTTGTTCGGCGCGCAAGACTTCGGAGATTTTTTGACGCGAATGGATTTGCTCAAGCGCGTAATGATTCATGATTCGGAACTCGTGGCTGACGTTTTGGCTTATCAAAAGGAGATAAAAGAAGTCGGCAAGCAACTCGAAGCTGACAGACGCGTCCAAGAGGAATTGACGGCAAAAGCTCAAGAGGCTATGGAAGTCAAGCAGGAAAAAGTTGCCAAGCAGCAGGCACTTATCGACTTAATGGAAAACGACAAGGAAGTTTACGACAGGCAATACGACGAAATGATGGCGTCTTCGGCTGAAGTCTCGCGCTTGATTCAAGCAAAGGAAGAGGAAATTCGACGTAAAGCAGAGGAAGCTCGGAGACAAGCCGAAATGGAAGCTCGGCGACAAGCTCAACAGGCAGGCAACGTTGAATTTCCGGACGACGGCGGCTACGTCATGCAAAGTTACGGCGGCGGAATGATTTGGCCTCTAAGCGGTCCGATAACTTCCGAATTCGGTTGGCGAACACATCCGATTTTCGGCAGTGCAAGATTCCACAGCGGGCTTGATATCGGCGGCGATTACGGCATGCCCATACACGCGGCGGCAAGCGGCGTCGTGATTGAAGCAGGTTGGATTGGCGGCTACGGCAATACGATTATGATTGAACACGGCAGCGGCATTGTCACGCTTTACGGGCACAACGAAAGCCTCGCGGTCGGTGTCGGTCAGCAAGTCAATCAAGGTGACGTTATCGCTTATTGCGGCTCGACCGGCAACTCAACCGGTCCGCATTGTCATTTCGAAGTAAGAGTCGGCGGCGAACCCGTCAGCCCTTGGGATTATCTTTAATTAGGAATTAGGAATTAGGAATGAGGAATTTTTTTAGACGGACATAATTTTTTTCAGCAAGTTCATATTCAGATTATCGCGGACGATTCGGGCAAGTCGTTCGTAATTTTTTTGCTTCTCTGCGCGGACGTTGCGAATCGATTCGAGCGGCGGAAGATTTTTTTTCAAGCGGACGGCGTTCAAAAATTTTCGTCTGAAATCGTCGTTATCAAAAATCCCGTGAACGTAAGTCCCGAAAACATTTCCCGCCGAAATAATTTTTTGCCCGCGCAAATTTGATTCGCCCGCATGAATTTCGTAGCCGTCAAGATTTTTACTTTCGATTCGTCTGCCCAAAAATTCAAAATCGATTTCGGGGAGCGTGACTTGCCGCGTAAATTTTTCGGCAGTGAAAATCGTTTCAATCGGCAAGAGCCTCAAGCCGTCAAGTTCTGTGTGATTCGATTCGGTCTTGAGCGGATCAAAAATTTTTTCGCCGAGCATTTGAAAGCCGCCGCATATCCCGACAACCGCCGCGCCCTCTGCCGCACGTTGCAAAATTTTTTTGGCGAAGTGATTTTCGCGCAGGGCAATCAAATCTTCCGAAGTGTTTTTGCTTCCCGGCAAAATAATCACGTCCGCCGCGTCGAGTTCGGAGGGTTGAGTTGCGTAGAAAAGATTGACATCAACTTCGCCCGCCAAAGAATCAAAATCCGTGAAGTTGGAAAGCTTGCCGAGCCGAATCACCGCGATTGAAATTTCGCCGCCCGAAGAAATTTTGTCGTCGAGGGAAACGCTGTCTTCATCGTCGATACCGAGTTTGTCGATAAAGGGAACGACACCGAGCACGGGCTTGCCGGTCTTGCGTTCCAAAAAATCTACGGCGGGCAAAAATAAATTCACGTCGCCGCGAAATTTATTAATCACAAGCCCTTTGACCAAAGCGCGTTCGTCGTCGTCGAGGAGTTCCAAAGTCCCGACGATTGAAGCCAAGCAACCGCCTCTGTCGATATCGGCAACGAGAATCACGGGGGCGTTTAAAAATTTTGCAACGCGCATGTTTACAATGTCGTTTGCTTTGAGGTTGACTTCGGCAGGAGAGCCGGCACCCTCGATTATGATTGTGTCGAATTCGGAGGAAAGTTTTTTCAAAGCCGCCTTGACTGCCTCGAACGCCTTCAACGAATAGCCTTGATGATAAGCCGCCGCGCTCATGACACCGACCGCCCGCCCGTTGATTATGACTTGCGAAGTTTGATTGCCCGTCGGCTTGAGCAAAACCGGATTCATTTCGACACGCGGTAAAATATTTGCCGCCTCTGCCTGCGCCACTTGAGCACGTCCCATTTCCAAACCGTCAGCCGTCACGAAAGAATTCAACGCCATGTTTTGCGCCTTGAAAGGTGCCACGCGTCGACCTTCCCGAAAAAAAATTCTGCACAGCGCGGTTGTCAAAATGCTCTTGCCGACGTGTGAGCTTGTTCCTTGAAACATTAAATATTTTGTCATTGTCTCATAACCTTTTCAAACTTAAAAAAATAATCGCCGCCCGGAAAATCATCTTCGGGCGGGTGCTCCTCATGTGGGTCTTTGTGATGCGGATTGAAAAATTCGACAGCATGAAAGCCGCACTTGTTGATATAAAAATGCAAGTTGCGTTTCTCGAAGTAAGGCGTGCAAGTTTCCCAAGTTTTTGTTTCGGGATAAAGTTTTTCAATCGCCTGCCAAGCCGCCGCGCCGATTCCTTTGCCGTGACTGTCGACTTTGACATAAAGCAGCAATAATTCGTTGTGATTGTTCGGGCGAATTTTCAAAACGGTGCCGCCGACAATTTCTCCGCCGCTTACAATGTCAAAAACTTTCGCGCCTTCCTCCGCAAAAGATTTCTCAACGTCTTCGCGAGGGATAACCTCCTTGCCGTCGTCGCCGTATTCCTCAACCACAGCCTTCTTGAACGCCGCTTGAATGTTCACGATAAAATTTTCCTTGTCAAGCGTCGGGACAAGTTCAACGGTCACAAAATCACCTCATAACTTTTTCCATTGCCAAATAAAAATCTTCCTTGCCGTAAATCGAAAAGGCAACGAAGCCGCACTTGTTGAGATAGAAATGCAAATTGCGCCTGTCGAGCCAAGAGGTCGACGTGTACCAAACTTTTGTATCGGGAAAAAATTTTTCAATCGCCTGCCAAGCCGCGAAGCCCAGCCCTTGATTGCGAAAGTCCTCCTTGACGAAGAACAGCGACAATTTATTTCGTTGCGTCTCAACGTTGATAATCAAGACTGCGCCGCCGACGATTTCTTTATCGGCGAGGATATCCAAGAGCGTTGCATTCGACCGCTTAAAAATTTTCGGCAAATCCTCGCGGCGAAATTTATCTGTGCCGTCAGCCTGTCGAAAAGCCTCTTGCAAGTTGTCGATAAAATTTTCCTCGTCAAGTGTCGGAACCAGCTCAACGGTCACAATCTTTCCTCCAATTTTTTTAAGTCAATCGCAATGCCGGCGACCGTCAAGAAAACTTTTTCGGATTGCGCGGCAAGCATTTGATTGGCAAGCCCCGACAAGTCTCTGAAACGCCTCGCCAATTTATTTTCGGGGACAATGCCTCCGCCGACTTCATTGCTTACGAAAATTATCGCGGCGTCAGAATTTTTTGCGGCGTCAATTAATTTTTGAATCAGCCCGCGCAGTTTGTCATATAAAATTTTTTCGTCATCGCGGTCGTTCGTGCAGAGGAAGTTGCTCACGTAAAGCGTCACGCAATCGAAGAGAATCGCCTTGAAATTTTTTGCCGCCTCGAAAATTTTTTCTTCCGCCGCAAAAGGTGCCTCGAACGTCATCCAATTTTCTCCGCGCCGTGATTTATGAACTTCGACCCGATAAGCCATCTCGTCATCAAAAATTTGAGCCGTGGCAATGTAAGCCGCTTTGCCGTCGCCGATTTTGAGCGCGAGCTTTTCAGCAAAGGAACTTTTCCCGCTACGAGCACCGCCCGTCACCAAAAATATTTTACCCAAAAATTTTTTCCTCCTTTTCAATTTTCTAACCACTAACCACTAATCACTAACCACTAATCACTGACATTTCCGCGAGCATTGCCGAAAATTTTTCCGAAGCCCGCGCAGATTCACTTTTGCTCATTTCGGCGAGGACGCGTTGAAGTTTTTCGCGGCGTTGAGTCAAAAATTTTTTCAAGAGCGGCGACGATTCACGTTTAAAAATTTTTTTCGGCAGAGAATTTTTTTCGGCGCAAATAATTTCGTAGATAAAGCCTCCCGCTTCGGCGAGGTCTTCGTCGACGATAACCCAATCATTTTTCGCGAGGTGTTCGCGAATTTTTTTTGCAGCGTTCATCGGTTGAAGAATCACTTGCCGAGCCGATTGAACGACTTCGGGCGCGTCGTCGAGGATTTTTGTAATCAATGCTCCGCCAATGCCGGCAATGCAAATCGTATCGACTTCGCCCGCCGAAAAAATTTTCAAACCGTCGCCCAAACGAACTTCAATAAAATTTTCAAAGCCCGCCGCCGAAATATTTTTCTTCAACGCCTCGAAAGGGGCGATATTTTTTTCTGTGGCAATGACTTTGACTGCGCGACCGCTTTTAATCAATTCAATCGACAAGTAGCCGTGGTCTGCTCCGATATCGGCGACGCGACTTCCCGCCTCGACGAAATTTAAAACAGCTTGCATTCTCGAATCCATGACAGCCTCCTTTTTGTGTCAAGAATATCCTGCGGGCGTTTGCTTGTCAATCGCAGGAAAATATTACGAGGCAACGAATTACCCAACGAGGAGGTTTTCTTTATGGAGCGCAGACTCACCCCGCTTACGTTGTGGGCATTGGCATTCGGTTGTTGCATAGGTTGGGGCTCGTTCATTATGCCGGGCACGACTTTTTTGCCGACTGCCGGCACAGCGGGCACTGCACTTGCCGTTTCTTTCGGCGCGCTCGTCATGATTCTTATCGCCTACAATTATAGTTTCATCATGCAAAAGAATTTGAAGACGGGCGGAGTCGTCACCTTCACGAAAGAAATTTTCGGCAGGGATCATGCTTTTTTCTGCGCGTGGTTTCTGTGGATTTCATATATCTCTTTGCTCTGGGCGAATGCAACTGCCGTCGTGCTCATGTGCAGAAATTTATTCGGCGGTGTCTTGCAATTCGGCTTCCGGTACACTTTCGCCGGCTATGATATTTACGGCGGCGAAGTTTTGATGACTTTATTCTTTCTGTGGATTTTCGGCGTGCTCTTTGCAAGATTTACTTCGCTGACAAAATCCCTCGTAAGAATCGCGGCGGTGATTTTACTTTTCGGAGTGATTGTCTGTTTCTTGACGACGTTGAGCACCGCAACCGAACCGATAAAATTTTATTTCAACGACACCGAGCCGCTCTGGAAACAAATTTTGATAATCTTCACGCTGATTCCTTGGGCGTTCGTGGGCTTCGAAACAATTTCGCAATACACAAACGAATTTAAAGCCGACGTAAAAAAATCTTTCGCCATAATGGTCGCGGCGATAATCTGCGCGGCGGTCGTTTATATCTTCATGACAATCCTCGCCACGCTCAAATTTCCCTCGCAATTCAACGGCTCGTTCACTTACTTGAGCAGCTTGCAAAATTTAACAGGGATTGAAGGCGTCCCGGTTTTCTACGTGATTTCCGAAACGAACGGGCTCGCGATTTTGTGCGTGATAATCCTCGCCGCATTGACGACAAGTTTAATCGGCTACTATCGCGCCGTCGGAAACTTGACGCAGATTTTTTCCAAAGAAAATCTTTTGCCGAAACAGTTTGCCTCACGAAGAAATGCCACGATTTTTATCTTTGCCGTTTCGATTTTGATTCCGTTTTGCGGAAGGACGGTTATCAGCTGGCTCACCGACGTGACGACGATTGGCGCGACCATTGCTTACGGCTACACCTCCGCCTGCTCGTATGTCATTGCCCGCCGCGAAAAAAATCATATCGTAAAATTCACGGGAAGTGCCGGCGTAATTTGCGCGGTGCTTTTTACTTTCTTCCTGCTGATTCCGAACCTCTGGTCAATCAACCTCCTCACTCAAGAATCATATTTCATTTTGGCGATTTGGGGATTGATCGGCTTCGCGTATTTCAACTTCCTCTTCAAACACGATGAAAAAAATTTCGGAACGTCGCCGACAATCTGGCTGATAATGTTCTTCCTGATATTCTTCTCCGCGCTTATGTGGATGCGCGAAAAAATGTACACCGAGCTGACGATTTTCATTCAAGATACGAGTAATTTTTATTCGGAAAATTTTTTTGCGCCGCGTTTCGCCTACACGAACATGCAGCTGGAAAAAATGCGCGGTGTCCTCCTCGAAAACACAATGATTCTTTTATTGTTCACGCTTGCGGGTTTGGCGTTCCTGTTCACGATTTACAGGCGAATCAAACAAAAAGAAGTCGTCGCCCTCGAAGAACAGAGACGCAAGGCGGAGGAAAGCAGTAAATCAAAATCGATTTTCCTTTCCAACATGAGCCACGACATTCGCACGCCAATGAACGCGATTATCGGCTACACGACGCTCGCTCAAAGAGACGGCACGACCTTTGACGAAATGAAATCTTTCATGAACAAAATCGACGTTTCCGGCAAGCACCTCCTCGATTTGATTAACGATATTTTGGAAATGAGCCGCATTGAAAGCGGGCGCATGGAACTTGAATTTTCCGAAGTCAATCTCAAAAAAAATCTGCTTGACTTGAAGACGATGTTCCAAACGCAAATGGAGGCAAAGGGCATTGCCTTCACGGTCGACGCGGAAAAAGTTCGTCATGCTTGGGTGAGCTGTGATAGAAATCGTTGGAACAGAATCCTTTTGAATCTCGTCGGCAATGCTTACAAGTTCACGCCTTCGGGCAAAAGCGTTGCCGTCAATCTTGCCGAACTCGACGACGGGAAATTTGAACTTCGCGTCAAGGATACTGGTATAGGCATGTCGAAAGAGTTTGCGAAAAAAATTTTTGAGGCGTTCGAAAGAGAGCGGACTTCGACGGTCAGCGGCATTCAAGGTACGGGACTGGGCACCGCGATAACCAAGAGCATTGTCGATTTGATGGGCGGCACGATTGAAGTTGTCACGGAAAAAGGCAAGGGCAGCGAATTTATCGTTCGCGTCGCCTTTAAGATTATCGACAAGCCGGAAGCCGTCGAGGAGCCTGCACAAATTCAAATTGAAGAACCTGCGCAAGAAAATTTTAGCGGCAAAAAAATTCTTCTGGTCGAGGATATCGAAGTCAACCGCGAAATCGCAGCGATGATGCTTGAGCAATTCGGCTTTGAAATTTCTATGGCAGTAAACGGTCAAGACGCGGTCGACAAGGCAGCGAAGACCTCCTACGATTTGATTTTAATGGATGTTCAAATGCCGGTCATGAACGGCTACGAGGCTTCCCAAGAGATAAGAAAAACCGGCAGTCGCGTCCCGATAATCGCAATGACTGCAAACGCAATGCCGGAAGATATAAAGCGCGCAAAAGAGGCGGGCATGAACGACCACATTGCCAAGCCGCTTGACTTGCCCAAAATGCTTGAGACGATTCGACGCGTCTTGCCAAAATAAATTTCGAGGAGCTGAAAAAATTGATTGAGCTTCACAGTCTGATTATCATGGTGATAATTTTGGCGTTGATATTTGATTTTATCAACGGCTTTCACGACACGGCGAACGCAATCGCAACTTCCGTAAGCACTCGCGCCCTTTATCCGACTCACGCGATAATGATGGCGGCGGGTTTAAATTTTGTCGGAGCAATGGTTTCGACGGGCGTGGCGAAAACTATCGGCGGGGATATTGTCTCTTCGCCGAGCCTCATTGACGAGAAAGTTATAATCGCCGCTTTAATCGGAGCAATCACTTGGAACTTGTTGACGTGGTATGTGGGTCTTCCTTCCAGTTCGTCTCACGCATTGATTGGAGGATTAATCGGCGCGGTTTTAATTTCTGTCGGAGTGAACGGGTTGAATTGGCACGGTGTCGGAAAAATTTTTCTGGCACTGGTAGCCTCACCGGCAATCGCCTTCGTCACAGGAATCATAATCATGAACATAATCTTTCGGCTCTTTGAAAATTTTTCGCCTCACTATATCAACGACAAGTTTCGCAAAATGCAAATCCTTTCGGCGGCAGCGATAGCTTTTTCGAACGGCTCTAACGACGCGCAAAAATCTATGGGCATAATCACTTTGGCACTTTTCAGCGGCGGGTTCATCTCGGAATTTGAAGTCCCGACTTATGTCAAAGTCATGTGCGCGGCGGCAATGGCAATCGGAACGGCGACGGGCGGTTGGCGAATTATAAAAACAGTCGGAGGAAAAATTTTCAAGTTGGAACCTCCCAGCGGGTTTGCGGCTGATTTAAATTCGTCAATGGTAGTTTTCGGCGCGACGCTTTTGCATTTGCCCGTTTCGACGACGCATGTTGTTTCCGGCTCGATAATGGGTGTCGGAACCGCCAAAAGAATAAATGCTGTGCGTTGGGGCGTGGCTCGGCAGATGGTCAAAGCTTGGGGCATGACAATCCCGATAACGGCGGCTATCGGCGCGGGAGCATTTATCTTGGTCGAGGCTGTCTTCTGAACAGTTGACAAACTTAAAAGGTTGTGATAATGTTTGCTTGTTAAAAAGTCAACTTTAAAGGCAGGCAGTTGACGTTGGTACCGTCGACTCCTTCCTCGTTAATATTTAAGCGATTCTTGAGCCGCGGGGCGGCTTATTTTTTTCCGTTGAAGTGGTCGATGACGGCGAAGAGGAAGCTGCCGACCGAGCAGATGAGCTCAATCCAATCGTGAATCTCCATGCGCGTCACCTCCTTCCTTCGAGGAAGAAAGCCGACACATCGAACTGCCTGCCGCGATTAATATATCACACACTCATAATTTTTTCAAAAAAATAACCTGCCCGCGCAGGTTTTAATTTTTTACATCTTCTTTTTTCTCATCGAACAGCTCGCAATAGTAGCCGTTCTTGCCGTTGTTCTTGACGTAGTAAACCGCCTTGTCCGCCGCCGCAAATAAAGTGTCGTAGTCGCGTCCGTTCTGCGGAGCAATCGCAATGCCGATACTCGCCGTGACAAATTTCGTTTTCCCTTCAACCGTCAAATTGAGCGCGATTTGTTTTATTTGCTCTGCCTTGCGAACAACGACTTCCATGTTCGGCAAGCTGTCGACGATAATAACAAATTCGTCGCCGCCGAAGCGTCCGATACAATCATTCGGGCGAAAAATTTTCTTCAAACCTTTGGCGAATTCCACAAGGACTTTATCGCCGAATTGATGTCCCAAAAGGTCGTTGACTTCCTTAAAATGATCCAAGTCTATCACATAAAACGCCATGAAGATATTTGAGTTCTCGTTTTCGTTGAAAGTCTTAAGCTTCATCTTGCAGAGGTTTTCCATAGTTTTTTTATTGAAAAGCTCCGTCAATTTGTCAAGCTCGGATTCAAGTTGGAAGGCGTCGCGCTCGGAACGAATTTTATTGAACGCCGCCGCCATTTGCCCCAGCTCGTCATTGGTAGAGACTTCAATCTTTTCAACGGAATTTTTTCCGCTCATAACGTCCTCAACGACATTTGTCAAATCTATTATCGGCTTTGTTACATGAATCGTCAAAAAGTAAGCAACCAACGTCCCGACAAACAGCAGAGCCAAACCGAATATAATCGATTTAATTGCCGTGTCGTAGACTTGATCCATAATGAAATGATAAGGGCGAAACGTGATAATCATCCAACCCGTATTCAAGTTTCGCGAGTAAGCGGCAAGGGAATCCTCTCCGTTCACATCGAGCCGAATGACACCGCTGCTGTTATAAATCCTGTCCAAAATAAATTTGTAGTCATTGTCAAGCGCGTACCTGCTGCCTACGCCGGAAATGTTTTCGGAATTGGCGATAATGCGTCCCGTGCGATCCATTATGATAACGTAAATTTCGTTTTCTTCAAATTTCTGAACGTATTCTTGCAAGGCGGTAAGATTAAAATTTCTCTGCAACATGCCGATGGACTTGCCTTCCTCGTTGAGCACCGGCACTTCCATAACGACAATCATTTTGCCGGTAGACATGCTGGAGATAATGTCGGAAACGTAAGTTCTGCCTTTCATTGCCTCTTGGAAGTGTTGACGATTTTTCAAGTTCACGAGTGTCGAGCCGTCAGTACGAAGCAGTTGTCGACCGTCAGACCCCGTCAAAGCCGTGAGATTATTGTCGTTGAAAATTTTGTCGGTGTCGTGCAAAATTTTTGAAACGTAATCATACCGCTCTTCAGTCGGCTCTTGAAGATAACCGATTATGGTCGGGCTCATGGCAAGTGACTGCAATACGGCTTGATTTTTTTCTATCAGCTCCGTTATGTGCTCGGAGATAACGGCGTTTCTCAACAAACTGTTTTTCTTGATGCTGCTTTCCAATTCGGAAATGGTATTAAGTGAACTTACAGTGACGAGAATAATAAAAGGGACTGCTCCTATTGCTACGAACAGCAAAAAAAGTTTCGCCCGAATACCCTTATTTATTTCCATGATTTCAATCCCGAATTATCCGCCAAAAGCTCTTACGAGTGAAACTATTGCGGGATAGAGAAGAACAACAAATATTGACGGAAAAATAAAAAGAACCATTGGGAAAATAATTTTGACGGGAGCCTTCAAAGCCTCTCCTTTAACATATTGGCGGTGACGGTCGCGCATGTTGTCAGCTTGAACTTTAAGCGTTCGCGTCATGCTTGTGCCCAATTTCTCCGCCTGAATTACCGAAGTCGTGAATAAATAAACTTCTTCCAAGTCGCAACGTTTCGCCAAATTTGTCAACGCGTATTGGTGAGTCATGCCGAGTGCCACGTCGTTTTGCATGCGTTTGAATTCGTCGATAAGCGGTCCTTTCATGCGCTTTACCATCTTGCCGATTGCGCCGTCGAAGGACAAACCCGCCTGAACGCTCACGCAAAGAATATCGAGAAATTCGGGCAGCTGTTTGCGAATACTTTTTTGCCGCTGTCGAATTTTGGAATTGAGAACGACAAAGGGAACTGCCGCGCCCGCGAACATAAACAGCAAGACAAAAAAAAGTTGTTGAACGGGATGAATCATCATCCCGCTGACCATCAGCAAGCCGAGAAGTGTGCAACCGACAATCGAAAAACCCCAAATGGTTATCAGCCGCTTGACGCTCCAAACGCCCGTCTTGCCTGCGCGAAAGATTTTATCTTCCAGTTGCATTTTAATTTCTTCCGGCGCGAACTTTTGAAAACGTTCTTCCAGCGCGGTCATAAACGGTTGAAGCACGCGTTCTTTGAGAGAATTTTTGTTGCGCGGCACGGCTTGAGTATTGGCGTTCGGTTGCATCTCGACGGCTGCCGGCGTCTTGTTTTTTTTCTTCTTGGGATGTTTGGCGCGTTCTGCTTCCGCCTGCAAAATCATATCGTTCAGACGTTTTCGCAGCTGTGCTTCGGGAGTTTGTCTCGAATAAAAAATCATGAAGATTAAGATAAACCACAGCAACGACGCAAGCAACGCGACGATAAAAGTCATTGAAACCCACCTCTGGCAACAATCGGGAAATAGTAGTGGTTAGCTGTTAGCTGTTAGTGGTTAGAAAAAATAATTCCCAATTCCCCATTCCCAATTCCCAATTGTTAAAACCCTCGTCCGCTTGTGAAAAATGATTTCGGCAAGTCGATGCCGTTCATTTGGAACTTGTCCATGAAATTCGGCATGAGCCCCATGCTCTCGAAATGCCCTATAGATTTTCCACGTTCGTCGATTCTATCCTGCACGTATCGAAATAAATCTTGCAAAATAATTGTGTCGCCTTCCATGCCCTGCACTTCAGTAATGTATGTGATTTTTCTTGAGCCGTCACGAATTCTCGACTGCTGGAGGATTAAATCAATCGCCGACGAAACTTGAGTCCTCACTGCGCGGACGGGAAGTTCCATGCCTGCCATCAAAACCATTGTCTCAAGGCGGCTCAAAACGTCGCGGGGAGTATTGGCGTGGGCGGTCGTCAAGGAGCCGTCGTGACCGGTATTCATTGCCTGCAACATGTCAAGAGCCTCGCCTGCACGAACCTCACCGACGATTATTCTATCGGGTCTCATGCGCAAAGCATTCTTCACGAGGTCGCGAATTGTTATCGCGCCGTGTCCTTCCAAGTTTGGCGGGCGGCTTTCCAAAGTCACGACGTGCGTTTGTTGCAGTCGAAGTTCCGCCGCGTCTTCAATCGTGACGATTCTGTCTGTTTCCGGTATGAACGAAGAGAGCACATTTAAAGTTGTCGTCTTGCCGGAGCCCGTGCCGCCGCTTACCAAAATATTCAGCCGAGCTTTAACGCAGGCATCGAGGAAAAATCCCATGTCCTCGCTCAACGTCCCGAAATTGACAAGGTCTTGAATCGACAGAGCCTTTTTTGAAAATTTTCTTATCGTGACGGTGGGGCCGACCAATGACAGCGGCGGGATTATGATATTGACGCGGGAGCCGTCAGCTAACCTTGCGTCGACCAGCGGACTTGATTCATCGACACGACGACCGAGCGGCGTCAAAATTCTTTCAATGATATTCATTAAGTGCGCGTTGTCGTAAAAGTGCACGTCCGTCAGCTTGAGCTTGCCTTTCTGCTCAATGAAAATCTGCTTCGGCCCGTTTACCATGATTTCGGTTATGCTGTCGTTTTGAAGAAGCGATTCCAAAGGACCCAAGCCCAAAAGTTCGTTGCTTATGTCGTCGACGAGCTGATTTCTTTCGCCGCGTGAAAGAGTGTAAGTTCCCTCTGCCATTTCGCGATTGCTGTAGACCGAAATGATATTTTTTATCTGGTCACGAGCCTCTTCGCCGCGCATCAAAATTTGCTGTTCTTCGGGCGTCATTTCGTCGACAATGCGGCGGTGAACTGCAAGCTTGAGTTCTTGAATCACGTCGCTTTTGGAAGTCAACGCACGCCTGCCCGCGAAGGATGACGCCTCGACATGAGCCTCGCGTTCCTGTTGAAGTTGCTTTTCCGTGTAGGTTTGTTGCGGCGTCGGAGTGTGATGTTTTACTTCGGGTTTTGTTAAGCGCGGGCGTTCGGGTGTCGGCTTTTTCTCTTCCTTGTTGCCGCCCAATCTTTCCAGCAATGAAAGTGGTCTTGCCATAAATTTTCAACTCCCGCTGTCAACTGTTCCTTCCAATTTCATTCGATACACTATCTTAAAATTTTCGGGCGGAAAGCCTACCTTGTAAACAATCCACGGCAAATCTTTGTTGTCTCTAGTGAAATTGACGGTAACCTTTACATCTTCGGCACCTTCGGAAGCGGGCTGTTCAGTTCCGTCTTCTTTAATAAATACGGCAGTCATTGTCACTTTGTAGAAGCTGTCGAATGAACTGACGCCGGCTTTTGTTCCGTTAAGATATGGAGCGATGGCTTCTGCTTTCTTTGAAGCTACGGCAATTTGGCGGGCGACGGTGCGAGCCTCGTTGCAGAAGTTGAGATAATCTATAAACATAATCCCGCCGTAAATTCCGCCGAATATCAGCAAACAAACCAACGGGACAATTAATGCGAATTCTACTGCCGACTGTCCTTGTTGCCTTTTCATAAACACTGCCTCCGCGATTTAATTGGGAATTGGAAATTGGAAATTGGAAATCAGTTTATAATTCCTAATTCCTCATTCCTAATTCCTAATTCAAAAAGGAGCCTCCAAAAAAAATTTCGGAAGCTCATTAAAATTTCTGTTAAGCCGGTCGTTTCTTATTTAGTTTTTGTCTGTCTTCAATGTTAATCATCATAATTATTTCGGCACAGCTTTTACTGCACTGTCCACCGAGCTACTTGCTTGAGTGAATGCATTTTTAACAGCAGTGCCCAAACCGTTATTGAGAGCGACGATAGCGATAGCCGCGACAAACGCAATGATGAGCGCGTACTCGACCATGCCTTGACCTTTCTCGGACTTCTTGAGTTTTTTAACCAGCTTGTTGATGTACTGTAACATAATTATCTCCTCCAAACGGATTAAATTTTTGTTTTTAATTAATCCTTACGGCTATTCTATCGAACAAACCGCGTTCAACCTTAAGCAATCACATTATAAAATGTTTCGCCGAATAAATCAAGGGCTTGACGTTGATGCAAAGCTTTTTCATACAATTTTAATTTTTTCAGACTTCGATGTCGACAATCTTTTGAATGACGACGAAGCCGAGAAACTCCATGACCAAAGCCACGGCGAGAGCAATGCGCCCGGATTCTTCCGTGAAAAGCAACATGGTTTGGTCGTGATTGAAGACGTAGCAGAAAGCGGCAGTGACGAACGGCAAGAGTATCAGAACCCAAGCGGAAAATCTGCCTTGCGCGGTGAGGGCTTTAATTTCGCGTTTCATGCGGATTCGTTCGTTGATAGTGTCGCTGATGGTGTCGAGGATTTGAGCGAGGTTGCCGCCGATTTCCCTTTGAATCAAAACCGCCGTGACGACCAAGTCGAAGTCCGGGCTTGCAACGCGGGCATTCATTTGTTCCAGAGCCTCTTCCAAAGTCACGCCCATTGCAATATCGGTTGAGACGCGTTCGAATTCGGAACTGATAGGCGGCTCCATTTCCTTTGAAACAACGTCCATTGCCTGTTGAAAACTGTAACCGGCGCGCAAGGCATTGGCGACCGTCGTCAAGCAATCGCTTAACTGTTCGGTGAAAGCATTGCGGCGTCTCTCAACACGAATGGAACTCCATACCCACAAGCCGAGCGGAATACCTACGGCGACGAGCGGCGCGATTGCAATGTTTAAAGTTACAATGTAAGTAACAATTCCTCCGAAAACCGCGCTCATGAGGGAAAGGACAATGAACTCTGCGCCGAAAAGCGGAATGCCTGCCTGCTTGAGTCGGAAGTCCAATTTTTTTGTGAAAGCGGAAGAGGCAAGCGGTCTTGCGAGACGTTTGACAAGTCTGCTGAAGCGTTTAACAATGTCATCATTTTTATTGGTTCTTTTTTCATCGTCGGCATAGTGTCGGCGGAGGCGGTGAAAGATATTTACGCTGTGGTTTCGCTGAACGGCAAACAATAACAGGAATATAAAGAGCACGCCCAAACATGCGGCTATTGCAGCGGTGAGAATTGCCATTCTCTTACCTCCCTGCAGCTATAATTTTGTCAGCCATGTCACTAATCGACTTCATAAGCAGAGTATCTTCCGGCAAGCCCTGCGCCAAACGTCCGCTGTTCGCGACGGAAATCATTTTATATTCGTTGGGAATCATCACGTCAACGGGATAGCCAAGCTGGTCGGCGATTTTTTGTCGGTTCTCTTCGGTGAAGGGATTGACACGGGTAAAGACAGTATAAACTCTGCGTCTGTCGTCACGTTGTTGTTCGAACATCTCCATAGTTTTTTTTGCGTGCTTGACTTCAAAGCCGCTGTTAATCATCGTCGTGACAAAGACAACATCGGAAATGCGGCAGACGTTTAAAGCCAGAGGATTGAAGCCCGCCGGCAAATCGACAAGCACATAGCGGAAAATATTTTCGGACATCATGACGACTTCGGTTAAACTTTCGGGCGCGACCAGCTCGGCATATTCGGGACGTTCGGGGCTGCTCAAAAGAAAGACACCCTCTTTAATCGGATAGAAATACGGCGCGAAACTCACGGGCGTCAAAAGTTTTATGTCTTGAGTTGCGTCGACGACAGTGCGTTTGGGCTCCAAGTCGAAGAAAATCGGCAAGTCCCCGAATTGTAAATCGGCGTCAATCAACGCGACGCGCTCCCCTGTTTTTTCGGCAATGAGCAAAGCAAGAATCGCGGCTAAAGTTGTTCGACCGGCACGACCTTTCGGGCTGAAGAAAGAAATTAATTTTGCGGGCTTGTGTTGACCGCGAACCGTGTACAGCTGAATGTATTCGAGAATTTCTTTGGCGACGAAAGGTTTTATTATGCAACCCGTTGCGCCGCCTTCCAAAGCCTTTTGAGCAATAATGGGATCCCATTGAGTCATTGTGCCCAAAATGTACGCGCCGGGAAATTTTTCGACAAAATCGTCTACCATGTCGAGGTTTTCATCGTCTTCCGCGTTCAATAAAAATAAATCGGGGCGAAACATGCTTGAAGGATTAATTGCGGAGTTTCCGTTCTTGTAGGTTGCCGCGACTTCAAAATCGGGCGAACGTCGAAGGGCAGCAATCATATCGTCCAGCATGTCAGGGTCGTCTTCAATAACAATTACTCGATAAGCCAAATTCCAAACCGCCTTTCTGAATGCTCAATTAATTCCAAACGTTAAAAGCCGAACCAACCTTTGATTTTGCCGAAGAGCCCGCCGCTTTGTGTTTCTGCCGGCAAAGCGGAAGCAATTTCTGTTTGGCGATTGGTATAGAGCCCGACAAGTTCATCAAAACTTTTCGTCAATTTGGAATCGGGCGCGGCGAACATGAGAGGCTGCCCGCTGTTGATTGACTTGTTGACGGAAGGATAATCGTTGGGCAATCTGTGATAGAACGGCTCGCCCAAAAGTCTTTCAACATCCTCGCCGCGTATCAGCTTTTGAGAGTCGGCGCGGTTTTCCACGAGGCGAATCTTGCTTTCCTCGTACTCAAAGCGAATCAGTGTATCGTAGCCGATTTTGTAATTTTTGAGCGCGGGCAGGAAGTCGATAACGCCAATGTAATTTATGACCGTGCTCAAGTCAAGCATCGCCAAATTCAACGCGCTGAACATGGAGTTTAAATCGAGGATAACGTAATCGTAAAAATTGAGTTGCCCGATAATGTCCGTGACGAGCTGAACGTCTGTTTGATAGGCGTCGTAAACATAGAGCGGCGCGGGCAAGATTGAAAACCTCAAGCCCTCGTGAGAATAATCAATCAGAAAATCGCGGATACGAAAATTTTCGGGGTGGTCGAGCAAGGCGCGTTGGGCACCCGCAACCGTATGCGTCGAAGAGAGTTTCAGATAATTCAGCACATCGCCGAATTGCAAATCCAAATCGGCAAGGCAAACTTTGTAGCCTTCATGAGCAAGCCCCGCCGCCAAGTTTATTGCCGTGATTGTCTTGCCTATGCCGGGCGTCGTGCTGAATACGCTGATTATGACGCTGCTTCGTGCGATTGCGTTTCTTGTCGGAATTGCCATATGGAAAAAACCTCCTTCGGCGTTTTTTTAGCTGTTAGCTGTTAGCAATTAGCTGTTAGATTTTTTGTCGCAACTTGGAGATGAATGTATTCAAAATTTTATAAATTTCAATACAGAGATTTAAAGCAAATTCAGATTCGGCTTCGGAAAAATAATTTAATCGCTGACAAATCAACAACTGAGTTTTTAATTCGGTTAAAGAACCGCGTGCCATTGAAAGGAAATTAATAAATTCTTTGGTTGAATTTCTTCCTTGTCCTTTGGCAATGTTTGAAGGGATTGAGACGACAGCGCGGCGCATTTGGTCTGACAAAGCGTAAGTTTCTTCTCGCGGCAAGAATTTTACCAAGCGATAAACTTCGATTGTCAAATCCATCGCTTTTTGCCAAACGATTAAATCTTCGTAACTGTTCACTGCCAAACTATTCACTCCTAACCACTAACAGCTAACAGCTATCAGCTAATCACTTAAACGGCGCGTCGGTTGTTTTGCCGTCTTTAGGATAATTTGGCGGCGGTAAAATTCTATCGGACTCCTCCGTTTCTATAACGACTTCAACTTCTTTTTCGGGCTGCTTGAAATCATGAGTTTCCATTGCCTCTCTGGATTTTTCCTCTTGCTCGTACCAATCGCGCATGGGTTGGGACATCGGTACTTGCGAGCGTTCTTCTTCGCCGACAAGATAAGGCGTCACGACGATTATGAGTTCGCGCTTGTCTCTGGTGCGTGACGTGTGCTTGAAGAATTCTCCGATAATCGGAATGTCGCCGAGCAACGGAATTTTTTGAACTATCTTGCTCTCGGTAGAATTCATTAAGCCGCCGATAACGATTGGCGAGCCCGAATGCAAACTTATAACCGAATCGGCACTTCGGGTGGAAAGAGTTATTTGTCCGTCGGGAGTTTGTCCGTCCGGCTGGCTGACTTCCGCATGAATCGCCGCGTTAATTCGTTTTTGCGCATCGACGACGGGTTTGAATTGAAGAATCACACCGTAATTTTTAAACTCTGTTTTTGCCTTGCCGTTGTCGTCATAGGTGGAATAAGGAATTTCGCCGCCGATTTGAATGGTAGACTGTTCGCCGCTCAAAGTCATGACTGACGGTCGCGAAAGAATTTTTGCCTTGCCGCTGGTAACCAACAAAGAAAGTCTGGCGTTAATCGGCGCGAAGTGTTGACCTATCCATTTAAGAGGATTGTTGCCGAAACGTCTGAAGTCGTTCCAAGTGGAAGTAATTGTTCGGCTGAAAGAGGAATTGCGGCTGTTGGAATAATCATTATTGCGCGAGTTTGAGGAGCTGTTGCTGCTTGAATTAGAGGATTCGTTGCTTGAAGTCGATCCGTCGTCAGCGGTCTCGGAATAAGAATAGCTGTCGCCGGAGGAATAACTACTGCCGCCGCTGTAGGAACCGCCGCTACTGCCGCTGTATGAATTTGACCAGCCGCTTGAATAAGAATCACTTATGGTAGTGTGGGCGTGATTGGTATAATCTTCACCGAAAGCAAAAATGCCGGGAGCGTTGGCAGGGTCTACTCCGTATTGCAAGCCCAAATCTTTTGCCGCGTCGGAATTAATTTCGATAATCTGTGCCTCAAGGCGAATTTGCGTCGGACGGAGAATTTGCAAGAGGTCGATAATCTCACCCGTTGCTTCCGATTTGCTGAGTTCAACTTCGCCCGATCTGCCGCCGGATGTAGCTGTCGAAGTATTGAGTTTCGTATCAAAGCCGCTGCCGACGAGGAGGCTGCTTCCCGTATCGGCATTTATGAAGAGCCGCGCCGTTTGCAGGGCGTAATTTTTTTCGTATTGGTTTTCGACTGTGCCCGTGAGCAAAAGTCTGCCGTCGACGTATTTAACATGAACGTCAGGCAAGCCGATAGCCTTTTCAATCATCATAGCTTGACCGGGGTCTTCGGGCGAGACGACGATTAAATATTCGTGACGAGCACCGTCAGCAGTCCACACGAACAAAGCGGTTGAACCTTTATTTGCCTTCGTGACAACCAAAAATTCACTCACCGAGCCCGGCAACTGAATAACCGACGCAATGTCTTTGTTGCCGACCGCAATGCGAGTGATACGTTGTTTCATGTCCATGTAATGTGAGGTCTGGAGTTTTATGTTAAGCGTCTGAATTTCGGCGGCATGAGCGACGCTTGCCGACAAACAAATCGGCACTGCCGCCAAACAAATTTTTTTTAGAAATGAATGAGTCATATCAATAATTCCTATGCATTAGTTATTAAGATTTTCCGAGAAGGAATTTACAATCGGGGAGTTGGTCAACGGAACATTGGGCGGCGGAGGCGAAGTGAAGTTTTGATTTGAGCCGGAAGGAATTGCCGGCAGAGAAGAATTTGCGGCACCGGGCGTTTGAACTTGAGCACCTTCCGTCGAGCTTTGAACGATTTCATCGCCCAAGATAATGTCAATTTTCGGTGTCGTCGGGACTGCAGGAAGTTGCGGCAAAACAGGCGTCGGATTGGACGGAATGGCAGGCATCGGTTGTTCGACGGGCTGCGGCTTTGTAATTGAGTCAATCGTGTATTCCATTTCGGGAACGTAATTTGCTCGCGGATTCGAGGGGCGCAACATCATATAAATTTCGCCGAGCTTCGAGGCGGAAATTAATTTCAAAACATCTTGCGGCGGCAGAGCAAACGTCGCGATTGTCGGGTTGGTGATAGCCGAAGTGGTATTGCCGCTTTCGTCGAAGACATTGCTGCCCGCCATGTCTTGATTGACGCTTAAGAGCGGAACGTTCTGCAGGATAAGATTTGTCGTCACGCTGTATTTGTCTTTTTCGACGAGAAGCAAGTCAACTTTATCGCCGGGCTTTGCGAAACCTGCAACGCTTGTGACTTCGCTGACATTTATTGAGACTGCGCGGCAATCGGCGGGAATTTCTCCTACGAAGCCCTCCTCGCCCTTAGCATTGAAAACTTTGTGGATTGTGAGAATATCGCCCGCGAAAATCGAAACTTTAATTTGAACATCCTTTACGTCGTCGAAATTGGTTATCGCGCCTTCGGGCACCATCTCGACAGGCATTTCCTTAATCTGGAGCATACTGTCTTGAATTCGCGTGCGCGCCGGGATATTTACTTTTGCAACAACGACCGGTGTTTTTTGGATAACTTCCTTTTTTTCGGGTTCGGTTTGAACAATGATTTCCTTCGTGTCCGACGCGAGGTTTATCCCGATATAAATTACCATGAACATTAAAATCGCTGTTATACCTGCCAACATAAGCAATTGCTTGGGGCGCAGGTCGTTTAATCTGTTTAATATTCTCTGAAGCATAAGCTATCCCTCGTTAAGGATAAATTTTAATTCAAGTTAATTTTAGCTTGAATAAAGCTGTTGTCAAGGTTGTTGCCGATTCTAACCAATTTTTAAAATTAAAACTCCTCCTTTTTGTGTTCAAGTTGCCTCCTCCAAAATATCGCCTCCCAAAAAAAATTTTTTTGCATTATACGCCGCAGAAATGATTTTCTTATGATAAGCAAAAAATTTCCTCCCGATTTTCGAGAGGGATTTTTTATTTCGTAAGCAAGCCGAGCAAAATATCCTTGGTGACTTCGGCGGGGTCAAGATTTATATCGCAATCGGCGGCGGTCACGTCCTCAAGAATTGCGCCGGCTCTTTTCAAAACTTCATCCAAAGCAAGGAACGATTCAAAAGTCGTGCGCATTGCGGAAAGAATTTGCTCCGTCAAGTCGTTGCTCCTCGCAACAATTCTTTTGCCCATGTTCCGTGAAAAGAAATAAAATTTTTTCTCGCCGAGCTCATTTGAATCGAGGAAGCCCAGAAACATTTCGCCCGTATCAATTTTATTCGGCACGCAAAAAGAAATTTCGTGAGCGTCAAGCAAATATTTTCTGTCGATTTTTTCTTGAGCAACGTCGCCGAGAATCAACTTGAACGGCACGGCAAAAGAGCTTTGACGATTGTAATAATTCAAATTCACAATCAGCATTTCATCGGTAAGCGATTCGCCGACAAAGAAAGCCTCCGTCGCGCCGCCGCCGTCAATCGGTGCGTCCGTCATGTCGCCCGAAAAAATTATCTTGCGCTCTTTGGTGTTGATAAAATTTTTTTCGCTGAAGTCGTTATGCCAGCCGAGGTCGGTTTTCTCCGAATTCAAATGCAAATCCAAATCAATGCGCTCTTCGTTGCCTTCATGAACGATGTTAAACCAATGCACGCCGACGACGACAGAATTTTTTTCGAAGGTGTAAGACGAGCCGCCGGGGATGTTGCCGACAAAATTTTTTTCGCTGACGGGCACGGCATAATTAAAACGTTCGGGAATGAAAATTTTTTTGCCTTGAACGTTCGGCTTAATGTCCTCGACAATCGAATCGACAATCGCGTCGAAAATTTTTTGCGTGTCGAATTTCAAACTGCCGCCGTATGCCTCGACGAAAGCTTTGCCGTTGCGGATGTTGTAAAGAATATTTTCGGGGGCGTTGCGGCGATAGAGTATGGCATTGGCGAGCGAAACTTTTTTGAAGGTCGTGACTTTGGAAAGTTCGCGCTTGAGTTCGTCGAGGTTAATTTTTTCGGCGGAAGTCAAATGCTCCAAGAGTTTCGGCGTCAAAGGTTTGTGACAGCGGTCGGCGAGCTTGCGCATTTTGTTTATCGTCGACTTCAGATAAGCGGAATGAGTTTTGAACGCGAGCCACAGCGGTTTGAATCTGTGAAAGACGCCCGCCAATTTTCCAAGCCCGTTTTGTTCAATGTATCTTGAAAAATATTCGTCGAAATTTTTTTGCGCGTTTTTCAAACGGAGAATCGTTTCCGCGTCCTTTATCAGCAAAGTCGAATCGCTTGCGAGGTAAATCATGCAGCGCAGGAATTGCACGGGGTCTTTCGGCAAAATATTCAGCAGGAGGCAAAGTCGAATTGCAAATTCTTTATTGGGCACGTCATCGACGTTCAATTTGATGTCGAGGAAATTTACGATTGAGGCAAGGTCTTCAAGTGTTTCGTCTGAAAGAGCCGCGCCCGCCATAATCATTTTGACAGCCCGCGCTTCGAGTTCGCCGTTGTTGATTGCGTCAATGACGGTGATTTTTATCGGCTTGGCGTCTTCGGGCAATTCCAAAGCGTCGTTGGGAATGTAGACAAGTTCTCTGTCGAAGAGCCCGAAACTTTCCATGCCGTAAGTCGACATGTAGTGGAGGAGCTTGTTTACCAAAATTTTTTGCGGCGTGAGGTCGGTGACGGTCTTGAAAGATTTATAAAAGCCGCGATTCAATTCAAAGATGTTGTAGCCGAATTTACTTTTCATGAAGTCACGAATTTTTTCGGAGGCGATGCACGGACAAACTTTGAAAGCTTCTTCCGTGACGAAAAAACTGTTTGCAAGATTGCGTTCGTTGTCCAAAGTGTAGAGCGGAAATTTTTCGCCTGCGAGGTTCGGGACGGCTTTAAACAAATTCAGCGTGGCGCGGACGAAGTTAAAAATTTCTTCGGCGGATTTCATAGCGAGACCTCCTTAACGCAAACAAGGGCAGTCGACGACAGCCCCTGCTTTATCGGCGGGAAGTAAAGACGCCCGAAGGCTGATTTTCATCTAAGAACAGGAACTTCCTTTGCCGAAAATTTTCTATTCGATTAATCGCGCTTAAGTTAGCACAAGAAAAAATTTTTGTCAAACAGAAAATCCCTCCCGAATGCAGAGAGGGATTTTTTATTTCGGAAGAAAAAATTTTACGCAAGCACCCGAGCCAGACGCATGAATTCGGGATTGAGACGTTTCTTGTTATTAACGGCGTCATGCAGATTAATCGAGACGACGTGCCCGCGATTGAATCCGAAGACAATATCGCTCAAGCCGGAAATGATTGCAAGAGCCGCGTGTTCACCGAGACGGCTTGCATTGACACGGTCGATAACGGTCGGGGAGCCGCCGCGTTGAATGTGACCGAGTTTGGAAACGCGAGTATCGAGCCCCGTCTTTTCCGCGATAATCTTTCCGATTTCGTGACCTTTGCCCGCTCCTTCAGCCACGACGACGAGGATATAACGCTTGCCCGCCTCGTAAGCTTGTTTCATCTCTTCGCACATTTCGTCGAGGTCGTATTCCTCTTCGGGGACGAGAATATATTCCGCGCCGCCGGAAATGCCGGAGACCATAGCGAGCCAACCGGAGTTGCGCCCCATGACTTCAAGGACGATTGTCCTGCGGTGAGCAGAGGCGGTGTCACGAAGTTTGTTAATCGCGTCGATAATTGTGTTGGCCGCCGTGTCGCAACCGATTGTATATTCGGAGCCCCAAACGTCGTTGTCGATTGTGCCGGGAAGACCGACAATCGGAATGCCCGTTTCTTGGCTCAAGATTGACGCGCCGCGCAGAGAGCCGTCGCCGCCGACAACAACCAAACCTTGAATGCCGCGGTCGACCAAATTTTTATAGCCGAGCATACGACCTTCGGGCGTGGCAAAACGTCTGCAACGAGCCGTTCCCAAAAATGTTCCGCCGCGTTGAATGATGTCGGCAACGTCTTTGGATTGCATCTCGAACATTTCCTCGTCGAGCATGCCGTGATAGCCGCCGCGAATTCCCCAAACTTTTACGCCTTGATGAAGTGCCGTGCGAGTGACTGCACGAACCGCCGCGTTCATACCGGGACTGTCGCCGCCCGATGTCATTACTGCAATACTTTTCAGCATATCCGAATCCCCTCCTGCCAAAATACCCTTAATCGGCGTCAATGCCGAAGTTTTTTCCTCGCCAATGATAGCATAAATTTTCAGAATTGCAAATATCAAGTTGCGGGCGCGGCAGAAAAATTTTTCTTGCTTGACGGCTTGAAAATTGATATTATTCCTTCGAGGTGATTGGGCATGAAACGCGGAGCGATTTTCGACATGGACGGCACGCTCTTCGACACGGAAAAACTTTATCGGCAGGCTTGGCTTGACGTTGCTGAAGAAATCGGCGAAGAAAAAAATTATGAACTTCCGACGGCGATAAGCGGCACGAATTTGGGCGAAGAGTCTTTGCAAATCATAAGAAGATTTTATCCGAACATTGACGCCGAAGCTTACCTTGCTCGTGTGCTTGAGGAAGTCCGTGCGGCTGCCGAAAAAAATCTTGAGCTTATGGCGGGCGTCGAAGAAATTTTGAAATTCTTTCAAGCGGCGGAAGTTAAAATGGCGGTTGCAAGTTCCGCGCCCGTCGAAGTCATTGAAAAAAATTTGACACGCTCCGATTTGCGCGATTGCTTTGAAGTTTTGGTTGGCGGCGATATGGTTTCAAACGGCAAACCCGCGCCCGATATTTTCCTGCTTGCCGCGAAGAAATTAAATCTTGCGCCGAGTGATTGCTACATCTTCGAGGACAGCTTCAACGGAATAAGAGCGGCGAACTCTTCGGGCGGCGCGGCGATTATGATTCCCGACACGGTTCAGCCGACGGAAGAGATTAAAAAAATCTGCGCGGCGATTTATCCGAACTTAACGGAGGCAAAACTTTCCATTGAACGCGGCGAAATTTGAGGAGGAAAAATTTTTTTGAACACGCAAAACGAATTGCAGGCATTGCACAAAGAAATTGATGACTTACGCAACGAAAACATCGCCCTTCACAATGAATTGGTCAAGCAGAATAAAATTTTGTTCGAGCAAATTATTTCTGTCGGCAAAGAGCTTGCGAATCAACAAAATATTTTGCACCAAGCAATAAGATTTTTTAACAGTCAAGCTTTGCAAAACCATTTGATTCGTTTGGCGGGAATGCAGACGGCGGAATTTATCGCTCAAAACATGAATACAACCAAGATTTTTAACGACAAAAAAGATTACTTAAAATACGTCCTCAATCATAGCCAAAGTATATCGGGGGGGGGCATTTATCTGGAGTTCGGCGTCTACAAAGGTGAGACGATAAAAATAATTTCAGAAGTGATACCCGACAAAATTGTTTACGGCTTCGACAGCTTCGAAGGTTTGCCGGAAACTTGGCGATATGATTTGCGTTTTAATTTGCAAAAAGGTGCATTCAACTTGAACGGCAATTTTCCGCAAGTCAATGAAAACGTTCGACTCGTCAAAGGCTGGTTTAATGAAACGTTGCCCGAATTCGTCAAAGAGCACACCGAGCCTTGCGCGTTCATTCATGTCGATTGCGACTTGTACTCTTCGACGAAAACAATCTTTGACAACTTGAAAAATCAAATCGTTTCGGGCACGGTCATTGCCTTCGACGAATACTTCAACTATCCCGGCTGGCAAGAAGGCGAATACAAAGCTTTTATGGAATTTGTCGCCGAAAACAATTTGAAATTTGAATACATAGCTCGCACCGATTTGGAGCAAGTTGCAGTTAGAATAAAATAGAAAGGATACAAAATGAAAGTTGCAATAATCATGGGCAGCGACAGCGATTGGCTCGTTATGAAAGCGGCAGTCGACACGCTGAAAAATTTTTCTGTCGAAGCGGAAGTGACGGTTGCCTCTGCTCATCGCACGCCGCAAAAACTTCATGACTTTGTTAAAAATTCTTCCGCGCAGATTTTCATAGCGGCGGCAGGCATGGCGGCTCACTTGGCAGGCGTCGTTGCAAGCTTGACAACAAAACCCGTTATCGGCGTCCCGATTAATTCCGAGCCGTTCAAAGGTTTGGATTCGCTCTTGAGCACGGTGCAAATGCCCGGCGGAATACCCGTCGCAACGGTGGCTGTCAACGGCGCAAAAAATGCCGCGCTCTTGGCAACGGAAATCCTCGCACTTCAAGACGAAACCCTTGCAAAAAAATTAATCTCTTATCGCGAACAAATGGCGGCAGAGATTGAACTCAAAGATAAACGACTCAAGGAGGTTTTATTATGAATACCAGAACACACGAAATTATTCGCGAGTATATCGGCGTATTGACACACCAAGCCCTCAACCGCGAATTGACTTGGACGACCGCCGTCGGCGACATGGAATATCGTTACATTATCAAAGAGTTGTTGCCCGACGGAAGCACGGGAAAAGATTTGCTGGGCGTTTCCTATCGTATGCGTTCGGTGGACAGCGTCGACCTCACGATTAACGGCGAAACTTTCCGCACACGCAACAAGCCCATTATCGAGCGCGTAGGCATGCTCTTCAGAATCATCAACTACGAAAAGAAAGACAATGTCATAAGCGATAACACGATTCAGTTCATGCGCAAGTACGTTAATGAAAATCGTTAAGGAGTGATAAAATTGTCAACGGTGGTTATAAGCGGCGCGCAATGGGGCGACGAAGGCAAAGGCAAAATCGTCGACTATCTTGCACAGCAGGCAGACACGGTTGTCAGATTTCAGGGCGGCTCCAATGCCGGACACACAGTTTCCGTCGGCGGCGAGGAATATAAACTTCGTCTCTTGCCGTCGGGCATTTTGTATAAGGGCACCACTTGCGTTATCGGCAACGGCGTTGTCCTCGACCCGCAATGCCTCCTTGAAGAAATTGATAACATGCAGAGGCGCGGCATCGATACCTCCAACATAAAACTTTCCAATCGCGCTCATGTCGTCATGCCTTGGCACAAGCTTTTCGACGAACTCAACGAGGAACTTCGCGGCTCAAACAAAATCGGCACGACCAAACGCGGCATTGGCCCCTGCTATATCGATAAGGCTGACAGAATCGGAATTCGCGTTTGCGATTTGATTGACCGCGAGGAATTTGCAAAAAAAGTTCGCGACGTGCTCAAGATTAAAAATTTGATTCTGGAAAAAGTTTACAATCACGCGCCGCTTGACGCCGAAGAAATTATCCGCGAGTATGAAGGCTACGCCGAGAGGCTCCGTCCTTTCGTCTGCGATACGATTACTTTGCTCAATGCTCAAATCGACGCGGGCAAGAAAATTCTCTTCGAGGGCGCGCAGGCTACAATGCTTGACATCGATTACGGCACTTATCCTTTCGTCACGAGCAGCCATCCTATTTCGGGCGGTGTAGGTATCGGTGCGGGTGTTGCTCCGAAAAAAATTGATAAGGTCGTCGGCGTCGTCAAAGCTTATTGCACACGCGTCGGCGAAGGTCCCTTCCCGACCGAACAGCTCAACGCTATCGGCGATAAACTTCGCAATGCGGGACACGAATTCGGAACCGTCACGGGTCGCCCGCGCAGGACGGGTTGGCTTGATGCTTGCGTCGTGAAATACGCGGGGCAACTTTCCGGCACCGATTATATGGCGGTCACGCGCCTTGACATCCTCGACGGCTTCGACGAAATTAAAATGTGCACGGCTTACAAAATCGACGGCAAAATTATCAATGAAATTCCCGCGAGCTTGAAAGTTTTGGCGAAGGTCGAGCCCGTCTATGAAACTTTTGCGGGTTGGAAAAGCGACATTTCAAAAATCCGCCGCTATGAAGACTTGCCCGCCAATGCAAAAAAATATCTTGAACGCATGGCTCAAGTCACGGGCATTAAGTTGGGTATCGTCAGCGTCGGAGCCAATCGCGACCAAACGATTGTCCTCGAAAATATTTTCTGATTGAATAAAAATTTTTCCGATAAACGCCTCCCGGTCAAGGGAGGCATTTTATTTTTTCCTGCGCGACAATCTTTTCCTTTGTGATATAATTATTCAGCTTTAAGCTAAAAGGAGATGAGATTGTGACAAGAATTATAAACGGCGTGAAAGTCTCGGAAGAAAATCAAAAACTTTTCGGCGACGCCGACCGATTGAAAACTTTCCTGCTCAACTGTGACAGCGACCGCGCAGGGCTCGACCCTTACGACGAAAATATTTTGTTCGATCCGAATCGCGGGCATTGGGATTTGTGGGACTTCGACCAAGAAGGCGGCAAGGAAATTCCTCTCGAAGAAAATTTTGTGGCACGCGATCCGGCAGATGACGTTTCAACAGGAATCGTTGCGATTGACTTCGGAACAAGCCGCACCGTCGTCATTTACGAAAACGAACATTCGCAATTTCTGCCGTTGCAAGTCGGAAGCGGTTCCTATCGTCAAGGAATAAATTTTTCCGCGAATTACGAGAACCCGACGCTGATTCAGTTCATTGACATAGAAAATTTTTTGACGGCTTACTATTGGCGCGAAGGGCGACCCTTTACAAAATGGAGCGACGTGAAAGTTTCTCATGCCGCGTTTGAAAATATGATCAGCGGCGGCTCCGAAAAATTTTATTCGTTCCTGACCGATTTAAAATATTGGTGCGGCTCGAAAACTCAATTCATGTTGCGCGATGAAAAAAAATTTATTACACAGCTTGCGCCCTTTTCCGAACTTGCCGAAGACGAAATCAATCCGCTGGAAATTTACGCGTATTATCTGGGCGTCTTCATAAACAACATGCAGCAAGAGAAACATATTTTCTTGAATTACATTTTGTCGTTCCCCGTGACTTACGATAAAGCAATTCGTGAAAAAATGCGGCTGTGCTTTGAGCGCGGCTTGAAAAAATCTTTGCCGACTGCTTTGCTTTCAAACGAGGCTGTCATGAAAAAATTTTCTGTCCGCGAGGGCGCAAGTGAGGCAGCGGCTTACGCGATAACGGCTCTGCAAGAATACGGCTTCGACCCTTCGGGCGAGGAGGAAATTTATTACGCGGTGTTCGATATCGGCGGCGGCACCACCGATTTTGATTTCGGTTTCTTGCGCGAATCACCCAACGACCGCTACGATTATCTGCTTGTGCATTTCGGCGAGAACGGCGACAGAACTTTGGGCGGCGAAAATCTTTTGAAACTTTTGGCGTTTGAAGTCTTCAAGGCGAATCAAGATCGCTTGATTGTCGAGGCGGGAAAAATTCCTTTCACGTGGGCGGCTGACAAAAAAAGTTTCGCGGGCTCGGAGGCTTTGATAAAAGATTCGCAAGAGGCTCATGCGAACATGCACGCGCTGGTTGAGAAACTTCGCCCCGTGTGGGAGGCTCCCGAATCCGACGACGCGCAAGAAATTTTGGCGGGCGGTTTCGTCGAAGTGAATCTCTTCCGCGACGACGGACAACTTATCAAAAATGTCAGCTTGGATGCCTCAATCGACTTGCAAGGAATTTTGCGCGAACGAATCAAAGCCGGCATAAAAAATTTTTTCATTTCAATGAAGGAAGCTTTTGAGAAGGCAGGCAAGAATTCTCTTCGCAAAATCAAACCGCTTCAAGAAATTGACGAAATTTCAATCTTCCTCGCGGGCAATTCCTCGAAGTCAAAATTGGTCAAGGAACTTTTCACGGAATACATTTCGCCCGCCGAAGACACGCGCCTCGCCGATGACGAAAATCCTTTCAAGAACGGGCGGCTCAAAGTCGGCTACGAACTCAAAGATAATTTCTTCATGCAAAGCGGAAGTATCTATCGCCGCGACGACAAAGGGCTTGAAGTTTGGCTCGGCGACATGGACAACAGCGACGACCAAATTGTCTTGAGCGAAACCGTAAAAAAAATTCCCGTCAATCGCGACGGCGAAAAGTCTCAAGCGGATATTCTCTTCGGATTCTTCGGCAGGGCTCCGCAATTCAAAATTTATCCTGCGCTCGGCACCAATGAGGCTCACGAAATTCAAAAGGCACGCGGCATAAAAATTCGCACCGATTTGGCTGCCCCGACAGGCAAGACGGGCGTGGCGTTCGGTTTGTTGCTTTCAAGAGCGGGCGGCAACATTCAAACCAAACATATCACTCCCGATTCTTCCAAGACGCCCTTCGGTTGCTACGTCGGCAGGAACAAGAAGCGCAAGTTCAAAACCGTCATTGACCGCAATACCAAATTCAACGTGTGGTATCCTTTCATCGACGCCGGCGACAACTTCGACATTTTCTATACCAATCTCCCCGAAGCCGTCTCGAATCAAATGGATATTCAAAAAGCCAAACGAATCACAATCAATCTCGACACTCAAGACGAAGACGCGACCGTTTTTATTCGCGCCGTGAAGTCCAACGTCATTGAATATCAAATTGCTCACAGCGAAAACGAATTGTCCGACGAAAATATTTCCGAGCGTATCGAACTCAACTGAAAAATAGTGGTCAGGGGTCAGGGGTCAGTGATTAGTGATTAGTGATTAGAAATTTTTCTAACCACTAACCACTAACCACTAATCACTAACAGCTGACTATGTGTCTTGACTTTGAACGTCTTTTGCATTACCCTTGAAAAAATTTCTTGGAAGCAGAGGACGATAAAAATTGACAGACGTACAAAATCAGCCCGACACACGCGGCATAAAAATAAAAAGGACAGGCGTCACGAAGGTACACCTGCCGTTTTTAATTTCGGACGGCGACGAAGTTCAACAAGTCGCGGCGCAAATTCGATTCACGGTTGCACTGCCGGAAAATCTGCGCGGGACACACATGAGCCGCCTCACAGAAATTTTAACGGATTGGACGGCGCGCCCGATAAAAATTCCCGACCTCGAAAAAATTTTGCTCGACGCGCTGGAAAAACTTTCGACCGATTTTGCGGCGATAACTTTGGTTTTCAAATTCTTCTTGAAAAAATTTTCGCCCGTATCCGAAAAATTTTCTTTGAGCTCTGTTGATTGCGAACTCTGCGGCGAACTCCTTCGTGGCGAACGAATGAAATTTACTTTGGGCTTGATTGTGCCGTTCACGTCGCTGTGTCCTTGCAGCAAAGAAATTTCAAACTTCGGCGCGCACAATCAGCGTTCGGTCTGCCGCGTGAAGTTGACGTTCAAAAATTTTGACGACGTGTCGATAAAAAATTTTGTTCGCTTGATTGAGGCGCAAGGCTCTGCAGAAATTTATCCGTTACTCAAGCGCGAGGATGAAAAATTCGTAACCGAAGCCGCTTACAAAAATCCAAAGTTCGTGGAAGATATTTTGCGAGACGTCGTGCTTGTCTTGCGACGGTCGGAAAATTTGGAGGCGTTCGAGGTCGAGTGTGAAAACTTTGAATCAATTCACAATCACAACGCCTTTGCAAGTCACGCAGAAATTTTATCGTAAAAAAATTCCTCGCCGTTTGACGAGGATTTTTTCTTTGCAAAAAATTTTTTCAGCAGGTGTGACAGACTTCGTAGAGCCCTGCGCGTTTGAGGGTGTTGACGACGGTATCGCCGATGTGAGCGACGGTATCGGCTACTTCAATGCCGACCGCGTTCAAAGCTTTAATCTTATCGGCGGCAGTGCCTTTGCCTCCCGATATAATCGCGCCCGCGTGACCCATGCGTTTGCCTTCGGGTGCTTGACGACCTGCGATAAAAGCCGTCACGGGTTTTTCGAGCATGTTATCTGCAATCCAACGAGCGGCATCTTCCTCTGCGTTGCCTCCGATTTCGCCAATCATGAGGACAGCTTTGGTCTCGTCGTCTTCTTTGAAGAGTTTCAAAATGTCAATGAAGTCAGAGCCTTTGACGGGGTCGCCGCCGATACCGACGGAAGTTGTAATTCCGATACCCGCGTTCATGAGTTGGAACGCCGCCTCGTAAGTCAAAGTCCCCGACCTCGAAACCAAACCGACGTGACCTTTCTTTTGGACGTTGCCGGGAATAATTCCGAGCTTCGCCTCGCCTGTCGTCATGACGCCGGGGCAATTCGGACCGATAAGACGAGTTTTCTTGCCTTCCATGTAACGACGAACTTTAACCATATCCAAAACGGGAATGTGTTCGGTAATGCAGACGACCAAATCAAGTTCCGCGTCGACTGCCTCCAAAATCGAATCGGCGGCAAAAGGTGCGGGAACGTAGATAACCGATGCCGTCGCGCCCGTAGCTTTGACGGCATCCTCGACCGTGTTGAAGACGGGAATGCCTTCGACAAATTGCCCTGCCTTGCCGGGTGTCACGCCGCCGACAATCTTTGTGCCGTAAGCCAACATTTGTTTCGTGTGGAAGGTTGCCGCCTTGCCCGTGATGCCTTGAACGATAACCTTCGTGTTCCTGTCAAGCAGAATCACTGTATCAACTCCTTTGTAGGAACTGGGAACTGGGAACTGGGAAGTAGGAACTAGTTCGCTAATCACCACTAGTTCCTTGTTCCTATTTACCAGTTCCTAAAAAAAATCTTTGTCTATAATTTTGTCGTAAATGTAGCCCTCGCGGACGCCCGAATCGCTGTAAATGATATGCAGGCTGCCGAAACGTTTTGCCAACACGTCGGCAATAATCAAGCCCGGCATGAAAGTATGCATGCGTTCGGGGACGGTCTTCATTAGCAAAATTTTATCGGGGACAATCAATTCGTGGTCGCGGCGGAAGCGGTGGAGGATGTCTTGAATCCTTCGAACTTCCATGCGCATGTTCTGCCGTGTCATGCCGTACATTGCATTGTAAAGAGCCATTGCGCCTTTGAACGTGCCGCCGATACCGCAAATTTGTGCATGACTCACGGCTTGGAATTCTTTGACCGCGCTGACAGTCGCCTCTGCTTCCGCGTACATTTCGGCAATTTCAACGGTGCTCGGCAAAATGTGAATTCCCGTGTAGCGCGTGTGGAAACTCAATGAACCGATCGGCAGGCTGGCTTTGACTCTTATCTCGCGGTCGCAGAAATAGACAATCTCGGTTGAGCCGCCGCCGATATCGATAAGCAAACCTTTTTCGTCAACAAGATTGTGAGTTGCGCCGATAAAATCGTAAGTCGCCTCGTCGTCGCCGCTCATCAATACAATTTGTATCCCCGTGCGGAAAGAAATTTCGTCGACGGCTTGCGAACCGTTTACGGCATTGCGGAGGGCGGCTGTCGTGAAGGCAGTGACTTGCGTTATCCCGAAGTCATCCAAGAATTGGCGATACTCCCCGATAATCTCAACGACTTTATCAATGCCCTGCCGTTGCATTACGCCGTCGCGAACGTATGAGGCAAGTCCGACGGTGTGTTTCCTTTTCATGAGCATTTCGACGCGGTCGCCGTCAATGTCGTAAACTGCCATGCGTATTGTGTTCGAGCCTACATCAATCATCGCGTAGAGCATTGGAGCCCACCTCCCTTGCCGCAAAAATATTCGGCGTCAATATCGATTAACCTGCCGATTGAAAATTTAATTTACCCGTTGCTTTTCGATTTTACCAACAGCCCCTAACCACTAACCACTAACCACTAATCTCACTCGGTGCTTTGACGATAATTTTTCCGTCGCGGTCGAGGTAAACAACTTTGGCAATGCGTGCGTTGATAATCATGCGTCGGCAAAGTTTGCAGGGTTCGCCCGAAGCATTGGAGCCGTCCGCGCAGTTCACGCCCGCAACGTAAATTGTCGCGCCCGTCATCTTTTCAGGGTCGGCGTTTATGATTGCGTTTTGCTCGGCGTGAACGGCAACGCACAACTCGTAGCGTTCGCCTTTGGGCACATGAAGTCGTTCGCGTTCGCAAATGCCGCTGTCAATGCAATTTGTTTCGCCGCGCGGTGCTCCGTTGTAGCCGGTGCTGATTATGATTTTGTCTTTGACGATAATCGCTCCGTAGCGTCGACGAAGACACGTTGCCCGCTTTCCGACTTCACGGGCGATATTCAAAAAATATTCGTCCCAATCGGGGCGCGTGTTATTCTCGTTCATGATTCACTCTCCAAAAAATTTTTCCGCCATTATACAACAACGCGCTTGATATGAAAAATTTTTTCTGCTACGATTTTCCGTGAGGTGATTCGTAATGAAAAAGATTTTTTCGGCGATTGCATTGCTGATATTTTTTAACGTCGCTCAAGCTCAACCGCTCGTGAGTGTTTTTCATGAGGGCGTTCACTTTCCCGAAAGCGTCTTGCCTTATGACGGCGGACTTTTCATTTCCAATTTCGGCTCCGAACAAATGACTCCGCGCGCCGACGAATTCAAAGGCTGCATAATTTTTCGCAAGAACGGCTTCAACAAAAAAATCGTCGACGGACTGCACAAGCCGACGGCGATGAAAGTCAAAGATAATTTTCTTTTTGTCTGTGACGAGACTGCCTTGAAAGTTTTTGACTTGAAAAATTTGGATACCGCGCCGCAAGTCGTGACGTTCGCCGAAGATGATAAAGTTTTGAATGCCCTCGCCCTCGACGGGAACACTCTTTACATTTCCGTGACGAACAGCGGCAGGATTTATTCACTCGACGTGAGCAATCCCTCTCGGCTTTCAAGTCCGAAGTTGTGGCTTGAGCTCGGCGGCGTGAACGGCATGACGATTGGCGGCGGCGAAATGTTTATCGCGACTATTCCCGTCGATTATCAAACTGTCGCAAAAGATAATGTGATTTATCGCGTCCGCAATTTGAAAAAGCCCGTTGCCGAAAAATTTTTCGACGTGCCCGGTCTTTATGACGGCGTCGCGCTCTCGGACGACAAAAAAATTCTTTACGTTTCCGATTGGCTGACTGCTTCCGTTATTGCCGTCGACGTTGTGACAAAAAAATTTCGCGTTGTCTACGAGGAAGAGGGAATCGGTCCCGCAGACATTACTCAAGCGGAAGGAATGCTCTTTATTCCCGACCTCGTCAACAGCCGCGTTATTTGTATTCGCGTCGATTAATTAAGCTGTCAGCTTTTGTGAGCGGATAAAAATCTTTTAACTAAAATTTCTGCAACGATTGCGTCGACGGGTTCGGGCGGCACTTGCATTGAAGTCGGCAATAATTTCCTCCAGCCTTTCGGAGGATTTTTTTTCCAATACTCGCGCCGCGCCTCTTCCGTTGTATGTTTTTCGTCGACGAGTTGAAATGTCAAACCTGCCGCCGAAATTTTTTGAGCCGCTGCCTTATGCGTGGTGCCGTCGCCCAAAATCACCGCTTGTATTTCAAATTCCGTTGCCAAATTTTTTATCGCCGTGTCGAGTTCTTCGGTCGGGACAACGCGTTGAAATTTTATTTCGCCCGAAGCCGTCAACACTGCCACGCCGCATTTGTCTTTGCCGGGGTCTATTCCCATGAACATTATCGTTGCTCCAATTTTATATTCAATCTTAACGGTCCTTGCGAATCGGTTTCTTCGCGGGCGGAGGCTGTCAATTGCACTTTGCCCTTCGCCGAACTCAAAGCGTCGAAGATTTCATAAAGTTGCGTGCCTTCCATGCGCCCGACGCTTCCCGTCAAGGGGTCGCTCAAAATTCCTTTCTCGATTGCGATACGATTTATCTCTGTCAAAAAGTCTTGCAAAATTATTTCGGGCTGAACGTCGTCGCCGAGTTCATACGTTTTGGAAAGAATGATTTCATCCTTGCTGAAGATTAATTTGTTCGGATAAAGTTCAAGCCGCGAACGAACCGGCTCGCCGCGAACCATGTTGCCCGCCGCAGAAATTCTCAAAACCATGTCTTGCTTGTTTGATTCAATTTCCTCAATGACGCGCTGCAATTCCGGCTGATAAATCCAAACGGAATTGTCCTCGTCGCCGCCGAAACGCTCCGTCAAAAGTTGTGTCGCACGTTCGGCAAGCATATTTATTTCGTTGGAAATTTCTTCGGCACTTTGTCCGCCTTTTATGATTCCGCTCGCCAAAATTTCGCCAGCCCGCAAAGTTATATCGCCTTCACGAATCGCAATGATGCCTTCGCGCAGGCGTCTGTTGCGTTCTTCAAGCTCATTGTTGTCGACGGAAAGTTTTTCGTTGTCGGAAGAAAGTTTCTCGTTGTCGGCGGTCAGCGTGACGTTGAATTCGCCAAGTTTTTTATTGTTCTCCTCAAGCGCGGCGTTTGTGTCGGAAAGATTTTCATTCTGCGCGGTCAGTTCGGCGTTGGTGCTTTCAAGTTGTTCGTTGCCTTCTTTGAGGCGTTCGCTTTCGGCGCGAAGATCCTCCTGCTCTTCTTTGAGCGCAACTATTTCCTCTTTTGACATGCGCAAATTTTCGTTCGCCCGCTCAAATTCGGTTTGTGCCTTGAATAAATTTTCCGTTGCCTCGTCGAGTTCGGCAAGTGTCGCGTCCATTGTCTGTCGAAGTTCATCCATGCCGAAAAGTGCCGTGCGGACGTTTTGCGAAATCAAAACCATGAAGCCGATTGACAGCGCGGTTATCAGTCCGCCCGTCACGACCGTCACGACCATCGAGGTATGACGCGGGCGCAGTCCGAAGATTGAAAGGCGTTTCTTGCCGATTTTCGTGCCGAGTTTGTCACCGATAAACGCAATCGCGCCGCCCGTGATTATCATAACCAAAATTAAATAAATTCCTTCCAATCAATCACTCCCTTTTTAACAATTAGGAATTGGGAATTGGAAATGGGGAATGAATTTCTTCCCTAATCACTAATCACTGCCGGTTCCCGGTTCCTACTGATTTTTCATCGGTCGAGCGACGCTGTAAACATTTTCGACACGCCGCAATTTATTCATGATTGTTTCGACCTGCGCGGCAGAATTGACTTCCACGCCAAGTCGAACCGTTGAAGTTTTGTTGTACCTGTTCGGCTCGGCATGAATCGAATGCAAGTTGAGTTTCATTTCGGCGGGCACGGCTATCAGCTCGGCAAGCACACCGCTCTTGTCTTCGCAAACAATTTCCAATTCGACTTTGTAAAAGTTGTCGTTCGTCGTGTCCCAGCTGACCACAATCATGCGGTCGACATCGGAGGTATCGCTTAAAATATTCGGACAATCGGCACGATGAACGGAAACGCCTCTGCCGCGCGTGATATAGCCCGCAATTTCGTCGCCGGGTATCGGGTTGCAACATTTGGCAAGCCTGACTACAAAGCCGCTCTCGCCCTCGACGAGGACGCCGTGTTCAAATTTGCTTTGCTTGCGTTCGGGAATCTTTTTTATTTCGGCAAGCAACGCGGAAACATCGGGCGGCGTGTTCTTGGAAATATCTTTTTTGTAAATTTCGACGAGCTTTGTTATCACAGAGTGCACCGACGTTCCGCCGTAGCCTATGCCGGCAAGCATGTCGTCTTCCGTGAAATTCATGCGCCGCGCAACTTCAGCCAAACGATTTTCTTTAAGCAAGTCCTTCGAATTGTAGCCGAGCTTTTTTATTTCCGCCTCAAGTACCTCGCGCCCGTGAGCAATATTTTCTTCGCGGTTTTCACGCTTGAACCAAGCACGAATTTTACTGCGCGTGTCACTTGAGGCAACGATATTCAACCAATCGCGGCTGGGTCCGTTGTTGGATTTGTTCGTCACGACCTCCACGAAGTCGCCGTTTTGAAGTTTGTATTCAAGCGGCACGATTCGCCCGTTGACTTTCGCGCCGACGCAATGATGACCGACCTCCGTGTGAATTCGATAGGCAAAGTCAATCGGGTTTGAACCTTGCGGCAAGACGACCAAATCGCGT
Source organism: Selenomonadaceae bacterium (assembly GCA_017535925.1). GTDB lineage: Bacteria > Bacillota > Negativicutes > Selenomonadales > Selenomonadaceae > Quinella. The sequence goes on along the minus strand of JAFXTD010000033.1, from coordinate 50,215 downwards.
CCCGGTGTGAAGACAAAAACCTCGTCGCTGAAGAAATCCAACTTCAACGCCTCAAGATATTCCTTCGGGTCTTTGATTTCCTTCTGCAAGTTCGCCATTTGCCTCAACCAAGAAATTTTTTGGTCGCGGTCGCTGTTGGCGGGTTTGTTCGAGCCGCTCTCTTTGTACTTCCAATGAGCCGCCACTCCGTATTCGGAAATTTTGTGCATGGCGAACGTTCGAATTTGAATTTCAAGCGGATAGCCCAAAGCCATAACCGTCGTATGCAAGGAACGATAGCCGTTGCTCTTGGGCATGGCGATATAATCTTTGAACCGCCCCGGTATCGGTCGCCACTTCGAGTGAATCACGCCGAGCACGTTGTAGCAGTCCTTCACGTCGTCAACCAAAATCCTCACGGCGGACAAGTCGTAAATTTCTCCTATGTCTTTATGGTCGCGAATCATTTTTTTGTAAATGCTGTAGAAATGTTTGGCGCGCCCGCTTATCGATGCGTGAATTTCCAGCTCGTCGAATTCCTCTTCGATAAGCCGAACCGCCTCGCTGATATAAATTTGCCGCTCGCGCCGTTTCTGCTTGACGTGCTCAACCAAATCATAATAGATATCGGGCTCAAGATAACGCAGGCACAAATCCTCCAGCTCCCACTTGATATTTGAAATGCCCAAGCGATTGGCAAGCGGCGCGTACAGTTCCATTGTCTCTTTGGCGATTCGTTTGCGTTTGTCTTCGCGCATGAACTTTAACGTCCGCATGTTGTGCAGTCGGTCGGCAAGCTTTATCAAAATCACTCGCAAATCTTTTGCCGTCGCGATTATCAATTTGCGGTAAGCCTCAATTTGCTGTTGCTCTTTTGTCCGAAAATAAATTTGTCCGATTTTCGTCACGCCGTCAATCAAAAGCGCAATCTCCTCTCCGAACATATCTTTGAGCTCGTCAAGTGTGAAGATTGTATCCTCTACCACGTCATGCAAAATTGCGGCGGCTATCGTCTTGTCGTCCAGTTGCAGTTCAGTCAAAATCGCGGCGACATTTAGCGGATGATTTATGTACGGTTCGCCCGAAGCTCGCGTTTGCCCCGCGTGTCCTTCTTTCGCCACAAGATACGCACGCTCAATTAATTCTATATCCGCGTCGGGTTGATAGCTTTTAACCGTGTCTGTCAAAAATTCTATCGTGACGGGTGGTTTGCCCTTGTCGTTCATATTTTATTGCCCCTCCTTTCCGTAGCGTTCGATAATTTTCAACGAACGGAAAATTTGTCAGTGTCATTAATTAAATTTCTTTGCTCGCAAGCAATCGGACTTCGCCGATTAATTTTTCCTTCATATTAAAGTGATTTATTTCCTCTGTCAATGATAAAAAAATAGTGATTAGCTGTTAGCTGTTAGTGGTTAGTGGTTAGCTGTTAGAAAAATCCTGACACCTGACACCTGAAACCTTTGACCGGTCGCCGCAAAAGAAAAGTAAAAGAATCACCAACAGCCCCTAATTAAATTTTCAAAGGCGATACCCGCAAATTTCGCTTTACAATTCTTAGAAAATTTTTTAAAATAATGGCGTTAGTATTTTCCATTCAGAAAGATTGAGCGGGAGGGGATTTTAGAGATGTTAGGAGCTATAGCGGTAATGACTTCGGGCGGCGACAGCCCCGGCATGAATGCGGCGGCGCGTGCGGTCGTAAGAACTGCGCTTTATGAAGGCGTTAAAGTTTTCGGTATCCAAAACGGCTACAAGGGAATGCTTAACGATGACATAATCGAATTGCAACGGCGTAGCGTCAGCGATTTGATTCAACGCGGCGGAACTTTTCTCGGTACGGCTCGTTGCAAAGAGTTCAAGACGGAGGAAGGTCGTCGCAAAGGTCTGGAAAATCTTCAGAAACACGGAATTGAAGGTCTCGTCATAATCGGCGGCGACGGCTCGTTGACGGGCGGCTCTCTCTTGTCGAAAATGGGCGGCATTCCGATTGTCGGACTTCCCGGCACGATAGACAACGACGTTTGGGGCACGGACTATACAATCGGTTGCGATACCGCAGCAAACACCGCAGTCGAAGCGATTAACAAACTGCGTGACACCGCCTCTGCGCACCGTCGTATCATGGTCGTTGAGGTCATGGGGCACACCTCCGGCTGGCTCGCAATGGTTTCGGGCATTGCCTCCGGCGCGGAATACATTATCGTTCCCGAAGTAAAATATAATATCGACGAAATGTGCGAAGAGATTATCGAATCTTACAAGGGCGGTCGTCGCTACAGCATTATCGTCGTGGCTGAAGGTGCGTGCAGCGGCGTCGGCTTGAAAAACGTCGTCCAAGAGAAAACCGGCATCGATACCCGTGTTTCGATTCTCGGTCACATTCAACGCGGCGGCTCCCCGACTGTCGAAGACCGCATGAAGGCCTCGCAACTCGGCGAAAAAGCTGCTCTTGCAATTATTTCCGGCGTATCCAATGTCGTTTACGGTTTCGACGAAGGCAAAGTCGTCGCGATTAACCTCTTTGATTCGGTCAACAATAAGAAGCCGCTCGACCCCGAACTTGTTCGTTTGGCGAGCGTGCTTGTCTAAGGCATGAATAATTTTTGGAAAGCGGCGGCGATTCTCTCAGGCGTTGGGATTTATATCGCCGCCGTAATTTTTATTTGTTTGTACTTGGGCGGACTTGTCGACGATTTTTTTCAACTCGGAGGCAAAGGCAGAATCGGCGGAATTATTTTGAGCTTCCCTATCGCGATTTACTCGGTTTATCGTCAACTTAAACATCACGGGTTCATTTAACCTTTCTTCCCGCGCAAGAAAGTTTTCAAAGAATTATTTAACCTACTTTTTCTTTGCATGCCCAATTTAGCTGATAGCTGTTAGGAAAAATCCTGTTTCAGTGCGGCTCCAAAGTTTGATTAATTTATTTAAAGGAGAGATTTTATGGCAGAACAAATTGAAGACTTCAAAGCATTTTCGCAAGTGACGGACGCCCGCTGGTATCCGCGCTATCACATTGCCCCGCCGTTTGGTTGGTGCAACGACCCCAACGGCATGTGTTTTTACAAAGGGCAATATCACTTTTTCTATCAGCATTATCCTTACGCTCCCGAATGGGGACCGATGCATTGGGGACACGCCGTCAGCGACGATTTAGCCTATTGGAAACATTTGCCGATTGCTCTCAAGCCCGAAGAAGCCTACGAACAGGGCGGCGGCTGTTTTTCCGGCAGTGCTATCGAAAAGGACGACAAACTTTATCTCATGTACACGGGACACTTGAGCGCAACGCCCGAAGAAGAAGCCGCACTCGGTTACGGGCATATCGAATTTCAGTGCCTCGCTTCCTCCGAAGACGGCATTCACTTCGAAAAATCCGAAAAGAATCCGATTATCGAAGACAGCGACGTTAAAAGCGAAGAAGTTTCTATCCATGACATTCGCGACCCGAAAGTTTGGGAACACAACGGAAAATATTATGCGGTACTCGGTTCACGAACGCCCGATATGGCTCACGGACAAATTCTTTTGTTCGTCTCGAAAGATTTGACCAAGTCTTGGAGGTTAAAAGCAATTTCTGCGCGCAGTGAAGGAAATCTCGGCGGAATGTGGGAATGCCCGAACTTTGCAGAAATTGACGGGCAAGACGTGTTGGTTTTCTCGCCTATGGACTTGAGAACCGACGACGGAATTTTTTATCACGACAAAGCGGCGGGTGTCCTTATCGGCAAGCTCAATTATAAGAGCGGAATTTTTAAGCACGGCGATTTTCAATACCTCGACAAGGGCTTTGACTTCTACGCGCCGCAAGTCATGCAAACGCCCGACGGACGCACGGTTATAATCGCTTGGATGGACATGTGGAACGTCGACATGCACGAAGCCAAAGACGGTTGGGCAGGTATGATGACTGTTCCTCGTGAACTTCACATTAAAAACGGAAAAATTATTTCCACGCCCGTCAAAGAACTTGAAAAGCTCCGCAAGTGGAAGCCGATAACTTTTGGAAATGTTGTGATTGACGAGGCGACGACCTTTGACGGCGTTTCGGGCGAGGCTTACGAACTTGTTTTGACGATTGACGCCGCGAAGTCGAAGAAATTTTCAATCGCCTTGCGCGCCTCCGAACTTGAGCAAACCGTTTTGACTTACAATGCGAGCGGCTTGTTTAAACTTGACCGCACTCAAGCCGGCGAAGTCATCAACGGAATTGCCTCCGTCCGCGAAATTCAAATTGAGCCGACCGAAAAGCTCAAGCTCCACATTTTTATCGACCGCTCAAGCATCGAAGTTTTCATCAACGACGGCGCGGAAGTTCTTTCGGCGAGAATTTATCCAAAGCGTACTTCCCAAAAAATTATCTTCACGCCCGAAAACGAAACGCTCGTAATTGATTCGCTGGAATATTACAAGCTTGATTTCGGCTTGCCGCACCCGCACATTAAAGACACGCCCGAAGACTTGACGAAAAAATTTCCCTTCCTCAAACTTTGAGCGTCATTGCAAACAATAAATCCTCCAAAGTCTTTTTCGACGGCGGAGGATTTTTTTGTAAAAAGCTTGGCAAAGGAACATTTTTTTGGGGGAGGATAATAAGCGGGAAAGCAACTATTCCGTTAATATCAAGGGCACGCCCTCGGAAACTGCGCTTAAAAAGGTCACGAATTCGGGCGCGGCTACCGTGACTGTAAGCTCGAATGTGGTAACAATCGATGCAACGCCGGAACGAAGACTGTTAAACTCAAAGGCAATGAACAGGTGACGGCAAAGATGTTATTTACAGCTTCGATAGCAAAGATACGCTCACTCTTGACGGATTGGACTTCACCGCCTCGACCTTCCACATTAACAACGACACGTATAAAATCAGCGGCACAACTCTAAAAAAGCAATAAAATCTGCGCAGACAAAAATTTTAATCTCGTCAACGCGGCGGAAAATTTTTTTGTGTCCCGGCAGGACACCAAAAATTTTTTCCGACCTGTATAATGTTCAAAAAGTATTACCTATGGTTTCTTTCATTAAGTTATTTTTAGTAGTATCATTGGAGAAACTTTTAAGGAGATGAGATTTGTATGTCAACACCCGTTGGAGTTATCAAAAAATTCGTCAAGACACTCGTCGAGACAAAAAAAACCGGCGAAGAAGCTATCGACGAGGCTTTTAAAGCTGTGGGCGCAGTTCGTTACGATGTTTTCAAGTCAAAGTACGGAACTGAACTGAGGAACACTCCATATTATCAAACAAGTGGTGCTCAAACTTTTGCAGAACAGAATTGCGGCATTCGTATTAACAACGAGGACACTGGAGCAATCACAGGTTCGGACGCGGGCGGCAAAACTACCAAAAACGCTGAATCAATCGTGCCCGAAAGCGCAAAAGCTGTAAAACTCACCAACGCCCAATACAATTCCTTCACGAAAAACGGTTTGACGGTCAATGTAACCTACGCCGAAAAAGATGATAAAGATGTCGACGAAAAATTTAATTACAGCGGCGAAACTTACCTCGCGAAACAAAAATTAGTAACTCGTGCGCTTTATAATTGGTGGATTCCCGAATCACTCGATCTAATCGATAAATCACTCGGCATAAATTTCACCGACGGACGCGCAAATATCAACAAAATTAATATTAAATTCGTTAGCAACGGTTATAATCGTCAAGACGAAATAAGACTTGATTTTAATTACGACATGGGGCTTGCTTCTGAAGTTAATTTGTATATCAACGCCGATTTTCTTTACAATATGACTGCCGATGATAAAAATGGTGTTTTGGAAGGCGATAATAAATATATTTACTCTGACCTCTACGGTTATGGTAGCAATTATCGATCAGCCAACTTTACAAACTATCTTGACAGGCTTATTTTACAGGCTATGGCGGAAATAACTTTAAAGGCAAATGTTCCCTCCACAAATTACACTACGGAAATTGGTGCAGGGCTTGTCGAAATCGTTGGCGGCTATGATAGTGCTTCTAAAGGTTATGTTTTATTTACTGATCCCAATGCCGCGTCTGCTAAAGGCTATCACGGTTATGGTTACATGCGCTATCTTGCCAAAAATTATTCGGACGGCGTGCCCGACGGCGTCTCTTATAATGCAAAGAAAACTGTTTTGACAGTCGCGGCAGATTATTCGGAAAGCGCACTCGACCTCGCGGATTTTGAAAGCACCGTTAAAAACGTCAACGCCAAAGCTCTCAAGAAGGCAATTAAAATCACGGGCAACGCTCTCGACAATTCAATCGTCAGCGGTTCGGGCAACGATTATTTACTCGGCGGCAAAGGAAACGATACCCTCAACGGCGGCAAAGGAAATGACACTTTAAAAGGCGGCGCAGGCAATGACGTTTTCATTTACACGGCGGGCAAGGACGTTATCAGTGACTACGCAGCGGGCGATAAAATTTCACTCGGCGCGGCAATTTCCAAAACGACCTTAAGCGGCTCGGATGTCGTCTTCACAATCGGCAGCGGCACTCTCACCGTCAAGAACGGCAAGGGAAAAACTTTGACGCTGATAAATTCCAAAGGCAAAGAATCAACGACGGTCGTCAGCGGCAGCAAAACTTTGACGATTAATAACAAAACAATTTCGCCCGTGACACTTGCCGCAGATGTCGGAACAGCAGACGCCTCCAAGCGCACAACGGACGCAAAAATCGTCGGCAACAAGCTTAACAACGTGATTTTGGGCGGAAGTAAGAAAGATATAATTTACGGCGAGGGCGGCAACGATTCGATTCTCGGCAACGCAGGCAACGATGCACTTTACGGCGGACTCGGCAGCGACACGCTCAAAGGCGGCAAAGGCAACGATACCTTGACGGGCGGCGCGGGCAATGATTCACTCTGGGGCGATGCAGGCTCTGACGTTTTCATTTATCATGCGGGCGAAGGCAACGATGTTATCTTCGGCTTCGACAAAAACGACACCTTGACACTCGACAGCATGGACTTCACGGCGTCTCACAAAAACGGTATCGTTACCCTCAAATTTGAGGAAGGCTCTGTCACGTTGAAAGACTTCACCGCCTCGACCTTCCACGTTAACGACGACACTTACAAAATCAGCGGTTCCAAGTTCGTCAAGAAATAAAAGTTTCCGGCAACAAAAAAACCTCCGCAAATCTGCGCGGAGGTTAATTTTTTTTCGTGTTAAATTCTTATGACGCCGATAATCTGAATTTCAATCGACTGGTCAATTTCTGCGTGCGAAACGATTGTGAGACCTTGCACCGAACGTTCGACAAGCTTGCGGAAGTAGAGGCGGACGGCGGGGCTCGTCAACACGATAGCGGGATAACCTTGGTTTGCAAGCTTTTCAATTTCCTTGTTCAACGAATTAATCATGCGGCGCATTGAGTCGGGGTCGAGGCTGACGTAGGAACCGTGATCCGTGCGTTGAACGCCGCCGACAATTCGATTTTCCAAAGCCGGGTCGAGCGTGATACAAGGCAAAGTTGTGCCGCCCTGCACGACTTGATGAGTAATCTGCCTCGCCATTGCGTGTCGAACATATTCCGTCAAAATTTCGGGGTCTTTGGTTGCGCGAGCGTAATCGGCTAAAACTTCCATAATCGTAGCCATATCGCGAATCGAAACGCGTTCGCTGAGCAAATTCGCCAAGACTTTTTGAATTTCGCCGATACCCAAGAGTTCGGGGACAACTTCGTCGACGAGACCGCGATTTGATTTTGCGAGGTTGTCGATGAGGTTTTGAGTTTCTTGACGACCGAGAATTTCTGCAGCGTGTTGCTTGATAATCTCCGTCAAATGCGTTGCCAAAACCGAGACGGCGTCGACGACGGTATAGCCGCTCAATTCTGCCTGTTCGCGTTGACCTTCGGGAATCCACAAGGCAGGAAGTCCGAAAGCCGGCTCAACAGTTTCAATGCCGGGAATTTCTTCAAAGACGGTGCCGGAGTTCATTGCGAGGAAGTGGTCGAGCATGAGTTCGCCGCGAGCAATTTCCATGCCCTTGAGCTTGATAATGTAAGCGTTCGGCTTAATCTGGATGTTATCGCGAATACGAATCGTCGGAACGACCAAGCCGAGTTCGAGGGCGCATTGTCGACGAATCATGACGATACGGTCGAGCAAGTCGCCGCCCTGCCCGGTATCGACGAGCGGTATCAACGAGTAACCGATTTCCAATTCCATCGGGTCGACTTGCAACAATGAAATGATATTTTCGGGACGGGTTGCCTCCGTCTTTTCTTTGGCTTGAGCTTGTTCCTCTTTGACTTCTTCGGGCACGATATTTTTCTTGTGCAAGCTGTAGCCGATAAACGCGCAGATTAAAGCCAGCGACGCGAACGGAATGCCGGGCAGACCGGGAACGATTGACAGCATGAACAAGACGCCCGTGTTAATGAAGAAAATTCTTTCGTTGTTGAAAAGCTGCTTGACGAGGTCGGAACCGAGATTGCCTTCCGAAGCTGCACGGGTGACGATGATACCTGTTGCCGTTGAAATTAACAGCGCGGGGATTTGACTTACCAAACCTTCACCGACAGTCAACAGCGTGTAAGTTTGGAGGGCGGTCGCGGCGTCCATATCCTTTTGCGCCATGCCGATAACGAAACCGCCGCCGATATTAATCAGCATGATAATAATCGCGGCGATTGCGTCGCCTTTGACGAACTTGGAAGCACCGTCCATTGCTCCGAAGAAGTCAGCCTCGCGTTGAATCTTCGTGCGGCGAACTTTAGCCTCCTCGTCGGTTATCGCGCCTTGGTTCAAGTCGGCGTCGATAGCCATCTGTTTACCGGGCATTGCGTCCAATGTGAAACGCGCCGAAACTTCCGCGACACGCTCCGAGCCTTTGGTTATGACGATGAAGTTAATGATAACCAAAATGATAAACATGATGAATCCGACGACGGGATTGCCTCCGACGACGAAATTTCCGAAAGCCGTAATGACTTCGCCCGCGTAGCCGTTAATCAAAATCAAACGCGTCGAGGAAATATTCAAAGCCAATCGGAAAAGAGTCGTCACCAGAAGCAACGACGGGAAGACCGATAAGTCAAGAGCCTCCTCGTTGTAAATCGCGCTCATTATGACGACGAGGGCGATTGTGATATTGAGACAAATCAGCAAATCCAAAAGCGAAGTCGGTAGCGGAATAATCATCATGATAACAATCATGACGAGCGTCACCGCGATTATAACGTCGCTGTATTTTTGGATAATCGAGCCCAGTGTTCGGGGTTCGCTCTCTAAAATATCTGCGGGTGCGGGCATTTAGTCTTCTCCTAAAAATTTTTTTCAAGCCTGTTTAATATAGCACAACTTCGCCGTAGACTTCAACGATTGATTTACCGTCGGGAAAAATTTTTCATTCAAGTTTTCGCGGCAGAAAATTGAATTTGATGCGACAGGTCGTAAATTTCGCAGTTCCTGACGAACATGCCGAAGAACGACATGGAATTTACCGTGAAAATATCGGCGACCATCATCGGACCGATTGCGTCTTGCGAAAAGCCAAGGTGCGTCAATAATATCGTGAAGACGGCGAGATTGCTTCCGTAAGCTCTCGGCACGACAATGCTCAGTTGCATTGCGAGGAAGGCGATTAACAGCAGTTGCGCGATTGAAATTGTTGCGCCGCTCATTGACGCGCCGACGAACGCGCAAATTACCAACGTATTCAACGTGCCCGGTGCAAACAGCGCGTGCGACAGCGGCACCCAAAATTCGCACAGGGTCGGATTAATCTTCATATCTTTTTTGCAAACGTCCATGTTTATCATCATCGAGGCACTGCCGTTGACTGTGCTGGCTGAAAACATGAATATCCGCCGATTCAGCCTGAAAAATTCTTTTATGCTCAAGCCGTATTTCAACTTCAAATGAATCAGCAAAATCATTCCGAAACCGAAAAGCATAAGATAATTTGCGCCCGCGATTTTCCACACGCCCGAAAATTCCGCAAACGAGGTTGTCATCACCGTCTTGAAAATGCTCAAAAAAATTGTCAGCGGAATGATTTTCAAGACGAGCTCCATCATCTTGAGCAGCAAAGTTTTTGTTTCGTCTACCAGCACTTTCAAGTTCAAGGCGCGCTTGCCGAGTATGACGATACAAACGCCGACCAGAAACGCAATCAGCACAATCTGCAGGACGTTGCCTTCGATAAACGGTCTGAACAAATCGGTCGGGAAGGCTCCCAGCACCATTTCGATAATTTGCCCGACAAAGACGTTGCTTGTGCCTTCCGTCGAAATTACGGGGAAGAAAATCGCACATGAACACATTGACGCGACGCATATAATCAGCATTTTGCCGACGAAACGCCGAATGACTTAAAAGCCGATGTCGTTGAGCGTGGCAATATCTTCTATTATGTAGATACTCGACACGACGGAAATAAATATCATCGGGATTGTGACGGCGAAAATCAGCCCCATCATTGTTTTCAAAAGCGGCGCGGTCAAATCTTTGACGATAAAATCCTGCACATTTTGCGGCAGTTGTCCGACAAGGAATGACGCCGCGAACGCCAATAAAATCGCAACGGTAATGGAGCCGCCGGGAATTTTAATCGGTTTGCGTTCTTTGGTTGAGAATACGTGAATTTCGTTGCAGCCGTTCAGATAGCGGTAAGTCGTCTACGCGCTCTCGTAGTGCAACAAATTTTGCATGACGGTCGCCGTAATAACTTCGTCGTCGTAATTTTCAGGCGTCTCAAGCGGATTGAATGCCTCGCCGCGTATCTGTATCAAGAGTTTGGGTACGCCGAGCCATTTGCTCATTTTAAACTCGAAGTCTTTTTCCGCGCCGAAATGTTCACTGCAACGCAAAAGTGCCTCTTCGACGAGCAAATTAATTTTCGTGCGGTCTCTGACGGAAACGTCCGCTTGCTCAAAAAATTTTTGAATCTTTTCGACGACCGCGGCAATGTTTTCGTTCGTGAGTTTCATGCGCTACCTCCTTCGACGTATTGCTTAACGTCGCCGTCACTTTGCCAACTTGCCGAGATGTGCAATAGAATTCATCGTGACGAGTGTCCAAACGCCGTCCTTGCATTTGAGGACATTGACGCAAGTGTTGTTTTGCGGAACTTGCCAAAACTTTTCCAAGTCGATACCGAGGACGCTGCAAATAATGGCAGTGTTCACATAGCTGTGTGCGCCGATAAAAATTGTCTTGCCGGGATATTTTGCAACTGCCTCTTCCAAAGCCGCCCGCGAACGATATTGCAAGTCGCGGAGGTTTTCGCCGTTCGGGAAAGTCACAAGAGACGGAGTCTTATCCCAAGCTTTAGCTATTTCCGGAAATTTTTCCTTTTGTTCATCGGGAGTAAGCCCCGCCCAATCGCCGAAGTTAATTTCCTTGAGTCGCTCGTCGGTGTAAGCAATCGTCTTGCCGTGAAGTTTGGCAACGGTTTCTGTCGTCACGTAAGCGCGGCTCAACGGGCTGGCAATAAACACGTCAATCGGATAATCTTTTAAGCTCTTCGCCAAAGGTTTTGCTTGATTAAGTCCGTTTTCATTGAGTTTAATATCCAAAAAACCTTGCGGGCGTTTTTGCTCATTGTAAAATGTTTCACCGTGACGAACGAGGATAACGGTTGTAGTTTCCGCCGAGGCTTGTGCGGGCACGAAGACAAACACCCACGCGAATACGAAAGCCAAGAAAAATTTTACAAATCTCATAACAACTCCTCCTTAAAATTTATTAAGCAACTTTGCGGTGTTTGATTTTGTAGACGTAGGCGAGGATTTCCGCAACAGCTTGATAAAGTTCGGAAGGAACATTTTCGCCGACTTCGACCGCCTCGAAGAGAGCGCGAGCCACAGGTTTGTTTTCGACGATTAGGATATGATGTTCGCGAGCAATCTCCTTGATTTTTTCGGCGACGAGGTCTTGACCCTTTGCCAAGACGAGCGGCGCGACCATTCCTTTTTTATATTGAAGTGCAACCGCCAAATGCGTCGGGTTCGTGACGATAACGTCAGCCTTCGGGACTTCGCGCATCATGCGCTGCATTGCCATTTGACGTTGCTTTTGCTTAATCTTGCCTTTGATTTGCGGGTCACCTTCCATTTGCTTGAACTCGTCTTTGACTTCTTGCTTGCTCATTTTCAAATCCTGCGTCGTCTGCCATTTTTGGTAAGCGTAGTCCGCCGCCGCCATTATCATTATCACGCCGATAACTTGAAACGCCATTGTGAAGATTATATCGGCTATCGTCGCCAGAGAGTGCGGCAGGTCGAAGAAAATAAATTGCGGCACGAGCACGAGTTGGTCTTTGAGGTAAAGATAGAGGAAGTAGCCGATGACAATTATTTTGAACAGTGATTTAAAAAGTTCGACGATTGACCGCTTGGAAAAAATTCTTCCGAAGCCGTTAATCGGATTGAGGTTGTCAAGCTTCGGCTCCAATTTTTCCGTCGAAACCATCAAGCCGACTTGATAAACATTTATGGCAAGCCCGACGATTAAAATCGAAAACATTACCGGCATTACGGTTTTCGCCAAAAGAATCATGATACCTATGAAGAGTTCGGAAATTGCTTCGGTCGAGGTGCTGTTCGATAAATGCGAATAAAGATAGACGGTGTAAGCGGCGATATTGCCGTAAATGAATTCCCACAAAATCCTCAAGATTAAAAAGCCGATAAGCAAGACGAACGCCGTGTTGAGCTCTTGGCTTCGGGCGACCTGTCCTTTTTTGCGGGCGTCTTCGCGTTTCTTTGAAGTCGGCTCTTCAGTCTTCTCACCGTCGAAACGCTGCAAGTCAAAGACAAAAGGAATCTGTGAAGAATCACAAACCAATTCCTCATTCCTAATTCCTAATTCCTCATTGTATTCAGGGGGCAAGGGCTTTGAGGGCAATGGAAATGTTTGCGTACATTGCATTAAAAATCACGTCCAAAAAGAGGATGTAAAACGGCAGAACCATTGACAACATACTCGTGCCGATTGTCAGCTGGAGCGGAATGCCGACAACGAAAATATTCATTTGCGGCATTGTTCGGGCGAGGATACCCATTCCGACGTTCGTCAACAGGATTGCGAAAGTCACGGGCATTGCGATTTTCATTCCGTTCATGAAAATTCCCGCCGTCAAGTCAATCATGAGTTGCGGCAATGTTTCGTTCCAAAGCATTGAGTTGAGCGGGATGATTCGGAAACTTTCAGCCAGCGCGGAAATAATCACGTGGTGCCCGTTCGTTATGATAAAGTAAATTATCGTCAAGTTGTAAAGGAAAGTTCCGATAAGACCGGTTTGCTGTTGAGTGGTCGGGTCCATCATTTGCACGACCGCGAAACCGACTTGCATGTCCATGATTTTGCCCGCCATGTTCACAGCGGCTAAAGTTATGTACCCGACGAGCCCGATAAGCCAGCCGACAAAAAGTTCTTTGGCGACGGTGCCCGCGAACATCAAGACATTTGCCGGAGTTTCTATAACGTACATTTTCACGACGACAGGGAAGAGCAATACCGCCAACAAAATCGCCGCGCAGGCTCTCAACTTATAGGAAATGTTCATGCTGCCGAAGAAAGGCGAAATAAAAAAAATGCCGCTTGTCCGTGTCAGCACAAGCAGAAAACATGCCACTTGCCCTTGAAGAATGTCGAAAAAATCAATTTCCGTCAAGACTTCGACCTCCCGACAAAGTGACTTTGCTTAGCCGATACGCGCCGGCAAGCCGATAAATATTCCCGAAAAAAATTCAACCATGATTCTAAGCATCCAAGGTCCGAAAATCAAAATCGCCACGAAGACCGCGATAATCTTCGGGATAAAGGCGAGTGTCTGTTCTTGAATCGAAGTTGTGGCTTGAAAGACGCTGACCATCAAGCCGACCGTCAAGCCCAAGCCGAGCATGGGCGCGGACACGATTAAGACGATCATCAACGCCTCTTGCCCCAGCTGAATAACCAAATCTCCCGACATGACGCACCTCCGCTATCGGAAACTTACAATTATCGATTGAATCAGCAAATGCCAACCGTCAATCATTACGAACAGCAAAATTTTGAACGGCAGGGAAATCATGACGGGCGGCAACATCATCATACCCATTGACATGAGCGTCGTTGCAACAATCATATCAATGACGATAAACGGCACGTACAGCATGAAGCCTATTTGAAAGGCGGTTTTGAGTTCGCTTATCATGAACGCGGGAATCAGCACGAAAGTTGAAACGTCTTCTTGAGAATTCGGGCGTTCGGCTTCTGAAAGGTTCACGAAAAGTGCCAAGTCGGATTCTCTCGTTTGGCGGAACATAAATTCGCGCATCGGTTCGAGGACATTGGTTATCGCCTCTTCTTGAGAAATTTGTCCCGCGAGGTATGGTTGCAGACCGTTGTCGTTCGCCTGCGACCAATAAGGAGCCATTATGTAAAACGTCAGGAACAAAGCCAGCGAGACGATAACTTGGTTCGGCGGGACGTTTTGCGTTGCCAAAGCGTTTCTCAAGAAGCCGATTATCACGACGATTCGCACAAAGGAAGTCGTCATCATCAAAATTCCCGGCGCGATTGTTGCCAGCGTCAAGACCGCCACGACTTGCAAAGTTGCAGCGACTTCTTCGGGATTTTCCGCAGTGCCGACTTCGACATTCACGCTTGGGATAATCGGTGCCGCCTCTGCGCAATTAGCCAAAATCATTCCGACCGCGCAGATTAAAAACCAACTTTGCTTCAAGACCACACTTCCCCGAAAAATTTTTTCATGACTGCAGTTATCAACATTTCTTCGCCCGAAAGTGCACGCCGTCTTTTTTATTTGCACCGACACTGATTTCATCGCATTTATCCATTAAATTGTTTGCAATAACACCGACCAAAGCAATTCCGCCGAGAATTATTCCGCCGATAAGGGCGTCGTGCTGCATTTTGGCATTTTCAAGCTTAACGTCATTGCGACCGCCGATAAAAATTTTGGCGCAGTCAGCCACGCCGTCAACAACTTTTTCCATTACAGTCAAAGGCAACATAAAAATTACTCCTTTCAGTTGCGCTTTTTAAACAGCGGAATTTTTTTTACCAAGCCCGACAGCGTGCCGAATTCTTGAGAAAACATATCGCCCGAATTGATTGACTGCGCGTGCATGTGTTCGATTAAATCTTTGTCGGTTATCTCACTCAAAAGATTTATGTTGTGGTCGGTCACGCCCAACAAAAAGACCCTGCCGGCAATTTCAACTGCGCAGACAGAGCGATTCGGTCCGAGTGGTAAATTTTCCAGAACTCTTCCGCCGCTTGCCGCAATACGTGCCGCATTAAAACGCCCGCCGATAAATCTTGCGGCGAAATAAGCCATAACCAGCACGACGGCGAACACGGCCAACAAACTTACAAGATAAGCAAGCGTCGACCACCACGAGACTGCGGTGGGTCTTGGGTCGACTTCCTCATAGCCTTCCAAGTACCCGCCGGCAGCCTCCGCAGCAGAGCCGCCAAAATAAATCAAAGAAAACAGCACAAGCGCAGCCGGGAGATAAAACTTTATTTTTTCAATCATCAGCCAACGGCTTTGCGCACTGCTTCGAGCACGCGATCCGCTTGGAAGGGTTTAACGATAAAGTCGCGTGCGCCCGCTTGAATTGCTTCTATAACCATTGCCTGTTGTCCCATGGCACTGCACATGACGATTTTGGCTTTCGGGTCGATTTTTCTAATCGCTTTGACTGCAGAGATTCCGTCCATTTCGGGCATTGTAATATCCATCGTCACCAAATCGGGGCGCAGTTCGGCAAATTTTTCGACTGCCTTCATTCCGTTTTCGGCTTCGCCGACGACTTCATAGCCGTTCTTGGAAAGAATATCCTTGACCATCATTCTCATGAAAGCCGCGTCGTCGACGACTAAAACTCGTACTGCCATAATCCATCTCTCCCGTTTAAAGATTTAATTACAATTTCAATATTAACCTTTAGGCATTTGATTATAACCGATAATTTGACAATCGGCAATACTTTACAAGCAAGTTTATCATTTGAGGTGAGCGGCGCGTTCGGCAGGCGTGGCAATTTCCGTTATTCTTACTCCGAAATTTTCATCGATAACAACGACTTCGCCTTTCGCCAAGAAATGTCCGTTCACTTGAATTTCGACGGGCTCTCCCGCCAATTTATCCAATTCAACTATCGAGCCTGTTGCCAAGTCGAGAATTTCTTTGATTGTCTTTTTCGTTCGTCCAAGCTCAACCGTCACTTGCAACGGCACATCCAAAATCAATCCGATATTTGCCTCGTTGATTTGCACGGGCTCTGTTGAAAGGGGCGTGAACTGCGCGGGCGAGACAGGCATATTTGTTACGACGTTAGGCTGCATTTGATTTCCCCCATATCCGTATCCTTGCGGCGGAGCGTATCCTTGCTGAGGCGGCGGATAATAATTTTGCTGTTGAGGCGGCGGGGGCGGAGGATAATTTTGTTGTGCAGGTTGAGGAGGCGGTGTCGCAGGTGTCGGAGGAGGCGGAGGAGGCGCTTGTTGTTGAGGAGGCGGTGCCGGTTCGGGAGCTGGTTCTTCGCCGCCGCCCATCAAAGACTCAACCATATCTTTGGCAACCTTGAGCGTGAGAATTTGCATTATCTCGCTGTCGATTAAGCCGTCAACTTCCATGCGGAAAGAAGCGCGAACCATCGGGTCGGTGTTGTTGATAATGTCGCTTGCAAGATCTTCTTTGCCGAAATCGACAAGATTAACCTTCGGCGGCGAAATATCAATTTTCTTGTTGAACATGGTCGACAAGCTCGTTGCAACCGCGCCCATCATTTGATTCATTGCCTCGCCGACCGCGCTCATATGAATTTCGTTGAGTTCGGGGTCAGGATTTGTTCCGTCGCCGCCCATCATTAAATCGGCGATAACCGCGGCGTCAGAGGCTTGAATTGCAAACACGTTGTTGCCGTCAATGCCGACGGTGTAAGCAACTTCGACGACGATATACGGCAAGGGATAATGTTGCTGAATAACATTCATCGGCGCGACAGAAACGCTGGGCGTCGTAATGCTGACTTTGTGACCGAGCAACGTAGATAAAGTCGTTGCCGCAGAGCCCATTGAAATGTTTCCGATTTCGCCGAGTGCATCTTTTTCTATCGGGGACAAGAGGTCGTCGGTGTTGTCGCCGCCCGAAAAGTCGTCGCCCGAAGAACTATCATTTGAATCACCGCCGGCTCCCGCCAACAGTGCGTCAATTTCAGCTTGAGACAAATCACTCATCATCAGCCGCATCCTCTCCTTTTTTTACGACTTGAGTTATTTGCACCGCCAGCTTCTTGCCGAAAGTGCCGGGTCTGCAGAGAAATTTCGCATTTGTGCCAATCATGCAGGGAAAATCTTCTTTAACTTTTGTATTGAGCTGAAGCACGTCGCCGAAGCCCAGTGTCAGGAATTCGCGAATCGTAATTTGCACGCGCCCGACTTCCACGACGAACGGAACTTGCGTTTTGTTGAGTTGCTTGCGAATGATTTCAATATGCCCTCCGGTTTCGTCTTTGGAGGCGGAGGCGGCAACCCAGAAAGTCGTCGTCAACTTCGACATAACCGGCTCAAGCACGAGGTACGGTATGCAGATATTCATGTAGCCTTCCACTTCGCCGAGCTTGGTGTTCATCGTGACGACAACGACCATATCATTCGGCGGGACAATCTGCGTGAATTGCGGATTGGATTCCGTTGCCTCAAGCACGGGGTTCATCGGCGTGACGTTCGACCAAGATTCTTTGAAACGTTCCATAGCCGAATTGACAAAACGACGCATGACCGCATCTTCTATTTCCGTGAGGACGCGGGTTTTTATTGCCGTTGTTCCGTCGCCGCCGAAGACTCTGTCCAGATAGGCAAAAGCTATCTCGCTGCTCAATTCAAAAATTATGTTGCCTTTGAGAGGCGGAACGCCAAGTATCGTTATCACGCTCGGATTAATCAGCGATTGAACAAATTCTTGATAAGTGGATTGTTCGACAGAGGCAACGTCGACATTGACAAGCGTGCGCAAATGCGAACTCATGTAAGTATTCAACATTCGCGCAAAACTTTCGTGCAACATGTAGAGCGTGCGGATTTGGTCTTTGGAAAATTTATCGGGTCGCTTGAAGTCGTAAACTTTGACTTTTCGAGTAGTCTCTTCGCGCTTGAGTTCCTCCAAGTCGGTTGATTCGTCGTTGGCGGCGGCAAGCAAGGCGTCTATCTGCTCTTGTGTCAATACATCAACAGACAAGGTCTTACCTCCTTAATCATTGCAAGAGGAAACTCGTAATATAAACATCATAGACGGAACCTCCGCCGAGCGCGGCGTTGAGTGCGTCTTTGAGTTGCTTTTTAAATTCGTCTTGTTTATCGGCGTCGAAGTCTTCGAGAGAAGTCGAGCGCAAGAATTGAGTTGCAACATCATTGGCTTTGACTTCGGCGTCGGGTTGAAGGCTGCGCGTCTCCTCGTTTATGACAGATTTTTTACCGGGATTGAATTCGGCGATAATGCTTGCCTTGAGATATTTGCCGCTGCGAGGTCCGCCGACATTGACGAGGATACCCTCTTTCGGGTCGCCCAGCTTGACAAAAATTCCTGCGTCATGATAGCGCGGTCCCGAATCTTCTTCTTCCGAACCGCTTGGAACATCACTCATGACTTTTGTGACGACAAAAAGCGAAATGCCCGCTGCCAATGCCAAGCCGACTATCACAAAGACGACAATCAAAATTATATTCTTGTTCTTCTTGATAAAAGATGGAGCGGGAGGAGGCGGGGCGACTGTTGTCTCTACATCCTTTTCTTCATCCGGCATATCTTTTCCCCTCCACGATTAAAATTGTCTCAAAGCGCGGCGATATTTCATCACACGACGCACAACCTCATCGGCCGCTTCTTCGACGATAAGTTTTTTCTCGTTGACAAGTGTGATTACAGTGTCGGGCGTAGACTCGATTGTTTGAATGAGTTCGGCATTGAGGATAAATTCCCCGCGCTTCTTCGCGTCCGAATTAAATCTCGTTAGCTTAATCATGAATTGACCTCCTGTATCAGTGCGTTTTGCAAAATCTTCGCCGCAAATTTTCAAAACCCTTTAAACATAAAATCAAAAATTTTCGCAAGAATATTTTACACCGCAAAGACACTTTGTCAATAACGCCGCTTGATAAAAGCCGTTGCCTGTTATAAAATCAAAAAAATTTTCGGTGGTGAATCATGTTGGAGCAAAGTTTTTATCTGAAGCGGTTGCTTGAGCTGAAAAATAATTTTTCCGTCAAAATAATTTCAGGATTGCGAGGCGTCGGCAAGACGACTCTCTTAAAGGCGTTCGCGGAAAATTTGCGTTCGGAGGGCGTGACTGAAGAGGAAATAATTTTCCTCGACTGCGCGGCTGACGAACGGTTTAAAAATTTTCAAACGCTTTATGAATTTGTAGAGAGGCGAACGCTTGAGGCTGAAAGATTTTTTTTGCTGATTGACGAGGTTGACAGCGTCGACGAAAGCGAAAAGGCAATTAACGCTCTGTTCGTCGGCACGCCCGCTGAAATTTATGTGACGGCTTCCGGTGAAATGTTCATCGAAAAAATTTCCGCGCTCCTTCCCGATAATTGCGACGTGTTAAAAATTTATCCGCTGTCTTTCGCCGAATACGCCAAAAATTTTTCGGAGGCGGAGGCTCTGTCGAATTATCTTCACTTCGGAGGAATGCCCGGCACGCTCGGCGCGGACAAAAATATTTTGCCGAAACTTCTGCGCGGCATGACTTACGAAATAATGTTTGACTTCGTCGGGAAAAATTTTTTGAGGCAGGCCGGACTTTTTCACACGCTTATGAAAATCCTCGCGCAAAATGTTTGCGGGACGATAAGTTTGATTGAGTTGATTGACCGCTTGAATTGCAAAGCCGTCACGCTCAAAAGCTACTTGAATTGCAGCGCGAGCCTCTTCCAAAGAATCCCGCGTTTCGACATAAAGGAGGCGGAATTTATAAAAGGCGGCGAAAAAATTTATTGCGTTGACAACGGTTTGCTCTGCGCGCTTGCCGAAGTCGACGAAAAAATTTTACCGGAGAACGCGGTTTACGTTGAACTTTTGCGGCGAGGCTTTTCCGTGAGCAACGGCAAATTCGGCGTGATGAATATAAATTTTGTGGCAAAGCGCGGCAACGAAAAAATTTTTATCCAAGTCTTGCCGCCCGATAATTCAATTTCCGTCCGAAGAATCACACGACCTTTGAGAGCACTTCCCTCCGATGCCGAGAAAATTTTAATCACGCCGAACCCCGAAAAAAAAATCGGCGATATAAAAAATATTACCCTGCACGATTTCCTGTTGAACGTCTGAAAAAAAAATTTTAGTTGCTTGCAGGATTTTATAAACAAAGATAGAAAGATTTTAAACCCGATAAAGATGTGTTAAGTTTTTTTTCAGATTTTTAAAGAAGGGAGGTCGGAGGATAGAGGTAACTTGAATTCGCTGACGCTCGCAAAACATTTTGACAAGCATAAATTTTTCTTAAACCTTGTGGCAAAAATTTTTTTCGGTGTTATAATTGCGGGCATGAAATTTTGATTTGTATTTAAAGTCGGAGGTGTCCTTTCATGGCAGAACGTGAAATCAAATATCGCGGCTTAAAAACTTTTCAAATATTCAGCGGCGAAATGAAGAGCGTTTGGATTTACGGTTTTTATCTTAAGCGCGGAACATACGGCGACCCCGGTCCGCAAGCGCATATCTTCGTTTATGAAAACGGCTACGAAGGCTATCGCGTGGAAGCAAAGACAATCGGGCAGTTTACGGGACTCGTCGACAGCACAGGCAAAGAAATTTACGAAGACGACATTATCTCTCCGGAAGACGGGCGAATCGGTCTCGTGGAATTCCATAACGGCAGTTTCGTCGTCAATTACGGCAATAACAATCGGCAAGCTCTCTACGACGTGCAAAATTGGAAGATGACGATTTTGGGCAACCGCTTTGAAAATCCCGAACTTTTGATAAGCGTCACTCCACCAAAAAAAAACGAGTCAAACGTTCAAGATCTCGAAGCGTTGAACATTGAATCGGAGCTTCTCACAGGGAAGTGATTTAATTGCTTAAAAAATTTTCGGCGGCTCTGCTGGCAGGTTTCCTCGTGATAAGCGGCGCAACTCAAGCTTACGCTTACGACTTGCCGAAACTCAAACCGGATAAAAAAATTTCCAAGTCAGCCGAGCAAAAGAAAGGTCCGATACTCAAAAGCGATTGGAAAGGCGCGGAACTCTTCGAACAAACAATGAGGGCACGCTTGGCAACGGGCAAGACCCTTGCACCAAACGACCCTGCGCGAGTACCGACGGACACAAATTATGTGTTCATTGCCTTTTACAACGACGCGCCGTATTTCTTGGACAAGTATTCAATCAAAGTCAAAACAAATTCGGAGAGCATAAAAGTCTGGGAACAAAAAATTTTCCCGATAAGCAAGAACTATTCGCCAAAGAACGCGAAGGCTACCGCTCAAAAGTTTTGCCTAGCGGATGGAAAGTTTTTCAATTCGACCAAAGCCAAAGACGCTTTGTCGGATATCGCGAACGAAGAGGACAGAATTTTTTTAGAGGAATGTTTTAAAATCGGTTACTACTTCGCCTTTGGAGAAGAGGCGCAAGGAAATTAATTTCAAACATGAAAAGTCGTCGGCAGAAATGTCGGCGATTTTTTTTTGCAAGCAATAAATTTATCTGCAGCGGTGAGTGAAAGCCCGGCCGTCATGGACGACGGCCGTCTCGCCGCACTGAAACAGGATGTTTCTGCGGCGCGCCCCCGCGAGGGGTCTTTTCTTTTTGCTACTTTTTCTTTGGACAAGCAAAGAAAAAGTAGAAGAAAAAAATTAAAATCATTGAACGTTAAATCGAAGCGAGGAATTCAAACTGCGACAGCCGGTTCTGCGTGCCCACTCTTTGGCAAAGACGGGGGCTCAAAAGCCAACGCAAAAGGCGGAAGCTTGAACTCCCGCCTTGAAATTTTCTGTATTGGTGGAGACGGAGGGATTCGAACCCTTGACCCCCAGATTGCGAACCTGATGCTCTCCCAGCTGAGCTACGTCCCCAATGCAAGCGCGATTATAAACCTCCGCTTTGTCAAAGTCAAGAAAAATTTTGTGCTTTTGATTCGCGCGTGATATAATCGCCGAAAAAATTTTAAGGAGCCTTCCTCGAATGAATTTTGTCAAAAAATTTTTCGCAACCATAATCGCGGCTTTAACTCTCACTTCAAATGCTTCCGCCGAAAAAATTTCCTCCGTCATGCACAAGCTCGAAGTCTATTCAAATGATTCGGGCGGCACGCTGATTTTTTCCGACAGCCCCGAATACGTTCGCCGCAACGGAATTTTATACACGGACACCGTCAGCGGCGACGCAAGGATTTTGTTTTACCACTTGAACGATACGGGCGTTCGCAAACGCTTTGCAATCATTTTCGAAAACACTTCCAAAGCCAAAACCGTCGTCAACATAACTCGCGGCGGCATGAGTGCTCCCAACAGAAATTATTTCAGCGTCGGCAAAATCACGCAGACAATGTACATGGAAGACGACTTCAAAGACCGAATCGAATTGAAAGGCTACGAACGAAAACTTTATCAGCCTTATGGAAATTATTTTCTGCTCAAGCCCGGTCAGCTGATTCACGGCGTGTGCGATTTCGTTTCAAATAATCCCGTCAAAGTTTTTCTCATGATGTATCCCGAAAGTGCCGACCCGTTGCAATTTTTGAACCACGCGGAAATTTTGCCCAAAGATGAATTTCGACTGCGCGGCACGTTCAAGCAAATGAATCGGACTTTGACGCTCAAGAAAACTTATGACGGCTCTCGCGACGGGCTCGGATACATTTTAATCGGCGACAACATCAACGACCGTTTCAAGCACGGCATCGACGCGACCGACGGCTCGGAAGTCATAAACTACGGCAACTACGGAATAAATTACACGCTCAACTTCCGCACGAAATTTTTGACGCGCTTTTGCTTGAGTCCTCTCGGCGGTCATTACGCAGGCGCACTTCGATACAAATATTACGGTGATTCGGGAGTGATTCAAACGCCCGATAAGAGGCTTTACTTCGGAGACAGGACGCCGCCGGAAAATCCTGCCGTTGCTTTGGCGAGAAGCGAGGGCATTTCACTCATGACGGAAGGCACCGAACTTTCCGAACTGGGCTCCTATCGCGGACAAGTCAGCTTTGAATATTCGCCGCCCGGTGCCTCGAACTTGCCGATAAACATTGTCCTCATGCCTTCGGAAAACAATCATTAAGATATGTCAGATACGAAAAAATTTTTGGCTTACGCGGCTTTGTATTATTATCTCGGCGAAGTGTTTTACATTGACATTGGTCAACCCGCCGCGCCGCAATATTTTTTGCCGCCGATACCCGTGACGATTGCTCTGTTGTGGCTGATTCAATTCGCCTCGTCGACAGAAATTTTCAATCGTCGACACCTGCCGAATTTATTGACGGGCGTCGCGTGGCTCGTGATGTTCCCGCTGCTTTACACGTGGACTTATCAACGGCAATGGTTCATGTCGCTGATTTATTACGATTTCGCGGTCGGCACTGCGATTTTTATTTTCTTGACAAGCGCGCTGATAATTTTTCGTTCGCCGCCGATAAATTGCGCGCTGAATTTTTTATTTTGGCTGATTCCGCTGGTCGAATTGATTTACTATTGCATGACGTGGCATTGTTTGTCGCCGGCGTCGCTCATGGCGATTTACTTGACGAATTGGCACGAGGCGGGCGAATTTATCCGAGCAATGATCGGAATTCCGACTGCCGCAATAATTTTTTTGCTGATAGGATTTTTTTTGAGGCTCGCTTACAAATCTCACGAGAAATTTTTACGACGATTGACCTTCGACACGGAACGAACAGCCTCCGCTGCGATTGCATTATTTTTAAGTTTCGCCGCGCTGATTTTTTACCTGCCGCAAACTTCAATGGCGGGCTTGTATAAAACCGTAACCGATTACGCCGCTCAAACTCAACGCTACTCCGAAGGGCGCGAGGCTCGTCTTGCCGATTTAAAACTTGACGACGAAAATCATTTGGGCGGCACGATTATTTTGGTTATCGGCGAATCGGCAAGCCGCGATTACATGCACGCTTACAATCCGAACTTTTTCGATGACACGCCTTGGCTTGAATTTCAATTAGGAATTAGGAATGAGGAATTAGGAATTATTCCGGACGACGCAAAAATTAATCCCGATTACAAATCGACGCCCGACAACATTTCAAACTTGACGCCCGCGCAGGGAAAGTTTATTATCTTCAAAAATGTTTACGCCTCGTGGACGCAGACCGTTCCCGTTTTGCAACGCGCCCTCACCGAACAGAGCCAATACAACGACAAAGAATTTTTCGAATCGGTTTCGATAATCGACGCGGCGCGCAAGGCGGGCTACAAAACTTTTTGGTTCAGCAATCAGGGACGCTACGGCGAATTCGACAGCGCGATAACTCTCGTTGCGAAGACCGCCGACGTTTCCGAATGGACTGACGACGCCTTTGACTTCTCCGAGCTTGAGGATGAAGTTCTTTTGAAATTTTTTGAGCGCGTCGACCCGAACGAAAAAAATTTTATCGTCTTCCACCTCATGGGTAGCCACATTTATTACAACAGCCGCTATCCTCGCGCTTTCAAGAAATGGTTGACCAAAGACGGCACGGGCATGATGCTTGCCGCGCCGAGCTACGCCAATTCGATTCTCTACACCGATTTTGTCCTGTCAAAAATTTTTGATTACGCGAAAGACAATTTGAACTTGCAGGCGATGATTTATTTTTCCGACCACGGCGAGGACTTGGAAATTTCTCATAACCCCGATGTGTTCCGATTTGAAATGTTGCGTATCCCGATGTTCGTTTATCTTTCGCCCGACTATGAAAAATTTTTTCCGGAAAAAGTTTCGACGCTTGAGAATCACCGCGAAAAATATTTTACAAACGACATGTTTTATGATACCTTTTGCGGGTTGATAAATGCAAAATCAAATCGCTACGACGCGGGACAAGATTTTTCTTCCGCCGAATATAGATTTACCCGTGAAACTTTGACGACCATGCTCGGTCAACACAAGCTCACGGAAGACAAGGAGTGATTTAATGATTCATGTTTGTTTTTCACTTTACGACAAGGCAGGGAATTACTCAAAATTTTTAGGCACGACAATGCTTTCTCTTTTTGACAATTTAAATTCCTCTTCGTGGTCGATCACTGTCCATATCCTGCATGACAATACTTTGACTGACGACAACCGCGATAAATTTTCTTACATTGCCGGTCGCTACAAACAGCACGTGAAGTTTTATAACGTCGAGGAGCTCTGCGCAGATAAAACAGCTGAAATAAATAAAATTTTTTTGGAAGCTGATAAGATGCGTTTCAGTAGAGCCATGTTCTATCGATTTCTTATTCCGCATGTTCTTCCTGCCGAAATTAAAAAGGTAATTTATCTCGACGCGGATATTATCGTCAACTTAGACATTAATGAGCTTTGGCGAATTGACCCGGGCGATAAACCTTTGGGTGCAATTCCAAATCTCTTTCAAATTAAAGACGAAAAAGCTTCTCTTGAGCGCACCAATAAATTTATGAAACTTTGCAAAGAAGGTTTTGTGAAAGCAGAGGATTATTTCAATTCCGGCGTTTTGTTGCTGAATTTAATATTTATGAGAAATGCCGACGACATTTTAATACACGGAATGGAATTTATCGGAGAACGTCCATTGCAATATCCTGACCAAGATATTTTAAATTATTGCTTTTCTACTTCGATTTTAAAGTTGCCTGTAAAGTTTAATCGATATGTTATGCTTGCGCGTCCGGAGAATGAGCTGACGATTGAACAAAAAATTTATCATTACGCGGGCGGCAAAGCAGGCTTGGGAATTGATATGAGCGACCCTTTCAATCGCTTGTGGTGGAGTTACTTCATCAAGACGCCGTGGTTTGACCTCAACATGATAAGTAATTTAGTCCAAGCTTTTGCAGAACTCGACATTGCTCGTGAAAACTCAATTTGGAAAATTTCTTCCAATATGGCGGGCAAAGCTCGTGCCTTTGTCGTCGACGAAGAAAATGTTGAAAGATTGGAGAAACATTTTTCTGTTCGGGACAAGGAAGAAGTTTTTATAATCGATCCCAAAATCGAGGACTATTTCCTTCAATTAATCGACTTAATGGACGCGGCGAAAGGCAAAAAAATTTTTTTCATAGGGATCCCGAAGATCGCTCCAAAATTGAAAAAAAGCGGATTTATTGATGGCAAAGATTTCATTGACGTTTCCGGTTTTTACTCTCCCGCATGGAAAAATCCCGCTGAAGCTTATAATTTAGTCGTGACTATGTGATTTTTGTGAAAAATTTTTAAAGAGAGTGATTTACTTGCGGATTTATCTTAGTGCTCAAAAAAAATATGCTTATCCTGTATCTGTGATTATTCCGATGTATAACGCCGAAGAATTTATCGCCGAATGCTTGGACAGCCTTTTGATTCAAACGTTTCAAGATTTTGAAGTTATCGTCATCGACGACTGCTCCACCGATTCAAGCCCCTCCATTGTTGAAAGTTACGCGCCTAAATTTAACGGGCGACTTAAACTTACAAAGACGAAAAAAAATTCGGGCGGCGGCGGCTACATTCCTCGAAATATCGGGATAAATCTTGCTCGCGGTGAATTTATTCAATTTATTGACGCCGACGATTTTATTTTGGGCACGGCTTTGGAAATTTTATACAATGCGGCGATGAAATATAACGCCGACGTTGTTTATACAAGTTCTCACTATATCTTGAATGCTCCTGACAACGTTTCTCTTCACATGGACGGTTTCAGCAAAAGTCTGCTCAAAAAAGATAAAGAAGTCAACCCCTTTTTTAAATTGGACGCTCAACAGGAAAATCTGAATCGGCTTTTATTTGCGAGAGAAGGAGAATTCCATACTTGTTGGTCAAAATTCTATCGCAAAGATTTTTTGATTAAAAATAAAATTTTCTTTCCGACTGATATGCCACATTCGGGAGATTTTATCTTTGTCATAAACGTCTATTGCCACGCGAAAAGGTTTTTGAATATTCCTACGTCGCTTTATTTTTACAGGCACTATAATGATTCGGTTACGCGAAATACTCGCACGCCTGAGGAACTGCTTTTGCATTGGGGTTCGGCTTTTGTTGGTTTCTTTAAAAATTTATATGAGTTGGAGCGGAACAACGAGGTTTTGTCGGAAAATCCTCTTTATTGTTTGGCGATTTTAAAAAATAATTTGAGATGGCGTCGCAATCGCACCGCAGAAGCTCGAAAAACACTCGGCGAAGAAAACATTTACAAAACTTTACATAAAGGGCTTGTGAAAAATTCTTCCGATTCGTCGACGATGTTGCTGCCGTTCTTTTTTACAAGTATTGATTCGGAAATAAAAGCCAAAAACTACAGCTCCGGCATAGTCAATAAATTCAAACAATATTTCACCGCCCGATTGGATATAAAATTGATAACGGACGCGGGCGATTTTCAAATCGTTTCCGTCTCCGACGATAAAGCCAAAGTAAAGAATCCTGACTGGTTACAGAAGGGCGGTATCGGCTATGTGATTCAATCTTATACAGGAAAGTTGGAAATCGTCGCCAAAGCTACCGTAAGCGGAAAGTTCAAATTAAAACTCAGGGGAATGGCTGTAAGCGATTCGGAGGACAAGACTAAACGCATTCCCTACTGGATTGACTACACAAAACTCACCGTGAACGATCAAGTTATCTTCGATAGTCTCACTTCCGCTTGGCACGATAAGCCTTACCTTTACAATATGAATAAGGTCAACGCCGGCGACGAAATTAAAATCCAGGTGGAGTGGCTCCCGCACAGGAGCGATATTTAAAAATTTTCGCTTGTCATAAAAATTCTGCACAAGCTCACGGAAGACAAGGAGCGATTCAATGAAGTTACCGGCAATCTCTGTGATTATCCCGATGTATAACGCGGAAAAATATATAGGCGAATGCCTCGACAGTATTTTGAATCAAACGTTTCAAGACTTCGAGGTTATCGTCGTCGACGACTGCTCAACCGATAAAAGCGTTTCGATTGTCCAAAGGTATGCCGCGAAATTTAACGGGCGGTTCAAGCTTGCAAAGACTCAAAAAAATTCCGGCGGCGGAGGTTACGTTCCGCGAAATTTCGGCTTGAAACTTTCTCGCGGCGAATATATTTTCTTTGCGGACGCCGATGATGTTGTTGCCAAAAATGCGTTTGAAATTTTAATTGCGGCGGCTCAAAATTTCGAGGCGGATGTTGTCTATGTAAGTCGCCATTACTCTTGCGGCAACAACGGAGATTATAATTTAATTTCGGATGAAATCGGGCTTTTTGCCGAAAAAAAAGGTATCGCGGAAGAACCGACCTTGACGCTCAACGACCCGAACAAAAATCTGCGACTGCTCTTGTTCAAAGCCGCCTCACGAAACCCTTGGACAAAATTCGTTCGCCGAGATTTTTTGATTGAAAACGATATTGAGTTTCCGAACGTAATTTCCGGCGGCGATTTTCTTTGGTGCATTCAAGTTTTTTGTCATGCCAAGCGATTTTTGCGATTGCCTCTGTCGCTTTATTTTTACAGGAGCGATTCTGCCGAATCCGTTTCCAGAAAAAAAAGAACGCCTTCGGAACAAAGCGTGCATTGGGTTGCGGCTTTCGTCGCTTGGTTAAAAGCTTTGAACGAACTCACCGACAAGACAGAAATTCTGCGCCGGAATTCTTTTTATTGCAGGCAAGCTCTTGTCCTTCATTTTCTCTATTGCCTTGAACATTGCTCCGAAGGCGAGGCACAACCTGACAGCCAAGAACTCTATGACGCTTTGTATCGTGAATTTTCCAAGTCACCTTACGATTTGACGGTACCGTTTTTCTTCAGCGTTATCGATACTTGCCAAAAAAATCTTGTCGAAGCTCAAGAACGAATCACCGAATTGGAAGAAGCCTTGAAAGGAGCAAATTGATGAAGTCCCCGACAATCTCTGTGATTATTCCTCTTTACAACGCGGAAAAATATATCGGCGAATGCCTCGACAGCGTTTTGAATCAGACCTTTCAAGATTTTGAGGTTATTGTCGTCGATGACTGCTCAACCGATAAAAGCGTTTCCGTTGTTCAAAGTTATTCGTTGAAATTTGACGGGCGGCTCAAATTTTCCAAGCTCAAGAAAAAATCTGCGGGCGGCGGCTCTCTTCCTCGAAACAAGGGGCTTGAACTTTCACGCGGCAAATATATTTTTTTCTTGGATGCCGACGACGCGATAACTCGAACGGCTTTTGAAGAACTTTACACTCTTGCCGAGAAGTTCGAGGCGGACGTCGTTCATTGCGAAAAATTTTTTTTTGTGCCCGATAACATTTGGCATGATGAATTTTCGAGGCGACAACTCAAGCCCGACAACTATTTTACTTGCGGGCGGCTCAATGTGACGGAGCCGACGCTCTTGAGTGATGATATTGCCGAGCGCATAAAAATTTTCGCGGAGGGAAAATTAATCTGGAACTTTTGGGCGCAACTCCTTCGCCGTGATTTTATAATCGAAAATGAAATCACTTTGCCGGACGCTGCGGCGCAAGATATGCTTTTTACGATGTGTTCCCTCTGTTGCGCGAAAAGATACGTCGTCGTTCCCAACGTCATAAATTTTTATCGTGAAAGAGAAAATTCCGTGACGACAGAAAAAATTGACCTCACTGCGCGGCTTCGCAAGTGGTTGAAAGTAATTCGAGTCGACATTGAATATCTGAACGAATTTTTTTCAAAACGCGAGGAACTTTCCGACCGAGCCGCATTGAAATATATTTTGTTCGACGCCTTCTTGAAACAGATGTTGCAGGGCGTTGAGCCGGTTTATCTGAACGTATCGGCGGCGGCATTGGATAAAATTTTGCAAAAGGAATTCGACGAAGCAGGCAACGCCGAATTCAAGGCAGTTATTTTCAGCGCAATGAATATTTATCTTCTTCAAACAAAGCAACTGACTCAACGCGTCGCCGAACTGGAACAGATTGACCGACAGAATAAAGCGTATATCGCGGAGCTGGAAAAATTGGCGACGCAACTTTTAATCAAGGAGTGATTTTAATGCCCGCTTGTCCTGCAGTTTCTGTGATTGTCTCTCTTTACAATTATGAAAAATATATCGGCGAATGCCTCGACAGCATTTTGAATCAAACCTTTCAAGATTTCGAGGTTATCGTCGTGGACGATTGCTCCACCGATAATTCTTTCAACGCAGTTAAAAATTACATTCCGAAATTTGACGGGCGGCTCACTCTCACGAAGATGAGAAAGAATTCCGGCGGAGGCGGCGAACCTCGCAACAAAGGCTTTTCTTTTTCACGCGGCGAATACGTTTTTTTCATGGACGCCGACGATGTCCTCACGCCGACAGCTCTTGAAGAAATGTACACGCTTGCCAAAGATTATTCTGCCGACGTTGTCTATTGCGAAAAATATTTTATGTCGAAGGGACAAGGTAATGAGTTTTTGAGTAACATTTATCTTGCCGACGAAAAAATTCAACAGCCGCCTTTTGTCGACAGACCGACGCTTGAGACGAACGATTTGGCAGAACGAGTCAAAAAAACATTGGATTCAAATTATTGGGTTACGCCGTGGCTCAAATTGGTGCAGCGCGATTTGTTGGTTGACAGCGACATAAAATTTGATTCGCTTATCGGCTCAAATGATTTCGGCTGGTCGTTCAAAGTATTTTTTTGTTCCAAACGATTTTTGCGCGTACCGAATGCTTGCTACATACGCCGCATGCATGATGAATCGGTGTCTCTTCGCAATCGCACTCTGCCCGAACATATTCACAAATGGATGGACAGAAGTATTCGCAGCTTGAAAGAAATGGACGACTTCATGAACGGTATCGAATTCTTCAGAGAAAATCCGAAATATTCCTACGTTGTTCTCAACGGATTTTTACAATTGGATTTCGTTTCCATTCTTGAAAAAAGTGCCGCCTTGTCTCCTTTTGACGTGTATGATATTTTCCGTCAAAAGTTTGGCGAGTATCTTGGCAAGCATGATGTTTTGGTTTCGTTGCTGTGTTCTTTGGTGAATGATCTGCAGAAAAATTATTTGCTTTCTCAAGAGAAATTTGAAGACTTGCTTGATAAATATCAAAGGCACATAAAAGAAATGCAAAGAATTGAACGAGAAGACAAAGCTTATATTTCGGAGCTGGAAAATTTGGTGGCAAAACTTTTAGCCGAAGGCTGTCGATAAACTCAAAAGCAACGTGCAGTTAAAGCCCGACCTTTTAACAATTGGGAATTGGGAATTCAATTTGCAAATCATTCCCCATTTCCAAATTGAATTAAGCCGATTATGGCAAAACGAAGCCCCGCGCAGTTCGTCAAGTTGCACGGGGTTTTTCGTTTGTGTTAGTTGCGGTTCGTATCATTGCGTCTTGTTTTTTACGTCGCAACGATAATCTACCACAAGCCCGCGCCTTTGTCAACTTGAACAGCTGAAACCTTCCTGCTATAATTTCGCCGATGCTACTCACTCTCGTGAAGGCATAATCCAAATCGAGAGGAGGTGTTAGGCATGGTGACTATCCTCACGTCGCTTGTCGTCGGTGTGGTTTCCGGCATTATCGGGAATTACATTTACGACAAGTTCATCAAGTAGGTAGCAGCACGTTCACCTTGAATGCCCCTGACAATCGGTCTCATCAATCGGTTAGGCGAAACGAAGACCCCGTGCAGTTCATCACTCTGCGCGGGGTTTTTCCTTCGTTTGTGTTAGTCACGACTCGTATCCTCACGTCTTGTTTTACTACGTCGCAACGATAATCTACCACAAGCCCGCTCCTTTGTCAATCAACCAATTAGAGCCTCTTGGTAAACTCTAAACGCAGCGGTGAGTTTTTCAATTCCTAATTCCTAATTCCTAATTGAAAAAAGCCCGCCGACCGTAGCCGACGAGCCCGTTAATTGTCGTGTGGTTGATTACGACGTTCAAACTCCTTTTAAAGAATTTTCCGCCGCATGTAAGTTTTACGCTTGCAACAAGTTGAGTACCGAGAATGCATTCTGGCTCGTTTGAGCAAGCATGTATTGCGATGCCTGCGCAAGGACAGAATACTTCATGTATTTGGTCATTTCTTTTGCAATGTCGCTGTCACGATATGCCGAATCTGCCGCCTCGAGGTTTTCGTTCATCGTCGTGATATTGTCGCTCGTGTAGCCCAAACGACTTTCTATCGCGCCGAGTTTCGTCTGCTCGTTGAGGGCATTCTGGATTGCGTTGTCAATCATTGCAACAACACCGTTCGTGCCGTCGCCTTTGGTCAACGCATCTTTGCTGAGGAACATCTTCGCGAACTCTTCAGACTTGACCCCGAACAAAGACTCGGTTGTCATCTTGCTGATTGAGATGTCAAGATTGAAGCCTGCCTCGCCGCCTACATGGAACGTTAAATCCGTGCTTGCGGCAGTCGCAGTGTCGGTGGTGTCGGTATCGGTGTCGGTGTCGGAAGATGCTACAGCTTGAACCTGATCAGGAGTCGCTAATTTTTCAGATACTACTGATCTTGCAGTTGTGCCGTTATAAGCAGCTATGGTAACCTTATCGACTGCCTCACCGTTTTTGCCGACAAAATAAAGATTTGCAGTACCAGTAGAAGGAGCGGCAGCTTGGACGTTTTCGCCATCAGCATTTGTAACGTTATTGCCTTCAGCATCTTTGAGTGTTCCTGTAGCCGTCACCAAAGTTACGGCTATTCCCTTCTTTGCAAAAGCGTCCGTTACATCTTGAATTTTGCTGGCACCCGTAAACTCCAGCTCCGTATCGCCCACCTTAATTTTGTAAGTATCGGTGTCTGCAGCTGAATTAAATCCTGCCGTTCCGCTTGCCAAACCAAGTGTTGATAATTTTGAAGCTGTGGTAGCAGCTGACGTAGAGGAATATAATCCTTTAATGAGAAAGACAGCATTTGAGCCTTCAGGGGTCACAGCAAGTGATTTATCGTTTGTGAATGCGAGAGCAGTTTGAGCTGCGGTGCGGGTGGTTAAAGCGTTGTCATTGTCCTCGTCTGCATAGGTGACAGAGACTTTGAAATCGGTAATCGCCACGCCTTTATCACCGACAGCATTTAACGAATTAGCTGTTCCATTCACATTGGCGTCAGACGAATCTGTAACGGTTCCGTTATTTTGATCTTTAAGTGGTGAGGGAGCACTAGCATCAAACGTTACTTTCAAAGCCCCTTTGGTGAATGCCAAATCGGCGATTGTGCTGTCTGCAGTGACTTCGATTTCTTTGGATTGCTCTACGTCGTCTTCTTTCCAGCTAATAGTAATCTTGTCGCCAGCTTTAATACCGAGACTTGTTGCACCAGCACCCGACTTATCAAACAATTCTGTCAGCTTTGTAGCTCCTACAGCTGCCTCACCAGTACCGGCAGTAGAAGAGTCTTTAAAAAGAGCAACGTGGTAAACTGCACTTGAAGCTGTGGCACTGTTCATCGTTGCGGCAGTCGGTTCGGTGACGTTGGAAGTATCTTCGGTGGCGTCAGTGGCGTCGGTTGTATCAGTTTCCGTTGTGCTGCTTAAACCGTAGATTTGACCGACAGTTTTGTCTGTGTCGCCGTTGAGGAGAGTTCTGCCGTTGAATTTGACTTTGGCGGCGTTGTCATCGATTTGTTCGAGCAACTGATAAACTTCTGTCCCGATAGCGGAGCGGTCGGTGTTGATGTTGGAGTCGTTGGCAGCGTTAATCGCGCGCTCCTTGAGGGTTTTGAGGATGTCGATTGTGTTGCCGATACCGCCTTGAGCAGTTTTGAGGAGGGCGGTGTCATTCTGAACGTTTTGGTTAGCCTGATCGTTGGCACGAATGCGTTCGCGCATTTTTTCGGAAATAGCCCAGTTAGCTGCGCCGTCTTTCGCGCTGTTGATCTTCATTCCTGTTGCGACACGAGTCAACGCTTGGTTCATGTAGTCGTTGTTCTTGTTGTAGACGTTGTGAGTGCGGGTCGCCTGAATGTTTGTGTTAATTACCATACTCATTTTTATTTCCTCCTTGATTTCCTTTAAAAAGATTCCTTAAGGCGACGATTTCCTTTCCGCCGCCGAATAAACTTTTCCGCAGTCGCCACCTCGACCGTCGCCGAGATGTGCTCCCCCGCACGCGTAACGGGAGTGCAACTTTGGAAGAGTTCATTGTCTGAAGAGGTTGGTGCTTGTCGGCAAAGTGTCTTCTACTTTTCTTTTGTTGCGCCCGGTTTAGCTGACAGCTGTTAGGAAATTCTAATCAGCTAACAGCTAATTTGCCGACGTGGAAAATCGGAGTTTTACAGTTAGTTACAGTTAGAAACCAAAAAGATAATACGAAAGCTCGCCGCAAATCGGGAGCATGGGGCTTGAGCCGAATCATCTTCCGCCAAATACAAATAAAGTACCGACGTACAACAAAACAGGCTCGCGCCAAAAAATTTACAGTTAGTTACAGTTACCGATGAGCCTCGTCGAAGTTTTCGCCGCGCCAAACACAAAGACAAACTTATAAAGCCGCTTACCGTGCCCGTTGAAAAAAGAAACCTTAACAAAGCTCTTGTGTTTGTTACAGTCAGTTACTTACAGTTACCAATATTTAATAAGCCTCAAGTCGAACCTCACGCTCGGATTTCAACGACTTGACTTTTGAATTATCTGCGCCGCCAATCGGACGGGCGTCTTCAGCTAAACGCTCGCTTGCGTTCCGTGCTTAGGTGTATGTACCCACATGGAAGCGGACACCCGACAGCCTCTGCCGAAAAAACTTTGCAGGTCACTCAAAAATTTTATCGTCGTCCTCCTTACAGAAAGATTCCAACTTTCCAGCGCATTGTATCAAGAATTTTCTGCCGCGTCAATAAATATTTTGTCCCAATTAAAAAAAGACCCCCAATTTCTTGAGGGTCGCGTCTATAAAAATGAGTATGGTAACTAACTGTCAAACTTAAATGAAAATCCTTGAATCGTTCGCCGCATCTCCCGCGATTAAGTCAAGATCAGCGGCTATCACGCTTGGAGTAAATTGAGAACCGAGAAAGCGTTCTGGCTCGATTGTGCAAGCATGTACTGCGACGCCTGCGCAAGGACAGAATACTTCATGTAGTTGGTCATTTCTTTTGCAATGTCAGAATCACGCATGACCGAATCCGCTGCTTCGAGGTTTTCGTTCATCGTCGTGAGGTTGTCGCTGGTGTAGCCCAAACGTGCCTCAAGTGCGCCGAGTTTCGTCTGCTCATTGAGGGCAGTGTCGAGCGCGGAGTTGATTTTTTCGAGAGCCGTTTCAGCGGTTTTCTGATCAGTGAACAGATTCGCAAAGGAATTGCTGTCGTAGCCCGAGAACAGGTCTTCAACTTTCATGCTGGAGAGGTTCGCGGTTATGCCGAAATTTTGTTCGCCGCCGATATAGAACGTCAAGCTGGTGCTGGGGGTTTCGGTTTCTTCGGTTGCGTTGGGGTCTTCGTATTCCATAATCGCCGAAGCAACTCCGCCCGAAACTTCTACATCGTCACCGTTACCGTCTGTGGCAGTGATCGTGATACCGGTAAAGGTCGACGGGTCGTAGTCGTCGCTTGCTGCACCGCTGACAAAGTACAAGCCGGCTTCTTCTGCACGAGTTTCTGCAACAGTGTAACCTGTCTTTAAGACCTGATTGTCTTCAACGTCTCTGTACTGGTCATCTGCGCCGAGAATCTGGGTATGAATGCCCTTAGCATCGAGAGCCGTAACCAAATCGGCAAGGTGGTCGGTGCCGTTCAGCTCGACATAATCGCTATCACCGGAGCCGTAAGTGAATTTAATTTTATCGGGGGTGGCTCCGAAGAGAGATTCACCGTCCAGCTCAAGGTCTTTCAGTTGTGTACCGATAGAGGCGGTAGCGTCGAGTGCGGCACCGCTTGCGCCTGTAAGACCTTTGAAGCCGAAAATAGCATGGTCGCCTTGAATGTCGGCAGTGCCTGCGCTACTGCTGCCGC
Organism: Selenomonadaceae bacterium; assembly: GCA_017535925.1. Classification (GTDB taxonomy): domain Bacteria; phylum Bacillota; class Negativicutes; order Selenomonadales; family Selenomonadaceae; genus Quinella. The sequence continues at coordinate 14,218 of JAFXTD010000033.1, read as the reverse complement.
TGCTTGCCGCCGTCTGCACTGCTGTGGTCTTTAAGAGAGCCGTGCCATTAGTGTTCTCGGTGCCGTCAGACGCGTAGACAGTAAGCTTTATATCTTTGGCAACGCCGTCGCTACCAATGACATAAAGTCCGTCCTTTGAACCGTCACTTGCAAGTTCGAGGTCATTACCGTCTGCATCCGTGATACGATTGCCGTTTTCGTCGAGGATGTGGTTATCGGCACCGGCAGTTGAATCATATGCCAATGCTTTTACTGTTATGCCGTCGCCCCAATCCTGGTCTTTCAAATCGTCAAACTTGAGGTTGCCTACTGTAATTGCATTGGATTTTTGTGTTTCGCCGTTTGAATCCGTCCAACTGATAACCAATGTATCAGTCGACTTTATCATGGCACCATTACCGTCAACATTAAAACTATTAGTTGTAGCATTAGCATCAGTAGTATAGTTTTTAAGTGGTACAGCAGTACCGGCTACAGTACCATCACTAGCAGTACCATTGTATATGGTGCCATTGCGTGCGATTGTAGAAATGGCGCGCTGCGAGCTGATGTCATCGGTGATTTCTTCTGCGGCAGCGACTTCATTGGTCTTGAAAGCACCGCCGGTTTTGTCGGTTGCGCCGGTGCCGTCGAGGAGCGTTCTGCCGTTGAATTTGACTTTGGCAGCGTTGTCATTGATTTGTTCAAGAAGCTGTTCCACTTCCGTAGCGATACGGTCGCGGTCGGTGTTCATGTTGGAATCGTTGGCAGCGTTGATGGCACGTTCCTTGAGGGTTTTGAGGATGTCGATAGTGTTGCTGACACCGCCTTGAGCAGTTTTGAGGAGAGCGGTATCGTTCTGAACATTTTGGTTAGCTTGGTCGTTGGCACGAATGCGTTCACGCATACGCTCGGAGATAGCCCAAGTGGAGGCGTTGTCCTTCGCGGTGTTGATCTTCAAGCCGGTAGCGACCTTGGTCATCGCGGCGTTCATGTAATCGTTATTGCGGTTGTAGGTGTTGTGGGTGCGGATAGCCGCAATGTTCGTGTTAATAACTGTAGACATTGTATTTTCCTCCTTGATTTCCTTAGAAAGTTTTCCTTAAGGCGACGATTTCCTTTCCGCCGCCGAACAAACGCTCGTAAATCGCCACCTCGACCGTCGCCGAGATGTGCTCTCCCGCACGCGTAACGGAAGCGCAATCGTTAGAGCGTTCATAGCTGATTAAAAATCGGATAGCCTTTTGCGGCTTGGCAAAACAAATTACAAAATCGACAAAAAATTTTTCATCGACCTGCAGGAAATTTCCGACCCTTGACGAATTCAGCTCATTAACGTAAAATAACTAAACAAAACTAAATCCGCGAATCGGAATGTTATTGAGTAAAACAAAAGCGATTTTTTTGACCGAAAATCTTAATTGGAACTCGTAACGGATCGGCTCTGCGGATTTTTTGATTTCCGCTTAACCATCTGATACTTTCGTTGCGATTTTATCAAAGGAATGACGAAAATAAAATCCCCCCCCCCGTATGTAATTTCAGATTGTTTATAAAAAAATTTTTGTGGAGAGAAGCCTGTCTTTGATAATTAGGGGTTGTTGGTAAATTCAATCGGCGGCTTCGATTGAGCGTTTCAATGACGTTTATTTTTTAATCTACTTTTCTTTTGGGCGGTCGTCATCCATGACGGTCGGGCACTCGCCAACCGCTACTTTTTAATTTACCAACAGCCCCTAGTGGTAAAAAAAATAATTCCCAATTCCCAATTCCCCATTCCCAATTGATTAAAATTCCTCCGTGATATATAATCGATAAAAATTTTCGGAGGATGATTGAGTTGAAGAAGACTTACAAAATCGACGTGGATTGTGCGAACTGCGCGAACCTGATGGAAGTCGAGACGAAGAAGACTTCGGGCGTGAAAGATGCCGTCGTAAATTTCATGACGCTGAAAATGAAAGTCGAGTTTGAAGACGGAGTGGACGTTAAGGAAGTCATGGGTCGTGTTCGCGAAAATTGCAAGCGCGTCGAAAAGGATTGTGAGATTTTCCTGTGAACGCAAAGCAACGAAAAAATTTAATACGAATTCTAATCGCGGCGGCATTGACGGTCGCGATTAATTTTGTTGAAGTTTCGGGCGTCGAAAAATTTTTCCTCTACCTCGTGCCTTATCTGATTGTCGGCTATGATATTTTGCTCAAGGCTTTTCACGGGCTGAAAAATCTGCGCGCCTTTGATGAAAGTTTGCTCATGACGATTGCGACGGTCGGAGCGTTTGCATTGGCGATTTACGAGGATGGCGACTATAACGAGGCGATTGCCGTCATGTTGTTTTATCAAATCGGCGAATGGTTTCAAAGCTACGCGGTCGGCAAGAGCCGCAAAAACATTTCCGAGCTGATGGACATTCGCCCCGATTATGCGAACGTCGAGCAAGGCGGCGGGCTTGAGCAAGTTGACCCTGAAGAAGTCGAAGTCGGAACGATTATAATTGTTCAGCCCGGCGAAAAAATTCCGATTGACGGCGTGATTGTCGAGGGCAACTCAACTTTGAACACAATCGCCTTGACGGGTGAAAGTTTGCCGCGAGAGGTTTCAAGCGGCGCGGAAGTCGTCAGCGGTTGCATAAATTTAAACGGCGTCTTGAAAATCCGAACGACAAAAGAATTCGGCGAATCGACTGCCTCAAAAATTCTTGAACTTGTCGAAGACGCAAGCAGCCGCAAATCGAAGTCGGAAGATTTTATCGCGAAGTTCGCAAGAATTTATACGCCCGTCGTTGTAGCCGGCGCACTTGCTTTGGCGATTGTCCCGCCGATAATTTTTGGCGATTGGGAAATGTGGCTTTATCGCGCATTGATTTTCCTCGTGATAAGTTGTCCTTGCGCATTGGTGATAAGCATTCCGTTGAGTTTCTTCGCGGGTTTGGGCGGAGCAAGTCGGGCGGGCATTTTAATCAAAGGCTCAAATTTTTTGGAGACCCTTTCCAAAGTTAAAACGGTTGTCCTCGACAAGACGGGCACGCTCACGCAGGGCAGCTTTGAAGTCGAGGCGGTTCACAGCAAAAATCTGAACTTCGACGAGGAAAAACTTTTACACCTCGCCGCGCACGTCGAAAGGTATTCAACTCACCCGATAGCCAATTCTCTGCGCAAAGCTTATCCGAACGAACGAGACGATTGCACGGTTGAAGATGTCGAAGAAATTGCGGGGCGAGGTATCAAAGCGACGATTAACGGAAAGATTGTCAGCGTCGGCAACGAAAAATTTATGGACGAGGTCGGCGCAAAGTGGAAAGCTTGCACCAAAGTCGGCACGATTATTCACGTTGCGGTTGACGGCGAATACGCGGGGCACGTCGTCATTTCAGACGCGATTAAACCTCACGCCAAAGAAGCCGTTGCCGATATGAAAAATTCGGGCGTCGAAAAAATTTTCATGCTCACGGGCGACAGTGAAAAAATCGCCGCGAAGGTTGCACAAGAACTCGGCATAAAAAATTATCGCAGCGAACTCCTCCCCGCCGATAAAGTTTCCGAATTTGAAAAAATTTTGTCGAGTTCGAACGACTCCGTTGCGTTCGTCGGTGACGGGATAAACGACGCGCCCGTTTTGAGCAGAGCAGATGTCGGAATTGCAATGGGTGCTTTGGGTTCGGATGCGGCGATTGAGGCGGCTGATGTTGTTTTGATGGACGACGACCCGCGCAAAATTTCCAAAGCGATAAAAATTTCCCGCAAGTGTCTTTCAATCGTCAAGCAAAATATTTTCTTTGCAATCGGCGTAAAATTTTTGTGCTTGATACTCGGCGCGGTCGGTCTTGCGAATATGTGGGCGGCTATCTTTGCGGATGTCGGTGTCATGATTCTTGCCGTGCTCAATGCGATTCGCGCTTTAGTAATTAATTCCTTATTCCTAATTCCTAATTCCTAATTAATTCGACGCGTGTTTGACCGAAGCCCTGCCCCGTCAAACGTCCGACACTTGAGAACTCCGCGAACTTTGCAAGCAGAAGAAAAACTTTTTGAACGTCGCCGCTCAAAGCCTCGATATTGTAAAAAAATCTTCCCCAAAAGGCAGAAACGCCTCTGTTGTGTGCTAAATAAAATTTTTTGCTTTGACCTTGCCACTCCGTCAAGCGAACCTGCGCGGCAAGCTCACGAATATTTTTTTTGTCGGCGGCGGGCAAGTCGGCTTGAGTCCATTTGTCGGCAAGCGAAGCGAAAATCAATTCGGCACGAGGACACGGCGCGTCGAAGTCGTCAATGCGGAACGACACGGGCGACACGAAGTCAAAAGAAATTTCTTTGACGGGCGAAAAATTTTTTACATGCGCAATGAAATCGCTCACGGCAACGACGCCCGAATCTGCGCGAAGATTTTCGTCGGCAATGATATTTTTCACGCTCAAAGTCAGTGCGCCCGCTTGAATTTTTTCGCCGATGTTTACATTCAATGCCGCCCGTAAAATTTTTTCGTTGAGCCCCGTCACTCTCCAAAAAAATTTGTCGCCGCGCCTCACAGACCAACGCTCATCAAAGCTCGGAATTTTTTCTACAGGCTCCAAGAACGATACCGTAAACGGTTTTATGTTCAGCTCGTTGTGGACGAAACTGCCAAGCTCCGGCGAATTCTCGTTGAGGATTTTGAAGAACGCCGCGTGCATGAAACGCCCGTTGATAAACGGCAACCGCGCCGAATTTTCCGCCCGCAACTCGTAAACAACCGCGCCGATCATTTCACGACCTCGAAGATTGTCGGAAGAGGCTCGCGGGTTTTAAATCTTTGGTCGACGCCGTCTTTTTGCGAAACGTCACCGCTCATGGATTTAACTTTGTTATCCCAACCGGGCTTTTGCGTCAGCGACCAATCCGAAATTTTTTTCAAGTCGTCCATAACTTTTTGCCACGTCTCCGACATATTTTTTTCCTCAAGAAAATTTTTAAAAGCCTCAAGATAATCGGCGGGCGGTTCCTCGCGATAAGGTGACTTCCAACCTTCCGCGCCGAAAAGTTCCGTGTAAGCCTCTTTCGCCTCGACAAACAACGTCGGGGTTATTTTTATGCTGCCTAAGCCGAAGGGCTTGCCCTGCCCGATTTTGTACGCGGGATTTTTTGCGCCGTCCAAGTCGAAAATCATCATGAGCGCGCCCAACTCGACGGCACTTAAATTTTTGAAATTAATCTTCGCCGTGAACGTGCTGCCTTTGTCAAGCGGCGTCATTTCTTTGGTCAAGCGTTTGTCGTCCGATTTGCCGCGGTCAAGAGCCAATTCGTTTGCGTTCGCCTGCCAATCGGGTGCGGCTTTGTGCCAATAAAATTTGTAGCCGCGAACCTGCGCGTTGACGGAATCCCAATGCTTGAGTTTGTCGCCGCCCTGCGTAAGATAAAATTGATACGAAGTCGGATTCGGTTGCATGAGCGGATGCGCCGTCGAAGTCTGCAACGTCTTAAAATTTTTCGGGAAGGCGTCCTCGAATTCAAGGCGGCTTGCCCAAAATTTTTCCTTGCAAAAAACCGCGTCGGCAAAGTCGATAATTTCCTCTGACTGAAGATTTTTCGGAACGTCGTCGCCGATTCGCTTTTGGTAAGGAATGCGGAAACATTGCCCGTGACCGAACGCCGTGACTTGCCCGCCTTCTTCCAGATAGTGGCAGGGAATCAAAGCCTTCACGTCGGACAAATTTTTTCCCGTAAGTCGTTCAAGCTCCTCGCGTTTCAAAAAACCTTTGTCCTTGAAAAGATTGACGCCGCGTCGATTGCGGTCGTGCTCGTAGGAAGTTTGAACGTCGTCGGGAAGTGCAATCCAATGTTCGCGGCTCCAATCGACGTAATCAATTTTCGTGAAGCGGATAAATTGCTTGCCCGCTTTTTTTTTCTGAAAGTCGTCAAGTTTTTCATAGGCTTTTGCAGTGTAAAGTTTGTCGCGCCGCTGACTGCCCGTGATTATGTAAGCCGTGCCTCCGTCCCACTTGACGCAAGAAGAATTTCTTTCGGGAATCCTCACGCCGAATTTTTCCTCGTATTCCAAAATCAAAATCTTGTCATTTTTGCGGTCGCTTGTGTAAATCGAGGGCGCGATAAAAAATCTGTTGTCGTTCATGCGAATCAAAAAACCGGGTCGCGCATTTTTCACGGGATGAAATTTTTTGTCCTTGCCTTTGACTTCACTGACCATTCTGCCGTTGTAAAGTTTGTTCAAGTCGCTCATCCACGCGGGAGCACTTTTCGAAGCCATGAGGCAACGGAAATAAATGTGTTCATCGTTGAAGTCTTCGCCTTTTTTTTGAGAGGTCGTTCGTCCGCGAAAAGCTCCGCACGTCACGACTTTGAAAAGATTTTTGAACATGCCGCGCAGAGAACTGCCGGGGATAATCGGCACGTCGAAGGGCGCGAAACTTTTTGAGCCGTTGCCTCCGATAAAAAGCGGCGTCAAAGCCTCAATGTCCAACAAAATTTCTCCGCTCAAGTTTCCGCGATTCGTTATGTGTTCGGGAAAATCTTTGACGTTTTCGAATTGCGCGGGCAAAATTTTTTCCGGCAACGTCACAAAATTATAAGGCGCGGTTGCTTTGGCGGAAAAATTTTTTTGCGGCGGCGAGGAAAATTTTTTTACGGGTGCCGAATTTTTTTTCGGTTTAGGTTCTTCGCGCGGTTTTTCAAAACCAAGAGCCGTATATAGTTCGTTGTTGAGACCTTTTATCTTTGCCAATTTAATCACCGTCCCAAGCAGATTCAATCGCAACGAAACGATAATCAACGTAGCCGCTCAAGCCCGTTGCCTCGTCGCTGTCGATGTAATTTCGCGTCGTGAGTCCGTAAAATTTTTTGCCGCCGTCTTCGCAGGGGATGTCCATTGAAATTTTTCGAGGCGCGTCAAGCAAAGTTATCCAAGCGTCCGCCTCCGAAGAATTTTCGCCCCAAAGCCTCGCGAAGCTGTCGACGTAAAAATTTCCCGTGCCTGCCTCGTCGCGAACGTATCGCCCTCGCAAAATTTTTCCGTCGCGTTTGAGATGAAGTTCCTCGCGTTCGTTGAAGAAGCGGCATTCCAACCAATCGTCGACGTTCGGCGGAAGGTTTCCTTTCAGCAAAAGATTTTTTCCGTCGAACTTGCCCCAAACAACGCTTTGAATTTGCCACGCAACGAAGAGCCCGCTTGAAAATTTTTCACGCAAAATTTTTTCGAGACCTTGCAACGGACATTCAATCGCCTCCGAAAATTTTTTGCATTCGCCGAGTTTCAAGCCGCTTTTCGCCAAGTCAAAGCCGCTCATTTGTCGTCACCTCCCGAAAAATTTTTCAATGCGCACGCAAAGTTTTCAAGCTCCGATTTGTCGCCGCCGATAACTTTTCCGTTCGCGTTGAGCTTGTAAGTTTTGCCTTTGAAATTTATTTCGGCAGACAAGCCTTTGACGGTGCCGCGCCCGACAGATTTTTCGCCGCCAAGAGCAACGTGTCCGAGCCACAAATCCCTCAACAAAAAAAGCGCAAGTCCCGCCTCAAAATCTTTTGCGTTTTTAATTTCAAAGCGAATCTTCAAAGTCGCCTCGTCGAAATTTTTTTGATAAGCGGGTTTCGTCGTGAAAAGCGTCCCTTGCAACGTGCCGCCCGTGAGCCTGTCGATTTTGTTGCGCGTGTGAACGACCTCCGAAAAATTTTTCGGCGAAACATAACTTTCCTCGACGATAAAGCGGCTTTTGATTTTCTTATCGGTCGCCGAGCTGCCCATCAAATTTTCCAAAATATTTTTTCCAAGTCCGAGCTTGCCGAAAATATATTCTGCGCGGTGGCGGAAAATGCCCTTGAGGCTTGTGCCGGGTATGACGAAATCTTTGCGGCTTTTCAGCGTCGAGGCAGTGATTGTTGTGTCTTTGAGCTTTTCGGTCGCGTTGTAGTCGCGGATTATGAACGACGACTTGAAAATAAAATTCGCGTCGACGATAAAATCTTTTTCGACGAAACTTTCTTCGGTCGAGGGAAGAATTTTTTTCGAGGAAGTTTTTTTCAAAAGCCATGCCGCAACGTCAGCCTTGTCGCAGAAATCGTAAATGCTTGCCGTCAAATTTTCGACGACCGCTCTGCCGAAACCCTTCGAGGTGAACGCACCGAGCTTGAGCCCGTCTTGAAGTTTCCTCAACATGACGGCAACGACTTCGGAAATTTCTTCGAGGCAATGCCGGTTGCGCAAATTTATCAGCAGGCGAAGTTTTCCTTTGGCTCCGCGTTCAATCGCCTCGAAATCGTATTTGCCGCCGTCAATTCCCGCGCCCGTCAAGCCGTCAATCCTCACGCCGTCACGAGAAATTATTTCGCAATCTTCAAGCGCGATGTCGTCAAGTTGAATCGAACTTTGCATTTCGTCTTGGTCGCCGAAAATTTCGATCGTCTTGTCGGGAAAAATATTTTCAAACCACTCGCGCAGGACGCCGCAAAGGGAAGTGCCCGGTATGAACGGCTTGCCTTGACGATTTTTCAAAACATGAACGTCGCGGAAGTTGTCGGAAGTTTCGCCCGCGCCGTCTCCGATTAAAAGCGGTGACTTCAAAACCAAATCGCCCGTGATTAAAATTTTCCCGATTATGACGGAATTATTCATGCGATTCGCCTCCCTTCGACGCGGCGGCAATCTTTCGGGCAAAGCGGAAATAATTCGTCAAGTACTCCGAAAAAAATTCGTCGTCGGAAAAATCTTCCTCCGTGAATTTTATTTCGTCGCGAATTTTTTCGAAGCCGGACTCCTTGAGCAAATCGTGAATCTCGTGCGGCAACGGCGCATGACCCGTGAGCACGTCGAAGAATTTTTGCCCGTTCGCCATGTAAAGATTTTTCAAATGCTCTTGGAATTGAGAGCCGTCACGAATTTCCTCTGCCAAACGCGCCGCAAAATTTTGACGCAAATTTTTTTTGTCGAGGCTTGCCGACATTGTATCCAGCCGCGAAAAAAAATGTGTCATGTTGCCGCGCCGTTGCAGTTGTTTGCGTAAATCTTCGGCGTCTTCGTGAGCGTAAACTCTGACCGCCTCCAAAAGCCTCGCCTGCAAAATTTTCTTGGCAAGTTGAATCGTCGATTCGGAAAATTTTTCGGGCTTGGAAATTTTTTCATCGTCAAGCTTGCCGACCGTGAATTCCGACGGACTCCAAAGCCTCAACTGACCGAAGCCCTCTTCCCTGCGTGTCCCGAAGCCGTCAAAAAGTTTTTCTGCCAAAAAATTTTTTTCGTCGTCGTTCAAGGCAGCCGAAAGTTTGAGTTCGAAGACAGAGCCCACCGCCAATGCCGTGACTCGCGGGCGTTTTATGCCCCAAGGCACGACGAAATTTTCTACCTCGACGGCGGACGCGAAAACTTTGCCGAGTGAAAATTTTTTGCCGAGCTTGTCGACGACTTCCGCCTCCAAAATTTTTTTCGCGCTCAAAAAATTATCTTCTGCAGGAATCAGCGGCGTTTCCAATCGAAGAAAAATTTTATCGGAAAAATTTTGCGCGGGAAGGTTTTCAATTTCGCCGAAAGTCACGAGGCATTTGCCGTATTGCGTGAAGCGCGACCGCCCGACATAAGCGATCATCTTGCCGCCGTCCAAATTCAGCCCGTCAATCAGTTTGCGCAAAGTTTTTTCCTCGCCGAGAATTTCGCCGCCGAAAATTTGTCCCGCGTCAATCGATTCGTAATTGTAAATGTTGCCGTCGACGCTCCTGCCCGCCAAGCGTTCCGAATCGCCGTTGCGGCTCATGTGCATGAAAATATTCATTCGGACTTGCGCAGTGTAAAATTTTTTGTCGACAAGCACGCCGAGCCCTCCGAAAGTTTTGTAGCCGCGAAGAGCCGTGTCTGTTGCCAACAAGTCTTTGACCTTATCGCCGTCGGGAGTGCCCGCCTTGCCGCGTTGAAGAGACTTCGGGAAGACGAACGAGCGTTGATTTTTGATTTCGGGTGAGGCGGGTAAGAATTTTATTTTGTCATAAAAAATTTCGCGGAAGTCGCTGTCTTCGTGAGCCGCCTTGCCGAGCTTTTGAACTTCGACAAAGCGCGAAGCCAGAACTCCGCGAATGATTGAGCCGCTGAAAGTCGAATGTGTTTTCGTCATGACGGTCGAATTGCCGGACGCCGTCAAGACAATCGGCGACAAAGTTTTTATCGAAAAAATTAATCGGTGCATGTCAAACTCCTTCCGCGAAAAATTTTTCGGCAAGTGATTCGGAGGTTTCGCCGCCGCCGAAATTTGCCGTGCATTTGATTCTTCCGAAGCCGCGATTTCTCTTCAAGCCCGCGTCGGATAAATTTTTTATCGCCAAAGCCAACAAGTTCAAAATTTTTTCGTCGGCATTGAGCAAAGTCATTGTCCCGAAAAATTTTGTTCCCTCGTCGAGGGTGCGCATGTTGTGAAGAGAGCCGTCCGCCGCGATACCGTTTTCAAGTTTCGTCTGATAGCGAATCGAAGTGCAGCTGTTGAGAACGTCCGCCGCCGTGAAAATTTCGGGATAAGTCGTTTGAAGATATTTCCACTCCGCGCAAAAATTTTGATAGTCTTCGGCGGGCAGAATATAAAAATTCGGCACGATCAGCTGAACTTCGCTTTTCGATTGCCGATGAAAAATTTTTTCGAGCGACGACAAATTTTTTGTATCGAGTCCGCTCAACTCAAACATTTCCAAAATTTCAAGCGCGCTTTCACAGAGGAGCCCTTTGAATCTTTTGGCGGGGAAGTAGGGGAAGCCGAACTCGTCATGAATAATTTCCGCGTCGACCGTCACGTCAGCTTGACCCGAACTCAAATGAATCGGCGACAAAATTTCAATCGTCACGTCAATTCCTGCCATTTGCTCGCCACCTCCTCAACATAAAATTCCGTCAGCTCTATCGCGTCAATGTAAGGCGTTCGTCCGTCGTGCCAAAGCAAATTTTCTTCGCGCTTGAAAATTTCCCAATCGGCAACCGTCGGCAAATCTTGACCCGTGTAATGCAACTGCCGCAAAAATTTCGCCGTGTCGTCTTTGCCTCGCTGAAGAACTCCTCGCAATTCTTTAATCTTGTTGTTCGCCATGACGTGAGGAAATTGAACAGTGCAAGCGATAAGGTTTTCGATGTTGTGCAAGCGGTCGCGTTTCGTCGAGGCGTTTTCGTTGCAAAGTCTGTACGCGCCGAAGTGCAAGTTGCCGCGTGAGCCGCGATATTCCGTCGAGCGAATTTGTTCGAGAGTCGGTGCCTGTTCGCCGTGAAGAATCGCAAAATCCAACCAACTTGAGCCGCGAGGAATTTCTTCTGCCGATAAATTTTCTTTGGCGTCGAGGTCTGGCGGCAAAAGTTTTCTCATAGATTTTTTTGCCGCGTCACAAAGTTGTTCGGCAAGTTCGTAGCCTCTGAAGAAAGGATACTTCGTCGGCAAAATCGCAACGCCCGCGCAGGCATCCATGTGCCGAGAAATTTTCGCCGTGAGGTGTTCGGGCGCGTCGAGGGAAGTTTCCTTGTCCAAAAATTCAACGAGCGTCTTCGTGAAGAGAATCGCCATGTTCGCCGGGCAAAGGAAAGTTATATCGTCGCCGCCGATTATCAGCGGGCGTATCGGCAAATCGTTTCCTTTGAGCTTGAGCGCGTTGCCGAAGCCTTCCGAATTTTTCATGCGGATAATTTTTACGAGCAAATCGGCAAAAGCTCCTTCAGTCTTGCGGCGAATTTCACGGGACAACTTGCGCCGTTCCTCCAAACTTTTGCAGGCGCGGAACTTCAAGCCCATGTTGTTGCCGTCGACGTGCACTATCGCAAAATAATTTTCGCCTTCCTTTTGTCCGAGCCGGTCAACGTCGAAAGGAAATCTGTAATCGCTCATGCGTTCGGGAAAATTTTTCGCGGCAAATATTTCGTCGAAGCGTGACCAAAGATTTTGATTCGCCTCGTCCGAAATTTGAAACTTGACGGCAGCCTCTTGCGAATAAAATTTTTTGTTGCCGCCGAGCTTGCCGAAAAAATTTGCCGCCTCGCCGTTGACTTCGCAATTAAGCGTCAAGCCGGTGTAAGGAACGTTGACGGCGGGGAAAATGTTATTCTGATTGTCTTTGAGCGTGCGGTAAAGTTCGTTGATGTTTTCGGGATTGAGTTTGCCGTCGACAATTTCAAGTTCGCCGAGAGCCGCTCCGACTTTCAAGCCGGGACGACTGACCAAAAGTTTCCGCGTGAAATTTTTGACGACCTCGACGCGCCTATCCTCCTTAGCCGAATCGAAAAGCAGAAGCGCATTGCCGCCGCCGATATACGCCACGCAACACGAATTCATTTTTTCCCAAGCAAGTGCCGTGTCTTGAGTCGCGTCCCAAGCGTCGTTGCCTTCGGGAAATTTATCTTCGGGAAAAATTTTTTTCAACACGCCGTCAATCAGCACGTCGAAAAAAACTCTGTCGACAATGTACGATGCCCCGACGTTCGTGCGCAACTTGTTTCCCGAATAAATGTAGCGTTGAATGCTCCGCGTGTCGAACAGCAACGCTTTAAAAATTTTTTGAGCCAAATGCTCACCTCCTTCGCCGCCATTATGCAACGTATCAAAAATTTTTTCAAGAAGATTATGCTTGAATTCCGCCCGCCGATATTTTATAATGCCTCCGTCGAAATTTTTACCGCTTGCGGTTTTGAAACTATGGAATTACTTCCCAAATATTTTCCGGTGTCAGCGAATAATGGTTTATCAATTATTACACAAAGTCTTACCGTTTACGGTCTTCGGAAAAGAAAAAGCACCTCCCATTGCGGGAAGTGCTTTTTTTGTGCTATATTGACAAAAAAATTTTGTGAGCTGAAATTTTTGATGAGATACTTAATTTGCTATGACATCCCCGACAACAAAACGCGGGACAACATCGTCAACTATCTTGAGCGATTCGCTTGGCGCGTTCAATACAGCGTGTTCAGTTGTCGATTGGAAACTGCGCAGGCGGCTCGTGTGTGGAAAGATTTATCGGCAATCGCTGCCGCGACGGAAGGCAATTCGATTTTGATGGTGCCGCTTTGCAAGTCTTGCGAAAAAAATTTGCAACTCTCGACCAAGCCGCTGGAAGAGGAAAAAGGTTTTCTCGTTGTGTGAGGTGAAAAATTTTGGGCGTATTGTATCTTTTATCGGCGGGTTCTTCAGCGCATAAGGCGGGACCGCGAATCGTCGTCGAAAAAAATTCCGAAGTCCTCGGACGCTTGCCCGTTCGTTCGATTGACGGTCTCGTCGTCGGGAGAAATGCTCAACTCTCAACGCAAACAATTTTTGAACTCATGGAACTGCATATCCCGATTTTTTATATCGACAGTCGCGGGAAAATCATCGGGCATTTCATCTGCGAAAAACAATCGGCAACACGGCTCCTCCGTCAGTTGGAAATTTTTCGTGACATGAACAGACAACTTGAATTGTCCAGAGAAATTATTTCAGAAAAAATTTCCAATCAACGCACTCTGCTCAAACGCTACGAAAAAAACGTCGACGCCGAAAAAATTGAACTCACGAACAAAAAACTCAAGCAAACTGCCGAAAAATTATCCGCTATAAAAACTCCGGAGGAGCTTCGCGGTATGGAAGGCATTGCCTCGAAAATTTATTTCGCAACTTTTACCGAACTACTCGACCAAACTCGTTGGAAGTGGAAAGAACGCTCTCAACACCCCGCCAAAGACCCCGTGAACGCTCTGCTGAATTACGGCTACGCTTTTCTTGAACGTGAAGTCAGAATCGCCGTCGCGCTCGCCGGCATGGACGCCCGAATCGGTTTTTTCCACTCCAACGACGGCAGGAAAGATTCTCTGATTTTTGACATGATGGAATTTTTTCGCCAACCCGTCATTGACCGTTTCGTTTTGAATTTGCTAAACAAGAGAATGCTTCAACCCGAAAATTTTTCCTCGACGGCTGAAGAATGCCGCTTGACTGACGAGGGGCGCATTATCTTTTGCAATCGCTACGAGGAATACATGGCGAAAGTTTATCGCGAATACGGCGGCAAAAATTCTCGTGACGTGATTAATGAGCGCGTCAAAAAATTTTCCGAGTATCTCAATCGCTGACAAAATTTTTATCCGCTCTTGCTTTTTTCAAAAGGGTGTGCTATAAAAACCTCGTTTCAACTTTTAAAAATGGAAAGTGTTTTCGGGCTACGTAATGACGCCGTTTATTCAAAACATTTTCCAAATCGAAAGGAGCGCGTCATCTCAACAAACTCAAGGCTTTTATGAAACTCATATGATTACTTTTTTCGGAGAACGCAAT
>JAFXTD010000063.1 GCA_017535925.1 Selenomonadaceae bacterium | reverse complement strand
TTATTTCGTCAGCGCGGAAAAGGAAGTTGTCTTCCCCGAACATTCTCACGCCGCGCAATGGACAATCGTCGTTACAGGCTCGTGCACGTTCACTGCAAACGGCGAAAGCAAAATTTATTCGGCGGGCGAAACGTATTTCATTCCCACAGGATTGAAACATCAAATTACTTTGCACGCGGGCTATTCCGAAGTAGATTACGTCAACGACCCGCTTGACGGAGAGGAATGTACAATGGAAAATAAAGTTATCGCAGGCTTGCAAACGATTGTAACCGAACTTTCTCAACAAGCTGACGGTCATTTGATTCAAGCGCGGATTTTCGCAAGTCAAGGCTTGAGCAAACTTGCCAAACAGTACGAGGAGCACGCCGCCGAGGAACGCGGTTATGTTGTAAAGTGCATCGACCGCCTGATTGATTTGGGTTGCGCCGTCAAGTTGGAGGATAAAAAATGTGCGCCGATTATCTGCGACGCCGTAGAATATCTCAAGCACGATTTGCAAGTTTCCAAAGACGGCTTGGCTTGGCTCAAGGAAATTGTTTGCGCCGCGCAGGACGACCCGACGACCTTTGACATCTTGAAGAGTTATTATCAAGACGAGGAAGGCGACATGTATTGGGCGGAACAACAGCTTGCTTTGGTTGAGATGATTGGCAAACAAAATTGGCTCGTCAAACAACTTTAAAAATTTTTTCAACCTGTTGCAAAAATTTTCGCGACAGGTTATTTTTATGACGTATTATGTTTTGGGAGTGATTCGTTATGAGCAACGAAGAAATCATTCGCGCATTCCATTTGATGTGGGACAACTTCCCCGAAGCGGTGATGATCACGCAGAAGAGCCGCGAGATTATCGCCGTCAACAAAAAAGCTGCCGAGTTCGATCTCAAGCCCGGTATCAAGTGTTCGTCAATCGGCAAGCCCGAAAACCACAAAGGCTGCCAATGCAATCAAGCTGTCGACACGGGCGAGCCGGTCTTTTGCACTTACGAAGGAAATTTTGGCAAGGCTTACGGCTTTTGGATTCCGATTTCCGAAAAGCCCGAATGGATTATTCATTTCGGCGTCGGTTATGCTTTCGAGTATCCGAAAATTTCACGCGGAAAGGCGGCAACGAAAATGGAAAGTATTCACGGCTTAACGAAAGGCACCGAACTTGAACCGTTAATGGCGGCTATGGCACAGGGCGAGGCTAACGGCGTCATGATGTATTACGCTCTTGCCAGACTTGCCAAAGAACAAGGCTTGGACGACGTGGCAGAAGTTTTTATCGAGTCGGCGAATCAAGAGGCGGTTCATGCAGGCTTTTACGCCACACTCAACGGCAAGTATCCGAAAGATTTTTGGGCATTGGTTAAAGGTATCGCCCAAGCAGAATACAAAGGCGAGGCGAGCGTCAAGGCTTTGGCCGATAAAGTTCGTGCGGCGGGCTTCGATAAGGCGGCTGACGAAATGGAAATCTTCGCCAAGCAGGAAGGTCATCACGGAGTTGTTATCGACGAAATTTTGAAAAAGTACGCGCCGAAAAATTCTTCGCCCGCTCAAAAAACTTTCGTCTGCTCTGTTTGCGGCTATGAACATGTCGGCGATAATCCTCCCGAAGTTTGTCCTCTGTGCGGTCAACCGTCCTCTGCTTTTAAAGAAAAACCCGCTCAAAAAATTTTTGTCTGTTCAATTTGCGGCTACGAACATGTCGGCGACGCGCCTCCCGCAACTTGTCCCGTTTGCGGTCAGCCTTCCTCTGTTTTCAAGGAGAAAGTTTAAATGAATCGGCGCGAATTTATCAAAACGGCGGGCATTATGACAATCGGTCTTATGCTCGACGGAAAATTAACGGAGGCGAAACCTGAAATGAAAATTTCTGCTGTTAAACTCTTCGACGGCGGCTATATGATGAAGTCGTTTGCTTGCGGCGGCGGCTTGCCCGAAGGAGCGATTAAAGAGGAAAAACTTCGCTCAAGCTTGCAGAATTATGTTATCGACACGGGCAAGGAAGTCATTTTGGTTGATACGGGTTTTCCGGCTGAAGAAAATATTCCCGTGACGAAAGATTCAGTGATAACTTTCGGCGACAAAGTTAAAGATTACGTTGACGCGCTCAAGGCGGCAGGTTACGAGCCCGAACAAGTTTCAAAAATTTTAATCACTCACAAACACGCCGACCATACGGGCGAATTGCGCCACTTCCCGAACGCAAAAATTTTTATTTCGCGAATCGAAGCCGACGACATGAAATTGACGGGCGATAACGTTGTCCGCACCGATTTCACCGACGGCGCGTATAAAAATTTCGACGCTTGCCAAAAAATCGCTGACGGCGTTTATTACATCTTCGCGCCCGGTCACACCAAAGGAAATTCTATCGTTATCGTCGACGCCGGCGAAAAATTTTTCATGATTCACGGCGACGTGACCTACACCGACGAGGCTTTGCTTGAAAATAAATTGTCCGTCGTGTTTGAAGATTTGCCCGCCGCCCGCGATACTTTGAATCGTGTCCGCGCTTTCATTAAGGAAAATAAAACGGTTTATCTTTCGACGCACACGCCGCTCGGCTATGAAAATCTTGCCGCCGAAAAAATTATGGTGCTCCCCGATGTTGAAGAGGCTCCCGTCGCTGAAGCTGTCGAAGAATCCAAAGCAGTCGGCGGGACGGTTTGGGTTTGCTCCGTTTGCGGCTACGAACACGTCGGCGATACTCCGCCTGCCGTTTGTCCTCGTTGCAAGCAACCTTCCACAGCTTTCCGCAAAAAATAATTTTATCCGATAAAAAATTTTTCCCCTGCAAAAAAATTGCGGGGGATTTTTTTATGAAAAATATTTGAATAAACCTCTGCACATGATATAATGCCCGTGAAAAAATTTTGGAGTGATAAAAAATGTTTGGTATAGGCGCGGGAGAATTCGTCGTAATTTTAATCGTCGGCTTGATAGTCTTCGGACCGAGCAAGTTGCCTGAAGTCGGTCGAGGACTGGGCAAATTATTGAGGGAATTTCGCAAGGCACAGGAGGCACTTTCACAGACGCTGAACGAGCCGCTTGAGCCCGAAAAAAAATCCGAGCCCGTCAAAAAATTTTCGGAAGAAAAAAAATCGGTGACTGCCGATGATGTTATAAACCTTGCTAAAGAAAAACCGATTGTCAAGGAGAATCACAATGAAAAAGTTTTTAACGACAATCCTAACGACGTTCCTCCTGTCGACGCCGGCGCAAGCCTTGCCGGTGCAGGAAGCAGTTCAAACGGCACTGACAAACAATCCCAATCTGCAACGAACTGAACAATCAATCCGCGTTGCCGAAGAGTCTTTGAAATCTGCGCGAGGTCGGAAAGGTGTTTCGGTGAGCACGTCGGGCAGAGCAAGCATCTACAAAACTGAAGGCGTCGAAGAATCCGAAAGTTTATCGACGGGCTTGAGTGCCTCGTTGCCTCTGTATTCGGGCAAGCGACTTGAGGCGGCGATAAAATCTGCGGAGCTTGGCATTGCCATTTCGAAATTGGATTTTTCGCAGGCGCAAGACGATTTGATTTATCAAGTGGTCACGGCTTATGTGAACGCGCTTGAAAATTTGGCAACAGCACGAGTCGATTTGGAAACCGAAAAAAATTTGGCGGAGCACGAAAAAATGATAGCCGCTCAATACGACGCGGGAGCAAAGGCGAAAATTGATTTGCTTCGTGCGCAAGTCGAGACGAGCAACGCCTTGCAGACCGCCGCCCGCTCTCATGCCACTTACGAGGTCGCGTTGACGAACTTGGCGGCTCTCATGTCGGAGGATTCAATCGCCAACTTGACGGTCGAAGACTTTGAAACGCATTTGAAACTTGAAGAGGTTGAAAAATATTTGTCGGAGGCAAATGAAAATCGTCTTGACTTGCAGGCGGATGCGCTTAAAATTGAACAAGGCGAATGGCTCGTGACAAGCGCGAAGTCGGGTTGGTTGCCGAATGTGGATGCAAGTGTCGGCACTGATTTAAGCGGTCAATCGCGCAGATGGCACTTCACGCCCGATGCCTCTGCAGGAATTTCTGCTTCGTGGAGCATTTTTGACAGCGGCGTCACTCGTGCGGAAGTCGAATCGGCTAAAGTCGAAGTCGAACGCCTCAAGCTTGCAATGGACGCAGACCTCGACAGCATTCACGAAGATGTTGTAACGTCTCACAAAAATTTGAGAATCGCTTTGTTGAGATTGACGACGACTCAACGGGCAGTCGACCTCGCCGAAGAGGAACGCTTCATTGCAACCGAACGCTACAATGCCGGCGAAGGAATTTTGCTTGACGTGCTCGACGCGGAAGTTGCTCTTTCGACCGCAAAAAAAAATAATGTCAGCGCACGCTATGACGTTATGCGTTACAGCTTTGACCTCGCGCACGCCGTCGGCAATACGCTCAAGGCTTTGGGCAATTAAGGAGTTTGTTTTATGAAGTGGAAAATTTTAATCGTTGCGGCTCTGATAATCGGTGCGGCTGTCGGCTACAAATTTTATACGGACAAAGTCGTTGACGAGACCGCCAAGACTTACGAGACAGAAAAAGTCGTTCGCATGAATTTGACAAAGACAGTTTCGGCGACGGGCACCATTCAGCCGAGAGACAGCGTCGAAGTCAGCGGCAAAGTCACTGCCCGAATCAAAGAGATTTTGGTTGAGGAAAACGACCACGTGACGGAAGGTCAAATCGTTGCGATTCTTGACGGCAAAGATTTTGAGGCGAAACTTGACCAAGCGAATTTTACTTTGACGAACGCCCGACAAAAATTGGAACGGACGGAGCGGCTTTACAAAATCGGCGCGAAGTCTTTGGAAGAATTGCAGGATGCTCAATACGAATACGACAGAGCAAAATCGGCGGTTGAGCTTGCCGAAGACGACGTTAATCAAACCGTCATAACCGCGCCGATGGACGGAGTTGTTGTCGGCGAACCGAAGACGCCCGGCACAATGGCTGTTCAAGGCTCGACGAACCCGACGGTTATCATGCGCATTGCGGACTTGAGCGAAAAACTTGTCAAGGCAAAAGTCGACGAAACGGATATCGGCAGCGTGAGGGTCGGTGAGCCGGCGACGTTCACGGTTGACGCTTACCCCGATAAAACTTTCCGTGCGGAAGTCACGAAAATTTCTCAAACCGATACAACCAACTCTTGGGACACAAACAATTCGACAAGCTCCTCATCAAGCTCAAGCAACGCCGTCATTTATTATTACGTGACGTTCGCCGCGCCTGACGAGGAAAATCTTTTGCTCCCCGCAATGACTGCCCGCCTCGATATTATCGTCGGTCAAGTTGTCGACGCGCTCTGTGTTCCGATTGACGCGCTCAAAACCGACGCGAAAGGTTCTTACGTCGAACGAATCACCAAAGACGCGCAGGGCAAAGACGTTTCGGAAAAAGTTTATATCACGGTCGGGCTTTACGGCGAGGAATTTGTCGAAGTGACCGGCGGCGAACTCAAACCCGGCGACGAAATTTCCGTAACCTACGAGGCGGCAAAGAAAACTTCTTCTCAAAGCGGAAGCATGCCCATGGGCGGTATGCGGCGTCCTCCAATGTAAGGGCGTGAAAATTTTGCCGAGTACCAGACGGCTTTTGAGAATCAGATTATTTTTTGAAGGTGCGACAGTCGGAATTTTTACGGGCGTAATTGTTGCGGCGTTGAGGTTTTTACTCGACGAGGCGGACATTTATCGCCCGATAATTTTTGCCTACGTCGACAGCTTGGGAAGAATTTTTTTTGCAATCGGCGCGATGATTTTATTGGCGACCTTTCTTTCAAAGGCAGTGAGCCTCGACCCGCAAGTCGGCGGAAGCGGAATCCCTCATCTTAAAGGAATTTTTCAAGGGCGAAATCAAATTGTCAAACCGTTGCGATTGTTGGTCTTAAAATTTTTCGCGACGCTCTTCGGAATCGGCGCGGGCTTGTCTTTGGGTCGGGCGGGAATCAGCGTGCAATTCGGCGCGATTGTCGGCAACCTCTTCACGAAAATAATTTACGCGGACAACAAACACCACGAGGCGGTTGAAGGAAATTTTTTGTTGACGGCGGGCGCGGGCGCGGGTTTGGCGGCAATCTTCAACGCGCCTCTTGCGGGAGTGATTTTCTGCATTGAGGATTTGCGCAAAAGATTTTCGCAAGAAATTTTAATCGCGGCAACGACGGCGGCAGTGAGTGCGTCGTTCGTCGTGAAAATCGTCTTCGGCGTGCGTCCGGTCTTCGAAACAATCACGGCAACGCCTCTGCACTTGCCCGCAGTCATGACGACACCGAATTTTGAAATGGTAAAAAGTTTATCGGCGGCTCCTCTGAAATTTGCCGCGCTGTTCATTTTGCTCGGAATACTTTGCGGCATCGTCGGAGCATTTTTCTCGAAGGCGTTAATCTTCGCGCTTGACACTTACGACAGATTGAAAATTTTCGGCGTGCGGCGTTTTGCAATTCCGTTGCTCTTGGCGATACCGCTCGGCGTGAAGTTGCCTCAAGTTCTCGGTTGCGGAAATGTCTTGGTCGACGAAATTTTGGTCACGCATTTTGCGATAAGCCTGCTGATAATTTTATTGGCGGGAAAAATTTTATACACGCTGATTTGTTTCGGCACGAACGCGCCCGGCGGATTGTTCTTGCCGGTCTTGGTTATCGGTGCGTTAATCGGAAACATCTTCGCTCGCGTCGGCAACACGCTACATTTTTTCACGGCGGACTGGACGACGCTTTTTATAATTTTCGGAATGGCGGCTTTCTTCGCGGCGGTCGTCAAAGCACCCGTGACGGGCAGCATTTTGATTTTGGAGCTGACGGGACAAATTGAGCATCTGGTCGGATTAATCGTCGTGTCGGGCGCGGCGTTTTTGATTTCTGATTTGTGCGGCGGCGAACCGATTTTTTCCGCCTTGCTTGAGCGTTCTCAAAATAAAAAATTGCTCTCCGCCTCGAAGAGCAAATGAATTTCTTGTAATAATTTAAGCAAAAAGCCCGCCGCGCAGACGAGCTTTGAAATTTCTTGATGGTGCCTCAGAGCGGAATCGAACCACTGACACGGGGATTTTCAGTCCCCTGCTCTACCAACTGAGCTACCGAGGCAAAAAAAGAAAATGGCGACCCGGATCGGACTTGAACCGACGACCTCCGCCGTGACAGGGCGGCATTCTAACCAACTAAACTACCGGGCCGCTTTGGTGACGCCAGCGGGATTCGAACCCACGAACCCGCCGTGAAAGGGCGGTGTCTTAACCT
>JAFXTD010000032.1 GCA_017535925.1 Selenomonadaceae bacterium | reverse complement strand
TCCGTCTTCAGTTACACTTGAAGTGAAACCGTCTTGAGTGCCCGTGATTGTCACGCCGTCGGGAACTTTCTTTGTAAGCTCAAAGACTTTGCCTTCGACCGTGACCGCGCCTGCTTCAGTCAAAACAATTGATTCGCCGTCCTCGAAATCCAAATCCATTACGTTGTAGCCGTAAATCGTATCGTTGCCGCTGCCCGACTCGTATTGAATCACATTGTTCCGCGCGTCGCTCGTCAAAGAAATTTGGTCGTTGCCTTGAGCCGCGTTAATCGTGACGTTGGAGCCTGTGTTTTGAATCGTATCGTTACCTTCGGTGCCGGTTACGATTGTGTTGTTGTTCATTGCCAAAAGGTAAGCGGAATTGGAGCCGTTACCAACGATAAAATCTTGCGCATTTGTATTGATTGAAGTTTCATTGACTTTGTA
The DNA here is from genome assembly GCA_017535925.1 of Selenomonadaceae bacterium. GTDB lineage: Bacteria > Bacillota > Negativicutes > Selenomonadales > Selenomonadaceae > Quinella. The sequence goes on along the minus strand of JAFXTD010000032.1, from coordinate 23,078 downwards.
AGAATCTTTTGCCGCAACTTTCAAGCTTGCGTCCTTGTCGAGTCCGAAAATTTCAAAGCCGTTTTCGTCCGCCGCGATTGAAATCAAGGTATCGTCGACAGGTTGCACAGCGGAAGAGGAGCCGTTGATTGAAACAACGTGAGAGGTGAAGTCGCCGCTGACTGTGCCGCTCAAATCGTCGAAGCCTCTGACATATGATTTATCGGGTTCGAAGTCCGCTTTAATCGCAACGCTTGAATCGCCGCTGATTGAGTAATCTTTTTTGCCGACAGTGAAGACGCCCTCATTATCCGTGACGAGGTCAAAAAGAGTTTCTTCGGGTTCGCCGTCAAAAGTTGCGGTCGCATTGAGTGTGCTTGGAGCCGTCACGCCGATAATCTTTTGCAAGCCGAGCAAGTCCGTTTGAATTCGATAGGCGTCGTCGTTTTCGAGGAAAAATTCTTCCGTGAAAATTTTGCCTATATCTTCGGAGTTCGGGTTTTCGAAACGAGCCTCGGATTCTTCGGTTATCGTACGGCTGAAAATGAAACCGTCTTGCGCGCCCTTGACGCTGATACCCGTCGGGACATCTTCTGTCAATTCAAAAATTCTTTCGTCGGCAGTGACGGTGCCTTCTTGAGCCAATATGAACGATTTATCTTTTTCAAAGCCGGAAGCCTCGACGCCCGCGCCCAAAACTACACCGCCGCTTGTGAGTGAAACATTGCCTTCGCCCGCAAAAGTCATGCCGTCATATTTAACAACGTCGTCGCTCGTCTTGAAGGTCATATAATCATCGGTGGCAGTCATAGGAATATTTTCGGCAGTCGTTTCAATCTTCTGCCCGTTGATTGTGTAAGAGCCCGCCTTTTGAGTTGTGAAGTAAAGCGCGGGAACAAAATTTTTCAAGTCTGTTGAAAGTTCGGTGCCTTCAGCGATTTGGAAGAGACCGTGCCCGATTTGAACGGAGCCGCTTAAGACAGTGAAAGTACTTTCCAAATCATCTTTCGACCAAGTAATTTTCATCGCGCCGCTATCAGCCGAGTAAATGACGCCGTTCTTTGCAAAATCAAGGTGTCCTGTGCCGCCTTGAGTCTCAAGCGTCATTAAAATCGATTCGCCGCCGAGCGTTGTTGTGGCTGTTATTTTTGAATTATCGTCAAATGAAACTGTACCCGCGTTGTAGTAAATGGTGCCTTCTATGCCGCTCAAATGAGTTTGGTCGCCGGTTGCAGTCGTCAAGTCAATAGAAAGCTTTTCGTCTTCGGAGGTGATTTTGATTCCCTTTTCGTCCAAGCTGATTGAGCCGGTCGAGCCTTTGGATGTCAATTTAAGCTTTGTCCCGTCTTCCCAAGTGAAATTTACTTCGGTGCCGGCTTCGAGAGAAATTTTGCCGCCTTCGCCGAAGTCAATCGCGCCCGTCACGTCAATGTTTGCTTTGCGGTTAGCGGAAACGAAATTCAATTCAAGTGCGCCGTCATTTTCATTCGGAGCGAATCTCAAGCCGCCTTCAACTGCTGTCAACTTGCCGCCCGCGTCATCGGTCGCAGTTATCGTCATTACGTTTTCGCCCTGCGTGAGGGTTAGGACAGTTTCTTTTGTCAAAGAAAGTTCTTGGTTGGCAGTGTCGAAACCGACTGTGCCGTTGATAACCACATTATTTTCAAAAGTCGTTTGCCCGTCTTTGCTGACGGTGAACGCCATCGCATTTTTGTTTTCGTTCGGGAAGTTGACTTCAAATTTGCCGTCGCTGTACTTGGGAACAAATACAATCGTTGTATCGTTCGTCGCCATTTTGATTCCGAGTCCGTTTTCGTCCGTGAATTGCAAGGAAGTATTTTTCGCGCCCGTCAAGCCGTAAGTGCCCGTTTCGGGTCGATAGCTGAACACGCCGTCGATTTCCATTTTGCCTGCCAAAACCGTTTGCTCGTCTTGAGTAACGCAAACACCGGCGCTCGCCTTGTCAAGCGTGAGGTAATAAATATCTTCTTCGATTTTGTAAGGCGCGGAAATATCTTCATTGGTGGTGAACGCACTAACCTGCTCGCCCGCCGTCAAAGAAACTGTCGTGCCTTTGTCAATGGAAATTTTTCCCTCGTCGAATGTTACGGAGCCGTTGCTTATTCCGAAGTCGCCTCCGCCAGTCGTGGTTACATTAATCGTGCCGCTCAAGCCAAACTTAAATCGAAAAGCTTTATCCTCTGTCGCTGAAACTGTTATGCCTTCCTTCGCCCCAATAGAAACTGTATCATAATCGGGCAACCGAACTTCAACATTATCGCTGCTTGTGGTTATGTCAATGCCGTTAATGGTGTATTTGCCCGCCTTTTCGAGCGTGAATTTTTTTGTATCATCGTTGCCTTTGAAGCTTGCGCCCGCTGACAAAATTTCCGTTCCGTCATAAATATCTGTAATCGAGCCGCTTTGAAACTCCCAAGTTTTGCCGTAAGACCAATCGACCAAGACGCTTGTTCCTTTGCTAACGGTGTATACCGCTCGCTCGTCATCATATGCAACAGTAAGGGTGCCGCCTTCCACCGTCCAAATTGTACCCTTGCTTTCATAATTTGTCATGGAAATTTTCGTGCCGTCGGCGGCTGTGATAAGACCTTCTTTGTAATTGATTGAGCCCTCAAGCGACGTAACTTTTATTACGTTTAAATTGTCGACGGTAAAAAGAGCAGTGAGCGTGTCGGCAGAACCGGGCTTTATTGTCAAACCGTCTTCAGGCGTGAAAACGATTGAATCTTGAGTATCGGTGTTGGCGGTTATCGTCAAAATGTTTCCGTCTTCAAAAACATTTTTAATTTCGGTGCCTTTGGTCAAAGAAATGGTGCCGTCAAGCTTGTAAGTGACCGAGCCTTTAACATCCAAACTTGCAGAGCGTGAATCATCGCCGCGAGTAACTGAAAGTTCCAAGCCGCCGCCGATTTCCGAATCGGAAGCAAAAGTAATTTCGTCGTTGCCAATAAAAATTTTGCTGTCCGCCTCCGTAGCCTTGAGATTGACAATGTAATCGTCGCCGAAATCAATTTGCAATTCGGTGTCCTTAGCAAGGATTAAATCACCGTTATTGTCCAAAATGAACGTGCCTTTAATTTTCAAGTAGCCGTCGAGCAGAGTTTGCCCGCCGCGCTTTATTGTGATAGTGAACAAGTTGCCGTCCGTTGCCGTCGTCCAAGTTGTACCGTTCTGTTCAATCGAAGAAGAAAGTCCCGCGTCATCGACCGCCTTAATTGTAAGGTCGAATGAATCGTCGTTTGCGGCGGTTAAAAGAAAAGTTCTTGCGTTTATGTTGTTGGGGTGAGTCAAACTTATCGATGAATCTTTTGAGAGGTTGAGTTTATGACTGATTGGGTCAATTTCGATTGAGCCGTTGATTTCCAAGTTACCGTCAAAAGTCGTCTCATTTGCGCGCTTAACATTCAAGCCGAGCGTACCGGTGCCGTCTTTGGTCGTGAAAATAAAATTATCATTTTTGAGAGTTATATTAATTTCCGCGTCGCCGACCGCCTTGACCGTGTAAGCGTATCCGCCGAAATAAATTGTTGTCGTGGTATCTTTCGTTACGATGATTGTTTCGTTTTCCGTATCGACTTTGAGTGTTCCGTTGACACCCAAATTTACAAGAGCAGAAGTAGTGTAATATTCAGTACGTTTTATCTTCGTCAAATCCATTGTGCCGGAATTGCCGTCGAAGGAGAGATACAAAATGCCTTCTTCGTCCGCCGAGTAGGTTATTGTTGCGCCGTCGCTGAATTTGAAATTAAGTTCTTCGTTGTTGTCTTGCATGAGCGTGAAGGTAGTATCTTTTTCGAAAGTGATATTGCCGTTGAAAATATCAATATTGATTGAGCCGGCAGTTATATTAAGCGCACCCTCTAAAATTTGTGAGCCGTTCTTATCCAATTTAAGATTTAAGACAGCGTTTTCGTCTGTGCCGGGTGTGAATTTCGCGCCAAATGCACCAAGCTCTTGTGTAAATTTAGCGAAGAAACTCATCCCGTCGACAGAACCGTTTTTCGCTGCCATGTTTAAATCGTAGTCGATAATGTTTAGCGCAAGGTTGGAGTCTTGATTTATGGTAAGTTTTTTATCGTCTTGATTCCAAGAAAAAGTACCTTCGAGCCCTGCGGTTGTAGGGGAGCTGACGAGTTTACGCAACACGTTGTAAATTCTTTGGGCGGTTTGAGTGTCAACACCCAAGAGAGTAAATACGAAACTGAATTGTGCAATGGCTTTAGCGATACTTTCCGGGAATGTGAGCGTAACGTTGACTTTTTCGGGAGCGGTGATTTTTGTTTCGCCGTCGAAAGTAATGTTCAGACCCGCGTCGGGAATGTCGAGTTTGAGATTGAAAGGAAAAACCTTCGCAATAAATCCCTTTAAGGAAACTTCGCCCGAAGCCGAAACACCCTCCGCCGAGCAGTTGATTGCGCCTGCCGTGAATCTTATGCTTTTGCCTTGCATAGTGACGGCAAGCGCGTCGTCATCCGCCGAGCACGAAAAATCAAAAGCCTTGTTGCCGTCGAAGGTGACTTGAACGGCGGAATTGCCTTCGAGCGTGGCAGTGACGGAGCCGCTTGCAATGCCCGAAACTTTGTTATTCGAATCAAGATTAAGAACGGCGTCTTCAACTGCGGTGTAAGTCACGCCGTCAATCGTAGTAGAGTTGTCCTTTTTGATTTCAGTTGTCGCGAACCTTTGCAGGTCGAAAACAAAATCATTCATGAAAACATCTCCTTAATTTTTATTTTCATCGCCTCAAAGCAAACTTTAGTAAAATTTTTTAGTTCTGTCAATGAATTTAGCTGTTAGCTGTCAGCTGTCAGCTGTCAGGAAGGTGAAAGTCTGAAACCTGAAAGCTGAAAGCTAAAACCTGAAAGCTGAAAGCTAAAACCTGAAAGCTGAAAGCTAAAACCTGAAAGCTGAAAGCTAAAACCTGAAAGCTGAAAGCTAAAACCTGAAAGCTGAAAGCTAAAACCTGAAAGCTGAATTTGCGGGAAAGTTGATTCGTGATATAATGTCCGTGAAAATTTTTGAGGTGCTCTGAGGAGATGATTTGATTGGAGCAGAGAACTCGTGACATCCTGAAATTACTCCTGCAGGTAAACAAATTTCAAACGACGGCGGAAATTGCGGCGAAGCTGTCGGTCAGTGCCAAGACAATTTCGCGGCAACTTCCCAAAGCGGAAAAAATTTTGAATTCGGTCGGCTTGCAACTTGAAAAAAAATCGGGCGCGGGGCTTTTGATAATCGGCAGCGAAGTCAAACGCTATGCTCTTTCCAAACAAATTCAATCGGGCGAAAAGCGGGAGTATACGCCCGGCGAACGACGCTCAATCATAATCAGCAAACTTCTTTCGAGCCGCGAGCCGATAAAACTTTTTGTCTTGAGCAGCGCGGTACACGTGACGGATTCGACGATAAGCAACGACTTGGATAAATTGGAATCGTGGTTTCGGGAGCAAGGCTTGAGACTTTTGCGAAAGCCGGGCTTGGGCGTGAGCTTGCTGGGTGACGAACGAGACTTGCGGCGGGCGATTGTCCGCTACATTTATGAACACGTCGGCGAGGAAAGCCTGTTGAATTTAATGCAAGACAATTTGTCCGAAGAAGACTCGGCGACTGTTGCGCAAGTGTCGAAATTTTTGTTGGAGCTTATCGACGCGGGCGAGTGGCGGCGGCTTGAGCAAATGATTCGCGTGACGGAAAACGATTTGGGCTACAAGCTGTCTGACAATGCGTTTATGGGATTGGTCGTGCATTTGTCTTTGGCGGTGCGGCGGATAAAAAATCACGAGGCGGTCACGGTCGACAAAGAACTTTTTCCGCATTTGAAAATTACACGGGAATTTATCGCGGCAAAAAAATTATCGGAAAATATTTCGACGGCATTGAATATGGAAATCCCCGAAAGCGAAATTTACTACATTACAATGCACATACTCGGCGCGCGGAGTCGATACTCTTCGGCAAGCCTCGGAACAATTTCTATGATGGATAATTTTCGGCTCGTGAAGTTGGCTCGGCAAATCATGAAACGTGCGGCAGAAATCACGGGGCGCGACATCGACAAGAATCAATCTTTGTTGGCGGGGCTCGTCAATCACCTTGCGCCTTCGATAAGCCGAATCAAAATGCACATGGACATTCGCAACCCGTTGCTCGGCGAAATTCAAGAACATTATCCCGAACTGATGAGCTTGACAAGAAAATGTGTCGTCGAGGTCGAGGCGGAAGTCGGAAAAACTTTGCCCGATTCGGAAATCGCATATATCGCAATGCATTTGGGCGCGGCACTTTCCGACAGCGAAAAATTTTTACATGCGGTTCATCGAGTGGTTGTGGCTTGTCCGACGGGCATGGGTACTTCGCGACTTTTGGCAAGCCGACTTCGAGCAAACTTCCCGACACTGAAAATCGTCGACGAAGTTCCGATTCTTGAGATAACTCCGGACTACATTGCGGCGAAAGATTTCGACTTCATAATTTCGACGGTGCCGATACCTCGCGCAGAAAAAAAAGTTTTGGTTGTGAGCGCGGCATTGATTGACGAGGACAAGAAAAAAATTAACGCGGAACTTTCACGGCAGAATAAAGAATTTTTGAAAAGTGCAGAGGAGTTTGAACCGCGCCCGCCTTTTTTGGAAGCTTTGAGCAAAATGAATTCTTACGGGCGAGCGATTACGGAGCTTATGACGAATTATTTTTTTGTCCGCGAAAAAATTTCCGACATAAATTCTGCTTGCGAACTTGCGGGGCGATTGGCGGGCAACGACGAACAAAGCCGCGCAGAAATTTCAAAGGCATTGATTCTTCGTGAGGACAAAGGGTCGACTCTGATTGTCGGATGGCACATGATTTTATTGCACTGCAAGAGCCCGGCAATCAAAGTTGCGGCGTTCGGGATTCTTCAGCTCGGTGAAGGTTTCATTTATCCCGACGATGGCGAAATTGTCCGAACGGCGATTGTCTTGCTTGCCCCGCTTGACGCCGACGAATTTACGATTGAAACAATCGGGCATATCGCTTCGGTTTTGCTTGACCGCTGGGGCTTTATCGAAATTCTTCACGAAGGCGACGGCAAAGAAATTGAACACGAAATGCTGAAAATTTTTGAGGATTTTTATAAAGCCAAGTTCAAAGAGTTTATGTAAAAGTAAATGTGAATGTCATGTAAATATCATGAATGCTATTGACCAAAAAGGAATTTGGTTATAAAATTCAAAGCGGCTTAATATGATTTTTGCCATTGATTTGGCGGCGAATTAATCACTCGCCTGTTGCAAGGACTCAAGTGTCGAGTTCTTTTCTTACCATACAATCCTGCCGCGTTGCAGGTTAAAATATTTCGATGTTCGGGCATTTATGCGGCATCGTTAAATCGGCAGTCTTCGGCTGCGATTGAAAATTTCTTTGATACTCGGAAAGGTGGCGACAACTTCGCAGCCTCTGCCGGCGAATTTTTTACGGCGGACGTTGCGGCAATTAAAATTATGGGTGTTTGTTTTATACCGCACTTATAAACCTGCGGTCGTTACCTCTTTTTTCGGGATGAGAATTCCGTTTGAAATTTTCCCCAAGTTTTAAGCGGCTCCCTCATTCTGCGACGCTGAATGCAACAAGACTTGAATGAACCCGCAAGTCACGTTGCAAAAACCTACACAACCTTTATAGACGAGAATTTTTCCGAAAAATTTCCCCAAGTTTCGGGCAGTTCTCATTTCGTGACAGACGACGAAACGAGGCTCGAATTGAACCCGCGAGCTTCATTTCAAAATCAAACCTACACAATCTTTGCCTCGATAATTTGTCGGGGATTTTTTTATTGAAAAATTTTCGGCGCGTGTTATAATCAAGAAAAAAATTTTGGAGGGCTTTGAAATGAAATGGGTTTGCAACATTTGCGGCTACGAATACGACGAAGAACAGGGCGACCCCGATAACGGGATTGAGCCGGGCACGAAGATGGACGAAAATTTTGTCTGCCCGTTGTGCGGCGTCGGCAAGGATGATTTTTCTAAAGCCGAATAAAAATTTTTCCCTGCGTTGTAGAAATTTATGATTGGCTGTGCTACAATAAGCGCAGTAAATTTTTTGAGGAGGCATTTATAAATGAAAGTAACTGTGGTTGGTTCGGGTAATGTCGGCGCGACTGTGGCGAACGTCTTGGCGACCAAAGGTTTTGCAAGTGAAGTTGTCCTTATCGACATCAAAGAAGGACTTTCCGAAGGCAAAGCGATGGACATCATGCAGACGGCGCACATGCTCAATTTCGATACGACGGTTGTCGGCGTGACCAATGACTATGCAGCGACGGCAGGCTCACAAGTCGTTGTTGTCACCAGCGGCATTCCTCGCAAGCCCGGCATGACCCGCGAACAACTTATCGGCACGAACGCAAAAATCGTCAAGAGTGTTGTCGACCAAATTCTCAAGTATTCGCCCGACGCGATTTTGATTATCGTCTCCAATCCTATGGACGCAATGACTTACCTCACGTTGAAAGATACAAAGCTCCCGCGCAATCGCATAATCGGACAGGGCGGCATGCTCGACAGCTCTCGTTTCCGCTACTACCTCGCGCAGGCTCTTCAAGAGGCAGGCTATCCCGCAACGCCTACAGATATCGACGGCATGGTCGTCGGAGGACACGCCGATAAAACTATGGTGCCGCTTGTCAGTCTTGCAACTTATCGCGGCATTCCTGTAACGCAACTGCTCGGCGACGCGGCAATTCAAAAAGCTGTCGAGGCTACCAAAGTCGGCGGCGCAACTTGCACGAAACTTTTGGGAACTTCCGCTTGGTATGCTCCCGGCGCGGCGGCTGCGGCTCTTGTCGAAGCGATTGCCCTTGACGCGAAGAAACTCATTCCCTGTTGCGTCTATCTTGACGGCGAATACGGCGAAAAAGATTTGTGCATAGGCGTTCCCGTCATTCTCGGCAAAGGCGGCATTGAAAAAATCGTCGAAGTCGAATTCTCTGCAGCTGAAAAAGCAAAGTTTGCGGAAAGTGTCGCTGCGGCTCGCGAAGTCAACAGCAAGCTCGGTGAGGCTCTCGCATAATAATGCGTAATGCGCAATGCGAAATGCGTAATTAAAAAATCTGTCAGCTAAAAAAAGGAACTCTGCCGTAAAAAGCAGGGTTCCTTTTGATTTAAGGAGGTGAGGATTTTAATCGATACTATCGTTGAAGGACGCGAACAAAAGTTTTCCAAGGAGGAGAACATCATGACAGAAAGAGTTGAAAAAATTGCACGGGTTGCTCGCGTCAACGGCGTCGCTCAAGACAACAAACACCGCTTCAACAGCGGACGCGGACGCCGCGAAGAGACGAATACTTTCGCCGAAGAATTAAGGCGCGTTATGAATAAAAAGTCGGCACCCGTCAAGAAAACCGAAATTCCCGAAGCTTACAATTTGGAATTGACAAGTTGCGGGACGCATTCACTGTTTTATGCAAGCGGATTGAGTCTTGACATGTTGCTTGCTTGAGGAGGCTTGATTCATGACCGATAAAGAATTTATGAGCCTCGCGCTTGAAGAGGCGTTGAGAGCTTATCACGAAAATGAAGTGCCGATAGGTGCCGTTCTCATTGACGAGGACGGCATTTTAATTTCACGCGAACACAATCGGATTGAGCAACTCAATGACGCAACGGCTCACGCAGAAATTTTGGCATTGAGGGCGGCAAGTCAAAAATTAAATCGGCGGCGATTATCGGATTGCACGCTTTATTCGACAGTCGAACCCTGCGCGATGTGTGCGGGAGCTTTGGTTTTGTGCAGAGTCAAAAGGATTGTCTACGGCGTGACCGATTCAAAATTCGGGGCGGCAGAATCAATTTTCAACGTCGTGAACAATCCCGCGCTCAATCATCAACTTGAGGTGACGGCGGGCGTTTTGGAGGAGGATTGTCGAAAGCTCATGAAGAGATTTTTTGATGAACGTCGTTTGGAAAGAAATTGTCGTTTATAGTATAATTGCTTCGGTGATTGAGATGAAAAAATTTTTAATCGTAATGCTCGTGACTTGCGCGGCGATTTTAAATCCGGCTCAAGCATTGGCGGCTGACGCTTGGGCAATCGCGGCAGAGGCTTTGGGAGTTTTGGCGGCTTACAAGTCGACGTTGCATGAGATGCTTGCGCTGGGCAACAACGTCGAGGCTCAAATGGCTGTTCGCAGGCAAGACAGAGAACAAAACGGCGTCGACAAAAACAAACGCGATATTGAGCTTGTCGATTCGGTTATGACGAGGCTCGTCAACGGCGGGCAATACGAACTCAAAGTAAATTCTCTTCCGTTCGTGTGGAGCGTCAACGACGACGAAAAATTTAACGCCGCCTGCTACCCGATGAATTATATCAGCGTCAATCGCGGCTTGGTCAGAAATTTGGGCGGCGATGAAAATATGCTTGCGGCGATTTTGGCTCACGAAATGACTCACGGTATCGAACAGCACAGCGCAAAAAGTTACGCGCAGGCAGTCGCTCAATCTCTCGGTGCAATGATGATTGGCATGAACGTTGACAACGGCTCGAACGTCGACTGGAGTAAATTTTCCGCGATGGTCGATTATTCGATTGCAAAAAATATTAACGTGCCTGTCGAATACGAGGCGGACGAGGGCGGCTTCTACCTAATGACAAGTGCCGGCTTCAATCCCGGAGGCGGCGCGGCTGCCATGTATCGGCTCGGCTATTACGTTCGCTACGAGACGACAAACGTTTTGGAATTTGACGCGCACGACAAAAGCGACGACGAAACTTTCAGCGACCACCCCGACACCGATAAACGCGAGGCAAAGATGGCGGAGTTCATGAGCAACTACGGCGGCGGGCATGTAATCGTTCGCAAAGTCGACCGCGCTTACAAAGTTTTGATTGACGGACGAGAAATTTTTTATTCGATGAACATGGGCGACGATCCGACTTCCGCTGCGATTAATGCTTACTACTTCGCGGGCGGTTTGTCGAAGGCTTTTCACGATTACGATTCGATTGACGATTGGAACTTTCGGCGCGAGGATAACCAGACTGATTTTCTGAACGACGACTTTGCTTATCGGGAGCTGCGCGAAATTTCGAGGCTGTACAATCTTGGCGACAAAGTCAAAGCGGAAGTTGAGCTTGCTTACAAATATGAATCGCCTCGAACGCGACAGAGGATTCGTGAGGCTGACGAGGCTAGAAAAATTTCTTGGGACAAGATAAAAAATGAAGCCGACTCCGCCAAAGCAAAAGCCGCCACTCAACTGCGAATCAATGCCGACATTTACAACGACCACGGGCAGGGCGAACTTGCCCTCAAAGAAATTGAACGAGCTCTTCGTGCAAAGAATCAGGACAACATTGCGGAATGTTTGGCGATACGCGGGCGGGCTAAGGCGATTTGCGGCGACTACGACGGAGCACTTGTCGATACGGATGCTGCGGTTGATAAAGACCCGAATAACTTGTATAATTTTTTAAATCGTGCTGACGTTCGGCACATGCGCGGCGAATTGGAAGCGGCTTTGGAAGACATTGACCGCGCTTTGACAATCGACGAAAAAAATTCGATAGCATACGTTTTGCAGGCAGAAATCTTCGACGAAAGCGGGCAAGTCGATAAAGCGGAGGAAAGTTATCGGAAAGTCTACGACCTCACGAAAAAAAATCCTCGTGCCGTCCCGCTGAATTACCTTGAGAAGATTGACCCGAAGGCAGCCGAAAAAATTCGCAAAGAAAAAGAAAAGGAGAAGGCAGATGACAAATCTTGAACCGTTCGAAAAATTAATTCCCGTGACGCGCCCGGTCTTCCCGTCGATTGAGGAAGTCACGGAAAAGTTGCAAGACATTTGGAATTCGAAATGGCTCACGAACAACGGACCTCAACACACCATGCTTGAGCGCGAGCTGAAAGATTTTTTGAAAGTCCCGTACCTTTCGCTGTTCAATAACGGAACGATTGCTTTAATGGTTGCGTGTCAAAGTTTGCGCTTGAGCGGCGAAGTTATCACGACGCCTTTTACTTTTGCCGCGACGCCTCACGTTTTGATGTGGAATAATATCGCGCCGATTTTCTGCGACGTTGACGCCGAGACGATGAACCTTGACGCGGAAAAAATCGAATCGATGATAACTCCTCAAACGACCGCGATTTTGCCGGTGCATGTCTTCGGGACACCCTGCGACGTTGAAAAAATTCAGGAGGTTGCCGACCGCTACGGTTTGCGAGTGATTTACGATGCGGCTCATGCGTTCGGAGTGGAAATCGGCGGACGAGGTATCGGGAACTTCGGCGATATTTCCATGTTGAGTTTTCATGCGACGAAACTTTATCACACCGTCGAAGGCGGCGCGCTTGTCATGAAAAATGAACACGTCAAGCAACGGATTGACCTGCTGAAAAATTTCGGCATAAAGAACGAGGAAGAAGTCGTCATGCCCGGCATAAACGGCAAGCTTGATGAGATTCGGGCGGCTATCGGCAGAATCATGTTGAATTACGTTGAAGGCGAGCGGCAAAAGAGAATGCGCTTGCATAAAATTTACGACGAGGAACTTTGCGAAGTCGCGGGCTTGAAACTCATGCCGACCTGCGCGGACAACGTTAAATTAAATTATCAGTATTATGTGATTCGCATTGACGAAAAAATTTTCGGGCGTTCGAGGGATTATGTTCACGGCGCGTTCAAAAATTTCAACGTCTACGTGCGAAAATATTTTCATCCTCTGTGCAGCGAATACACTTGCTATCGTCAACTGAATTCTTCGAAGCCGGAAAATCTTCCCGTCGCCAATGTTATCGGTCAACAAGTTTTGAGCTTGCCCATGTACGGAGACTTGACCGAAGACGACGTGAGGAAAATCTGTGCGATTTTGAAAAGCTTTAAGCTTTGAGCTTTAAGGAAAAAATCCTAACAGCTATCAGCTAACCGCTAAGCGACCGAAGGGAGCTTACAAATGTTTGCAACGATAAAAGCGATTTCGACTTACCTGCCCGCGACGATTGAAAATAATTCGGATGTCGTCGACGCTCGCTTCATAAAAAAAATCGGTGTGGAGACCAGACACCTTTCGACCAAAGACGAGGCGGCGGGCGATTTGGCATTCAACGCTGCCGAAAAACTTTTTTCCGAATACAACATTGACCGCCGCGAGACGGATTTTATTTTGTTGTGCACTCAACACCCCGACCACTTGGGTCCGCACACTTCCGCCCATCTTCAACACAGGCTCGGCTTGGAAAAATCTGTCGGCACGATGGATATTTCGTTGGGCTGTTCGGGCTACGTCTATGGGCTTGCAGTTGCCAAAGGCTTGATTGAAACCGGGCTTGCGAAAAAAATTTTGTTCATAACCTCAAGCGTCTACACGAAATATATCAACGTTAAGGACAAGGCGACGCGACCGCTTTTCGGCGACGGAGCAACTGCCACTTGGCTTGAAGGCAGCGATACGGAAAGTTTGCGAGCGTTCGTCTTCGGCAGTGACGGTTCGCGCTACGACAAATTGATTATTCCCGTCGGAGGCAGCCGCTTCATGACCCGTGACAATCCCGAAATTTTTTCGACGGACGACAACGGCAATTACCGTTCGAATTACGAAATTTTTATGGACGGCATGGCGATAACTTATTTCACGTTGCGCGAAGTTCCTCCGCTCGTCGAAAAAGTTTTGACTGCCGCAAATTTGACTCGTGCCGACCTCGACTATTGCATTTTCCACCAAGCCAACAAGTTCATGATGACTTACCTGCGCGACAAGGCGAACTTGAACGACGTGCCCTTCCACAATGACATTTCGACGACGGGCAATCTTGTTTCGGGGAGCGTGCCGCTTGCGATTGAACAGGTTGTAAAAAATTTCGGCGCGAAAAATTTAAAACAAGTCATGCTTGCGGGCTTCGGCGTCGGCTTGAGTTGGGCGGGCTGCATTGCGAACCTTTCATCAATTGGGAATTGGGAATGAGGAATGGGGAATGAAGAAATCTAATTTGATAATAGATAAAAGCATGGCGTTTGCTGTAAGAATCGTAAACCTTTATAAATATTTAAAAGAGAATCATTCGGAATACGTTCTTTCAAAACAACTGTTGCGAAGCGGCACAAGTATAGGAGCAAATGTTCGAGAAGCTGTTCAGGCACAATCCCCTGCGGATTTTAAAGCAAAAATGTATATAGCCTTAAAGGAAGCAGCTGAATCAGCTTATTGGATTGAACTACTTGAAAAAACTAAATATTTGACGGAAAAGCAATCAGATAGTATTCTTAGCGATTGTAATGAGCTTATAAAAATTTTATCTTCGATAACCAAAACTTTAAAAGAAAAAAATTCTTAATTCCCAATTCCCAATTCCACATTCCCAATTGATAGAAGGGTGATGAGATTGCCTAAAGTCTCTGTGATTTTGACGAGCTACAATCATGCGGCTTACATTGCGGCGGCGATTGAAAGTGTGCTCAATCAGACGTTCGCTGACTTTGAACTTTTAATCGTCGACGACGGCTCGCAAGACAACAGCCGCGAAATTATAAAAACTTTCGACGACCCGCGCATAAAATTTTTTTTGTATCCGGAAAATCGCGGGCCGCTCCTCGCTGTTGCCGAAGCCGTGAATTCTGCTCGCGGAAAATATATCGCGGTTCACCATTCGGACGACCTGTGGGCTCCCGATAAATTGGAAAAGCAGGTTGCCTTACTCGACGCCGAAAAAGATTACGCCGCGTGTTTCACTTGGGTTAATTTTGTCGATGAGCATGGAAATTTTTATGAGCCCGACGCAAAAGATTTCTATCGAAAAATTTTTGAGCAACCGAATCGCACGCGTGCCGAATGGTTGAATTATTTTTTTTACAACACGAATTGCCTCTGCCACCCCAGCGCGATGATTCGGCGCGGCTTCTTCAAAAAAGCCCGGCTGCTTGAAACGCACGGCTTTTGGCAGTTGCCCGATTACCTCATGTGGATTCGGCTTTGTTTTCATGGCGAAATTTTTATTTTGCAGGAGCGGCTGACGAATTTTCGATTGCGGAGGACGCGGCAGGAAAATTTTTCGGCGACGACCTTCGATAAGCTCGTTCGTTTGGAGTTGGAATTTTTATTCGTGGCTAGGGAATTTGTCGGCAACTTCAAAGACGATGAATTTTTTTTGGCGGTCTTTCCCGAAGCAAAAAAATTTATCGTCGACGGGCAAATCAATCGCGACTTCGCCGTTGCCAAACTCTGTTTCGAACGGAAAAACATTGCGACTTCGGCTTTTCGACTTGCGGGCTTGGAACTGCTCAAAAATTTGTTGAGCAACCCCGACAACGCCGCGCAGATAAAAAATCTTTACGGCTACGATGATAAAAGTTTTCTTCGTGACGGAGGCACCTTCGACGTATTTAATTTGGCGCAAAAGCTTGACGTTCTTCACGCAGAAATTTTCGTGAATGACGGCGGAGCATATTCGCGTGTTGCCGAAAAAATTATCAACGTCGACGCGGCGGGAAAATTTTACGGGCGCATGGACTTCGACACCGAACGACCGTTTAAATTTTTGCGCTTCGACCCCGACACGAATTTTATTTCCGTCAAGTTGAATCGCGTGCTGATTAACGGCGCGGAACAAAAAATTTCCGACAACAACTCCGACAAATTCATCAACGGCTTCTACAGATTTTTGACGGCAGATCCGCAAATTATTTTTCAAGTCGAAGAGATTTCCGGTCACGTGACTTTTGAGGTCTTCGGCGCGAAAGAGGAAAATTATCAAGCTGTCTTCAATCGCAGCATAAATGAACTCGTCAAGCTCAATGCGGAACTCAAAGAAATAAATTCAAGACTCACAAACGAAAATCGGCGGCTGTCAAAGTTAAATGATTCGCTGTTGAGTTACGGCTTTTGGAAAATCAGAGAGTCGCGAAAATCTTTTCGGCAGTGGCTTCGTTTGGATAACAAGGAAAAAATTCTTTCCGCCGCCCGATTTTTTTATAAGGCGTTGCCGCTCAACGACGAACGAAAAACTTTTCTCAAGGACAAATTTTATACGTTGCTCGCGCCCGTCTTGAAGAACACGACGCGTTACAAAAATTGGCAGGCGGCAAAGCTTATGGAAGGCTCACCGACCGTTCCGAATCTTATTCAATTCGGAGGAAGATTTTTCGGCGGAGAACTTTTTACGCAATCGGGCAAAATCGCAATTCAAGCTCACATTTTTTATATCGACCTCCTCGACGAAATGGCTTCTTACTGCGCGAACATGCCTTACAAATTCGACGCGCTGATTTCGATTGTCGACGGCTCGGCTAAGGAGGAAGTTCGTGCCGCCTTTGAAAAAATTTCCAATGTCGAAAAATGTATCGTGCGTGTCGTGCCCAATCGCGGGCGGGATGTTGCGCCGTTCCTCGTCGGCTTCGGAGACCTTTTGCCCGAATACGATTTCATTGCTCACATTCATTCGAAAAAATCTCTTTACACCGGCAACGAACAACAAAATTGGCGCAAGTATCTTTTTGAGTCGTTGCTCGGCAGTTCCGAACGTTTAAGAAAAATTTTTAAGGCGTTCGAGGAGAATCAACGGCTCGGTCTGGTTTATCCTCAACCTTCGACGAACATGCCTTACATTGCCTGCACGTGGCTTTCAAATCGTGCGGTCGGTCAAGAACTTTTGCGGCGAATGAACGTCCCCATGCCCAAGACAACTTATTTTGATTTTCCGGTCGGCACAATGTTTTGGGCTCGCGGCAAGGCGTTGAAAAAATTTTTTGAACTCGGCTTGACGATTGAAGACTTTCCTCCCGAACAAAAACAAAATGACGGGACGATCGCTCATGCCTTTGAACGTTCGGTTGCGCTCGTCGCGGCTTCGGAGGGCATGGACTTTTACGAATTCAGTGCGGCAGACGAAAGTTATTCGGTCAATATCGGCACGAAAAATCTTTGGCAATATCTCGGTCACAACGACAAAGATATTTCTTACGTCGCGGACAAAGGCTCGATTGTGACGTTCGATATTTTCGACACGCTGTTGATGAGGCTCGTCGCCGAACCCTATCACGTCAACGAAATTATTCGGCTCAAGGTCGAAGATTTACTTGGAAGAAATTTTGACTTCCCGACGTTGAGAATCAAGGCGGAGGAGGTCGCCCGTCAAGTCAAAGGCAACGACGTGACTCTTGACGACATTTACAAAAGCTTCGCCGAATTTACACGGCTTGACGTTGAGACTTGCAGAAAAATTCGTGAGCTTGAGGTTGAGACGGAAGTTGAATTGACTTTGCCGCGTGAGGAAGTTGTGAAGTGGTTCAAGGAACTGCGCGACACTTACGACAAAGAAATTTGGCTCGTGTCCGATATGTACATGCAGACGCCCGATTTGAAACGGCTTTTGGAAAAGTGCGGCGTCGAAGGCTACGATAAACTTTTAATTTCCTGCGAAACAGGCATGCGAAAAGATACGGCTGCGATTTGGGATCACTTCATGCAGTCGGGACTCAACGCCGAAGGAAAATTGATTCATCTCGGCGACAACGAGACAAGCGATATCCAGTTGCCGGGCGACAGAGGATTCGCCGCTTACCATTTGATGAACGCGTTCAATCTTTTTACCTTGACGCCTTTCGGGAAAATGCTTGCCGAACGCCTCGAACGAAAAAAATCTCTTTACGCGGGAATTTTTCTGGGCGTCGTGCTTGCAAAAAAATTTCAAAATCCTTTCGCGCTCAATGAGGATATGACGCCGCGCCCCGGGCGAATCGTCTTGAAAAATTTCCGTGACTTCGGCTATGTTTTTTTCGGGACGCCGCTCTTGACGTTTATCTTGTGGCTGATTCAAAAATCAAAAGCCGACGGCATAAAGCGGCTGTTGTTCCTCGCGCGTGACGGATATTTTTTGCAACCGCTTTACAAATTCGTGACCGAGCTTCTCAAAGTCAAGCCGTTGCCCTCCGATTATTTTTATGCCTCGCGCCGCGCAGTGACCGTTGCCTCCATGCGAGGGCTCAACGATACCAATGCTATGTTGAAACTTCATTTTCAAGGCTCGCTCAAAAAATTTTTCGAGGTTCGTTTCGGCTTTGAAATCAATGACAACACGAAAATTTTCTTGCCCGAAAAATCTTCGGAACATGTCAGAGAGGTTATCAAAGGTTACGGCGAAGAAATTTTATCACAGGCGGCGAACGAAAGAAAAAATTACGAGACTTACATAAAAAATTTGGGCGGTTCGCTTGATAAGGTCGGCGTGATTGACATGGGCTATTCGGGCACGATTCAATATCATTTGCAACGGCTCACGAAAAAAATTTTCACGGGCTACTACTTCGCCACGAGCATGGAAAATCGTTTCGGCGAAGAGGCTCAAGACAGGTTGCGCGGTTGCTTTGCAGAGAATCACGACTACGCGACGACGACCTCCGCCGTTTACAGATATCAGCTTTTGTTCGAAAGTATTTTGACTGCGCCCGACGCTCAACTTTTACATTTCGACGCGGAGGGCAAGCCCGTCTTCGGCGAGGCTGAACCGGGACAAATTCATTTCAAAGAGATTGAGGAAGTTCACGAGGGCATTAAAGATTTTTGCCGCGATGTCTTGGAAAATTTCGGCGATATAATTTTGCGCCTGCCGATTGATAAAAATTTCGTCGACGCTTGGGTTGATTCTTTCGTTCGCGATGAATTTATTGTTCCGCCGGAGCTGCGCACTATCTTTGAGTTCGACGATATTTATTGCAACGACCTGCACGGCAACGCCCTTGACTTTTATCTCAATCAGATTAACGGCGCGTGAATTTTTTTGCGGTAGACATTTAAGCGGAATTGATTTAAACTCGTTTGTGTAAAATATTTTTTGGGAGGGAAAAAATTATGGCTGCACACGTCATTGAAGAGGCTCGTCGTTGTCTGCAATGTAAGAAACCGCTTTGCAAACTCAAAGGCTGTCCGATTCAAACCGATATCCCCGAAATGATTCGCCTGTTCCTCGCGGGTCAAACCGTTGAGGCAGGACGCATGCTTTTTGAAAACAATCCCATGAGCGTCGTCTGTTCTCTTGTTTGTGACCACGAAAATCAATGCGAGGGCAACTGCATTCAAGGCAAACGTCCGGGCGGTTCGGCTGTTCAAATTCCCGGCATTGAAAATTACATTTCGGATTTTTATTTCGACAAGATAAGCCTCGAACGTGCGCCCGACACCGGTCAGCGCGTCGCGATAATCGGTTCGGGACCTGCGGGAATTACAATCGCAATCAAGCTCGCCGCGCTCGGTTATCGAATCACAATCTTTGAACGCATGGACAAAGTCGGAGGCATGATGCGTTACGGCATTCCCGCTTTCCGTCTGTCAAAAAAAATTCTTGACCGCTATCAAGTCAAGCTTCGTGAAATGGGAATTCACTTCCGCCCGAACACAGCAATCGGCGGCGCGCTTCATCTTGACGACCTCTTTAATGACGGCTACGATGCAATTTTTATCGGCACCGGCGTTTGGCGTCCGCGCAGACCTCACGTCAAAGGCGAATCGCTCGGCAATGTTCATTACGCGATTGACTACTTGCAAAACCCCGACGCTTACGACTTGGGCGATACCGTTGCGATAATCGGTGCGGGCAATTCGGCTATCGATGTGGCGCGTACCGTCATTCGTCAAGGCTCTCGACACGTCACGCTTTATGCTCGTCGTCAGAGGATTGCCGCCAGTCAGCGCGAATTGGATTATGCGGCAGTCGACGGCATTGAACTTCAACAAGGCATGGCGATTAAAGAATTCACGGAAGAAGGTCCCATCCTCACGCCGAGAATTTATGACGATAAAGGAAATTTGATTCGCGAGGAAGAACCCGTCCTCATGCCCGCCGACAGCACAATCATTGCAATCAGTCAAGGACCCAAAGACAAAATCGTCAACACGACGCACGATTTGAAAGTCAATGACAACGGCTTGATAGTCGTCGACGAGGAAGGGCGCACCACCCGCGAAGGCGTCTTCTCCAGCGGCGATGTTGTTATCGGCGCGAAAAATGTTGTGCTTGCCGTGAAGTATTCAAAAATCGTTGCGAAGTCTATGGACGAATATTTGACTGCCAAACGAAATGCTAATTGAGCGATTGAACCTCGTCGGCAAATTCGATAACCGCCAAGCGATGAGTTGCAATGATTATCGTTTTGCGCGGAGAAATTTCTTTTATCAAAGTTAAAACTTTTTGTTCGGTTGCCTCGTCAAGTCCCGCCGTCGGTTCGTCGAGTAAAATTATCGGCGAATCTTTCAGCAGGGCGCGAATCAATCCGAGCCGTTGAAGTTGTCCGCGACTCAGTTTTTGCGGCGCGTTTAAGTTGAGCGTCGACAAATTCAGCGCGGACAAAAATTTTTTCAGCGGCTTGCCGTCGAGCGTGTCGAACATTGTAAAATTTTTTTCAAGCGTCGTTTCAAAAAGGTGCGGAGCTTGCGGCGCGTAACTGCAATTGGGAATTAGGAATGAGGAATTGGGAATTATTTTTCCGCTGTCGGGTTTGAGTAATCCTGCCAAAAGTTTTAAGAGCGTCGACTTGCCCGCGCCCGAAGTGCCCGTCAATGCCGTGACTTTCCCCGCAGAAAATTTCAAAGTCACGCCTTGCAAGACGGGCGATTTTTTTTTCGGGTAAGTGAAACTCACCGCGTCGAGTGAAATTGTCGGAGGCAATTTCAATGCGTAATGCGTAATGCGTAATGCGCAATTATTTTCATCGCGAAGAAAATTTTTCAAGCGTTCCAAAGACGAGCGAGCCGAAATCATCACGTGAAACGCCACGCCGAATTTTCTTATCGGCAAAAAAAATTCCGGAGCCATGAGCAACAAAAACAACGCCGCTTGAAATTCGACGCCGCCCGCCACCAATCGAAGTCCCAAAGTCACGGCGACCAACGCGATTGAAAGTGTCGTTATCAATTCCAGCGCGAACGACGACACGAAAGCAAGCTTGAGCACGTCGAGGGTTGCCGCCGAAGATTTTCGAGATGTTTCTTTCAAACGTTGCTTGCCCGCGTCGAGGCGATTGAACATTTTCAAAGTTGTTATCGCCGCCAAAAGTTCGCGAAAGTCTGCGTTGAGTCTTTGAAGTTCAGCCCATGCCCGCGAATTTTTTTCGGCAGTCGCCTTCCCGATTAGCCACAACAAAAGCGGGGCAATCGGCAGCGTCACGAGCAAAATTCCCGCCGTCAACAAGTCGACGACCGCCGCGCCGATTAAAAATATCGGCAGAAAAATTATCGCGGAAAAAATTTGCGGCGCGACCTTCAAAAAGAAATCGTTGAGTGCTTGAAGCGTGTCGAAGATTAACGTTAAAAGTTCGCCGCTTGAAATTTCTTGCGCCAAAAATTTTTCGTGGATTTTTTTTCGGAAAGAGGTTTGAACGTTCACCGATAAGCGGGCGAAAAATTTTTCCGTCATGCCCGATAAAAAAAATCTTCCCGCGAAAAAAGCAATTAGAAATGCGCAATGCGTAATGCGCAATGTCGGTTCGATGATGAACTTAACAAAAGCCATTGCGCCGAGCAAAATAAAAAATCCTTCGACGAACTTGCACGCCGCAATTTCGACGAGGATTTTTTTTTCTGATTTAAAAGTTTCAATGATAGTGAACATCGGCGGGCGTCACGCGCTCCTTAAAAATTTTATACGACCAAGCCTGATAGCAAAGGACAATCGGCACGAAAATCACTGCGGCAATCGTCATGAGGAAAAGAGTATTCGGCGTCGAGGCAGCGTTGTAAATGTTCAAGCTGAAGTCGGGCGAAATGCTTGACACCATGAGGCGCGGGAAGAGCGCGGTAAAAAATCCGATCGTCAAAAATGCAATGGCGAGCGTCGACGAGAGGAAAGCCTTGCAAGCGCAACGGGCAACCACTCCCGCACAACTTGCTATCAACGCGGCGACGGACAGTACCAAGAAAATTACCGTGCCAAATTTTGCGAGGATGTCCGTTTCGAAGGCGGCAACACCCGCGAACAAAACGTAAGCAATCAGCGTTGCGATACCGAGCCGCAAACTTTTCCGCTGAATATCTTCGACAAGTGCCGCATCAGCGATTTTGAGTGACAAGAAATTTGCTCCGTGAAAAGCGAACAGCAACAGGAAGAAAATTCCTCCGAGCAATGCGCACGGGTTGAGCAAGTTCAAAAAATTTCCGACGTAGTGCATTTGATAATCTATCGGCAAGCCGCGCAGAAGATTCACGACCGCCACGCCCCACAACAGAGCCGGCACGAAACTTCCAAACATAATTCCGAAGTCCCAGAAATTTATCCAATCGGAGTATTGAAGTTTGCCTCGCAGTTCAAAAGCCACGCCGCGCATAATCAACGCCAACAACATCAAAAACAGCGCAAGATAAAATGTGCTGAACATCGTCGCGTAGACATGAGGGAAGGCAGCAAAGGTTGCGCCGCCAGCCGTTATCATCCAAACTTCGTTGCCGTCCCAGACAGGACCTATTGCGCGAACAAATTGCGAGCGTTCATTCTTCGGACGACCGAGCATCATCATGCCCACGCCGTAATCAAAACCTTCAAGGATAAAAAATCCCGTGAAGAGCACCGTTATCAAGATAAACCAAACGATATTCAAATCCATAGTCCTCACTCCCTTGCAAAAAATTTTTCAGCGCGTCAATATGACAATGACAGCGACGGTGATTGATAAATACATAACTATAACTGACGCGCCGGCCATACACCATAAAATTTTAGTTAAAGTTTGGAGTTGCTTATCAATTTGTTCATACGTCGAGTTCGTGTTGTGTGATTTCATTGCAATCGACCTCCTGTCAATTCAATGCATCAAGATGGAATAAACGACGGTTATGGCAATGGTGGCGACGCCGATAATCGTGGCGACAGATAAATTTCTGACGTGCTTGCCCATGCCGTCGATTTTGGCATCAAGACTCGCTTGCATATTTTTCATGTCTTGTCGAATTTCGCGAATCTCTTCGGCACGCATTTTATTTTGTTGACGCATTTCCGTTTTGAAGTCGCGCATTTCCGCAATCAAATTATTCACGTTCGTAGTCGTTTCAGTTACTCGTTGTTCAAGAGCTGAAACGCGCTCATCAAGCCTGTCAACTTTTATTTCCAAATTAGTCATTGCAAT
>JAFXTD010000031.1 GCA_017535925.1 Selenomonadaceae bacterium | reverse complement strand
GACTATTGTATTCGAGCTTGTGTTTTGCAAGATATTAATCGGATGAATATTTGCCGTTGAAGAAGTGATATTCAAAGCCGAAAGAGTCGCCGCACCGTACAAAGTCATGTTGCCGTTGCCGACCGTTACGATAATATTGTTGCCGCTCTTGGTTGTCGACCATGAACCGCTTGGAATCAAAATTGTATCGTCTTCATTCAAGCCATAGAGAATATCTTTTCCGTCGCCGTTGTTGTAGATGTAAACCATGCCCGCGCCGTAAACATAAGCAGTGTCATCACCTGTCCCACCGCTTATCGTAACGTTCGCATTGCCGTAGCTGTAGACAGAATCTTTGCCGTCGCCCATGCTGATTGAAACATTGTTGCCGTAGTTTGTAACGGTATCATTGCCTGCGCCCGCATTGACTGTCACGGAGCTGTAGCCGTTGTAAATCGAGTCGCCGTAATTTGTTCCCGTGACTATTGTATTCGAGCTTGTGTTTTGCAAAATGTTTATCGGATGAATATTCGCCGTCGAGGAGGTGATATTCAAAGCGGACAAGGTCGCCGCGCCGTACAAAGTCATGTTGCCGTTGCCGACCGTTACGATAATATTGTTGCCGCTCTTTGTCGTCGACCATGAACCGCTCGGAATCAAAATCGTATCGTCTTCATTCAGCCCATAGAGAATATCCTTGCCGTCGCCGTTGTTGTAGATGTAAACCATGCCCGCGCCGTAAACATAAGCAGTGTCATCACCTGCACCGCCTGAAATCGTCACGTTGCTTACGCCGGAGTTGTAGACATAATCTTTTCCGTCGCCCATGCTGATTGAAACATTCGAGCCGTAGTTGTAGACAGAATCGTTGCCCGCGCCTGCATTGATTGTCACGGAGTTGTAGCCGTTGTAAATTGAATCGTTGTAGTTCGTGCCCGTAACTATTGTGTTTGACCTTGTGTTTTGCAAAATGTTTATCGGATGAATATTCGCCGTCGAGGAGGTGATATTCAAAGCGGACAAGGTCGCCGCGCCGTACAAAGTCATGTTGCCGTTGCCGACAGTGACAATGATATCGTTGCCACTCTTTGTCGTCGACCACGAGCCGCTCGGAATCAAAATCGTATCGTCTTCATTCAGCCCATAGAGAATATCCTTGCCATCGCCGCTGTTGTAGACGTAAACCATGCCCGCGCCATAAACATAAGCAGTATCATCGCCTGCACCGCCTGAAATCGTCACGTTCATGTTGCCGTAGCTGTAGAGGTAATCGTTGCTTGCGCCCATGCTGATTGAAATGTTCGAACCGTAGTAGTTGTAGACGGAATCGTCGCCGTTGCCGGTATTGATAATTACGGAATTGCCGCCGTTGTACCAATAGCCGTTGCCGTTATTGCCTCCGTTTTGAACGGTATCGTTGCTGTCCCCTGCGTTGATTGTAACAAAAGAGGCATTGTTGTAAATCGAATCCACACCGCTCGAACCTGTAACAAGCGAGCCGGACGTACTGTTACTGAGCGTTGCCATGAAATCATCTCCTTTCAAAAAATAAAACAAAAACACAATGCCTGTTATCATTGATAGTATTTTAACACTTTCACAAAAAATGAAAAGGCTTTCCCAAAAAAATTTTTTGCAACAATCAGCGCGGTAGAGTAAAATAACGGCGGAAGTGATTCAATGAAGAGGATAATAATCAGTCACAAGCTCGGCGAAACATGCGCGGTGGTCATTGCGGCAGGTGAAGTCAACGCAATTTACTTTGAGAGAAATGACAGCCCGCGACTTATCGGAAACATTTACAAGGGTACCGTGAAAAATTTTTTGCCGGGGATGCAAGCAGCGTTCGTGGACATCGGGCGCGAAAAAAATGCCTTCCTGCAATTCAATTCCCCGAAAAATTTTTCCGTCGGTCAAAGCGTCTTGATTCAAATCGAAAAAGACGAAAGCGGTACGAAAGGCGCAAGGGCGACGCTCAATATCAGCTTGGCAGGGCGAGTGTTGATTTTCTTGCCGACGCTCAATTATATCGGCGTGTCGAATAAAATTCGCGGCGAAGAACGTGAACGGCTCCATGCGCTTGCAAAAAAAATTCGTCCGAGTGATTCGGGAATAATCATTCGGACGGCGGCTCAAGGTTGCGACGAAAAAATTTTACGCGACGAACTTGCCGACCTTCAATCGCTCTGGAAAGAAATTCTTGAGCGCAATGCCAAACGCAAGCCGCCCGCACTCCTTAAATCCGACGACCTGATAGAAAAAATTCTTCGCGACGAATTCACCGAAGGCACCGAATTTATCGTCGACAACTTGAAAATTTATCGGCGTCTTTCCGAAATCGGCAACGTTACTTTTTACGAGGGCGACGTTCCGATTTTCGAGGCATTCGGCGTGGCGGAAGAAATTTCCAAAATCGATAAGCGCGAACTTTCTTTGCCGAGCGGCGGGCAAATTGTTATCGACAAGACGGAGGCTTTGACTGCCGTCGACGTGAACACGGGCAAATTTATCGGGCGCACCGACTTTGACGAAACGGTTTTGAAAACGAATTTGGAAGCGGCTCAACTTCTTCTCAAGCAGCTGAAACTTCGCGACATCGGCGGAATTATAATCGTCGACTTCATTGACATGGACAGCGACGCGCACAAAAAAATTTTGATGAACTTCCTGCGCGAGCGAGCCGCCCTCGACCGAAACAAAACCAAAATAATTGATATGACGCCGCTGGGTCTTGTCGAGATTACGCGGCACAGTTCATACAGATAAATTTTTTTTCAAAGGAGAAATGTTTATGTTGCACACACTCAAAAACGATGTACTCAAAATCAAGGTTGCCGAACGCGGCGCGGAGCTCAAATCAATAACTGCACTTGCCGACGGCACGGAGTATCTTTTCGACGGCGACCCGACTTGGTGGAAATATTCTTCGCCGGTGCTCTTCCCGATTGTAGGAAAGCTCGTCGACAACAAGTATCGCACCGAGGGTAGGGAATACACTTTGCCCGGTCACGGCTTCGCCCGCACAAGTGATTTTTGGCTCGTCGACGCCACGTCAAACACGTTGACTTTCGCGCTCGAATCCAACGCTTCAACTCTCAAAGTTTATCCTTATCGCTTCCGCTTGGAAATTTCTTTTGAACTTATCGGCAATGAAGTTAAAGTTATTTGGAAAGTTTTCAACGTCGACGACAAGGAAATTTATTTTTCAATCGGAGCACATCCCGCGCTGTGTTGTCCGATTGCCTACCGTGAAAAATTTGAGGATTGCTATTTGAAATTCAACAAGGCGGAAAAATCTTCGCGACTGCCTCTTGCCTCGAACGGAGCCTTGACGCATGAAAGAATCCCGACGCTTGACGGCACCGAGCTTGATTTGAATTACGAAATTTTCAAAGGCGACGCGCTTGTCTTTGATGATTTAAAATCGGATGAGGTCTCTGTCTGTTCGCGCAAAAGTTCCAAGTCAATCACCGTTCGCGCCAAAGGTTTTCCGTATTGGGGCTTCTGGTCTCCCGCGCAAGGCGGCGCACCTTTTGTCTGCATTGAACCTTGGCACGGGCATGCCGATTACGAAGACTTCACGGGCGAGCTCAAAGACAAGGAAGGCATCATCAAGCTTGCCGTCGGCGAAACTTTCAAAACGGAAATGTCTTTTATCATAGGTGAATAATTTGGCAACTTTAACGATTTTGATTGAGAACACTGCGCCCGAAGGAAAGTCGTTAATCGCGGAGCACGGCTTGAGTTTTTTTGTCGAGACGAGCGAAACGAAATTTATCTTTGACTGCGGGCACACGGGCGCGGCGTTCGACAACGCAAAACTTTTGAACGTCGACCTGTCCGAAATAAAATTCGCCGTGTTGAGTCATTCGCATTACGACCACGCCGGCGGCTTCCCGAAACTTGCTGACACTGCGCCGATTGAAAAAGTTTACACGGGTGAAAACTTTTGGGAGGAAAAATTTTCAATTAGGAATGAGGAATTAGAAATTAGGAATTATCATGGCGCGAAGTCAATTCCTCATTCCTCATTCCTAATTCCTAATTGCCTTTATCGCGGTTGCGGCTTCGACGAAAAATTTTTGATTGAGCGAGGCATTGAGCAGAAAATTTGCCGCGACATGATTCAACTTGACGAGGAGGCTTGGCTTGTCGGAAATTTCAAGCGGCGTTACGATTTTGAAACCATACCGAAAAAATTTCTGCGCGGCTCAAAAAAACTTCCCGACGATTTTTCTGATGAAATTGTTTTGGTTTTGCGCGAGGGCGACGGTCTTGCGCTTGTGACGGCTTGCAGTCATGTCGGCATTTTGAATATCGTTGCCTCCGTTCGCGAAAGATTTTCTCTTCCGATTTTCACGGTGATTGGCGGCTTGCACTTGACCGGCGCGACGCAGGAAAGAATTTCTTTGACACTTGACGGGCTGAAAAATTTGGGCGTAAAAAAAATTCTCCCGTGTCATTGTTCGGGAGAAGACTTTATAAAAATTTGCGGCGAAAAAATTTCAACCGGCTCTGTCATCAAAAAACTAACAGCTAACAGCTAATCGCTAACAGCTATTCTGCTGTTTTGGCGGGGCGACCTCTTCTTCTGCGCGGCTTATCTGCCAAACCGTCCTTCGACAAGCCTTTAATCAAGTTGGCCATCTCCATTGCTGAAACAGCGGCGTCGAAACCTTTGTTGCCTGATTTTGTTCCTGCGCGTTCAATCGCCTGCTGAATATTTTCCGTCGTGACGATGCCGAAAATCGTCGGAATGCCGCTTTGAAGTCCGACTTGCGCAATGCCCTTTGAAACTTCATTGCAAACATAATCGTAGTGAGTGGTTGCTCCGCGAATCACCGCGCCCAGACAAATTATCGCGTCGAAATGATTGGTCGACGCCATTTTTTTTGCGACAAGCGGAATTTCAAACGCGCCGGGCACCCACACCACAGAAATATTTTCTTCTGCAGTATTGTGGCGTTTGAGGGCGTCGACAGCTCCGCTCAAAAGTTTTGAAGTTATGAATTCGTTAAAGCGCGCGACGACGATTGCGAATTTTAAATTTTTGCCGCTGATGTTTCCTTCGTAAGTGTTCATTTAATTACCTCCAAAAATTTTTATTTGGGACAACGAAATCTTTCACGGTGAGTCAGATAATATTCCTTCATTGCCGAAGTAAGAGAGCAGAAACAAAGATGACCGACGACCGCATTTTCCGCCACAACCATTGCCAAAGCTTCCATTACACAAAATTGACAAATTACCCATTCGTCAAGTCCGAGCCCGTAATTTCCTACCTGATTTACTTTCAGACCGTCCATAGTAAGCCACAAGTCGCGGTGAAACATAATCATGCCTATGGTAAATCTTATCGAACAAATGCCGTAAGAAATTTTTTGATTTTGAAATGCGGCGTTCATTTTGTCGATTGAAGGGAAAATGCCGCCTTCGCCCCAGAAAAATTTTGCAACATCAAGATTTGTTGTACTCATTCTATTGTTGGCACCGTAATAGACCGGCTCAAACATTTTTTCATAAGTTTCAATCAAACCGAGCTTTTCCAAAAGCCGAACATAACCGTAGGGGTTTATCGGAATGAGCGGCGCAACGAATCTAAAAATATCCTCGTCCATCTTGTAAATAAATTCCGCTTGCGGGTGAAGCATTATCGCCAAGTTTTGAACAAGCGGAATATTATTCTCCGCCGTGCTCAAATACGACCAATTATTTTCCGCCGCGATTTGATTCAGCGTCTCGTCGAACAAGCCCGAAGACATTATGCAAATGTCAAAGTGTTTTGGAGTAAAAGCTTTGACACGGGCAAAGACATCTTCATAGAGGAACGACTTGTAGCCCGCCAAAATCATCAGCAAGAACTCGGAATTTTTTCGGCGGTCAACAAAGAGATTTGTGCCGGGTTGACTGGGGGGGATTATAATTGTGCCCGTCAATGCGGACAATGTCGACATGCATAATTTATTCCTCCTCGAACACGTGACCCATTTTAATTTTCTTGACGCTCAAATATTTTTTGTCGAACTTCGTCGGAGCAATGACAATCGGGACGCGTTCGGTTATCGTCAAGCCGTGACCTTCAAGTCCTGCGCGTTTGGCGGGATTGTTTGTCAAAAGTTTAATCGTCGTGAGTCCCAAATCGGAAAGAATTTGCGCGCCGATACCGTAATCGCGGAGGTCGGGTTTGAATCCCAAGAGGACATTTGCCTCGACGGTATCCTTGCCGGCGTCTTGAAGTGCATAAGCCCGCATTTTGTTTGCAAGACCGATACCTCGTCCTTCCTGCCGCATGTAAAGCAAAACACCTTCACCCGCCGCATCGATTTTTTTCAAGGCATTGGCAAGTTGTTCGCCGCAATCGCAACGCAAACTTCCGAGCGCATCGCCCGTCAAGCACTCCGAATGAACGCGAACCAAAACATTTTCTTTGCCGGCAACGTCGCCTTTGACAAGAGCCAAGTGACATTTGCCGTCAAGCGTGCTTTCGTAAGCTTTCAATCTGAAGTGACCGTATTTGCTTGGGAAGTCAACGTCGGCGATTTGCTTTACGAATTTTTCCGTGCGCTTGCGATACTCAATCAGGGCGCGGACGGTTGTGATACTCAAGCCGTGTTTGGTCGCGAACTTCTTAAGATTTTCCGTGCGCATCATGTGCCCGTCGTCGTCCATAATTTCACAGCACAAACCTGCGGGATAAAAGCCTGCAAGCCTCGCGAGGTCGGTTGTCGTCTCTGTGTGACCTGCTCGGCGCAAAACTCCTCCCTCGACCGAACGCAACGGAAAGACATGACCCGGCTTCCTGAAACTTGACGGCTTGGCATTTTTATCAAGAAGCATTTTAATCGTGTGGCAACGCTCGTAAGCCGAAATGCCCGTCTCCGTGTCGAAAGCGTCAATCGAAACCGTGAACGCCGTCTCGTGATTGTCGGTGTTGGTCACGACCATTTGCCCGATTTCCAATTCGTCAAGCCGTTTGCCGTCAATCGGTGTGCAAATCAATCCTTTGGCATAAGTCGCCATGAAATTTATATCGGCGGGCGTGACGGTCTCGGCGGCAATGATTAAATCGCCCTCGTTTTCGCGGTCTTCGTCGTCGACAACCACAATCATTTTGCCTTGCTTGATGTCTTCAATCGCCTGCTCAATCGTCGCGAATTCGCTCATAAATTTTCCTCCTCAATAGCCGGCAACTCGGTCGACAAGATTTTTCAGCGGTTCACCCGAAATTTTCCTGCGAAGATTCTCGGCACAAATTTTTACAATGGCGTTGCGGGTTTGCGGCAAGTAAAGTCCGCCCGCGCAGTGAGGTGTAATTATCACGTTGTCGAAGTCCCAAAGCTCATCGTCATTCGGAAGTGGTTCGGGCTCCGTCACGTCGAGGGCAACGCCGCTCAAGTGTCCGTTCCGCAAAAAATTTTTCAAAGCTTCAAGGTCAATCGCATTGCCTCGCCCGACGTTAATCAGAAATGCTCCGCGCTTGAGTTTGGAAAGTTTCGCCGCGTCCATGAAATGATTCGTCTTCTCTCCGCCCGGCAAAATCATTGCAACAATATCGGCGCGCCCGATAACTTTGTCGAGTTCGTCAACGGTGTAAAATTCATCGAAGCATTCGGGCTTGATTTTTTTTCGTCGAGTGATGCCGATAACTTTTGCGCCGAGTGCTTTGACTTTTTGAGCATAAGCCGTGCCGATATTTCCCGCGCCCAAAATCAAAATCGTCGAGCCTTCAATCGAAATGATTTCCCTCACGCGTCGCCAAAGATGTTTCTCCTGTTGACGAGCGTATTTGTTGAAGCCGCGAGCCAAAATCAAAGTCATTGCCAACATGTGCTCCGAAACCGCCGTATCGTAAGCTCCGCTTGCATTTGTCAAAATTATTTCGGGCGGCAAGTCGAGGTAAGAATCCGCGCCTGCGAAAATTATTTGCAACCACTCAAGATTTTTTGCGGCGGGTAAAAGTTCGGGCGGCGGTGCTCCGATTATCCAATTCACGTCGAAAAAATCTTCCTCGCGCAAATCCTCACGCTTCTTGTAAAAAAATTCGCACGAGAAATTTTCTGCCTGCGCTTCCAAAAAATTTTTCTGCCGTTCGTCAAGCCGCATCGTCACCAAAATTTTTTTCATAGGAATCCGTTCTCCATCAAAAAATTTTCATCGATGGCGGGCGTCTCTTTGAAGTTCAAAAGGCGTTCGATATACTTCGCCAAAATATCCGTCTCAATGTTGACGAACGAGCCGACGCGTTTGAATTGAAAGTTCGTGACCTCGCGGGTGTGAGGAATCATTGACACGGAAAAATTTTCTTTGCCGGCTTCCACGACCGTCAAGCTTATGCCGTCAAGCGCAACGGAACCTTTCGCCGCGATTTGCCTCAACAAAAAATTTTCAGCCGTCACGTCGATTAAAAGCGCGTTGCCTTCCGGACGTATGCTCAAAATTTTTCCTACGCCGTCAATGTGCCCGCTGACAATGTGCCCGCCGAATCTGTCGCCGACTTTCAAGGCGCGTTCGAGATTAAAATTTTTATCGGCAAGCGAAGTTTTTCTGAACGTTTCGGGCATGACATCCGCCGCGAAAAAATTTTCTCCGAAGTCGACGACCGTCAAGCAAATTCCGTTCGTGGAAATGCTGTCGCCGATTTTCATGCCTTCCAAAATTTTCTCGCAAGCAATTTCGATTCGCCCGCCGTCCAAATTTTTCAGCCGCCCGACTTCCTCAATTATTCCCGTGAACATTTTTCCCTCCAAAAAAATTTAAGCCGCCACAAAAACTTCGGGCGGTTGAATTCAAATTTATTTAAAACTTTTTCATCCGGACTTTAACCGTCGGTCTCGGAATTTCACCGAATCTGCCTGTCAGTCAGTGGTCAGGTTTTTAATTCCTAAGTCCTAATTCCTAATTCCGAATTGACAAAAGGCTCGCGGACTTTCACCGCCGGTGGAGAATTTCGCTCCGCCCCAAGTTTTACGAATCAAAGATACCACGATTAACCTCGCCTGTCAAATTTTTCAAGCGTCGGCAAGCCTCGTGATTCATTTTGTAAAAATCCTCGCGGCTCATCTTGTCGGTCAAAAATTTTTCGTAGTAGGCGTCGACGTTGCAGAAAAGCGGGCGGGCGGAATAAATCGCACAAAGATTTTCCGCCGTCAAATGTTTGCAGACGCCGTCGCCGCGGTCGAGGTCTTTAGACAATTTCGACAGGCGAATATTTTTGCAACACGCGCCGCAACAATCGCAATCAAATTTCAAAGAGAATCAGCCCGCCTTTCCGTTGATAGCCCGTGTCCCACAGCGTTGCAAAATTTATTCGACGACCGATTCCGTAAGAGACCGCTTGAACGAAAAAATCTTCGCCGCGAAATTCATAAGCGTTCAAAATAAACCAGTGCCAAACATAATCCTGCAACGCCGGCTCCTTATGCTTCAAAGTCAAACACGGCAAAGGACAGCCCGAATCAATCTGCGCGACGATAATTTTTTGCGTGTCGTAAAAATTATTTTCGCCCGACCAAGCCGACAACTTCAAATCGACGTGACGATCTTTTAAAAATCTTCCGAAGCCGTCAATAAAAATTTCCAACTTGTCGACGCCCGACCAGCGGGGATAAAGATACGGCTCCATGATTTTTCCGAAGCGCAGATAATCTTCCCGCGTGATATTTTTCAAATCAAACGGATAAAGCCCGCGCAGGTTGAAATATTTTTCAAAGTAAATGGCGCAATCGCAAGCCGTGACAGCCGCACAGCCTCCGACGTGCATTCCGAAATCGGTGAAACGCGAATACCATTTCTGTTGCCCGCCGAGTGATTCGCCGATATAAAAATGCGGCAGTTCTTTTTTCGTGTTCAATTAAAATTCTCCAATCGATTGAAGAGGGCAATGAGATTCGGATTAATCACCGCCAAAAAAATTTCCATGTCATGCGTCTGCAAAAAATTTTTAATCGACGTGACGGCAACCGCCAAAGCCTCTTGCGCAGGGTAGCCGTAAATGCCGCTTGATATGAGCGGAAAGGCAATACTCCGCAAATTATTTTCCGCCGCAAGTTTCAAGCTGTTTATGTAGCAAGCCGCAAGAAGTTTCGCCTCGCCGTGATTGCCGTCGTTGTAAATCGGACCCGCCGTGTGAATTATAAATTTCGCGGGAAGATTGAAGCCGGGCGTCATGACAGCCTCGCCCGTTTGAATCGGTGAAAGTTTATCGCAAGCCGCCTGAAGTTTTTGATAACCCGCCGCACGAAAAATCGCTCCGCAAACTCCGCCGCCCGCCAAGAGTTGAGTATTCGCCGCATTGACAATCGCATCGACTCTCAAAGTCGTGATATCTGCCTGCAAAATTTTAAACGCCATAAAATTTTTCCTCCAAAAATTTTTTCAAACATAGCCGCCGATTAAAATATCCTCGCCGAAATTTTGAACAGTGATATTTTTCAAAGTCACCGCGTCGGATAATTTTTCAAAGCCCGCACCTTCGACCGCCGTCAACGAATTTTTTCCGCCGATAATTTTCGGAGCAACGAACGCCAAAACTTTATCGACGAGCCCCGCGCGCAAGAGGGAAAAATTAATCGTGCCGCCGCCTTCGACGAGGACGGAAGTAATTTCGCGTTCGGCAAGGGCTTGCATTAAAATTTTCAAGTCGACACGTTCGCCGCCGCCCGCAAAAATAATTTCGACGCCGCAATTTTTCAACGCGGAAATTTTTTCGGGCGGAGCGTTTGAAGTCGTCGCAATAATCGTTCGCGCAGATTTATCCAAAACTTTTGAATCAAGCGGCGTTCGGGCGTTGCTGTCGACAATCACGCGAACAGGATTTTTTCCCTCGACGAGGCGCGTCGTCAAAGAGGGATTATCGGCAAGGACAGTTCCGACTCCGACCAAAATCGCGTCGTTGATGTCGCGCAAGTGATGAGTAAATTTCCTCGAAGCCTCGCAACTTATCCATTGAGATTCGCCCGCAACCGTTGCAATCTTTCCGTCGATTGAGCAGGCAAATTTCATCGTGATGAACGGCAAATTTTTCGTGACCCATTTGATAAAAATTTCGTTGAGCTTTTGCGCCTCTTCTTCCAAGAGTCCGACTTCGACTTCGACGCCCGCCGATTGTAAAATTTCAAAGCCGCGACCTGCAACTTTCGGATTCGGGTCTTTCATTGCCGCGAAGACTTTTTTTATTCCGGCGTCGACGATTGCCCGCGCACAAGGCGGCGTTCTTCCGAAATGTGAGCACGGCTCCAAAGTCACGTAAAGAGTTGCGCCTTTTGCAAGTTCGCCCGCCATGTTCAAAGCGTGTATCTCCGCGTGAGGCGTTCCGGCTTTTCGGTGCCAACCTTGTGCGATAATTCTTCCGTCCTTGACGACAACCGCCCCGACCAACGGATTCGGTGATGTTCGACCTTCGGCGTTGCGTGCAAGTTTCAAAGCCTCGCGCATAAAAATTTCGTCTGTCAAAAATTTTCACCTCGCAAAGATTTTAACCTTCAAACGAAATGAGCGCAAATAATTTTTCGGCAGGATAAAAAATTTCCTCGTCGAAACAATCGGCAACTGAATATCGGGGAGCTTGCAGACAATTTGAGTTGTGGACAGGCTGAGAGGAAGTTAGGCACTTCGACCCGCGAACCTGATTCGGATAATGCCGACGTAGGAAAAATAATCGACAACGCAAGGGGAAGGCTTCCGAATTTTGGAGGCTTTCCTTTTTGTTGCGGCGGAGGTGTTTCTTTGGACAAGACAAAAAAATTAACGCTTGCGGCGTGCTTGACGGCGGCGGCTGTCGTCGGGAGCGTTTTGTCATTTCCCGTGCTCGGAAGTCGTTGCGCGCCCGTTCAACACATGGTCAACGTTTTCTGCGCGGTCTTGCTCGGTTGGCGATACGGTGTCGGCTCGGCGTTTGCGGCAAGTCTCTTGAGAAATCTCTTCGGCTTGGGAAGTGTGCTTGCATTTCCCGGCAGCATGTGCGGCGCGTTCTTGAGCGGTGTCGTTTATGCTCGGACGAAAAATATTTGGCTGACGGTTTTGGCTGAAGCGTTCGGCACGGGGATAATCGGCGGGCTTGCGGCTTACCCGACAGCGATTTTATTCATGGGCAAAGTTGCCGGCGACGTTGCCTTTTATGTTTACGTTGTTCCGTTTTTGATTTCGACAATCTGCGGAGCGTTTCTTGCGGGGCTCGTCATCAAACGCTTTAAATTCAGTGGTCAGTGATCAGTGGTCAGTGGTCAGTGGAAAGGTTTTTTCTAACAGCTAACAGCTAATCACTAACAGCTAAAAATCGACCGAAGGGAGATTTTTTTATGTCAACACAAATGCAAACGGCTCGTGAGGGAAAAATTTCAGACGCGATGAAAATCGTGGCGGAAGCCGAAAAAATTCCCGTTGAAAAAATTCGTGCGGGCGTTGCTCAAGGAATCATTGCAATCTGCGCGAACGTCAACCACAAAAAATTGAAACCGTGCGGAGTCGGCGCGGGCTTGCGGACGAAAGTCAATGCGAATATCGGAACGTCGAGCACCTTCCCCGAAATTGAGCCCGAACTTTTGAAATTGGACGAGGCTGTCAAATGCGGCGCGGATTCGGTTATGGACTTGAGCACGGGCAACAACATTTCTCTTTCGCGAAAAAAAATTATCGAGCATTCGTCAATCATGGTCGGCACTGTTCCGATTTATCAAGCGGCAGTCGAGGCGATTAAAGCACACGGCGCGATTGTCTCAATGACGGAAGAAGATTTGTTGCGAACGATTGAGGCTCAAGCAAAAGACGGCGCGGACTTCATGACGATTCATTGCGGCGTGACGAGGGCGGCGATTGAAAAACTTCGGACTCAAAAGCGCGAAATGGATATTGTAAGTCGAGGCGGAAGTTTTATCGCCGGCTGGATTCTTCACAACGAACGCGAAAATCCTCTTTACGAACGCTACGACGATATTCTCGACATTTGCGCGAAATATGACGTGACGATAAGCTTGGGCGACGGCATGAGACCCGGTTGCATTGCCGACGCGACCGACCGCGCTCAACTGACCGAGCTGATAACTTTGGGCGACCTCGTCGACCGTGCTTGGCGGCGAGGTGTTCAAGTCATGGTTGAAGGTCCCGGACACGTTCCCTTCGACCAAATCGAGGCGAACATGAAACTTGAGAAGCGTCTTTGTCGAAACGCGCCGTTTTATGTTCTGGGTCCTTTGGTCACTGACGTTGCGCCCGGCTACGACCATATCACGGCGGCTATCGGAGGAACTTTGGCAGCGATAAGCGGCGCGGATTTTCTCTGCTACGTTACGCCCGCCGAACATCTTTGCTTGCCGACGATTGAGGACGTTCACGACGGAGTTATCGTTTCGAGGATTGCCGCTCATGCCGCCGACTTGGTTAAGGGCGTCAACGGTGCTCGCGATTGGGATTTGAAGATGGCTCGTGCCCGAAAACTTTTGGATTGGGAGGAGCAAATGAATCTTGCGATTGACCCCGACCTCGCCAAAAAGAAACGCGGTGCTCGCAACAAAGCTGACGAAACGGCTTGCTCAATGTGCGGCGATTATTGCGCCGTTAAAATTGTCGGGAAATATTTTGATTCGCCCGTTTTTCCGTGCGTCGATTGAAAAATTTTCTTGCGTGCAGTGCGTGATGATTTCGATTGCGCATTGCACATTTTTTTTGACATTGTTTTTGCCTTTATCTATAATGCCTCTGTCAAAAAATTGTTTGTCTGCAGAGGAGGATTTTGCATGACCGAAAATATTTTTAATTCAATCAACGAGCTGAAAAAAATTTTTGCAGAATCCCGAAACGCCCGCTTGTTTACCGTCATTCCCGAAAATTTTGAAGCGGAAGTTATCAATGCCGCAGAGTCCGACCGCGATAAGATGATTGAGGTTTTGAATCGGTTTTACAAAGAGCACTGTCAAAAAGCTGAAGGCGTCGATGATTTTGTCACGCTCTTTGGAGTCTGTTGCAATTATTACATTTTGTACGGTCTGCATTTGATTTTAAAGGAAGACGACTTCGGAACAAACAAAATTTTTGAAAATATCGGTAATGCCTCGCTGAAAGAATATTTGTCGCTGATAAGAGAGGGTATCCGAACGCAAGAGCCCGTTCATTTTGAAGAGGCTGTCAAAAAAAATAAAGATTATTCGTTGGCTCACTTCTATTTGTTTCTTCGCTGTCTTCGCAAGTATTGGAGCCGGAGTGACTATGCGGAACATGAAGAGGAACTTCTTAAACACTACAAAGCGATTCGAAATGACGAGCTTAAAAATTATGCGGTGGGTCGTTCGGAGCTTTTCCCGTCTCTCAACAATTACATGATTAAAGCGATGAACAATTTAAGTGCAACTCTTTCTCTTTCGCTACCGTTTGCTGCTTCAAACGCTGACCGTATAAAGGAGATAATGGGTTCAGACGAATCGTTGGACGTGCCGCCTTTGCCCTTTCCCTATCTTATGACAACCGAAGAATTTCAGCGATTTTATTATCGGAATAGTGCAGATGTATCACGGCTTTTGCTTACCAAGATTTATAATTTTTTTTGGGTAGGTATTTGTCGCAGTAAAGAATTTTCGGAGGCTTTGTCTTTCATTGAAAGTAAAGTGGGAATTTGGTCTGACGAGGAAGAAGCGCGTTCGGGTTTATTTGAATTTTTTAAAAAGTCCGGCACCGACGAGGCTGTCGCAATGCTCATTAGTGATATTCTTTTCATGTTGCCTTTATACTTGGAAGAAACAAAAAATCTTCTGCAAGATTTAAATAAAAAGGATTTCGACATTCCTCACGGGGAAAATTTTTTGGATTCCACAAAGCAACTTTATCAAGAACCGGAAAAAGATTATTCGGCTGAACAACCGAGCCTTTCGAAAGCTTATGACATATTTGAAAAAGCAGAGTCGACAGCTGAAGGAATTAATAATCAATGCATGGTATGGCGTTCGTTTTTCTTGGAGATTCCCTATGTGATAAAATGGACGAACCGAGAGCTTTACAATTTGATGGAGCGCATTTCGATACAACATGAAAAGGATACAATGGTAAGGGATTACATGCACACCTACAGCAATATGAAAGCGGATGCTCTCTATGACATAGCGCAGTTGCTTTTGAAGAGGGACAATCCCGAAGACAAAAGAAACGGTCGCGAATTGCTTTTGGAATACGCTTTGAAAAAAGAATTGTCGAACTCCGTTTACATGATGCAACTGATGTATAAAAATTCCGTCGAAGACTTGAAAAAAATGATAAAGAAAAGCCTCGTCAGCGCAGAAGACGACCACGAAAACATAAGCGATGTTTTGAATAAATCTCTGTTGCAATGTTTCATAAATATTTTTTACGGCAACCAATCGGATAAAACGGACAAGATGGCAGAAAATCTTAAAAAGATTTGGGGCAAAACTTTCCTTGAAGATAAAAGAGAACTGTTTGAACAGCAATTTATGGAGGCGGACTTTGATTGTTTGGCTTGGCTTTCGCGGGAAGGAATAAATTTTACATGCGAGCAAGAGCCCGTCTGGAAAAAAGTTTTTCTTGAACGAGAAGGCTTCAGCTCAACTTTCCTCAAGATTATTTTTGATGAACTTTGCGTAAACGTCTTTAAGTACGGCGACTTGAAAAAAGAAATTCGTTTGCGCTTGTCTCAAAATGAAAGTAACGACTTGGTCATTTCGTTTGAAAATCATTTTACGCGCTCAAGGGTGGCAAGCGGCACGCAAATCGGTGTGGGCTTATTGAGGCGCAGGATTCAAATTCTCCGGGAGGATGTCAAAAAAAATTGTGTCGAAGTGGTCGACGATAAGACCAACAAAATTTTTCGGATAAGGTTGCTTTTGCCGGCGGTTTTATTTTTGAATCAAAGTTCGGTGCATTGAAGGGAAGGTACGTCATGCAAGATATAAAGCACTGCGATATTTTATGGGTGGATGATTTTGACAAGAGCGAGAAGGTCGATAATCCGCGCAGATATTTAAAAGACTATTTTCCCGCCGAGTTCAGCTTTCGCGTCAGGATTGAGAAAAATTTTTTCAACGCGCTCGTTCACTTGGAAAAAAATTTTACAAACTACTCTTGCGTGGTCTTGGATGTCAATTTCATAAAGGGCTTTAACCTCGACGAATTGAACGACGAAGACGGAGCCTCGCGTGAAGTACTCTCCGGCTTGGAAAGTAAAAAGATACGCTTTGAAGGCGAAGAGGTTGAAGACTTTGAAAATCTTGAAGACGACGAAAAGGACATAATCAAAGCGGCCGTGACTCTTCAAAGGTTGTATGAAATTTTAAAAGGCAACAATATCATGATTGACGGAGCACTCGACGCGGAAAATCTTTTCGCTGACGAGGTCATTGACTTTGAAAAAATCAGCAAGATGATTGAGGCATTTAATCGCGACGACAATGACTTCAAAAAGAACGCGGGCTATTATCTTTTTCTCTATCTTTTGCAACGAGGGATGCCGCAAAAAAATATTGCCATGCTGACGGGCAACAAAGGTGAAACGTCGGTAAAGTGGGAGAAAAAATTCAGCGAGGCAAACTTACAATCGCCGAAAGCTTTCGACAGAATGCAATGCGCCTTGACAAAAAAAATTCAAAAGTCCGAGTTTGTCGATTGGCTTGACGAGGTTTTCAATCCGCCTTACAGACTGCGGGCTTGTATGGTTGCAATGACATTAATTCTTCAAAAAATGCTCGACGACGAAAACATAAAAAGCAAGCTCGTAACCTCCAACTCTATCTGGACTGGAACAGACAGCGCGGGCGATTATCGAACTTCTGCCGTAAGAAATTTTCATCCCGAATACATTCCTTTTCGTTTGCCGGAAGATAAAAAAATATCAGCCGGAATTTTATTCCATTTCATTTCTCAAGTTATTATTCCGTGGGATAAATCCAAATACAGCAACAACCGTTATCCGTATTATGCAACGATGAAAACGGCTCGTAATTGGTTGGCGCACCGTGTCATTCAAAGTCTCACTTTGCAGACGGAAAGTTTTTTGTTCGGTGTTTGCCTGCGGGGGCTGTTTAACTTTTCAAGTGTTAATCCAAAAACATTGAGCGGCTACGAAGAATGGGAAAATGATTTGTTGAATTTAATGACGGAACTTGATAACGAAATTCGTCCGACTTGCATTGACGGAGTTTCCTCTTTGGTAATTCCCTCTTCGAAAGAATTTTCTGCCCGGTCAAACTACAAGCAATTTAAAAATCAAAGCATATCTGTCCACAATGTATTGAATTACATGGGAAATCCGGAGAAGAACGGCGCGGGGCACTCGACGAATCCGATTAAATGTTACGAGGAAGATTTATTGAGAGCCTTTTTGCACGGAGTGTACGGCTACATACCTTTTGACAGCATGCGAAAAAATTATTTGAAAGCGTTGGAGAAAACATTGGAGGAAGACATACGCGGAAAATATTTGCAAGCAATTAAGAACAGACTCAAAAAAGCTGTTGACGAAACAAAAAAATCCTCTCGCAAAAAAACAGGGTGAGGCAACTGCAAAAAAAATCGGCTGTGTTTAAAGCAGTCGATTATTTTTTTTATAATGAAAAGATTTTTCTGTTTGACGAGTTTCTTTTAATCGTGATCCGATTTCAAACCCGCGCCGCACATTGAAATTAAACTGTCGCTTGTCTTGCCGTGAAGTTCACACCAATGCAAATAACCCGCATAAACGCCGGCGGTTGTGTGTTCGCAATAAATTCCTTTGGCGGCAAGTGCTGCGCGGGCGGGAAGAATTTTTTCTTCGGGAATGGTAACAGCTTTGACCGCATGCCGATAAATGTATTCCAAAATTTCTTCGGCTCGTGAGGGCACACCGATTGCAATTCCCTCTGCCATTGTCGGCTTGAGCACTTCGGCGGAAATATTTTTCGCACCACGTTCCATTGCCTTCACGAACGGTTGACAACGCTCGCTTTGAACAATCACGACTTGCGGAAATTTTTCAATCAAGCCGGCGTCAAGCAATTCTTCCAAGCCTTTCATGACACCGATAAACAAAGTACCGTTGCCCAAAGGAATAAAAATATTTTCGGGGACGCGGTGCAGTTGCTCGTAAGTCTCGTAAATAAATGTCTTCGTGCCTTCGTAGAAAATCGGATTGTAAACGTGATTGGCGTAAAAAATTTTTTCGCGCTCAACTTTTTCGCGGCAGACTTCCGCACAATGATCTCTGTCACCGTGAACAATGTTGACCTTCGCGCCGTGAGCTTCAATCATTTTGATTTTTTTGTCGGAAGTGCCTTCGGGAACAAAAATTTCACAATCAATGCCGACCCGCCCGCAATAAGCCGCGACGGAATTGCCGGCGTTGCCGCTTGAGTCTTGAACAACCGATTCGACGCCGATTGATTTGCAATGCGCAATCAAAATCGCTGCGCCTCTGTCCTTGAAAGAAAGCGTCGGCATTAAATAATCCATCTTGAGAAAAACATCGTCGTTGAATTTTATAATCGGCGTCATGCCCTCGCCGAGCGTGACTGCTTGCCAAGAATCATCGACAAGCGGCATAAATTTTCTGTAGCGAAAAATGCTCCAAGTGTCTTTGTCGATAAGAGCCTCGTCAAATTTCGGCGGCGTGAATTTCAATTTCCATAAGCCTCCGCAATCACATTTGGGCTTGCGTGTCGAAATATCTTCTTCGCGGGCGCACTTCGAACAAAAAAATTTCATATCAATTCCTCCCGTGAAGATTATACCAAAAGTTTGACGGTTGTGCTAAAATATTTTCGGAGGTGTTTAGGTATGGCTTTTCCGAAAAATTTTTTATGGGGCGGCGCGGTCGCTGCCAATCAAATCGAGGGCGGCTACTTGGAAGACGGCAAGGGCTTGACTGTTCCCGATATGTTGCTCGGCGGCGACGTGAATACTCCTCGAACTTTTTGCCCGAAGATTGAGCAAGGCGTTTTCTATCCTTCGCACACGGCGATTGACTTCTATCATCACTACAAAGAGGACATTGCGCTCTTCGCCGAAATGGGCTTCAAATGTTTCAGATTTTCAATCAGCTGGGCGCGAATCTTCCCGAACGGTGACGACGCTCAACCAAACGAGGCGGGCTTGAAATTTTACGAAAACGTTATCGACGAGTGCCGCAAGTATGGTATCGAGCCGCTTATCACGCTCAATCATTATGAAATGCCTTTCGAGCTTGTCAAAAAATATCGCGGCTACTACAACCGCAAGGTTATCGATTTATTTGTTAAGTATGCGACGACTTGCTTTGAACGCTTCAAGGACAAAGTCAAGTATTGGCTCACGTTCAACGAAATCAACATGACGATTATGGCTCCGATTGTCGGCAATCTTTACAGCGTCGGAATTATTCAAGACGAGGATTTGAATCGAACCGCGCCTTGCAAATTCGGCGAACTTAAAGACGTCCCGCAACAGAGGATTGAGGCTCTGCATAATCAATTCGTCGCCTCCGCCAAAGCCGTCATTGCCGCTCACAAAATCAATCCCGGATTTAAAATCGGAAACATGGTTTGTCACGTGACTCGCTATCCCTTGACGCCGAATCCCAAAGACATGTTGGAAACTCAACGCACGGACAATTTGTGCAACGACCTCTGCGGCGATGTTCAAGTTCGCGGCACTTATCCCTACTACGCGAAAAAATTCTATCAAGACATGGGAATCGATACGGCGTTCATGGACAACGAGGAAGATAAAAAAATTCTGCGCGAGGGCGTCGTCGACTTCTACACCTTCAGCTACTACATGTCAAGTTGCGTCACTGCCGATGAAAATGCCGAAAAAATTAACGACAGCATGCTCGGCGGCGCGAAGAATCCTTACCTCAAAGCAAGCGATTGGGGCTGGCAGATTGACCCCGACGGTTTGCGCTGGACGCTCAATAAACTTGCCTCACGTTATCCCGGTACGCCGATTATGGTCGTTGAAAACGGATTCGGTGCTTTTGATAGAGTTGAAGCTGACGGCGCGATTCACGATGATTATCGAATCAGCTACTTCCGCGAACACATTCGGGCTATGGGCGAGGCTGTCAAAGACGGCGTGCCTCTTATCGGCTACACGACTTGGGGCTGTATCGATTGCGTGAGCGCGGGCACCGGGCAATACGCCAAACGCTACGGCTTTATTTATGTCAACAAACACGACGACGGCACTGGTGATTTTTCCCGCAGTCGAAAAGATTCTTTCTTCTGGTATAAAAAGGTTATCGCAAGCAACGGCGAAGAACTTTGAAATTTTTTTTCGCCGACAAAAAATCCTCCGCTCATGTGAGTGGAGGATAATTTTTTTTCCGATTAAGTTTTACATGCCGGCTTGAGCTGCAACTTCAGCCGCGAAGTCGACTTCTTTTTTCTCGATACCTTCGCCGAGCTGCCAGCGAGTGAATCTCAAAACTTTTTCGCCGCCGAGAATGTCTTTGACGGTCTTTTCATTGTCCTTGACGAAAATCTGTTCGACGAGGCAGACTTCTTTATAAAATTTGTTGATGCGTCCCATGACCATCTTCTCAACAATTTTTTCGGGCTTGCCTTCTTCAAGAGCCTGCTTGCGAAGAACTTCTTTTTCGTGTTCAAGTTCGGAAGCGTCGACGCCTGCGCGGTCAACTGCGGAAGGATTGGCCGCCGCGATTTGCATTGCGATATCTTTGCCGAGTTCGTCGGAGCCGCCGGTCATTTCGACGAGCACGCCGATTTTACCGCCCATGTGAATGTAAGTCGTGAGCTTGCCTTCGGTCTCGTAGGTGACGAAACGACGAATCGAAATTTTTTCGCCGATAGTCGCGGTCGCTTCCGTGACGAGGTCTGAAACTTTTTTGCCGTCGATTGAACTTTCATTGAGCGCGTCGAGGTCGGCGGGCTTGGTCGCGGCGATGTGTTCGATAACTTTTTTCTCAAGCGCACGGAAATT
This sequence comes from Selenomonadaceae bacterium, assembly GCA_017535925.1. Taxonomy (GTDB): domain Bacteria; phylum Bacillota; class Negativicutes; order Selenomonadales; family Selenomonadaceae; genus Quinella. Next base: position 3,158 of record JAFXTD010000031.1, on the reverse strand, counting down.
TTCGTTGTTGGCGGTGAAGTCGGTTTCGCAGTTGACTTCGAGAAGGACACCTGTCTTGCCGTCTTTGGAAACGTAAGCGGCAACGGCACCTTCCGCCGCGATTCGTCCGGACTTCTTGGCGGCTTTGGCGATACCTTTTTCGCGCAACCAGTCGATAGCCTTTTGCATGTCGCCGTCGGTCGCAGTCAAAGCCTTCTTGCAATCCATCATACCTGCGCCGGTTCTTTCGCGCAGTTCTTTAACACTCTTAGCACTAATAGCCATTTATGAAAAATCTCCCTTCGGTCGATTTTTAGCTGTTAACGATTAGCTGTTAGCGATTAGCTTTTTCCTAACAGCTAACAGCTATCAGCTATCAGCTAATCACTCTTCGTTCTCTTCGGAGGCTTCGGCACTTTCCGCGCCTTCTTTACCTTCGAGCATGGCGTCGGCAATCTTAGCCGTCAAAAGTTTCACGGCACGAATCGCGTCGTCATTGCCGGGGATAACGTAATCAATTTCGTCGGGGTCGCAGTTGGTATCGACAATCGCAACAATCGGGATACCGAGCTTGCGGGCTTCGGCAACGGCAATGCGTTCCTTGCGCGGGTCGACGACGAACAATGCGCCCGGCAATTTGGTCATTTCTTTAATGCCGCCGAGATATTTTTCAAGGCGAGCCATTTCGTGGCGGAGCTGCATGACTTCCTTTTTGGTAAGGACTTCAAACGTTCCGTCCTGTTCCATTGTTTCCAATTCTTTGAGGCGATTGATACGCTTTTGAATCGTTTGGAAGTTTGTAAGCATGCCGCCGAGCCAACGTTCATTGACGAAGAATTGACCTGCGCGGACAGCCTCTTCTTTGACTGCCTCTTGAGCCTGCTTCTTTGTGCCGACGAACAAAATCGCTTTGCCTTCTTCGGCGACGGAGCGGACGAAGTTGTAAGCCTCGTCGACTTTGCGAACGGTCTTTTGCAAATCGATAATGTAAATGCCGTTGCGTTCGGTGAAGATATAGCGCGCCATTTTCGGGTTCCAACGACGAGTTTGATGACCGAAGTGCACGCCCGCTTCCAAAAGCTGTTTCATTGAGATAACTGCCATTTGAAATTCCTCCTGTTTTTCTTTCGCAGAACATTTTTCGCGCCGATTAACAGTTTTCAGCTTTCAGCTATCAGAAAAATTTTTCTAACAGCTAACAGCTATCAGCTAACAGCTTAAACTGCACAGGTGACGCTCCGTCCTGCGTGAATTTGTTAAACGCGGCGCATTATATCACAAGAATTTTTCGGCGGCAAGATTTTTTTATTCGGGGGTTGTTGGCAAAATCAGCTTATAGCTGTTAGCGGTTAGAAAATTCTTAAAGCTTAAAGCTATCGGCTCAATCGAAGCCGACGATTTATTTTACCAACAGCCTTTAGAGCGTGTTGATAAATTAAAAAGCAGCGGTTGGCGAGTGCCCGACCGTCATGGATGACGGTCGCCGGCAACTTGCGGCAGGATAGCCGCATTGCCGGAGAATCGCCCTTTTCTTTTGCTACTTTTCTTTTGGGCGTTGCAAAAGAAAAGTAGATTTAAAAAATTAAACTTAATGATTAGCCCAATCGAAGACGCCGATTTAATTTACCAACAACCCCTAGGAGGAATTTTTATGATTGAAATTGATGTGAACATTGTCGAAATCGTCACGAAAGGGCTTTTTACGAATTCGCTCGATATTTTCCGCGAATACATTCAAAATTCTTGCGATGCGATAGACGATGCAGTCGATGCCGGAATTTTGCAAGAGAACGACGGCAAAATTGAAATCACAATAGAGAATCGACAAATCACGATTAAAGACACCGGTATGGGAATTCCTATGCGCTACTTTGAACGCACGATGAGCCGAATCGGTAATTCTGACAAAACTTTGAAGACCGACAGAGGCTTTCGCGGCATAGGGCGGCTTTGCGGACTTGCTTATTGCAGAGCGGTGCGTTTTAGTTCGACGGCTAAAGGCGACCCCAAACTTTCTGTGATGACAATCGACGCGGAAAGACTTCGCAGAGAATTTTTCAGGAACAACAATTATTCCGCTGAATCAGTCCTTCGTAATGTTATAGATTTCGGCAAGGCTGATGCAAAAGTCGACGAACATTTTTTCCGCGTGGAGCTGATTGATATTGTCGACACGAACAGCGATTTGCTCGACGTTCAAAAAGTCCGCGATTATCTGTCGTTCGTCGCGCCCGTCACCTACAGCCCGCAATTTAATTTTCGGACTGAAATTTATGAACACGCCGCCAAGCTCAATTTCAAAATCACGGAGTACAAACTTGAAGTAAACGGCAAGCCTGTCTTTAAAAATTACAAAACTTCTTTCCGGATATTTAGAAACGGCACAGATAAAATTTTCAATGTAGCTTTCCGCGACTTTTACGACGAGGCGGGTAACTTAATCGCGTGGAGCTGGATTGGTCTTTCTACTTTTAAAGGCGTTCTTAGCGAGCGGAGAGAAACCGCTGATTATAAAATGCGTTGCATTCGCCTTCGGGCGGGTAACATTCAAATCGGCAACGAATACGCTTTGCAAGATTTATTTACCGAGCCTCGCGGTACAAAATATTTTATCGGCGAAGTTCACGCCGTCGACAAAAATCTGATACCGAACGGTCGACGCGACTATTTCGAGGAAAACGAGGCTTGCAACGCTTTTGAAAAAGTGCTAAGAGAATATTTCTGCAAACTGCAGGATATTTATCAGTATGCTTTGGAAATAAAAAGAGCATTCAATGAGACGAAACGTCCACAAATTTTTTCAGTCGAAATCGAACGCCACACGCCCGAATATCAAGAAACGCACAGAGCAGAGCACGACGCCAAGCTGAATAAACTTCGTAAAGAGGCGGATAAAGCAGATAAATTTATCACCCAAAAGAGGCGGGCAGCTGAATATAATCCCGAATCAATTACGTCGCGTGTCTTTAAACAAATCGTCGGGCAAAAGATTAGGGTGTGTTGGTAAATTCAAAAGTAGCGGTTGGCGAGTGCCCGGTCGTCACGGATGACGGCCGCCGGCGTTAAAAACAGGGATGTTTTTATAGCCGGACTAACGCCCTTTTCTTTTGCTACTTTTCTTTTGGGCGCTGCAAAAGAAAAGTAGATTTAAAATATAAAAATTATGATTCGTCAATCGG
>JAFXTD010000030.1 GCA_017535925.1 Selenomonadaceae bacterium | reverse complement strand
GCGGACGTCCTCTTCTTTTTCTTGTCGGAAAGAAAAATTCTATCTTCTTCCACTGACTGTCTGTTAGGTGATAAAATAAGTTTGACATAAGCATTCCTCGACTTTCAAACTTATTTTATCAGAGAATTGCTTATGTTTTTTTGTTTGTTCGATTTTGCCAACACACCATAGGCGATTTAGTGAACGTAGCAACGCGAAGTGAACGCTTTTGAGCATAGCGAAAAAAAATCGCCGTCTGGTGTTGTGATATGAACAAGGTTTCGAGGCAAGCGTAGCGTCCCTGAAAGGGTGCCTCGCTCGCAGTGAATATCCGACACCAGTTGCGAAGGGGACGCAAGTGGAAACTCAAAAATTTTTGATGTTGAAGATAAACATAATACTTCGTCGTTTGCCAAAGCAAAAATTAAACTACTTTTTTATTTTTCAAACTGGAATTTTTTTATTTTTGATGTTCGGCAATTTTCTGAAACCGTATCTTCGTCCTCTTTAGAGATTCCGTTCTCGTTTTTTATATCAACCTCTAGCCGTAAACTAACTTGTGAACCGGATAAATTTATCAGTCGATTTAAAATATTGTTCATAAGATCCGAAATTTCTTTGTTTATTCTAAACGGATTAAGTTCAACTTCCATAGAGAAACTTTTCGATAAAATTTTTACTGTTGGTTCTTTCCCTCTGTTTAATGATTCTACTGTAGGAGTTATTGGAAGAGTGCTTCCTTGTTCGTTATCTGAAGTTTTTATGATGCCGGGCGGTGAAAGTTTTTCGGAATCAATTTGTTTTTGTGCGACCTTTGGATTAACAATTAAAGTTGAAGGTGAAATATCAGAGACAGTTTCTTCGAATTTTAATTTTTGATATTTTTCGCCGTCAAAAGTTTCCGCAATCGCAAAATCTTTAGCTTGAACACCTTTTATAATCGTGCTTTTCAAAACTTTCGAATCATTGAGACGCGGCATGTATAAATATGTCGTAAAAATTTCCCAAAGCCTTTTAAAATCCGTCGAATCGGAATTTTTCCAAATCAGTTCTGATAATTTTTGTTTTAAGTGAATCGCGCCCCAAGAGCGAATGAGCAATTCTTCGTTGTAAAATTTTTCCGCCGCTTTTTGAATGTTGCTTTCATCATTGCAGGAAATTTCATAAGCTTCCCAACTTATATCCCTCAAATTATTTTCTTCTGCATCTGGTGCAAAAATTGCAGAATAGGTTTGCGACAACTTCATTTTCAAACTTGTTTCAATCTGTGTCATGCTGTTATTCGCTTCTCGAAGTTGCACTGTGTCTAAATTTCTCTGTTGAGCCTCGTCTTTGATTTTCTTCCAGGCAAGAAATCTTCGAACGGTTTTTTGAAGTTCTGGCAAGCTGTTTCCTTTTGCCGCCATAAATAGTAACATATTTTTGTTTTGGCGCGGAGAATTTCCTCTGTTGTCCAAAATATTTTTTGCTTTAATGATTGCGGGACAATCTTTTTTCCCACGCTCGAAATAAATATCTGGCGGCAGAATTACCAATCTTACGGTTTGTTCGTCTGGAACATCGGAGGACTCCGGACAAATATGTACGCCGGCAAAATAACTTTGCGCCCGCCACTTGTGAAGTCGTATTTCAATCTCTCGCGTTACGCTCTCATCAGAAATGCTCTGCTCCAAATCTTGAACCAATTTTCTTAGTGTAGGTCGGTTATCGTACCAAAAACGTGTACCGGTCTCGTCCGAGTAAAGATAAGACAAATTGCTTTTCAGTTTTGACAATGCGTCACTGAATACCGAAATACTTTCGCCCTCATTTGGTTGTAAAACTCCGAGAAGAATATGTCTTGCGTAAATACCGCGATTGCTTTGTCCACGAAAAGTCGGAGCACTGCCCAGAAAAATTGTCCTTGCCGTCCTTCGCGTAGCCATAAATTCGCCGAATCTTGCATTAGTTTTGTCCAGACTAAAAGGAATAGAATCTTTGCCGTCAATTTCAGAATCTATAATCGCGTTCCAGTTTTCGGGAAGATAGCGGCTAAGTTCGTCGCGAATTTTTGAAATGTAAATCGGAATGGAGCCAGGCATAATCATGCAACTTGAATCTTTGTTAATCCACAGATAATAAATCACTCCCGCCATAAGACGCAAAACTCCGCGTGTCTTTTGGAAATGTTCAATCGTTGCCCATTTGTTGTAGAGATAATCAAAAAACTCTGGGTGAATCGGATAGCAATCAATCATTCTTTGTTTATAGGACAAATCTTTTGTATCGATAGGAAATTCTCCAGGATTATTTCGGTACATTTCGCTGAAGGCATTACAAATTTCGTCACGGGCATCTTCGTCGCGGCAATTCAAAAATAATCTGCGCCGGACAACTTCAAAACTTTCATTGGCGGTAACTGGTTTCCAAATTGATTCCATTCTGCCAAAAGTGTGTTCTATCTGCGTCAAAATTTCCTTGCCAGCCGTGCCGCCAACTTCAATATCCGACTCTGGCAGGGACGCAACAACCATCGTCCGTCGACTCGCACGGGCGGCTTCAGTAAGCTCCTGCACAAAAGTTATCAGATTGTCGAAACTGCCAGATGGCATGCCGTCAATGCCATAAATTTTTTTACCGTAAGCAACAAGCTCATCTATCAAAATCAGGCACGCGCCGCAATCGTCAAAAAATTGCCGTAGAGTATCGGAGCCAGGCGAAACGCCTTTTTTGTCGGATTCCTTTACGTAATTATAAAGCTCCGGTTCGCCAGCGGAAAAGGCAAGTTGCGCGGCAATCTCTCCCCAAATTGTGTTTATCGTAATTCCTGGCATATTTGGTGGGCGTCTCGACTTCGCAGGGTTAAATTGAGTACCGACCACAACTGCAACGTTAATATCTTTTGGAATGTTTTCAACGCCCGATTCGGTCAAAATCTTTCTGACATTCTCCGATTTCTCTGGACGAATTTTTTTGTTGAACAAATGATACAGCGCAAGCATACTGTGAGTTTTGCCGCCACCAAATGAAGTCTTTAATTGAATGACTGGCTCGCCGTTGCCGTTAATCAATCTTTGCAGAGCCTGTTGCAAAAGTCCGTTAAGTCCGGCGGTGATGTAGGTGCGGGAAAAAAATTCTATCGGGTCGAGATATTCCGGTGAACCTTCTCCGCGTGCAACCTGCGCCAAGTCCGCCGCAAATTCTGCCTGTCGATAACGTCCCTCTGCTACGTCCGGATGAGGGTAAATTACTTCACGCCAACTTTTTAAATTTCCAGTCGCCCTTTGCAAAATTCCCTGCGCCGATTTTTTCCCGATTTCTTTTTCCGCGACGACCTTTCCCGAAGTCGAACCCTCAATGCTACCGTAAACTTTTTCGCGCCACATGTCACGTAACTTGTCTGTATTTTCGTCGTCAAGTTGTTCACAAAGCCGTGCCATAGTGTCTAACGCTCTCGCAGTGTAAGAATCGTCAAAAACTTTCCAATCCGTGTGCGCCCATTGGTTGCGAATATTTTTTAATTCCCTGACCCAGTTCAAATGGTTTAGTGAAAGTTTCTTGCTAAAAATTTCCCGCCAGTGAATATCAATCAAAAGCAAACACCTTTGTACGTCAAGAGAATCTACCAACTCGCCGAAGGTGCCGCCACTCGGCAAATTTCTTTTCTGTTCTTCATACAAAAAATTTAAGACGCCGTCTCTCCACCAATTTTCTTTGTAGCGCGACGAAAGTTCAATAGCAATGTACGGAGCAAGAATTTCGCACAAAGTTATATTCATCGCTCTGCCTACAAGTTCATGATTCTCTTCGTTCATAACGTCACAGTCCTTTCAATGAAAAAATTTTCGGCAAGTCAAAAAAAAATCCCTGCCGCTTTTGGTCGACAAAGATAAATAAATTTTTAAAATCCTAAAGTTCCCTGCTCAACGAAGTTTTGCAAAATCTCCGCACGGCGCGTCATGATGTCCTGCCAAGAAGTCACAAGGTTATTATAAACCGTTCCTTCCTTTGCACGGTTTCGTTTCTCCGAAATATTGTAGAGCCGGTAAGCCAAATTTTTTAAAGTCTCGCCGTTGCCGGAAAAATTTTTCAGCGCAATCGCGCAATCTTCCCAGCCGCCACGATTTAATATTTCCGTCAGACTTTGCACCCAAAGCCACGCGCAATTTATTTTCTCAAGGTGGCGAATTTGCGATGGAACAAGATTTTTATTCTCGTCATACAATTTCAATTCGTCGCGGTCGGTCAATCTTACTCTGCCCTTCTCTGACTTCACCGCGCCAATTTCTTTCAGCCAGTCAATCGAAATATTTTTCGCCCGCGCCAAAATATCAGCCTCGCCGAAAGAAATTTCGTTGAACGCCTTTTGCGTGTATAAGTCCGTGCAAAATTGCGTTGCCGCGTCAAGGTTCTCGCCCTGCCCGTTCAAGTATTCGTCCAGCGCGTGATTTATGATTTTCAGCGCGTCGCGCACCGTCAGAACATTTCCTTCCGCGTCCAAAATATTTTCGTAGCGCGAATAGACCGACATGCCCGGTCCTATAGCCGATTGCGCCATGTCGACCGGCGCGATATTCGCCGCCTGCAGTTTTTCGATTGAATTTTCCAGTTCTCTTTTCAGTTCTCGCAAAAATTCTTTTCGACCGCAAACTTTATTTTCGGCAACTCTTTTGCGGCAGACAATTATTATCGACGAGGCAAGCGCATTTGAGTTCACAGCCAGAGAACGCGATGACATTTCTGTTCGCATAGGAAAAGTTCCGGTAATTTGAAAACCGGATTTTATTATAGCATTTAACATTGTCTCCCAACCGCTTGAGGCTTCCCCGCCTTCTTCAGATTCTTTTTGCTTGAAGGCGTAATAAATCGTGACAGGAAAATCATTGTGAGCATACTTGAAAAGATTTTTGCAAACTTTAATCATTCCGTCTTCGAAAAATTTTTTAGCCGCTGCTTTACTGCCGCCGTGACGATAAGGCGTTGCAATAAGTTCCGGATTTTTGGGAGTTTGCATCAAGGCGAAAATTTCTGGGTAAATTTCATGCAAATTTTTTCTCAGCCATACATAAAAGAAATCCGACAAGTCCGCGTAGCAGATATTGTCATAATATGGCGGGTCAGTCGATACAACAACATTTCTTAAGCCATTATCTTCGACAGCGTTCATTCTGTAGACTTCTCCCGAACAAATATTTCCTAAAAATGATTGAAATCCTTTGCACATTCTTTCATATAAATTTTCATAGCTTCCTGTTGAATTACTGAAAACATTACATTCTGCAAAGTTCCAAACCATTGGAATAGCTTGGAGGCTGAAAGTATTACGCAGTTGTTCATTTGTAGCGTGCCATCCGCATACAGCAGATGTATGATTTGCTAACTGGTCAATTAAAAAAGCCATATACACGGCTATGGCATCGGCATATTCTTTTGAACCGCCATCAGCTTGCACTTGCTCTTGAATCTCCGGAATCAAATTGCTGAAAGTCGTTAGGGCAGTCAGCTGTCTGTTGGTGAACAAGTCGTAGAAATTATTTAGCCCATACAATGAAATTTCACGAGCTTTTCCGCATAATTCTCCGTCAGGAAAGTCATCGGGCTTATCAACGTTGGCGGCGGCGATATGTTCAGAATTAGGCGGAAGATAAACTCTGCCGCTCTTGCTTTCGGCAACTATAGCAATCATTTCGGAACCGAGTCTGCCGGCTTTGCCTTCCTTACGGATATGGTCGAGTTTCACGTCCGAGCCGCAGAAAATACATTTTGCGCCATTGCGATTGACGGTACCTTCACGCTTGCAATCATTGCCCTGAACGACTCGCCAAATAATTTTGTCGCCGTCGATTTCGGGATTGAGATAAACTTCCTTACCTTTTTTCTTGGAGAGGTAAAAAGAATTGACGAGCGGCATTTTGTGAGCGCAAGCGGGATTTGAACAAGTGACAGTCCGCGCCCAAAGCCAAGCGATAACAGTTTTGCCATCAATTTTGGGATAGAGTTAACCGATTTTCTTAAAGGCACGCTCCTTTAAAATTTCTCCGTAATATTTGACATCGGCGGCAAGACCTTGTGCACCGCGCCAATTATTTTTGTCGTCGATAAAACTTTTTGCGTCAGGGTTGACTGGCGGCAGATTTTTAAATTTGGCGGGGATTTCAATCATAGCCTTGTTAATCATGACGGCGACGGGATTTAAATCTGAGGCAATAGTCTTGAGACCGAGCCTTTGGGCTTCGAGAGGAATGGAGCCGCCGCCTGCGAACGGGTCGAAGACCGTCGGAATTTCTTCTCCGCAAGAATTTTTTATTTCATCGTGCGCCCGCTTAAAAAGTCTTTCGTCGCTGGAGTTTTCCCAGATGACAATTTCTTTGATGATGTCGAAAAGTCTTTCGCGCTCTTTGTTCTGAAGTTCTTCTGTCGGAAATTTTTCTGGGTGTTCGGACGGGTCGTCAACCATAGACGCAAAAAGAGCCGCTCGCGTTGTGGCAAGCGGCTTTCGTGACCACCAAAGATGAAGTGTCGAGGGGTGCCCATGCCGAATAGATTTTTCACGTGCCGACGCAGCATTTATCGCGTCGAGCGGCAAAGCGACTTCAATCAATTTTTTCATAAGCATTTGCTCCTTTCGCTTTGAAAATTTCAAATGGCTCAAACAGCTCTTTAATTTTTTCGTACTTGTTCCATTCTATACTTTTCAGCATCTTATCCATAGGCTGAAAAATTCTCTCCGGCACCGTAATCGCTAAAAAAACGGCGAGCGGTGCTTTTACTTGTTCTCGTCTGCTTGACAGATAATCCTCAGAAAATTTATCTTTATTTGCTATCAAATCATCGACGGTCGAGCAAGATTTTTCTACAATATAAGCGTTCTCTTGTCTTTCACCCAAAGCATTAAGCAATGCCGTTTCCAATGCTCCTTCTTGATCAGTCGGAACAGGAATCCCTAAAAGTTCAATTGGGAGTTTCCCATCAAAATCAACGGATTGTTCTGTTGTTGTCCATTCCATTTCTTGAAATTCTGCATGGATATTATAACTTTTCAGAGAGTTGTTAATTTCTACCCAAAACGACTTAAGCTCTTGTTCACTGTCATTATCAGTCATAACGCAAATTCGAGAATAAAATCCGTTTCGAGGAGAATTAATTTTATTTTGGTGAAGAATTTTTTCGAGTGCCAGTTGCAATTCGGAATGACCACCCACCGCCCAAATAACGACAATATCATCATCGTGACTGTAACAACATACAGACTCTGCACTATTATTGGAGTGAAGTTTTTTAGGAGCTACAGCAGGTTGCTTTTTACAATATTCAAAACCAAAACACTTGTTAAGGTAATAGCTCAGCAAGATTTGATCTGTTTCACCTTCGCATAAAATAACAGAATTCATAATCTCACGTCCAATCCGTCTTCACAAGCTCTTAATGCTTCCTTGCCCGTCAATGTGCGACATTTAACAGAATTGTTTATTGCTCGCAAAGTAATGACCCGCACATCATTTTCCAATACACTATCTCCCATATCGTCGATTGCGTGCAAAAATTCACTCATGTACTCTATATTATGTGTAGTCATAAATAATTGATTATTATACTTATGGGCATAGTTCACAAGCTGCTTTGAAAATACCCCTTGAACTTTCCTGTGAAAACCGACATCTACTTCATCGATACAATGTATTGCATTTTTGAAAATCAACATTCCTCCTAGCAGAGAATACCAGCGGCGTAATCCATCACCGAAAGCATAAAGCGGTATATGAAAATTTTTTCCTTTCGGTCGCAATGTAATCGATGACTCTGATCCGTCAGGATAGGGAATGTTCTCGATTGCCTCTAATTCAATATCAAATGACTCACTTATTTCCTTGATAAAATCGCCCATAATTCCTGCTCTTGTTATTGCCGCAAATATTCTTCTGTTTTCGCTTTCATCACAATGTGACAATTCATTATTAAATTTAGCCAATATTAGCGGTTGCGGTTGCTTCGCTGTGTTGGTCGAAGAAGAATTTGGATATGTTACAGAAAAAGTTTCTTTCGTTTCATTCATTTCTTGATTATAATTAATAGTTATATTCCACTTACCTAAGTATTGATTCGGCAAAGATATTCTTACATTATTGCCGGCATTATCTTGCATATCAAATATATTATACGATATTGGCGCATCATACCAAGTTTCAGTTTTTTGAGGAATAAATTCCGAAAAAATTTGACTCGGTACAAATTCATGATAAATTTTTATGTCTTCAGACGATGTTTTATTGTCATCCTTTTGAGTGATAGTTCCTTGAAAATCAAGACAAAATACACTGGTTGGTATAAGATTCTCCCAATGAAAAGTATATAATATGTATTCAGCCATGCGATAGGGATTCAATATCATAGGGTTTGGAAGTCTGCTGTCTTGCAAACGTTGAGAAAATGGAACGGACAGGAGCGGATAAAAATTAATCCCACAAGAGAATGTAAATATTGCTTCCAATAATGTTGTTTTTCCAACGTTATTATCTCCGACAATAAGATTTATACGGGCTAAATTTTGCAAATCTAGCTCACTAAACTTTTTAAAATTTTGTAATCTGAATTTTTCAAGCAAAAAACTCATCCTCCTATCTTTTCAAGAATACAATTTCCCTGCTGGATTAAATTTTTAATTTTATAAGTTATGCTTACTGCTCCGAAATCCGGCGAAGTCCCGAAGGGATTTTTAAGATAAACGGTTTTGGTATTTTTGCCGTCTGTCAAAACTATTGCGAGAATGAAATCATCGGGCTTGTTGAGCGCGGTCAAAATTTCATTTCTGCTAACGGTCACGGTGTCGGCATCCGCGCGACGACCTTTGACTTCAATAAAGCGAATTTCGTCCTGTCTCATCGATTCAATGTCATAGCCGAGATTTTCTTTACTCACGTCTTTTGGAGTGAATCCTTCTTCGCGCTCAATGTCCATCACGGTCTGCATTGCAATTTGTTCAATTTCTTTTCTAGCGTCGGGGTTTTCGGAAAAAATTTTTTCGTTGTCGTCTTTAAAGTGCCCCGCCGGAACAATCAACGAACACCAGACAATAACGGGCGGTACCGAAGAAATTTTTCGTTCAAGTTCGATTTCTTTGAGACGATTAGTCAAACGTTCGGCGAAGTCAGTAGCTTTTCTGTCGGCTTTTTCGTAATTGAGCATATCGCCCTTTTCGCGAAATTTTATGGCACGCTTATCCCAATATTGAATGAGTCCGTTCAAGCGTTCTTTTACGGCAAGCTCCACTTTGTCGAGAAAATTTTTCTTGCGAATAAAAATTTCTTGTCGGTGAGAGGGAATCAAATCTGTTACGGCGTAATCAGTCGCGATTTTTTCAACATCTCCATTAAGCAGAGAATGATTTTTTATTTTGGTAAAAACTTTTTGGCGTTCGTTTTCGGTAGGCACATCGTAATCAAAATAGGGCGCACCACTACCGAACAAAATTTTCCCGTTTTCGTCGGCTTCCACGAAATGTATTCGTTTCGAAATTGTTCTGCGTTGACCGGTGGCGGGAATAATTTTTTCGTCTTGCAACAGAGTTTCGATACAAAAAAGTATCCTGAAATTTTCACTAGCATCCCTTCTGTCTATCAAAATCGTTCCAAGTTTCAAATCGTCGGCGTATTTCGACAGAATCAATCCATTAAGTGCGGACAAAAGAGGATGTCCCGGCGCGATAAGTTCTGCAGGAATTTCTCCTGGAACATTACAAAATTCCTTTGCAAAACATATTCGCTCATATTTTTCTTGTACGGGCTTGCCGAAATTATTTTGCTTGTCAAAGTTGAGAATTTCGGAAGGTACACGAGTAATTTCAAATCGCTCGTATTCTTTTTTAGTTGGGTCTTTGACCTTGTAAATTCTTCCGCCGAGTTTCCGGAAGGTATTCACAAAATAATTTTGAATGAACTATGGTTGAAGTTTATGCGCCTCAGTTCTCTTAATATCTTTACGAATGGTTGAACCCGTTTCGAGATTTAAAACGTCTGTTGTGATAGCCCGTTCAGTAAGAATTTTTTTCAATCTTTCCGAAGATAACGACGCATCGATGACCGTGTTTAAATAATTGATTTTTTCCTCGTCGTTGCCGTAGAGAACGGCTTCCTTTAAAAATTCGCTCAAAGATTTATTGTCGAAAGAAACTTTTCCGCCCAATGCTCGTCGTTCCGCCTCCAGTTTTTCAAACAACCTATGAAAAACTTTTCCCTCGCGAGTTTCCATTGCAACCAAATTCCAAAGGTAACAAACTTTCGTTTGACCTATTCTGTGGATTCTGCCGAAACGCTGTTCAAGTCTGTTTGGATTCCAATGTAAATTATAGTTTATCATCAAATGAGCGCGTTGTAAATTGATTCCCTCTCCCGCTGCGTCAGTCGCTATTAAAACAGAAACATTTTTATCTTGTTTGAAAAGTTCCTCCATTTTATGTCTATCATCTCGATTCATTCCGCCGTGAATTGTAACGACGGATTCTTCGCGACCGAGTAGCGATTTAATTTTTTCGTAAAGATAGTTTATAGGGTGTGTTGGCAAAATCGAACAAACAAAAAACATAAGCAATTCTCTGATAAAATAAGTTTGAAAGTCGAGGAATGCTTATGTCAAACTTATTTTATCACCTAACAGACAGTCAGTGGAAGAAGATAGAATTTTTCTTTCCGACAAGAAAAAGAAGAGGACGTCCGC
>JAFXTD010000029.1 GCA_017535925.1 Selenomonadaceae bacterium | reverse complement strand
ATTCATTTCGCGTTGAGAATCTTTCAAGTCGCGCAACTGAATAAGAATCATTTCGTTAATCGACATTGTGACTTGCCGAGATTCTTCTTGTATTTGCGGCATGATAAATTCCTCCTATTTGAAAAACAAAGTGTAGAGAACGCCGAGTGTAATGCTGACTGCCGAAAGCCCGATACCGACTGAAGAAATTGTTGCTATCTGTCCGTGATTGGAAAAAGCATCGATTTTGCTTGCCAGTCTGTCAATTTTTTCGTCTTGTTTACCCATAAGGGCGTTTAATTCTTTGCGAGTTTCTCGTAGTTCCAATCTTACATCTTTAATTTCAGCTTTGAGCTCGCGCTGATTTTCCTTTAAATCACGCAGTTGCATAAGAATCATTTCGTTGATTGATATGCTGACTTGCCGAGATTCTTCTTGTATTTGTGACATGATAAATTCCTCCTCAATGATTGTGCTTCTTTTGATAGTGCCAAGCCCAAATGATTAAGACAATCGCAAAAATGACGACGACGATTATCCGCGTGAAGTCCTCTTCCTGAAGGATTGCGTCGTGTCCGATAATTGCCTCGATGCCGGTTGAAGGGAACTTGCCGACCAAAGATGCCAAGAAATAATCTCTCAAGCTCATGGAACTCAATGCGCCTGCCGCGTTCAAAATGCCGCTGGGCACGTAGGGAACCATGCGCGCAATCAGCATGACGGTGAATCCGTTTTTCGAGCTGTACTTGTCGAGGGAAGTCAACCGCTTATTTTTTTTAATAATTTTTTTCGCCGTGTCCCTGAAGAAAAATCTCAACAGCTGAAAACTTATCGTCACGCCGACCGTCTCCGCTATGACCGATAAAATTATTCCCGGCACTATCCCGAAGATGAGAGTGTTCGCGGTGGAAAAAATTATCGCGGGCGGGAAGCCGATTGCATTGACGAAAAGCGTCAACAAGAAACTGAACACGACTGCCAACGAGCCGTAACCTTGAATATAATTAGCCGTCTCAACAATATCGCCGCGTGAGAGGAGGTCAACGACTTCCGGCAAAAATTCGGGAGCGGCGAGGTGTATCCCGCCGAACAACGCGACGATTAACAGGGCGGCGACGATTTTAACTATTAGCATGGAAGTTTCCTTTCTGATAAAAAAAATTTAAGCATTGCCATTATATCACGTCATGCCCGCTTTGCGCGGGATTTTTTTTCTGCTATACTCGACGCGGAATTAGTGGTTAGTGGTTAGTGGTTAGTGGTTAGTGGTTAGAATTCTAACAGCTAACAGCTAACAGCTAAAAATCGACCGAAGGGAGATTTTTCAATGGCAAATTCATATTTCCCGATGCTGCCGAAAGTCAACGAAGGCATTTCAAAAATCCTCAAAGACCAAGCGGGCATTTGGAAGGAAACGGACATAAATTTTTTGCAAGGACTATCGAACAGCCTCGATTGCGGCGAATCAATCAAGGACATGGGCTCGGTTGATTCGATACCCGACATGTGGGCGCGTCCTCTTTTGTTCAAGATGGCTCTGTTCGATTTTGAACCGACGAAACAATTTGTCACGGGCTTGCATGAAAAAGTTCGCGGGGAGTGGCGGGCACTCTTGGCAATGCTCGCGCTGAAAGATTTCAAACACCTCGACCTCAAAGCCGAACCCGTCAATCTTTTGGAATATGATTCCGACCTCGCACAAATTTTAAAATCGCTCGCGCCGCAAGAATCACTCACGGGCGATAAAGAGGCTTGGCTCACCGACGTGTACATAATTTTTTTCAACGGCTTGCCGCTGGCAATGACCTCGCCGACGACGCTGGTAACTTGCGCCGCCGATTATGAAGAAGTCTTCGCGGGAAAAATCTTCACGCCGTGGAGCACGAATCAAAAAACTTTGACCGACCCGATAAAATTTTTATCCGCCGCCGAACTTTCCGCGCTCAAAATTTGGTTGGAAAATCTTTACGGGAAAATTCAACGGCTCAACAAAATCGGCAGCAAGTCCAAAGAAATTTCAAACGCGCTGTTGAAGTGCCTCGCCGATTACGAAAGAGAAGTTGCCGCCGCGCAGACTTCGGAAGGAATTTTTGAATTTGCTCCGTCGAATTTAAATTTGCATGTCGGGATTGCCCGCCTCCTCGACGACACGATTAAAGGGCGCGAGGCTCGTTTTGAGGATTCTGCCGTTCGCCTCCTCAACGACAAAAAAAATCTTCTGCTCGTTTCGCCCGAAGTCGTCAGAGATTTTGCGCGCTTCGAAGGCATCGACCCGGCTCGGCTCGTCGTGTGGCAAGGTATCAGCGCAAATGAAATTACCGACGACAAACTTTCCGACAGAAAAAAAATCGGGCGCGTGAATTTGAACGGCGCGGAATTTTGCAAGCCCGAAGATTTTTTCCATGAACGCATGGCAGTCGTTGAGCCCGCGAACGCTTTCCCGAATTCACCGAAACTAAATGGCGCAGATTCCCTCGTCGAAAAAGATTTGACGCCGATACTTCCGATTAAGCGTGAGCTGTTGGAACTTTTCACGGAGGAAGAAATTTCCGGGCGGCTTTCAATCAGCGACGACGCGGAAAATTTTTATCTGCACTTTAATTTTCCGTTGAGCGGTGTCGACGGCGACGGCAAAGATTTTCGTTGGACAAAGACTTATCCGAAGCGCGACTTGATTTATATCGACCGCGAGGTTCCCGTCATTGAAATTTATCCCGACTTCCGCCGCGCCGGTTGGAACGATTACTTCCTCTACTACGAAAATTATCAATCGAACGCTGAAGACCTCGCCACCGATATTTATTTTGTTGCGCCGTTTAATCGGGACGGAAAATTTTTCGCGAACAGGTTCACCGAAAAGCTTGACGCCTTCCCGGAAAGTTTAATCGTCACTTACAATCCTCCGCCGTATTTGGGCAAGGCTCCCTTCGAAGTCGGTGTGATTCTTTTGAACAAGCCGAAACTCATCGAGGGCAACGCTGACTTGACGTGGAAAATCGGCGTAGACTTCGGCACGAGTTCGACGATGATTTTTTTCGCGGCGAATCAAAATCCTCCTCAACCGCTGAACTTCAAGCCGCATTTGTTCCAAGTCACGGCTTCGGGCGGCGCGCGCGTTCAAACTTATCGGCACTTCATCCCCTCGCAAATTCCTGCGCGGGCTGACGGCTCTTTCTTGAGTATTTTCCACATGCTCAACGCCGGTGACTTGAAAGAAATTCTTCCGCTGATTGACGGTCACGTTTTCCTTTTGAGTTCGGAAAATACGCGGGTCTTTGAACAATTCGCCTCACATATCGACGCAAATTTGAAATGGCAGGACGATGATCGTCAACGGCGCAAGACGGCAGCTTACATAAAACAAATTTGTCTGCAAGCGGCGGTCGAGGCGAACTTTCACGGCGCGGACAATGTTCAATGGAATTTCTCTTACCCGACGGCTTTTTCTCAAGCGCAAAAAACTTCCTTCCAAGAAATTTGTCGTGAGGCAGTCAATTCAATTAGGAATGAGGAATTAGGAATTAGGAATGATTACGGTGCAAATTCAATTCCTCATTCCTCATTCCTAATTCCTAATTTTTTCGCGGAAAGCAAGGCGGCGGCTTATCACTTCAACAAGCAAGGCGGCAAGGCGGGCAACTTCGCGCAGGGAGCCCTTTGCGTCGACATAGGCGCGGGCACAACCGATATCAGCGTTATCAGCGGCGAAGTTCCTCGCATTGTCTACCATACCTCGATTCGTTATGCGGCACGGCAAATGTTCAAGCCGATTTATGACAACTACGAACTCTTCGCGAGCGAAAAAATTTCCGGCAAATTCGGCGACGACACTCAACGGCAAGCAGTCATTGATGCCGATATGCGCGAACACAGCGAAAAATATTTGGCGGATTTAAAATTCAAGACGGGCAGGGAGCAAATTAAAAACGTCTTGCAAGCGGCTCAATTCGCGACGGCGGGTCTCTTCCATTATCTTGGAGAGCTTGTCAAAGTTTTGCACGACTACGGTCACTATCGCGAAGAAAAAATTCCTCACGTCTTTGTCGGCGGCAACGGCGCGAGGATTTTCAAATGGCTGACGGGCGGCACCGAACTTGACGGCAACATTTATCTCAACGTCCTCGAAAAAATTTTCGTTGCGGCGAGCGGGCTTGAAGGCTACAAAAAATTCAATCTGCATTTGAGCCCTCAACCCAAGATTGAAGTTGCGGCAGGTATGATTGTCGAACGCCCCGCCAATGACGAAAACTTTTTCGACGAAGACAAAATCAATCGCGAAATGTTCGGCGAGGCTGACGAGATAATTTATTCGGCGGTTTTGGCGGGCGCGGATTTTGTTCAAGGCGACGAGAATCAATCGGCGGGAGCGTTTATCAGCGCGCACGACATTTCCGAAGGCATCACGATTAATTCCCTGCGCGAGTTCAAAATTTTCGTCGAACGTTTCAACAAAGCTCAAAAACTTTGGGCGGAAGGAATCTCTTTCGACGAGGAGGAACTTATCGGCGACGCGAATAATTTTTTCGTCGACAAGAAAGGTCGTGACATTAAAAATCTTTTGGTCGAGCCGATATTCATTGCCGAGTTGAAATTGTGGCAAGGGATAAAAGGTATCGGACATGCCGCAAAGAAAATTTCTTCCGACGAAAAAAATTCCGCGAGTGAGGCAAATTCAATCGGCGAGGCTTTTGTGAACGACTTCAACGCCTTGTCGAAATTGAGCGGGTTCAGCGGTCGTCAAGCGCGTGAAAAATTTGCGCGTCGTCATAAAATCAGAGCCTTCAGTTGCGCGAATGTCGAGGAGCGTATGAATCGCCCGAAACTTGCGCCGAAATTTTCCGAAGCTTTGAGCCTTGCAAGCGGCGACTTTTGGGCTTGCCTCGTCGAAGGAAATCTTTTTGCGGTCGTGCCCAATCTCAAAACCTACACGGAAAATCATCATGCCGAGCGCGCTTTCGGACAAGTCTTCGAATCAAATTTCGACGGCGAAACTTATTCGAGGATTCGTGTCGAACGGGCGGCGACTTTTGAATTTTCGGGCGGCAGGTGGAAATTCAAGAGCGCGGGCAAAATTTTCTTGAGCAAATAGGAGGCGTTGAGCATGGAAAAATTATTTATCGACAGCCCGCTGAACGGCACGGCGATTGAGCTTGAGAAAGTCAACGACAAAATTTTTTCAAGCGGCGCGGCAGGTCGAGGCATCGCAATCAAAAATCCCGACGGAAAAATTTTCGCGCCCTTCGACGGCACGATAAAATTTTTTGCATCGCCGGGAGTTATCGGCTTGAAATCTTTTGGCGGCGTCGAACTTTTGATTCACGTCGGCTTGAACACATGCAAACTTATCGGCGAGACTTTCAAACCAAAAGTTGCGGCGGGCGACACGATTGAACGCGGACAAATTCTGTTGACGTTCGACCCGCAAGAAATGATTCGCGCAGGTTTTGATTCGACGACGCCCGTTGTCGTGACCAACCCCGAAAATTTCGATGAAATAATTTTTCGGCTCGGCGAGGAAGAATTTATTGTGAAGTCGACGAATTTTTTTGCAAAGCTCAAGGCGCGTGATGTAATCGGCGGCGGTTTTAAATACGCTTGAAAATTTTTTGAGGAGGCGAACGCTTTGGCTTATCCAAGAAAAATTGATATGGTCGCGAAAGAATTTCATTGTTCCGAAAAAGATTTGGTTTGGTTTTTCTTAAAGCGCGGCTATAACAGCATCAATTATTCAAGCACACTCTCGGAAGACGATTACAATTTGGCGAGGAAACATTTCTTGGGCTCATCAAGTCCCAAGCCTCCCGCCAAGCCAAAACCTTCGACGCCCGCCGATAAGCCCGCGCAAAAAATTTCGGTGACCGTCGATTATCGAACGCTGCTCAAAAAATACGACGCGGAAGAACTTAAACTTTCGCCGACAAAATATTTCGAGGCGGCACGGAGCGTCGTCGATGAACTGCTTGACATTTTGCAACGACACGAGTCCGCGCAGAAAGATACAATCGCAGAGCTTTTGCAAATAAGTTTAAAGCTCAACGAAAAATATATCGACAACCCGAATCTCACGCCCGAAGAAAATTCGTTGTTCGCCGAGCGTCAAAAATTTTTCGCGGAGAAATTTTCTTTCGGCACCGACAAGGCAAAAGCGAGGCTCTTATCCGTCAAGGCACAGGCAGAAATTTCTTTGGCGCGCTTTGAAAAGAGATTGAACGCAATTTACGACGGCGAAAATTTATTTTGTGAGCTTGCCGCGTTGGAAGCGGAGCCGCGTCCGAGTTTTGCGTTCCTCGTCGAAAATCTTTCGCAAGCCGCGCAGGACGCCATGCTCAAGCCGGAATTTCTTGCGCAAAATATAAAATTCGTCACGAGCGTTGCGTCTTATCAAAAGACTTGGAGCGACGCTTACAAAATGTTCAAGACGAGCCTGCGCGAGGAATTTTTTGCGACTTGTCGGGAGGACGGTCTTGACGAAGAAATTTTTTCGCTGTGTTATGACGATTGGCAGACGAAACGTTTCGCGATTGAAGAAAGATTTTTGCCGTTGATTGACTTCGCGCTCAAGGGAAAACTTTTGCATTCAATCGAGCGCGTACTGAAAATTTTCGGCGAGTATCGTGAGGCAGTCGACAAATTTTATCTGCACGAGCGGAAAAAAATTTATCGGAAGTTCGCATTCACGGCGGGCGGTCACTTGCAAGAAAAATTTGAAACGGAGAGCGAGCTTTACAAGTTGGCAGAGAAACTTCAGCGCGACTTGCAGGAAATAATTTTCGCAAGCGACACAGAGGAAAAAATTTTCTTGTTGCGTTGGTCGGAGCCGCTTTTGAATTTGCCGCTTGACGAGATAAAAAATTTCATTCGCGACAAAGAACTTGACGCCATATCTGAGGAGGTGTTGAGAAAATTTGCCGCCTTGAGACAAAAAAATTTCGCCGAGTATCTTGCTGACGGCAAGGCTTACGGCGAGGCATTCAAGCGACGCGAAGAAGACTTCAACACTTTGATTTTTCGTATGCGCAAGGATTTGACAAAATAAATTTTGGAGGAAGATAACATGACACTTGAAGAACTTCGTGCGAGCTTCGCTGACGAAAATCATCCCGCGAATAAAAATCCCGAACGCCTGAATTTTTTCCGCGAGCTTTGCCAAGACAGCCGACGCATTGAAATGGAATTGAACACGAGCTATCACACGCCCGAAGAAATTGTAGAAATTATGACGCGGCTCACGCGCCGGGAAGTTGATTCGACCTTCCGACTCTTTCCGCCGTTCTATGCAGACTTCGGGAAAAATATTTCGTTCGGGAAAAATGTTTTCATCAATTCAAATTGCCACTTCCAAGACCAAGGCGGAATTACAATCGGTGACGGAGTCATGCTCGGACACAATGTCGTTTTGGCGACGGCAACTCATGACCTTGCGCCCTCGAAGAGCCGCAAACTTCATTACAAGCCGATAAAAATTTGTGACAACGCTTGGATTGGTTCAAACGCCGTGATTCTGCAGGGCGTCACTGTCGGCGAATGGGCAGTCGTTGCAGCGGGCGCGGTCGTCACGAAAGACGTTGAGCCTTTTACGGTCGTCGGAGGAATTCCCGCGAAGTTTATCCGCAAAGTCGAAGATGACCTCGGCGAACGCGAAGTCAATTACATCGAAGGACATATTTAGCTGTTAGCTGTTAGAAAAAATAATTCCCAATTCCCAATTCCCCATTCCCAATTGAAAAAAAGCCTCCTGTGAATTTTGCAGGAGGAATTTTTTTTTAATCACCGTAGAGAATTAATCTGACCATTTGTCCCATCTCGGATTTATCGGAATATTTTTGCGGCGGGCGTCGGTTGTTGTTGACTTCCAAAACGGCTCGCGTATCGTAGGAAAGAATTCGCGAAGACAAAATTTCATAGATGCGTTTCGCGGGAGTGATTAAGACGTTGTAGGTGTACATGCGATTCAAGCTCGCCTTAATGACCGCCATTTGAACGGTAAAGACTTCTTCGCTGTCGGAACTCACGCTGTCGGCGTCATAATAATAGCCGGTGTCGTCCATTGCGTCGATAAACTGCAAATTTTCCGCCGAACAAATATTTCCGTTGAGAAGAATCATCGCCGCGCAGATTGTCAAAAACTTTTTCATATGCCAAAAACCTCCGTCACACACGTCCGCAAAAGCTCCTGCATGACCGTCACGTTCAAGAGGAGAGCTTCGGCTTGCGGGCGCAACTTTGTATAGTGGAAAGTCGGATT
Organism: Selenomonadaceae bacterium; assembly: GCA_017535925.1. GTDB lineage: Bacteria > Bacillota > Negativicutes > Selenomonadales > Selenomonadaceae > Quinella. Next base: position 18,236 of record JAFXTD010000029.1, on the reverse strand, counting down.
GTGCGCGACGGTGAAATCGGTCGGGTAAGCTATCGGCTTGAAACGTTGCAGATTGAAATTCAACATGGCGCGGTGCATGTGAAAGGCACTCGTCACCAAGAGCGGCTTTTTGGATTCTCGTTCGCGCAAGATAAAAGCACTGTAGCGGGCGTTCTGCGTGGTGTTGACGCTTTTTGTCTCGGTTATGATTTTGTCTTCGGGGACGCCCAACGACTTCAAGACACGAGCGGAAATTTCTGCTTCCGCACCCGAATCGCTGTAGACTTGTCCGCCGCTTATCAAGATTGGAATGTTCAACATCTTTTGAAGTCTGACCGCCGTCAAAAGTCTGTTGGCGGGGCTGGCACACAAAGCTCCGACTCCGTCAACATCGGGCACTTGACTTATCGCGCCGCCTCCCAAAAGGACAATCACATCTGCACCCGAAGTTTCGACCTGCGCGGGCGGCGTGTGCAATTCTTCAAGCCAACCCATAAATCTTTCCGCGACGAGGCTCGTGCACAACAGATAAAAAATCAGCGTGAAGACCAAGATCGTGATTGAAAGTTTCCTGTCGATTTTGAAGAGCTTGACGCACAGCGCGATTAACAAAAGAATAAAAATTCCGGGCGGCAAAATCCAAGCTGCGCCGAACTTCAAAAAATAAATCAAAAAAATCACCCGCTCGATTAAATTTAGTTTATGATACAACAGCGACAACGAAAAATCAAACTTTGATTTTTTCTGCGCCTGTGATAAAATTTCGTTTCAAAGGAGTGAGCACATTGCGCAAACCGACGCAAGAACAGATTATAAAATTTTGCCACGCGAACACCGTCATAGATTTTTTGGAAGTGGAGGTGGTTCCGACGCCCGACGGCGAGGCGCGTCTTGAGCTGTGCGCGGATTCTCGTCACGCGAATTTGTATTCAATGACACACGGCGGAGTTTTAACGACAATGGCGGATACGGCAATGGGCGCGAAGTGTTTGGCGTTGAATAAAAAAGTCGTGACGATTTCGCTGACGATAGAATTTATGCACGCGATAATGACCGGCACGCGGATAATGACCGACGCCTCCGTTTTGCATGACGGACGCCAAACGATGGTTTGCGAATGTCGAATCGTCGACGCGGCAGGCAAGCTCTATTCCAAAGCGAGCGCAACTTTTTTTGTGACAGGTCTCCTTGAAGAAGAAACTTAGAAGCAGTTGTTAGTGATTAGTGGTTAGTGATTAGGGGCTGTTGGTAAATTCGACAATAGCGGTTGGTGAGTGCCCGGCCGTCATGGATGACGGCCGCCGGCGATATGAACAGGATGTTCATCCGCCGGGTTAAGCACCTTTCTTTTTGCTACTTTTTCTTTGGTGCCGGCAAAGAAAAAGTAGAAGAAAACTTCATTGAAACGCTTAATCGGTGCCGCCGATTGAATTTACCAACACGCTCTAATAAAATTCTTTGACGCTTCAAAGAGCTTTCTAACAATCGCGGGCTAAACTAAGCTCAACGATACGAAAAGTTTTTTGGGAGGTTTTAAATATGCTGAATAAATTTAAAATGCTCGGCGTGTTCTTGGCGATGATTCTTTTCGCCGTGAGCGGACAAGTCGACGCAGCCTCGCCCAACTGGAACACGGGAAAAATTCAAGTGACGGGCACGGGTGTCGGCAACCCGAATCAGGCAACCACTTCGGCGCATTTGTCAATGATGGCACGCAGAGCAGCAATCACGGATGCTTATCGGCAACTGGCAGAAATTATACAGGGCGTTCAAGTCGACGCGGAAACAACCGTCGAACAAATGATGCTTACCTCCGATGTCGTGAGGACAAAAATCTCTGCCATAATCAAAGACGCAGAAATAATTTCCGAAGGCGAACTTTCCGGCGGCGGCTATTCAGTCACGATGGAGGTTCCGCTCTTCGGCGGCAACGGAAGTCTTGCCGAAACAGTTATCGAACGCCCGACTTATGTTGAGCCTTTCCCGACAGTCGCTCCCGATTATCGCCCGCCTGTCGATTATACTCCGCCGACCATTCCCGACTATACGCCCTCTCGTTCCGGTGGCAACTACACCGGTCTTGTCGTCGACTGCAGAGGAATCGGAAGGATTAATTTCGTCATGAGCCCCGTCATTAAAAACGAACGCGGCACAAAAATTTACGGGCACAAAAATCTTGACTACGACAGAATCATTCGCGAAGGCATGGCGTCTTATGCGCAGAGCATGAGCGAGGCAGGTCGCGCAGGTTCCAATCCGTTGGTTGTTCGCGCAATCGCACTTGACGACCTCAACGCCAACCCCGTCTTGAGCATGGAAGATGCCGATATGGTTCTTTATCAAAACAAACAATCGCACTTCCTTGAAAATATCGCGGTCGTCTTCCTCTATTGAAAGTTATCGGCTCCATAAAAATTTTTCCCGTCGAAAAAAACTCGGCGGGATTTTTTTGTGCAATGTCATTTGTCGAGGCAAAGACTTGACAAGCGGGCGAAAGTTAATAAGATTAAAGCGTTTGTCGACAAATTCATTTGCGAAGGGAATTTAAATTTTGAAACCGTGGCTTGACTCAATCGAATACATTCGCGGCGTGTCTATGGCGGGCGTCGTGGCAATTCATATCGGCTCGCAATATCTTTTGAACCCGACACCGAATATTCATCTCGTTGCGCTCTTTGAAATCGTCTCGCGCTTCAGCGTTCCGATTTTCTTTTTTATCTCGGCGTTCGGATTGTTTTATCGCATGAATTTATCGGAGCCGTTTGAGTACGGAAAATTTTTGCGGCGGCGTTTCAAGGCGGTGCTCTTCCCGTACCTGATTTGGTCGACGCTCTACCTCCTGCATGATAATTACGTCAACGGCTGGCAACTTTTCCCCGACTTAGATTACGCGGCGGAAATTTATTTCTTCGGGCTGGCGAAGTATCATTTGTATTTCCTCGTGATTCTGATTTGGTTTTACTTGTTCATGCCGCTGTGGATTTTTCTCGTTCGACGCATGACGCCCGCTCGATTAATCTTGTTGCTCGCCGCGCAGGTCGCCTTCGATTATTGGTCAAGTTATTGCGCAGAGCCGTCGGAAAATCTTTTCATGAAGTGGCGATTGAATTGGCTCGTGTTGCATTATGTGTTCGTGTTCGTCTTGGGCGGAGTGCTCGGCGTTCATTCTCAAAAGTTTTTCGCGTGGTGCGCGGCGCATAAAAAAATCGTCAACGCAACATTTTTAATCGCGCTGACAACTTTGCTCGGTCAATATTATTTTTTAATCGGCGTCGAAAATTTTTCACCCGAAGCGGCAGTCAACACCGCGCATCAACTTTCGCCGCCGGGCATTTTTTACACAATCGCCGCTTCGATATTTTTATTCACGTTATTTCAATTCGGAAGACTGCCCGCGCCGCTGAAAAAATTTTTGAGTCTGCTCGGAAAAAATTCTTACTTCGTGTATTTGGCTCACCCGTTCGCGATAAATTATCTGGCAATCGTTTTGGGCAAGCTCGGATTCATCATGACGGCTCCCGTCGCACTGATTTTCTACGTCGCAACAATCGCCGTAACGTTAGCGGTCAAGTTGTTGTTCTCGTTAGGAAGTAGGAAATAGGGGTTGTTGGTAAATTAAATAGTCGGCTTCGATTGAGCGGTTCAATGAATTTTATTTTTAAATCTACTTTTTTTGTTGTGCTCGGTCAAAGGTTTCAGCTAACAGCTAACAACTAACCGCTGCTTTTGAATCTTTGGCTGCTAACAAATACGGCCTCCTAAGCTCTGCAAAGCTTTGAAGACCGGAATCTCTCGTAACACCTGTAAATATTACGGGGGTAAAACCGCTTTAATCAAGTTCGGGCGTCTCTTGACGCTTATTTTTTTTCGACAAAAATTTATCACAGGAAAATAAAATTATCAATGATTTTAAGCGCGAATTTCCTCGACGCCCATGTAAGGAATCAAAGCCTTTGGAATTTTTATTGAGCCGTCCGCCTGCTGACAGTTTTCCAAAATCGCGGCGACCGTCCGCCCGACCGCAATGCCCGACCCGTTGAGCGTGTGAACGAATTCGGGCTTGGATTTGTTGTCACGGCGGAATTTTATGTTGGCGCGGCGAGCTTGATAATCTGTGCAGTTGGAGCAGGAAGAAATTTCGCGGTACTTGTTCTGCGCGGGCATCCAAACTTCAATGTCGTAAGTCTTGGCAGAAGTGAAACTCATATCGCCGGTGCAGAGCAACACGACACGATAGGGAATTTCCAAGACGCGCAAAACGTCTTCGGCGGCGTCGACCATGCTTTCCAATTCTTTCCAAGAGTCTTCGGGCTTCGTGAATTTAATCAGCTCGACTTTGTTGAATTGATGTTGACGAATCAAGCCGCGAGTGTCACGACCTGCCGCGCCCGCCTCCGCACGGAAACACGCCGTGTAGCAGGAATAATATTCGGGCAAAGTGTCGGCTGATAAAATTTCGTCACGGTGAAAATTCGTCATGGGAACTTCGGCGGTCGGGACAAGATAATAATCCAACCCCTCAAGCTTGAACATGTCCTCTGCGAATTTCGGAAGTTGACCCGTGCCAATCATGCTGTCGCGATTGACGATATACGGCGCAAGCATTTCGGTGTAGCCGTGTTTGTTCGCGTGCAAGTCCATCATGAAATTTATGCAGGCTCTTTCCAAGCGGGCTCCGAGCCCCCGATAGAACGTGAACCTCGCGCCCGTGACTTTGCCGGCTCTGTCGAAGTCGAAAATATTCAACGCGGTGCCCAGTTCCCAATGAGCTTTCGGTTCGAAGTCGAAAGTGCGCGGCGTGCCCCATTTGCGAATTTCGGGATTTTGTGAATCGTCAAGACCAATCGGAACATCTTCGGCGGGAATGTTCGGAATATGCAAAAGCAGGTCGCGCAGATTATTTTCAACGTCGCGCAGTTCGTTATCGAGTTCGGAAATCTTGTTGCCCAGCTTGCGGACTTCGGCGGAAATTTCTGCGGTGTCCTCGCCCGCCTTTTTCATTGCGCCGATTTTTTTTGAAGTCGAATTGCGTTGACTCTTAAGCTGTTCGGTCTCACTCAAAATTTCGCGGCGTCTCTTTTCAAGTTCGCTGAAGTTGTCGAGGCTCAAAGGGTTGTTTCGATTTTTTAACATGACGCGAATCAAATCGAGGTTGTCGCGTACAAATTTCATATCAAGCAAAATTATTACCTCCCAAATTTTTTCACAGTCTAGCAAAAACGAATTGATAAATCAAATTTTTAAAGGTATACTTGATAAAAATTTTGTCGGAGATGATTTTATGGCTAACGCAAATTCTTTGGAGAGCTTGGATGAAATTTTTAACAAAAGGCTTTTTCGCATTCCGGATTATCAACGCGGCTACTCTTGGGAGAAAGATCAACTTGAAGATTTTTGGGACGACCTTGAACGCCTCGAAGACGGCAAAGATCATTACACGGGTTTGCTCACGCTGAAGAAATTGTCCGACAAGCAAAAAACAGCTGAGGTTTTGACGGCAGACGATATGTGGAAAACCGAAAAGGGTTCAAACTTTGAAGTCTGCTATGTGGTTGACGGACAGCAACGCCTCACGACAGCGATAATTTTAATTCAATGCTTGGTCAAATATTTCGAAGTCAAGCAAGAATATGTTTTGAATCAGCGTGTCGAGGACATTGTGAAAAAATATCTTTACGATACCAAACCGAACGCGAACAATATCGCCTACATTTTCGGCTGCGAGGACACAACCGACCCAAGCTATGATTATCTGCGTTTTAAAATTTTCAAATGCGCGGGTAAACCGAGTCACAATCAAAATTCAGAAACATATTACACCAACAATTTGAAAGAAGCCGTCAAATTTTTCACGGATAAAATCGCCGAAATTAAAAGCGCGAGCGAGCTTGAAGATATTTACGAAAAACTTACTGCGCATATGAAATTCAATTTGTATGAGATTGACAATGAGCTTGACGAATATGTTTCCTTCGAGACGATGAACAATCGCGGAAAAAAATTGTCGAATCTGGAATTGCTAAAGAATCGACTGATTTATTTGACGACGCTCTTTGACGACACATACGCCGACGACGAACGAAACAATTTACGCAAGGAAATAAATCGTGCATGGAAGGAAATTTATTTTTGGCTTGGCAAGGAGACGGATTCGCATCATCTTTCCGACGACGACTTTTTGAGACAGCATTGGATTATCTATTTCAAAATCCCGGCGAAAAAAGCTGATGAGCTTATGGATTTTCTCATGAACAAAACTTTTTCGGCGAAGAAATTAAAAAAGAATAAACATGCCGTCGCAAAAGATAAGACGACTTACGAAAACATAAGAAACTACGTGACAAGTTTGCATGACTTCGTTAAATTTTATTACTACACTTTTTATCCATTGGACAGCTCGCTTCCCGACACCGATAAACGTCTGCTCGACAGCTTGACGCCTTCTTCGGGCAGGCTCAATTTGGGAGCGTTTCGCCCGTTGCTTATGACCGTCTTGCACAAAGAAGACGCCGTCGATTCTTCCGAACGCACGGATTTTTTCAAAGCACTCGAACGATTGATTTTCATCCACTCGTTGCAAAAATCTACGCGCTCGGATTTCGGCAGTTTCACTTACGAACATGCGCAGAATTTTTACAAAGGAAAAATGTCTTTGAAGGCTGTCACTGACGATTTGAAATGTCGTGCCGACGAAGACGTGAGTAAATCGGTTAAAGATTTTATCGAACGGCTCGCCGAAAGTTTCGATAAAAAAGAAAAAGAGAAAGGCTACTACAAGTTCAAAGAAATTTTGCGTCACGTTTTGTACGAATACGAATGCAAGCTTGCCGCGGAGGAAGGGATAAACAAAATCACCGACGTTAAGGAATTGTTCAGCAACGACCGCGGAGCGAAAATTTCAATCGAACACATCTTCCCGCAAACTTCCAAGCCTTACTGGGATAAAATCTTCGACGGCGTCGATGACGACCAAAAATGTTTTCTGCAGAATTCTTTGGGCAATTTGTTGTTGCTCTCTCAAAAAATTAATTCGTCTCTGCAAAATTCCGCTTATCCCGAAAAAAAAGCTCGCTATAAAAAAAATTCACACTCGGCGATTGAGGTTTCGAACAATTCGCAGTGGACGGCGGCGGAAATTATTGCCCGCTCCGAAAAACTCGTCGACTTCATGAATATTCGTTGGTTTTTGAATTTAAATGACACGCAGAAAAAATTTTTGATTCATTTCTCGTAAAATGATTCGTAGGTGTCGATTATGATTGTCGAACGCGGGGCACGCGATAAGCTTGAAAAATATTTTGACTTGAATCAATCGCTGAAAATCACTTTGCGGATTGAAGGCAAGGCAACTTATGATTTTTGTTGCTTCGGCGTCGACGCGGACAATAAACTTTCCGACGACCGCTACATGATTTTTTACAATCAGCTTGCCTCGCCCGCAAATGAAATTATCGGCAAGGAAATTCAATCGGGCATGGAGTTTTCGATTAAGCTGAACGCCTTGCCCGAAAAAATTCAAAAGCTCGTGTTCACCTGTTCGATTGACGGCGCGGGCACCATGCGTGAAATTTCTTCGCACAAAATTTTTATCGGCGATAAAATTTCGGCGGACTTCAAAGGTTCCGACTTCGAGGCGGAGAAGGCAATAACCTCGCTTGAAATTTATCGCAAGGGCGGTTGGCGTTTCAATGTCGTGGCTCGCGGCTTCAACGGTGGACTTGACGCGCTGTTAAAATTTTACGGCGGCGAACAAGCTGACGAGGAAACTTCGTCGCCTCAAGAAAAAATTTCCGAATCGCCCGCGCAGAAAAAAATTTCGCTTGAGAAAAAAATTCAAGACAATGCTCCGAAATTAAATTCCCTCGTCAAGCCGCTCAAAGTCGAATTGGAAAAAAGAAATCTGTTGGACGTTGAGGCTCGCGTCGCGCTTGTCTTGGATATTTCCGGCTCAATGAATCGCAGCTACAACGACGGCACCGTCCAAGAGATTGTCAATAAGATTTTGCCCGTTGCCGTTCAATTCGACGACGACGGCGAACTTGATTTTTGGTTTTACGGCAGTCGTTGCGAACGCCGCCCCTCCGTCAACATGAAAAATTATGAGCAGGCAGTTCCTCACGATTGGAAAGATTTGCAGCGCAGACTCGGCGGCAGCAACAACGAACCCGCCGTCATGAAAGAAATTATCGCCGAATATGAGGCAAGCAAAATTCCGGCTTACGTTGTCTTCGTGACTGACGGAGGCATTTACGAAACCAAAGCAATAAAAAAATTTTTGATTGAGGCATCGTATTTTCCGATTTTCTGGCAATTCGTCGGCGTGCGCGGTTCGGGCTACGGCATTCTTGAAAAGCTCGATACAATGGACGGGCGTTACGTCGACAACGCAAATTTTTTCGCGCTGGATGATTTTAAAACCGTGCCGAATTCCGAACTTTATTCGCGGCTGTTGAACGAATTCCCCGCGTGGCTCAAGCTCATTAAAAGCAACGGTGTCCTCGACGGTTCGGCAAGACCTTCACAAAAAAATTTCGGCGATAAAATCAGAGGCATCTTCGGCTTTTGATTTTTTTTTGCGCACTGTATAGTCGATACGGCATAAAATTTCGTTGACGCCGGCGAGGCGAAGAATTATAATCGGCGGCGGAGGCTGATTGAATTGCAGATTCGTATTGCGGGTCTTGTGCCCGAAAGTTTTGTTGACGGAGACGGAATTCGTTTTGCGATTTTTATGCAAGGTTGCCTGCGTCATTGCGAGGGCTGCCACAATCCCGAAACGCACGCGCTTGACGGCGGACGCCTCCTCGACACGAACGAAATCATTTCCGCAATAAAAAAAAATCCTCTCTTGGACGGAATAACTTTGACGGGCGGCGAACCCTTTTTACAAATCGAGGCAGCGAACGAACTTGCTCGCGCCGCAAAAAATTTCGGACTCAATGTCTGGTGCTACACCGGCTTTAATTTTGAAGACTTGCCGCCCGAAGCCGAGCCTCTGCTTGAAAATATCGACGTGCTGATTGACGGAGCGTTTATCGAAAGTTTGAGGGACTTGGAACTTCAATTTCGAGGCTCAAGCAATCAGCGAATCATTGACATAAAAAAAACTCGCGAACAAAAAAAAATCGTGCTCTGGTCGGAGGAGATTTGATAATGGAATTTGACGTTGCAGGGAATTCGGTCGACGAAGCATTTACCGGCGTTTTAAAAATGCCGCCTATAGATGTGATAATCGGCATGGTCGGCATTTTGTTTTTCGGACTCATGCTCGGCGCGCTGTTTTATCTGCCCGTCGCCGAAAAAAATTCAAAGCTCTCGCTTGAAAAATTGAGCGGCGAAATTATTTGGCGATACAAACCCGATTGGATAATTTTCGTTTTAGGTTGCATTGCCTTCTTGTGCGTGAGCTTTTTAATGGTCAGCGGGCTGTTGAGAGAAATTTGAAATTCGTGACGCCGAGCGCGTCATTTTTTGTTTGTAGCTTGGTCGAGCCACTCCTTGAGGTAGTCGCCGATTGCTTTTACGACTTGCGATTCGCGAATCGTCCTTGCAATGTTCACAAATTTTACGCCGCCTTTGAAAACGTATTTGCCTATCAGCTCACCGACCTTATCGGCTATCATTCTCGCGATAACGAACAAAATTATCGAAACTTTAATTCCCAAAACCGTCAAGGCAATACCGCCGAACAGAGGCAGGAGGAAAATCATTGCCAACTTTATCAGCAGGAAAGAGAACGCCACGCTGACTGTCGCCCTTGCCAAACGAATAAACAGCGGAGCTTTTTGTCGAACGGTCTTGCGTATGTCTTCGAAGGCAAGTTTCGGGTGGCGAATTGCTTTGACCAAAAAATTTCCCGTCCGCTTTGCATAGAACGTAAAAAATTCTCCGACCTTCTGGATAAGTTTGTTTATGTCCGTCGGAATGCTCGTTACCGTTGCCATTAGCGTTTGCGGACTTAAATCCGTGAAGAAGCCGCGCATTGAATTGAACGCCGTGCCAAAGATTGCCGGCGGCTTGTTCATGTTCGCGAGTGCGTCGGGTATCGGCAACGCCGGAATAAAAGCCATGACGACGTAAAGCACAATCGCCAGCACGCGACCCAATGCCATGCCCAAAAAATATTTTATGACGGCTTTGGGATTTCGTTTGAAGGCGGCGGGGAAGCTGCGAATTCTGCGCGGGACTTTCTTTTTTACTTTGTCGATTTTCTTTTCGTTCTTTTTAGCCTCTGCCTCTTCGCGGGCAAGTTCCTCCTCGTTTTCAAGCTCCAAAGAACGCGACAGCCGAATCATTTTCTGGAAGGCGTCGGCGATATTTTTTTCCTGCTCCTTCTGCCGAATTTCTACTTCTTGGTCGAACGAACGCGTGACGTTAATCATTTTTTCAAAAGCATTTCTTAAATCGGTTGACTTTGTCGTCTGCATCATTTTTTGCAAAGCTCGTTCGAGGTCGGATTGTTTTGTTGTCCGAATCATCAGTTGAAGATTTTTTTGCAAGTCGGTTTGTTTCTCTTTATCGTCCACAGCTTCACCTCCGCTCAAAAAGTTTTCAGTATCTCGTAGCGTGTATTTCGTTGCGCGGGAATTTTTCCTGCCGAACGAATCAAGTCAATCATTTTGCGCGTCGACATTTCAAAGGAGGTGCCTGCCGCCCGCACGACATTTTCCTCCAACATGATTGAGCCCAAATCGTCCGCGCCGAAAGCTTGAGTCAATTGCCCGATACGTTCGCCTTGCGTGACCCAAGAGCCTTGAATGTGTTCGACGTTGTCCAAAAAAATTCTCGTCATTGAAAGCGTCTTCATGTAGTCTTGCGCGGAAACTTTTTCGCCGCCGAGAGCCGTGTTGAGCGGTTGATAAGTCCATGTGATAAAAGCTCGGAAGCCGCCCGTTTCGTCTTGGAGGTCGCGAATTTTTTTCATGTGTTCAAGTCGTTGAGCCGAAGTCTCGCCGAAGCCGATAACCATCGTTGCGGTTGACTTCATGCCGATTGAGTGAGCCGCCCGCATGACTTTGAGCCAATCGTCCGTCATGATTTTTTTCGGAGAAATTTTTTTCCTGACCTCGTCGACAAGAATTTCTGCGCCGCCGCCGGGCAAGCTGTCCAATCCCGCCGCTTGAAGTCGTTTAAGCGTTTCCAAAATCGTCAAGCCCGCGCCTCTTGCGAAGTGTTGAATTTCCGTCGTCGTGAATGAATGAATCGTTATGTCGAAATTTTTTTTGATAAGGCGGAGCATTTCCTCGTAATAGCTCAAAGGCAAATCGGGATGCAGTCCGCCTTGAATCATGAGTTGAGTGCCGCCCGCCTCGACGGTTTCGCGAACCTTCCGCAAAATTTCTTCGTGCGTCAAAAGATACGCGCCGCTTTGATTTTTCCGACGGAAGAATGCGCAGAATTTGCATTCGTTCTTGCAAATGTTGGTGTAGTTAATATTTCGGTCGATTATGAAAGTCGTTACGTCGCCGAATTTTTTTTTGCGAATCGCGTCTGCCGCCTTGCCAAGCTCCAACAAATCTCCTTCCTCGAAAAATTTCAACGCTGCCGCTTGCGTCAATCTCAAATCAATTCGCCTCGCTTAAAGTTCTTGCCCGCTATTTTAAAGTTGAAAATCAATCGGCGCAAGCCCTCTTGTTGACGAAATATTTTGCCGTGATAAAATTTAGCTGTCAGCTGTTAGAATTCTAACCACTAACCACTAATCACTAAACAGGAGGTCACAAAATGATTTTAATCACAGGCATTCTCGGACAGCTCGGCTACGACCTTTCGAGGGAATTCACCAAGCGCGGCGTCAAATACATTGCCCCTTCGCTTGAAGAATTGGAATTGACGACCGAAGCCGGCGCAAAAAATTTTATCTTGGAAAAGAAACCCGATACCGTCATGCACTGCGCGGCTTACACTGCCGTCGACAAAGCGGAATCAGAAGAGGAACTTGCTTTGACGGTCAACGGACTGGGCACGCGTTGGGTGGCGGAGGCTTGTCGTGAAATCGGAGCGAAGATGATTTATATCAGCACCGATTACGTCTTCGGCGGCGACGGAAAAATTCCTTACGAGGTCGACGACGAAAAAAAGCCCGTAAACGTCTACGGGCGGAGCAAACTTTTGGGCGAGGACGCCGTCAGCATGATTCTCAAAAAATATTTTATCGTTCGGACAAGTTGGGTCTTCGGAATCAACGGGCACAATTTTATCAAGACGATGTTGCGCCTCGCCGAAACGAAAAAGGAATTGCGCGTCGTCAATGACCAAATCGGCAGCCCGACTTACACGGTTGACTTGGCGAAACTTTTGGCGGACATGGCGGCTACGGAAAAATTCGGAACGTATCACGCGACGAACGAGGGCTTTTGCTCTTGGGCGGAATTCACCGAAGAAATTTTCAAGCAGGCAGGCAAGGATGTTGAAGTCGAGGGCATCCCGACCGTTGAATATCCGACACCCGCTCGCCGACCGTTCAATTCGCGCTTGAGCAAAAAATCTTTGGACGAGGCAGGCTTTGAACGTCTTCCGACTTGGCAAGACGCCGTTAAAAGATATTTGGTCGAACTTAATACTGCAGGCGAGCGTTAATCTCTTTTTGAAGTTTGTTTAGGGCGTTGTTCAACGGGACGACGCCCTTAATTATTTTGTTGAGTTCGGAATCGGCGTAGAGCATGGCGGCGTTGTAATTCTTGAACTTGAACGGCATAATCGCCTCGTCCATCGCGTCGGAAATATCGGCGGGCGTAATCGTGGCAGTGTCGCTTTCCTCCCACGAAAAAATTTCTTGAGCTTCGGCGGAAATAATCACGTCGCGGCGAACGGGCAAGGCTTGCGATTTTTTCAAGATAAGTTGTTGAGTCGTTTCGTCGTAGCAAATTTTTTTCATCAAAGCCCAAGCCAAATTTTTATTGTCTGTTCGTGAACTCATGCCGACAAGCAAAGTGTCCATGACCGAAATATTTCCGCCCGACTTGCCCGCCGGCATTTTTATGCAATCCCACTCGAACGAGGTATATTTTTTGATTCGCCAAGGATACGGCTTGTAAGTTCGATATTCGGCGAAGGTAAACGGTCTGAAGGCAACGCGCCCGACATCAAAATCTTTCGGCGAAACTTCAAAGCCTCCGTTGACGCCGCGCAGCTCCATGATAAATTTTATCGCCTCTTCCATGTGCGAATCGGCAAAGTAGCTCGTCTTGCCGTCGTCCCGAAAAAATTTCACGCCGTTGGAAATCGCCGCATGCAACCAAGAATAATCGTAGCAACCGAATTGATCGGGAACGCCGTCTCCGTTCGTGTCGCGTGTGACTTTGCGGCAAATGTCAAGAAAATCTTTCCAAGTCCAATCGTTTTTCGGGAGCGCGATATTTTCTTTGGCAAGAAGAGTTTTATTCACAAACATGAAAGTCAACGTGCTCTCGACGGGCAGGGCGTAAGAAATATTTTCATACTTGCCGAAGTTGAAGGCGGCGGGATAATACACGTCGGCGGAAAAATTTTTGTCGTCCGCGATAAAGTCTTCCAAGTTCATCAACGCGCCGATTGAAACGTAAAGATTAAAATCCTCCGCCAAGACCAAAAAAACATCGGGCTCCTCGCCGTCGATAAATTGTTCGGCAAGCCACTCGCTGTAGTCTTCCTTCTTTATGCCGCTGACGTATTTGACTTTGACGCCGGGATTTTCCGCCTCGAAATTTTTTATCACCTCGTCGATAATCGCATAAGGCTCGCCTTGAGGAACGTCCCAATTATTTCCCGCGAAAATTCCGATCGTCAAGGTCACGGGGCGGCTCATCTGCCAAGACAAAAAAATTATCGCGATAACGACGACGCCCGCGATTAAAAATTTTTTATACATGAAAATCACTCGCCAAACCCGTTTGCACAGCCCAAATCGCAAGTTGAGTTCGGTCGCGCAAATTTAATTTCGACAAAGCCGCGCTCAAAGCGTTGCGTATCGTTCCTTCCGACAGATACAATTTTTCGGCAATCTCTTTGTTGGAAAGCCCGCGCCCGACGAGGGTGGCAATGTTTCTTTCCGTGCGATTGAGTTCGTCGCCGCCTTTGCCGTCCGCCTCCATTGCAATGTTCGCCTTTGCAAGCTGACTGAAAAGTTTCACGACCTTTGTAATCACGCCGGCGTTGAGAATCGAGCCGCCGTTCATGACGGTGTGAATCGCCGCCGTCAATTCTTGAACCGAACAGCCTTTGAGAAGATAGCCGCTTGCGCCGTACTTGAGCGCGTAGAAAACGTATTCGTCGTCGTCGAAGGTCGTCAAAATAATTATTTTCACGTTGGGATAATTTTCTTTGACCGCCTTCGTGCAGAGGACTCCGTCCAGTTCGGGCATGCGAATATCCATCAAAATTATATCGGGCAAATTTTTTTTGAGCAGCTCCAAAACTTTGCGCCCGTTTTCGGCAAGCCCGACAACTTCCATATCTATGTTCATATCCAAAACTATCCTCAAGCTCTCGCGGATAAGGTCTTGGTCATCGGCTATCAGAATTTTTATCATTGTCAATCCCTCGATTCAAAGGAATCATCGCCTCGACGATAAATCCCTCGTCACTCCAATAATGAATCGTTCCGTGCAAAAGTTCCAGCCGCTCGCGCATGTGCTTGAGTCCGAAACCGTGCTTAACCTCCTCACAGCCGAGCCCGTTGTCGGCAATGACAATCAGCAAATAATTTTCGTTGCCGCCGATTGTGATTTTAACTTTCGTGGCGTGCCCGTGACGCTTGGCATTGGTTATGCTCTCCTGCAACACGCGATAGATAACATCCTCTTGGTCTTGTCGAAGATTATTCGGCCAGCTGAAAATGTCGAAGGTTATCTCCATGCCCGAAGACTCGGAATAATCTTTTGTCATTTCAAGCAACGCCTCTTGGAAGGGCAGCCGCTCCAAAACATCGGGGCGCAATTTTTTCACGGAGCGGCGAACGTCGGTAATGCCTTTCCTTGCCGTGTCACGAATTTTGTTGAGCTGTTGCTTCGTGGCTTCGGGCGCGACTTCCAACATCATAATGCAGGCGTCAAGACCGGCGGCAATGCCCGTGAGCGCGTGACCGAGCGTGTCGTGAATTTCTCTTGCCAAGCGATTGCGTTCACGAGTCTCTGCCATTTGCGCGACCTCGATTGCATAAGCTCGCAGTCGTTGATTCGCCTCCTCAAGTCGTTCGTTCAGCAGACGGATTCTTTCCTTTTCCTCGTGAGTGCTTTTCACGAGCAAGACAAGATAGAACACGAAGCAGACGATGTTCAATGAGTAGAAAGTATTTTTTATCGCCAAGAGGACTGCCGCAGCGTCCGCGTTGTAATAAGAGGCATAAGCCTCGAACGAAATAATCTTAGTTCGAAAAATTGCCAAGTTGTAATTTGCAATGACATACAAACAAATCAGCGCAATCAGCAACGTGTACTCCTGCCGGTGTCCCTCGTGCTTATACATTAAATCTGCCGCGACGAGCAAGACAACTCCGTCGTAGGAAAGATTCAACACGCGCATTAAAAACATGCAAACGATAACCTCCGCCGCGAAGAGGAAATATCTTTCGTAGCGGTTTTTATTTTTTCTGTAGAGGTGACCGAGCAAAACGAAAGCCAACGAGGCGGCGAGTGTCGTGCACAAAAGCATAATCGACGATTGAGGAACCGCGCCCGCCTCTTCCAAAAAAGCCCGCGCCGTCATTGAGTTGTTGATTCGTTCTTGAGTGAGGCACATGAACGCCATCAAGACGAAAATCACGAAGCCGTTGTAGACGTAAAGCAGGCGATGCATTCCCGCGACTGTCAAAATTTTTTGCATTCCCAATTCCCAATTCCCAATTTAGCTGTTAGCGGTTAGCTGTTAGCTGTTAGAAAAAATAATTCCCAATTCCCAATTCCCAATTCCAAATTGCTTTTCAGTCCCAGCTGTCGAGGTCGGCGGCAGAAATATTTTCGGCGGAAAGGAGGTGCGTCGGCAACTTGATAATTTTTTCGACGGGTTCGTTGTCAAAAATTTTGTAAGCGTAAATTGCGGCTAGCTTTCCGATTTGTCGAGGCGATTGCCCGGCGGTGGCAGTCATTCTTCGCGAGAAAATCATTTCTTTGGTTTCGGGCACGCCGTCGACGCCGTAAACTTTCACATCGCCCGACCGATTGATATTTTGCAAAGCAGCGATTGCACCCATAGCCGCAGGGTCGTTGAGAGCCATGATGATATTTATTTCGGGATGAGCTTGAAGAATTTTTTCCATGACGGGCATAGCGACTTCCAACTGACCGAGACACTCTGCCTGCGCGACGACTTCAAAATTTTTGTTATCGGAAATTTTATCGAGGAAGCCCTGAATTCTGTCAATCGACGAACGGGCTTGCGAGTGTTTGAGCAGAGCGATTTTCCCGCCCGAAGAATTTTTCAAGAGGTGTTCGGCGCATTGAACGCCCGCCGAATAATTATCTGAAACAATCGTACAGGCAACGAGCGAATCATCCTCAACGTTGGTATCAATTGCAATGACGGGAATTTTTGCGGCGCGGGCAAGTTTCAACGCGGGCTCAATCTTTGTCCAATCGACGGGGTTTATAAAAATCAATTCGACTCCGTCATCAATGAGTTCACGAATTTCCTCGACTTGCCTGTCGACGCTCAAGGCAGGGTCTCTTGAAATCAAAACGTCACCGTGATTTTCAACGGTCGTGCGAATTTCCTCGTCAATGACTTCGTAGAAAGGATTGTTGAGCGTCATGTAGACCGCGCCGAGTTTGCGACGATGTTCGTTTTGGCGCAGAGAATAATCGGTCGTCGTGAAGTGATAAAAACCCGTTGCCAAGAGTGCAACTGCGATTGTCATTGCCAAAAATATTTTCCGCATAAAATTTCCTCCCAAAATTTTCGCAATGCCCTTGTAACAGATAACGGCTTAAGCTATTATGATTGTTACATGCAGTATATTAGGAGGTATGATTATGGTCAACAGAATTATCTTAAACGAGACGTCGTATTTCGGACCGGGCGCGATTAAGGCGATACCCGAAGAAATCAAAGGGCGCGCTTGCAAAAAAGTCATGCTCGTCACCGACAAAGACCTCATCAAGTTCAAAGTCGCAACCAAAGTGACGGAACTTTTGAGCGCGGCGGGCATTGACTTTGAGATTTACGACAACATTAAGGCGAACCCGACAATCGAAAATGTTCAAACGGGCGTTGCGTTTTGCAAGAAGTGCGGCGCGGACATAATCGTTGCAGTCGGCGGCGGTTCGGCTATCGACACGAGCAAGGCAATCGCAATAATCATGACCAATCCCGAATTCGCCGATGTTCGCAGTCTTGAGGGCGTTGCTCCGACCAAAAACAAATGCTTGCCGATAATCGCCGTCTCCACGACTTCAGGCACTGCCGCCGAAGTCACAATTAACTATGTCATCACCGACGTTGAAAAGAATCGCAAATTCGTTTGCGTCGACCCGAAGGATATTCCGATTGTTGCGGTTGTCGATTCGGAAATGTGCGCCTCAATGCCCGCCAAACTCTGTGCGGCGACCGGTATGGATGCTCTCGTTCATGCGATTGAAGGCTACATAACCAAAGCCGCTTGGGAACTGACCGATATGGTTCACCTCAAAGCGATTGAAATTATTTCAAAGAACTTGAGGAAATCGGTTAAGGGCGACCCTGCAGGTCGTGAGGCTATGGCACTCGGACAATACATCGCGGGCATGGGTTTCTCGAACGTCGGTTTGGGCATTGACCACTCAATGGCGCATCCGTTGAGCGCGGTTTATGATATTCCGCACGGAACTGCCTGCGCGATTTTGCTTGCTCCCGTTTTGAAATTCAATGCACCCGCAACCGGCGAACGCTACCGTGAAATTGCTCGCGCAATGGGTGTTGCCGGTGTCGACGAAATGACTCAAGACGAATACCGCGCCGCCGCCATTGATGCCGTTGCCAAGTTGAGCACCGATGTCGGCATTCCTACCAAATTATCCGAATTGGGCGTGAAGGCAGAGGACATTGACTTTTTGGCGGAATCGGCTCTTGCAGACGCTTGCACGCCCGGCAATCCCCGCGACGTAACCAAAGAGGAAATCGCCGAAATTTATCGTTCAATCTTGTAGGAACATAGGAACGAGGAACTAGGGGCTGTTGGTAAATTAAAAGTGAATAACACAAGCAGCGAGTAAAACGAATTTCTCAAAACAAAAAGCCAATTTGTCATAACGAGTAGAGATGTGACGGTAATTCTTGATTCGCTGAAAAAATCTCTCGACAATGTT
>JAFXTD010000028.1 GCA_017535925.1 Selenomonadaceae bacterium | reverse complement strand
TTTTATTCTGTTCCATTGAGCGTCCGTTAAATCTTTGTGGTAAAATGAATTTGACATAAGTTGTTCACTTCTTTCAAACTCATTTTATCAAAGAACTGCTTATGTTTTTCTTTTACTTGAGTTTACCAACAGCCCCTAGTTCCTAGTTCCTAGTTACTACTTCCTACTTCCTACTTCCTAATTCCTACAAATCTAAATAGTAATGCGTCGACAATTCTACAAGCTCATCTGCAACAAGCGAATGGAAGCCCGCGTAAGATAAATTTTCTGCTCGTGCAGAGAAGGTGTATTGCCCGACAGCCCACGCCGCAACTTGTTGAGTTTCGGAAATTTTTGCGATATAAATTGTTGTGCCCGTCGAAGTATCGACACGCCACTTGACACCCGTCACGCCGCTTATGTCTTGAAGTTCCTCGCCCGCCGCTCGTTTATGAGTCCTTACCGTCAAAGAGACCGTCGGCTCCCATCTGCGACCGTAACGAATTTCGGCGATGCCATGCCCGGCGTAGAGTGCCGTTATCTCGTAGCCGGATTTTCTCGGCATATACAACGGGACAAATTTCACTGCGCGAGACACTTCCGCAAAATTGGCGTAGACGCTTTTTTGATTCGGCAAGGCAACCGTTTCGACTGTTTGTGTCGGCGGCGGTGTCGAAGGTACTTCAATTGTTGAGTGCGGTTGCGGTTGAGGCTTGGGCTCGACTATCGGTTGCGGTTGAGGTTGAGGCTTGGGCTGGATTGTCGGTTGCGGTTGTGGTTGAGGCTTGGACTCGACTATCGGTTGCGGTTGAGGTTGAGGCTTGGGCTGGATTGTCGGTTGTGGTTGAGGCTTGGGCTCGACTATCGGTTGAGGCTCGGGCTTCGGCTCGACTATCGGTTGAGGTTTAGGCTTTGGTTCAACTGTCGGTTTGGGTTGAGGCTTTGGCTCCGGCTTCGGCTGCTCAATGACAATCGTCTCTTCCTTACGCTGCTTGTCTTTCCGATTTTCACTCTCCTTGAGTTTTTGTTCGTTGGTCTTTTCTTTTTCCTTGCGTGCCTGCTGAAGTTTCTTCTTGCGCTCCTTTATCTCCTTGTCGGTCTCTTGAGTTCGTTCGGTTGAAAGGCTTTCAGTCAGCGCGGGATTTATTTCGTCGAGTTGTTCGTCTTCGCCCGATTTTTCCTGTTCGGCAGCGATAAGCGAAAGTTCTTTATCCTCTTCCGCCGCGTGGCTCGCACAAGGAAATTGAATCGCCGTCAAAATCATAAGCAAGACGATTTTTTTTCTGACGCTCAAAAAATATTCCTCCTTAAAATTTTCGCACATTGAATCACGCGCAGATTATAATTCATAAAAAAATTTATCGCAATCAATTCGCTTGCCGCCTTGCAAATTTTTCTTGAATATTTCGGCAGGTGTGGTATTATGTGCAATGAGGAGGTTGATTGATATGGTTAAATACGAAGTGAAGATGACGAGCATAGGTAAGGACGCAGTGACCTACCTTGAAAGCAACAGCAGTTTCATTCTGATGAACGAGAAGATTCGCCCCGCGTTGAAAGACATGGTCGTCGAGCACACCGTCGGCGAATTGGCGGCGGAAATCGCTGTCGGCGACAAACTCAAAGTCGGCAAGAGCGAATTCGACGTGGTTTTCGTCGGTGACGCCGCAAATAAAAATCTGCGCGAAGAAGGACACTGCACAATCGTCGTCAACGGCGAAGCAACCATGCCCGGTCAAATCGCTGTCAAAGGTCCTCGCCCTCCGCGTCTTCGTTTCGGCAATGAAGTTAAATTTTATACCGAAGAATAATTTTTTTCTCAAGCTTTGAAAATTAAGAGCCTCTTCGAACTTTTTGAAGAGGTTTTTAATTTTTTTGTCGATATAAATTTTGCGAGGCGCAATTCTGTGTTATAATCTGAAAAATTTTTTTGAAAGGGAGCTGATACCGTGACATTGAAGAAAATTTTTATAGGCGTGTTGATGAGTGTTATGTTTCTGTTCGGCGGCGAGGGCGAGGCGGCTGATTATTACAGCGCGATTTATCAAACGGTCAATCGCTACAACGGCAACGAGGTTGAATGCGATTGGATAACGCGGGCGATTCTCTACGCTTCCAGCGAATATCAAGTCGACCCGATTTTGATTACGTCGATTATGGAGGCGGAAAGCGAATTTAATTTCCACGCAACCAGCCCCGTCGGAGCAATCGGCTTGATGCAACTCATGCCGTCGACTGCAGCGGGCTTGGGCGTCAATCCTCACAACCCGCTTGAAAATATTATCGGCGGCACGATTTATATCAAGAACCAACTCGGTCGCTTCAAAGACTGGGGAGTTTATTCCGTGACGGATGCCGTTGCCGCTTACAATGCCGGACCCGGTGCCGTCGAAAAACACGGTGGCGTTCCGAATTATTCGGAGACCGTCCATTACGTTATCAAAGTCGCCAATAATTACAAAAATCTTTTGAATTTGATTCAGTCGTAAAAATTTTTTCGTAAGCGCGCCGCTCAATGTCAGGCGGCTTTTATTTTTTATGAGTTAAGGAGTGCTGCTCAATGAATCAAACGCTTATCGGCATATGCGGCTTCTTGTGCATGGCGGCAATAATGCTGTCGTTGTTCAAAAGTAAAACCGTGCCCGCCGTTGCATTTATCTTGTTCCCGATAATCCTCGGCATATTTCTGACGACGTGGGGGGGGATACTATAGCATTACAGACCTCGGCAACTTAATCAAGGCGGGATTCGGCAGCACAGCCCCGACTGCCGCGCTGTTTATGTTCAGCGTGCTTTATTTCAGCGTGATAAACGAGGCGGGCATGTTCGCCGTTATGGTTGACAGGCTGACGCGGCATATCGGCACAAGCGTTATCGGCGTGACAATGATGACGACGATTTTAACGATTGTCGCGCACTTGGACGGCAGCGGCGCCTCGACATTCCTAATCGTTATCTTCGCAATGTTGCCGATTTATCGGAAGATGAACATGCGCACGACGACACTTTTGCGTGTCATGGTTTTGCCGATGGGAATAATGAATTTGATGCCGTGGGCAGGTCCGACGGTGCGTGCGGCAACTGTTTTGGGCGTGGAGGCGGGCGACCTTTGGCAAATGATTCTGCCCGTGCAAATATTCGGCGTCATAATCTGTTTGGCTCACGGCGTACTTGCGGGCATTCAAGAAAAACAGCTCGGCGCAGGTCTCGTTCTCGAACAAAATTTTAAATCGCCCGAAGTCGACGATAAATCTCCACGCGACAAAAAAATTTTTATCTTCAATGTGCTGTTGACGCTTGCCGTTATCGCCACGCTGGTTGTCACAAAAATTCCCGATTACGTGCCGTTCATGGTCGGCTTATCGTTGGCACTCATTGCGAATTACGGACTCGACGCGAAGACTCACAAGAAAATCATAAATGCGCACGCCGCGCCCGCGCTCATGATGTGTTCGACACTTTTGGCTGCGGCAGTTTTGATGGGCATCTTTGTTAAGGAAGTGACGGTTGACGGCGCGAAAATTCCCGGCGTAATTAATTGCATGTCCAATCTTGTCACGCTGATTTTGCCCGAAATTTTCGGAGAACATCTGTCCGTTATAATCGGCGCGCTCAGTGTACCGCTGGCTTTGATTTTCGACACCAACAGCTATTTTTACGGCATGTTGCCCGTCATGATTGGTATCGGGGAAAATTTTGGCGTCAGTGCCGAAAGCGTAACCGCCGCCATGCTGATTTGCCGCAACTGCGCGACGTTCATCAGCCCGATGGTTCCTGCCGCACTGTTGGGCGTCGGGCTTGCCGAAGTCGACATAAAAGAACATATCAAAGCCTCTTTCGGCTTCACGTGGCTTTTGTCGATAATCTGTCTGGGCTTCGCCGCGCTGATAAAAATTATTTCGCTGTGACACCGTGCACCCGTTGCAGGAAAAATTTTTCGGCGGCAGAATATTCGACTGATAATCAAATTCGGAAAGGACGATTCACTATGGACAGCGTAAAAATCGGATTGCTCGGCGCGGGCACAATCGGCGGCTCCGTCATTGAAGTTTTGAAAAACAATCGGGACATTATCACGCAAAGAGCAGACAGCGCGATTGACATAAAAAAAATTCTTGTCTTGCCGAGAGAGATTCCCGCTCTTCAAGAACGCGGCTTGCCTGCCACAAATGATTACGACGAAATTTTGAACGACCCCGAAATAAAAATCGTCGTCGAACTTATGGGCGGCGTCAAACCCGCGAAAGATTTTATCTTGCAGGCGATGGCTCACGGCAAACACGTCGTCACTGCAAACAAAGATGTCGTCGCGCAATTCGGTCATGAACTCTTCGACGCGGCGGACGCTCATCAAATCGATTTCCTCTTCGAGGCGGCGGTCGGAGGAGCCATTCCGATTATCATGCCGCTCAAACGATCCTTGACAGCAAACAAAATCACGGAAGTTTTGGGCATTGTCAACGGCACGACCAATTACATGCTCACGAAGATGAGTGACAGCGGAGCAGATTACGACACCGTTTTGAAAGAGGCTCAAGCTCACGGTTACGCGGAGGCAAATCCCGCCGCCGATGTTGAGGGCAAAGACGCTGCTCGCAAAATCGCCATACTTGCCTCGATTGCTTTCAATTCCCGCGTGCGCTTCGAGGATGTTTCAGTCGAGGGCATTACTCATATCACGCCCGAAGATATTAATTATGCAAACGAACTCGGCTACGTCGTGAAACTTCTTGCCGTCGGGCGCGATACCGAACTTGGCGTCGACGTTCGCGTTAATCCCGTCCTCTTGCCGAAAGAGCATCCGCTTGCTGCAGTCAACGGCGTACTCAATGCCGTTTTCGTTCGCGGCTGGCCGATTGAAGAGGCAATGTTCTTCGGACCGGGTGCCGGCAAGCCAACTGCCTCCGCTGTCGTCAGTGACATTATCGAAATTGCTCGCGGGCTTAGTCGAAACTCGGCAGGACGTTTCGGTTGCACTTGCTATCATCAACGCACGATTTGCCCCGTCGAAGAAACCGTTTCCTCCTATTACATTCGCTTGCTCGTCGACGATAAGCCCGGTGTTCTCGGAAAAATCGCAACGACTTTCGGCAACGTCGATGTCAGCTTGAAGTCGGTCGTGCAGACGAGAACGGAGCTCAAAGACCACGTAGAGATCGTCGTCATAACTCACAAGGTCAAGCACAAAAATATTTTGGAGGCGCAGGCGGCGTTAAAGGTTTTGTCGGTCGTCGATGGAATTTTCAATGTGATTCGGGTTGAGTGAACGCTATGGAAAAAAATTTTACGGACAAAAAAAATCGCGCCCGCGTTCGAGTGCCCGGCACTTCAGCAAACTGCGGACCCGGCTTCGACTGTCTCGGCTTGGCAACGTCAATTTATAATTACCTCGACTTGACGCTTATAAAGAGCAGCAAAGTTATCGTTGAGTCGACGGGCGAGGATGCCGAAAAAATTCCTCGCGGCAGAAGAAATTTAACTTGGCAAGCCGTTCGTCGACTTTTGCAGGAAGTCGGGCGTGAAGACGAATTCAAAGGCGCGATTATCCGCACGAAAAACAACGTCCCGATTTCGCGCGGGCTCGGTTCTTCTTCGACGGCGATTGTTGCCGGCTTGACTGCCGCAAATGAAATTTTGGGTTCGCCGCTCAATCGTCACGGACTTTTAAAATTGGCAACGGAGCTTGAAGGTCACCCCGATAACGTCGCGCCCGCAATTTTCGGCGGCTTTACCGTCAGCGTCATGGACAGAGGCGAAGTTCAAACTTTTTCTTTCCTGCCGCGAATCAGATTGAAATTAATCGTTGCCGTTCCCGATTTCGAATTGTCGACGCAGTTGGCGCGAAAGGTCTTGCCAAAAAATGTTTCAATGAAAGACGCGATATTCAACGTCAGCCGAGCGTCAATGTTAATCGCGGCGTTGGTCGAGGGGCGCGAAGATTTATTGCCTCTTGCCTTCGACGACGCACTCCATCAACCGTACAGAAAAAAATTGGTGCCGGGCATGACGGAAGTTTTCGAGGCGGCAAAAGCAGCGGGAGCATTCGGTTCGGCAATATCGGGCGCGGGTTCGTGTTTGATAGCTTTCACCTCCGCAAGGACTCAACTTGAAGAAAAAATCGCCTCCGCAATGGTCGAGGCGTTCAAAGTTCACGATGTCAATTCAAAAGCTTTGATTCTTGACCTCGACAAGCGCGGCGCACAAGTTTTAAGGAGGATTTCAAAATGAAAATCGCAGTAGTGGCAGCAACAGGCAGAGTGGCACGGAAAGTCGTTGCAGAGGCAGCGGCTCGCGGATTCGAGGTCACGGCATTCGTTCGTAAAGCGGCGGAAGTCGACGGCGCGAACAAAATTATCGTCAAAGATATTTTCGACTTGAAGAAAAGCGACTTGGAAAATTTCGACGCGGTAGTCGACGCATTCGGAGCATGGACACCCGAAACTCTTCCTTTGCACACCACGACAAGCCAACACCTTTGCGACCTTTTGAGCGGCACGAATGTCAGACTTTTAATCGTCGGAGGTGCGGGCAGTCTTTTCGTCGATAAGGAACATACGACGCAACTTTTCAAGACGCCCGAATTTCCCGCAGAATATTTTCCGACCGCAAAAGCTCAAGCTGATGAACTCGACGAACTTCGCAAGCGCAACGATGTTAAATGGACGTTTGTAAGTCCTGCGGCAGATTTTCAACCCGACGGCGAACGAACCGGCAAATACATTCTCGCGGGCGAAGAATTTACTTTGAATTCTGCGAGCGAAAGCGTCATAAGTTATGCGGATTATGCTTTGGCAATGGTCGACGAAATCGCAAGCGGCAAACACATTCAACAGAGAATCAGCGTCGTTAAAGCTTGACTTGAGTAAACTCCAAAGATTATGATAAGAAAAAACCCCTGCGCGGGGTTGAGGAGGAAATTTTATGGCTAAACAAGCTCCCGTCGTCGGCTCAAAGAACGTGACCGGCGAAAAGTATCAGGGCTCGGCAGCAAAGGTTTACTTCACAAAAAAAATCGACGCCGAACATTTAATCAAGCTTTACAAAATGATTGACGAAAATATTTTCGGCAAGGTTGCAATCAAACTTCACACCGGCGAAAAAAACGGACCGAACATTTTGCCTCGCGATATGGTTCAAGCGTTCCAAGCGCAAGTTCCCAACTCGGCTATCGTCGAATGCAACACGCTTTACAAAGGCGACAGATTTACGACCGAAGGACACCGCGAAACTTTGAAAGTCAACGGCTGGACGTTCTGCCCCGTCGACATAATGGACGAGGACGAAAAAGTTGTCAACCTTCCCGTTCGCAACGGCTTCCATCTTAAAGAGGTTGCAATGGGCGCGCACCTCGTCAATTATGATTCGCTGATTGTCCTCACGCATTTTAAAGGACACGCAATGGGCGGCTTCGGCGGCTCAATGAAAAACATCGGTATCGGCAACGCGAGCGGGCATTTGGGCAAAGCACAAGTTCACGGCGTCGACCCGAATAACGTCCCCGAAAATTATCTTGAATGGCCGGACAAAGAATATTTCATGGAGCTCATGGCTGACAGCGCGCAGGCGACTTGCAACTACTTCGGCAAGCACATTGTTTTCCTCAACGTCATGCGCCGAATCAGTGTCGATTGCGATTGCGCGGGCGTCACGGCTGCCGAACCGACCATGAAGGATATAGGCATTGCAGTTTCGACAGACATCCTCGCCGTCGACCAAGCTTGCGCCGATATGATTTACGCCGCTCACGATTCTTACGACATGCAGGAGCGCATTGAAACTCGTCACGGCTTGAGGCAACTTTCGGCTATGGCGGAAAAAGGCATGGGCAATCCTCAATACGAACTGATTGAAATCGAATAAAATTTATCGAAAAAAATTTTGGAGCCGCAAATTCAATTAGGAATTAGGAATTAGGAATTAGTAATTGTTTTTCCATTCCCCATTCCCCATTCCCAATTCCCAATTGACAAAGCGGCTCCTTTTTGATTATCTGCGTTGCAATTCTGCGAACTTATTTAAATCTGCTTGAGCGTTCGCGCCGTCACCGAGTGAACGATAACATTCGCCGCGACTGCGATAGACCCAAGGCAACAGAGGATTTTTTTGCGCCGGCTTTTCCATGAATTCAATAGCCCGCGTGTAATCCTCAATCGCCTTGCCGAACATGTTCAGCTTGCGATAGGCATCGCCTCGATTTTGATAATTCACGGCAAGCAAATCTTCACGCGTCGTCAAGTCAATCGCCCGCGAATAATCTTGAACCGCCTTAGAAAAATCTTTCACGTCGTGCTCGTAAAAATTGCCGCGATTGAAATAAACGCTCGGATTGTTCGGCAAAAGTTCAACCGCCTTGTCGAAATCGGCTGCCGCTTTGGCAACGTCCGTCTGCCGATAGCAAAACCCGCGATAAGTATAATTCTGCGCGTCGTTCGGATTGAGTTGAATCGCCTTGTCAAAATCTTTTATCGCCGCCGAAAAATTTTTTGCGCCGTAGTAGACGAAGCCTCGATTGCCGTAAGCGTCGGCGTAATTCGGATTGAGTCGAAGTGCTTTGTCGAGGTCGGCAAGTGCCTGTCGACGATTGCTCTCGGCGACCGGAATATTTTTCTGATTCATGGCGAAGAGACCGTAAATATTTCCGCGCAGGTTGCAGGCGACGACATTGTCCTCGTTGAGCTCAAGAGCCTCCGTGTAAAGTTTTATCGCGTCGTCGAAACGCCCCTTGTAATAAAATTTATTGCCGTCAGCAACTTTTTGATTGGAAAGAAATTCTTTGTCGACGTAGCCGAAAGCCGCCTTGAGTTGATTGCGCTCCTGCTTGGAAGAATTTTTTGCGCGCGTGCGAAATTCCTCAAGCCTAAGGTCGTTCGCCGCGAAAAGTTTTTGCGTGTCTTTGGTCTGATTAATCAGCGAATGTTTGTCTCTTTCGTCGCGATTGAGCCAATTTTTAATTTCGGCGTCGTCGATTTTGATTTCAACCGTCGCCGACCAAGTTGAGCTTTTGTCCGTGCGATTGTATTGCGGCAAGCCGACGAGTTCAAAGCTGTTGGAGGTTATCGCGGAAATTTCATCGTCGGTCAATTCGGAATTGCTTTTGAGATAATTGCCCGCCTCCGTCAACGCAATTTTAATCGCCTTGTCGCGTGCGCGAAGTTTGACGACCTCTTGAGCTTCGAATTTGTCGGCAACTTCCTCGCTCGTCGCCGTGTAAGTTTTTATTTCCGCGTTTCCGATTGATGAGAAAAACATACTTCCGATAATCAAAGTCGCTGCCAAAATTTTTTTCATGACAATCACTCCGGTAAAACTTCAAGCCAATAGCCGTCGGGGTCTTCGATAAAATAAATTCCCATCTCTTTGTTCTCGTAGCAAATGCAACCCATTTTCTCGTGCCGGGCGTGCGCCGCGTCAAAATTTTTCGTCGTGAACGCCAAATGTACTTCGTTATCGCCCAATTCGTAAGGCGTCGTCTTTTCTTTGAGCCAAGTCAGCTCCAATTTGTGATGACTGCCGAAAGAATCGCCGAGATAAATGATTTTAAAATCTTCGCCGCCGTCAAGCCCGCCGACCTCGTGCAAATCGAGTGCCTCCGCATAAAATTTCTTGCTGCGCTCCAAGTCGAGCACATTCAAGTTGTTGTGCGCAAATCTGAACATCCGAATCACTCCAAGAAAATTTTTTTGCAATTATAACACGCCTTACAAGAAAAAATAAAGCAAGTCAAATTTAGGGGTCAGGGGTCAGGGGTTTCATTCCCAATTCCAAATTCCCAATTAAAAAAAGCTCTCCGATATGCGCCGAAGAGCTTTTTTAAAAGTTTTTTGATAATCATCCTTTTGTAACCTCGATAATGCCGCTTGCACCTTGTGCTAAGGAAACGACTGCCACGCCGATAAGTGCGGGATTTGTGATTGAAGCCACCGCCGCGCCGACTCCCAGTAAAGTGCCGCCGATTGCTTTAAACCATGAACCGACACTTGCACCGCCTGCCACCGCATCCAATTCTTCCATGTTGAGCATTTCCTCGTTGTTGATTTTGATTTCGTTCGTCATGTTAATCATTCTCCTTTGCTTTTGATTGTGATTTTGTTTTCTGCAGCTTATACGTTTCAAATCCGATTTCGTTACACGATACGAAAAAATTTTTTCATTCCCCATTCCTAGAGCGTGTTGGTAAATTAAAACGTCGGCACCGATTAAGCGTCTCAATAACTTTTGTTTATTGAATCTACTTTTTCTTTGCCGGCACCAAAGAAAAAGTAGCAAAAAGAAAGGTGCTTAACCCGGCGGATGAACATCCTGTTCATATCGCCGGCGGCCGTCATCCATGACGGCCGGGCACTCGCCAACCGCTACTTTTTAATTTACCAACAGCCCCTAATTCCTCATTCCTAATTCCTAATTGAAAAAACGGGCTTAACTCTTTTTCGGAGTCAAGCCCTGATTTTTTTGCCAAATTTTATTTCGAACGCTTAACGTTGTCGCCGTAAATCGTCTTGAAGTCGTCGCGCATGGAAATTTTTATCCAGCCGTTCTTTTCGGCAAGCTTAATGCAACCGTTCGCCTTGTCAATGTTGCCGAGTTCGCGCTCCGTGTCGTCGCAGATGACAAAAAACGCCAAACTTTTGTATTTGTTGCCGGTTATCGCGTAATTGAGCATGGAAGTGTCGCCGCCGCTGTTCCCGAACGCCAAAACAGGTTGCTTGCCGATTTCGTGTTCGATAGCAACGACTTTGTTCATTTTCAAGTTCTTTTGAGTGAGTCCGCCGCGAATCAGATAATCGTCGTGGCGATATGCGTAGTTGTCCGCCGAAACGTCGCCTTGATGAGCCGCAATTATCTGCGGGTTCGTGCCGATTACATTGTCATACGGGATTTTCAAAAGTTCCGAACCCATGACGCGCATTGCGGGACGGTCGCTGCCCGTGACGATATAAACTTTGAAGTCATTCGCCTGCAAGTATTTTATGACTTCGACCATCGGCAAATAAAATGCTTCGCCCCATTTTAAATTCGTGAGACCTTCGACGGGTTTATTCATGAATTTGCGGACGTAAGCCTCGTAATCTTTCGGCGTCATGCCTGCGAAAACCGATTGTTGAGATTTTGCCTCGCCCAAGTCGATTCCTTTGGGAAATTTGCCCGTCATGAAGTGTCCCGCTTTAATTTCGGCGTCAACCATTTTTGCATACTCCAAATCTTCGGCTGACGGCGTATAATCGGGGTCGTGAAGGGCGCGTTCAAGATAAAGCATCCACTCGAAATAGCACGGCATGCTCTCGCCGATAAAAGTTCCGTCCATGTCGAAAACCGCGTACCTGTCCTCGACGGGAATAAAATTTTTGCTCTTCTTGTTCGTCACGTCGGTTACATATTCGACCAATTTTTGATTCGCAACCGAGCCTTTAGTCCAATACTTGAAATCCTTCGCCTTCTTGACTTGAATTTTGGCAATTTGGTCGCGGGGCATGGCATCGACAGCTGTAAACGGCGCAAAAGCTATCAAACCCGCAGTTATCGCTGCCAAAATTTTTTTACGCATATTTTCATCACCTCAAAGCAAACTTTAGCAAAATTTTTTGGTTTCGTCAATGAATTTAGCGGTCAGCTGTTAGTGGTTAGCTGTTAGAAAAAATTCTTACAGCTGAAAGCTGAACATGGCGCAACAAAAGAAAACCCCCGTCAAAATTCTGCGGGGGATAAAATTTATTTGAGATGATTTTATGCGTTGTCGAGAGTGGGCTCGTCGTCGAAGAGATACATGTAACGATTCTTGAACTCTTCGGGGCTCATGCGGAAGGCATTGGCAACGCCGGCGTCGTCGAGGTCGCCCTTTTCCAACCGAGTCATGAAGCCGCGAGCAATTCTGTAATGCACGGAGTTGATATTGACTTTGCGGACGTAAGTCTTGCCGGTTTCGGGGTCGCGAATATCTTCGAAACGGAGCGGCACTGCCTTGTTGTCTTGAATCGTGATAAGAGCACCGCTTTCGCCGCGCATGAGGAATTGCATTGCCTCGTAGCCCAAATTTCTTGCGTAGTCAATGTCGTAAGCAATGGGAGCCGTGCAGCGGAGTTCGTAGCCGATTTCTTTATCGACGATAGAAATTTTAATGCCGATACGTTTCAATTCAGCCAAAACTTTTTGCTTGAGGATTTCGCCGAAGTCAAGTTCCGCGTAGCGAATGTGACCGTGCTCATCGAGAACGACGTTGCCCAGCTCTTGGAAGTCTTCTTCGGCGATTTTTTCAATGACGCCTTCCGCGACGACCGCGACGCCGTAATTTTTGCCGATAAGATAGCGTTTGACAATCGAGCCGGTGATAATGTCGACGACCTGTTGCAGACGGATTTTTTCTTGCGGGAACTCTTCGGGGATAATCGTGACAGCCGCGCCTGCAGAGCGACCCATGCCCAATGCCAAATGACCGGCGGTTCTGCCCATAGCGATTGTGAAGTACCAGCGGTTGTTGGAAGTGTGAGCGTCTTCCATGAGGTTTTGAATTTCGGTTGTGCCGAAAGCGCGAGCGGTTTCAAAGCCGAAAGTCGGAATGCCTTCGGGCAGCGGCAAGTCGTTGTCGATAGTCTTCGGGACATGAACGACGTTAATCGTCCTGCCGAGTTTGCGTGCGTATTCGCTGACTGCCGACGAGCTGAATGCGGTATCATCGCCGCCGATTGTCACGAGGTAGCCGACGCCCAATTCCGTCAACGTGTCGACGACCGTGCGCAAATCGGATTCTTTTTTTGTAGGATTGAAACGTGACATGCGGAGGATACAGCCGCCCGTCAAGTGAATTCTGTTGACAGCCGCGCCGTCGAGACGAATGTAACTTTTTTCACCGCGACCGAGATGCGAAAAGCCGTCGTACATGCCCAAAACGTCCCAGCCGTGACGATTCGCCGTGTTGGTTACCGCGTTGATAACGGCGTTGATACCGGGCGCGGGACCGCCGCCGCAAACTATCGCAACAACATTTCTGACACCTATCATTTAAGTTGCTCCTTTCAAAGTCGAAAAATATTTACGCAAAACTTCGCCGCCCGAAGAAAATTTTCCTGCCGCCTCGAAAAATTTAGTGCCCGCTTCCGATTTTCTTTTGCTGCGTCATCCATGACGGCTCCCGATAATTTTTTCGGCAAGAAAATCGGCGGCGATTTTTGCAACGAGACTTTCCTCGCCGGTAAAGCTGTGGTCGGCTTTGTCAAGCAATTTAATTTCGCCGTGCCTGTAAATTTTTTTGTAGCTCAAGCTGTAAGTGTAAGGGACAACAACGTCGCCCGTGCCGTGAATCATCAAAACATTGCCCGTAAATTTTTCCGCCGTCTCATAAATCGGCAAAGTCTGCGCGGTCAAGATGTAGTTGCGTCCGATTTTGTGCCCGCCGAAAATTTCGACGTATTCGGGAGGATTGAGCGCGTCATAAGTTACACCGAATAAATTTCCGCGCAGAGAGTCGTCGCGAAGGACAGCAGCGGGAGCCATCAAGACGACGGCTTTAATTTTTTTCGAGCCGAGTTCGCCGGCAACCATCGAGGCAACGACGCCGCCTTGAGAGTGACCCGCGATTGAAATGCTTTTGACATTCGGCAAGCGTGAGGCGAAGTCGTAAATTTTTTTTGCGTCTTCAATTTCGTTGAGCACCGTCATGTCTTGGAAGTCGCCGTC
Organism: Selenomonadaceae bacterium; assembly: GCA_017535925.1. GTDB lineage: Bacteria > Bacillota > Negativicutes > Selenomonadales > Selenomonadaceae > Quinella. Next base: position 68,753 of record JAFXTD010000028.1, on the reverse strand, counting down.
GCTTTTGCCGTGTCCGTTGAAGTCAAAGCGAATCGAGGCAATGCCGCGCGCCTCCAAATCGTCGGCAAGCTTTGTCAGCAAGAAATTTTCTTTGTTACCCGTGAAGCCGTGACAAAGTATCACGAGCGGATAATTTTTTTGATTGTCGGGCGTCTGCAAGACAGCGGCAAGTTTCCCGTGGTCTCCGTCAATAGAAATGTTTTGACTTTGTGCCCAAGCCGTCAAGGGCATTACGAAAAAAATCAGCGCGATAAAAATTTTGAACACGATTAACCCTCCTCGAAAAATTTGTATCAAAAAACCTCCTGCGACGCGGGAGGCTTTTGTTTGAAAATTATTTGCGCAAAATTTTGTAGCGATAGAAATATCCTTCGACGAGCATTTGACGAGCCGCAGTGTCGTTTTTGTCCTTTACAACGTGAAATAAATCTTCGTGCGCCTTTTTGAGTTCCGCGCTTTTGCCGAGATTAATCATGTTGCGAATTATGCTCATGCGTATTTCGCTTGTCAAAGTCCGAACAAGCTTTGCAATTTGTCCGAGCAATGAATTGTGCGCAGCCGTCGAAATTGCCTCGTGAAAATGATCGTCTGCAATGAAAACGTTTTCCACGTTGCCGCCGTCGATTTCCGCCAAGAGTTTGTTGAGTTGCTCCTCAAGCTGAAACAAATCTTCGGGCTCTGCCTTTTCCATTGCCAATTCCAAAATGCCGAAGTCAATCCACTCGCGCAATTCTTTGAGGCTGTCAGGAGAATCCGATTGGTCGAGGATTATTCCGTAGAGCAGCGGGTTAATCATTTTGTCGGAAAAGCCGCTTGCCACGAATGTTCCTTCCGGTCTTCGAATGTCAAGCACGCCGAACGACACCAAAATTTTTATTGCCTCGCGGATAGAATTGCGCCCGACACCGAAGCTAGCCGCCAATTCCATTTCAGTCGGCAACTTGTCACCCGGGCGAAGTTCTTTGTAAATCATTGCGTAAGTCAAACGGTCGATAACTTGTTGCACGACAGACGTATTGTCAATCGGGCGCAGGAAACTCTTTTCAACTTCGCCGACTTCCATAGCGGCAACGTCCTTTCTTTTAAAAGTTTGTGTCAATTATAACTTGCAAACTTTCCTTGTCAAGAATTTGTCCTTGACGATTGCAGACATTATCGAAGAATAAATTTTTCATTGCGGACAATTCGGGTTGCTTGCAATGTGCCGCCGTTAAATTTTGTCTGCAAAGGCAACGGACGCCTCGCAAGTTGTTTTGCTTGCCAAAAGACGCGAGGGCATTTAAAATTCAACGTAGGATTTAAAAGGCAATTAGGAATTAAATTCGTTTTCCCGATTCCCAATTCCTCATTCCTAATTCCACATTGATTTTTTGGAGGTGTTATCCATGCAAGAGGCGATGCAAAAATTTGGTCGCTTCCTCAGCGCAATGGTCATGCCCAATATCGGCGCGTTCATTGCTTGGGGTTTTATCACAGCACTTTTTATTCCTGCAGGTTGGATTCCCAACGAAGGTCTGGCTGAACTTGTCGGACCTATGGCGAAATGGCTCTTGCCTCTGTTAATCGGCTTCACGGGCGGCGAGGTCGTCAACGGTCACAGAGGCGGCGTCGTCGGCGCGATTGCCACGGCGGGCATTATCGTCGGCACCGATATTCCGATGTTCATGGGCGCAATGATTATGGGTCCTATCGGCGGCGTCGCGATTAAAAAATTTGACGAGGCAGCTCAAGACTCAATCCCCGGCGGCTTCGAAATGCTCGTCAACAACTTTTCGGCAGGTATTATCGGCGGCATACTCGCCTGCGCGGCTTACAGCTTTGTCGGTCCGATTGTTTCAAGCATCACGGACGGACTTGCCTCGGCGGTCGGTGCAATCGTCAGCGCGGGACTTCTTCCGCTCGTTTCAATCTTGGTTGAGCCGGCAAAAATTTTGTTCCTCAACAACGCAATCAATCACGGCGTCTTCACTCCGCTCGGCATGCAACAGGCACAGGAAGTCGGCAAATCGGTTTTCTTCATGATTGAATCGAATCCCGGTCCCGGCTTGGGCGTCTTGCTTGCTTATTCACTCTTCGGCGTCGGCAACGCAAGAGGTTCGGCTCCCGGCGCAGTCATCATTCACTTCTTCGGCGGTATTCACGAAATTTATTTCCCCTACGTCCTCATGAAACCCGCTCTGATTCTTGCAGTTATGGCGGGCGGCGTCACCGGCGTTTTCACTTTGACACTCCTCAACGGCGGCTTGGTTGCTCCTGCGGCTCCCGGTTCCTTTATCGCTATCATGGCTATGACGGCTCCCGGCGCGTACTTCGCTAACGTTGCGGCAGTTGTGGCGGCGGCGGCAGTAAGTTTTGCAATCAGTTCAGTCTTTATCAAAGCTACGGCGGCGGCTGATGCAGAAAAAGAAGACGCACTCGAAGCGGCTCAAGCCAACATGAAATCCATGAAGGCTGCCTCCAAAGGTCAGTCTGTCGAAGGCGAAAAACAAGTTGCGGGCGCGGATATTAAATTCATCGTTTACGCTTGCGACGCAGGCATGGGCAGTTCAGCACTCGGCGCGGCTGCTCTCCGCAAAAAACTTCACAAGGACGGCTACAAGAATATCACGGTTAAGAATTTCGCTATCGGCAACATTCCGAAAGATGCACAGATTGTCGTTTCGCACGAAAAACTTGCCGAACGCGCAAGAGCAGACTCTCCGCAAGCCGAACACATTTGGGTTAAGGACTTCACCAACAACAATGTTTACGACGTTATCAGTGAACGCCTCAAAGGCGGCGGCGTGTCTGCTCCCGCTGCAGATGCCGGCGTTGCCGAAGAAGAAACTCAATCTCTCAAAGAAGGCGTCTTGCTTAAAGAAAATGTCAAAGTCGGTTTGAAATCCGTCAGCAAAGAAGAAGCTATCAAAGCGGCGGGCGAACTTCTCTTCAAGAGCGGCTACGTCGAAAAAGAATATATCGAAGGCATGTTGGCTCGCGAACGTGACATTTCAACTTATATCGGACAAGGAATTGCGATACCTCACGGCGAAAATGCTGTTAAGAAACACGTTATCAAAACCGGTCTCGTCGTCATGCAATATCCTCAAGGCGTCAAGTTCTCCGACGAAAACACCGCGCATTTGATTGTTGGTATCGCGGGCAAAGGCGACGACCACTTGGCGATTATCGCGAACCTCGCAACGATTACAATGGAATATTCCGAAGCAGATTTGCAAAAAGCTTACACGACCAAAGACCCGCAAGTTCTCTTCGACATGTTCACGAAAGGTTAAGGTTAATTAGGAATTAGGAATGAGGAATTAGGAATTGTAAAAACTTGTTCCTCGTTCCCGGTTCCTTAAACAGGTGATTGAAATGATTTCGTACAAAAAATTTTTGGCAACATTGGCGGCGGCGTGCTTAACATTCGGTATGACGGCTCAAGCGACGGATTATCCTTCGGAGGCGGAGGTTATACAAAAGCTCACCGAGACCGAAGGCGTCATTTTCCCGATTGGCAATCCGAACGTCAACTACGAAAAATATTTCACGGGTCAAACTTATCTTGCGCCGCTTTCAACCAAAGACTCAATCAACGTCGCAAACGTCACCTTCATTGACGGCGCGCACACCTTCTGGCACATTCACCACGGCACCTGTCAAATTCTCGTGGCAGAGTCCGGCGCGGGCTACGTTCAAATCTGGGGACAAGAACCCGTTAAGCTGATACCCGGCGTCGTCTTCACCGTTCCCGAAGGCGTCAAGCATTGGCACGGCGCGGCTCCCGGAAAAATGATGCAACATCTTTCAATCATGCAGGCAAGCTCGGAAGTTTCAACGGATTGGTTGGAACCCGTCGACGAAAAATTTTTTGCAAAACTTAAGTAGGTTAGTAGTAAAGAAATAAAATTCTAATAACCTAGGGGTTGTTGGTAAATTAAATAGTCGGCTTCGATTGAACGTTGCAATGAATTTTGTTTATTGAATCTACTTTTCTTTTGCTACGCCCAAAAGAAAAGTAGCAAAAGAAAAGGGCGTTTGTCCGCTATAAAACCTTCCAGGTTTTAAGTCGCGGCGGCCGCACGTCCGTGTGCGGCCGGGCACTCGCTACCCGCTGCTTTTCGAATTTACCAACAGCCCCTAATAACCTGACAACAGGAGGTAACGACATGAAAAAGGCTGTACACTTCGGCGCAGGCAATATCGGGCGCGGCTTTATCGGTTTGCTTTTAAGTCAAGCGAGCTATCACGTGAGCTTTGTTGACGTTGCCGCCCCGCTCGTCAATGACATTAACGAACTGGGCAAGTACAACGTTCAAATCTTCGGCGAGGCTGAAAAAACTCTTGTCGAAAACGTCAGCGCGATTAACAGCAACGAAAACCTTGACGCGCTCCTCGACGCGATTGTTGAGGCGGACATCATCACGACGGCTATCGGTCCGAACATTTTAAAATTCATCGCGCCGAATATCGCCAAAGGGTTAACCAAACGCGTTGCGACGAACAAGACGCCGCTCAATATCATCGCTTGCGAAAACATGGTCGGCGGCTCGACCGTGCTGAAAAATTTCGTCTATGAAAATCTTGCGGACGACGTTAAGCCCGAAGTCCAAAAGCTTATCGGCTTCCCCGACGCCGCTGTCGACAGAATTGTCCCGCTCCAGAAGAATTACGAAAAACTTTTGGTCAAGGTCGAGCCCTACGCCGAATGGGACGTTGATTCCAAAGGCGTCGTCGGTGAACTGCCTGCGATTAAAGGCATGACGCTCGTCGACAACCTCGGCGCATACATTGAACGCAAACTTTTCACGGTCAACACGGGACACGCCTCGATTGCTTACCTCGCCTATCAAAAAGGCTTGCCCGATATAAGCTCCGCCATGCGCGACGAGGATATTGTTGCGGCGGCTCGTGCAGTGTGGGCTGAAACTTCCGCGCTGTTGATTGACAAATACAATTTCGATCCCGCCGTTCATCAAAAATACGTCATGACGACGGAAACGCGTTTCAAGAATCCCGAAATCAGCGATGAAGTTACTCGTGTGGCTCGCGGCCCGAAGAGAAAACTTTCCGCCGGAGATCGTCTGGTAAGTCCGGCAATGCAACTGATTGAACGCGGCAAAACTCCCGTTGCTTTGGCTAAGGTTATCGCCGCCGCTCTCAAGTTTGATTACGTCGAGGACAAGGAAGCCGTCGAAGTTCAAGACTTCATCAAGGCGAACGGCATTGACGCCGCGATAACTCACTTCACGGGCGTCACGTCCTATTCCAAACTCTTTGCGCTTATCAAGAACAACCTCTGATAAATTCTCTGAACCTTTTACCGTAACCCCGAAAAAAATTATCCCCGCCTCGTAAATGAAGCGGGGATTTTTTTTGATTCAAAGTGTTTCAGATGAGAGCTTCCTCTTCGGGAATGTCATCCCAGTTGATACCGAAAATCTTGGCGAACAATTCTTCTTCGGTTGACGCCTCAACGTCCGCACTCTTGAAAAGAATACTCGTGCTTTCTTCGGGCGGCATGTCGTCGAGGCTCTTGTCGGTATTCTTTTGTTCTTCGGCGCGTTTCTCTTTGGCTGCCTCGAAACGTTCTTTTTGTTCGGCGGAAAGTTTTTCAAGTTGCGCAAAGAGAGTCATGTTGCCTTCGCTGTCGATTGAGACGCCCAGTTGAGAGAATTGAACGCCTTCGCCCAAATCTTTTTCCAAAATATTTTTGAGCATGTCGACGGCATTTCCGACTTGCCCCATGACTTTTTCGGCGTATTCGTCGTCTTCCGCCATCTTTTCAAGCTCTTCCGTCGTGAACATGACCGAATACTCTTTGTCGCTGCCGAGCGTCTTGGAAGTGTCCATGTCATTTGAGACGACGAAATTATAATCGCCGTATTTCTTGCGAAGGTTTTCAAGATAGCTCTGCGCTTTGGGTGAAAGTTTCTGCTCGTCGGACTTGACGGCACCGCCTGCCTCTTCGTCGACGTTATCGCTTTGCAACTTCATGGCACTCAAGCCGGCTTCGCTGAATTCGACGTTGGCATTTGCTCCGAAACTTTCCAAAAGATTTTTCTCGGATTCAATCTTGTTTGTCTTGGCGGAAGAGGTCGTCGGTTTGCTGAATTGTCCCGCCGTTTGATAAGCTCTGAAAAAATTTGGATTAATCGTGTTCGCCATGATGTGTCCCTCCCTAACAAAATCCATTCCGTTGCTTAAAGCTGATTTATTATAACACATTTTCCCGCGCACTCAAGAAGAAAAATTCTTTCTACTTTTCTTTTGTTGCGCCCAAAAGAAAAGTAGCAAAAGAAAAGGGCGTTAGTCCGGCTATAAAAACATCCATGTTTTTAACGCCGGCGGCCGTCGTCCGTGACGGCCGGGCTTTCACTCACCGTTGCTTTTAGATTCATCAACACGACCTAAGCAAAACAGCCGCCTAAGCCCTGACTCGGCTAAGCGACTGAACGTAGTACCTTTGTAGTAATTTTCTCATACACGAGGGGCTGAACCGCCTTCAAGCATTTTCAAACCTCGCAAGAAAGTTTCGCGAGGTATTTTTGTTTGCAAAAAAATTATAATCGACGCGGGAAAATTTTTCAAGGAAAATTTTTCTAATCGAAACTTGAATTGACAATCGGCGGCGCAAAAATTACAATGACAACGGAGGTGCTTTAAGCATGAGGTCGAAAAAATTTACCAAGATAATTTGTGCGGCGGCAGTGGCAGCGGCGTTGACGTTGAGCGGTTGCAGCGGCTTGACGGGAATGGAAAGTTCCGACGAGGGTGACAAAGCGGCAGTCGAGAAATCGGCATCGGTAACTCAAACTGCACACACGGAGGCGGCTCCCAAAACCGTCAATCAGCCCGAAAGCAATGCAAAAATTTCCGACGCGAGAAATACTCCCGCCGTGCGCGTGGCTCGGACTGTCGGCCCTGCAGTCGTCGGCATAACCAATAAAGCTATCGCCCGCGACTTCTTCGACAGGACGTTTGAGACTTCGGGCGTGGGCAGCGGCGTTATCTTCAAGAGCGACGGCTACATTATCACGAACAATCACGTTATCGCCGGCGCAAAGGAAATTATCGTTTCGCTCTCTGACGGCAACACGATTAACGGCACTTTGATTGGCACGGACGAAATGACAGATATTGCGGTTGTGAAAGTCGACGCCAAAGACTTGCCCGTCGCCGAACTGGGCGATTCGGATGAAGTCGTTGTCGGTGAACCTGCAATCGCTATCGGCAACCCTATGGGCTTGGAATTTCAAGGCTCCGTGACGGTCGGTGTTATCAGTGCATTGAACAGGACACTTGACCTCAACGACAGGCGCGTTAAACTTCTTCAGACAGACGCGGCGATAAGTCCCGGCAATTCGGGCGGCGCACTCGTCAACGCTGACGGTGAAGTTATCGGAATCAACAGCGCGAAGCTTGCAACAAACGGCGTCGAAGGCATGGGCTTTGCCATTCCGATTAACACCGTCAAGACGATTATTAAGGAGCTCATGGATAAAGGCTACGTTGCGCGTCCTTATCTCGGCGTCACGATTTTTGACCCGCCCACTGCCGCTCGCTACGGTTATCAGCTGTCGATTGACAAGGGCGTTTATGTTTTCCAAGTTGCAATCGATTCGCCCGCCGGTCGCGCAGGCTTCCAACGCGGTGACATTATCTTGAGCATCGACGGCAAGGAAGTCAATTCGGTTACTGACGTTCGTAACGAGGTCGCGGCGCACAAGGTCGGCGATAAAGTCACTGTTCTTTGTGACAGAGAAGGCAAGCAAGAGACTGTCGAAGTCACTTTGGAAGAAATGCCTCAACCGTCGAATCAGTGATTAGCTGTTAGCTGTTAGCTGTTAGTGATTAGTGGTTAGTGATTAGTGGTTAGAATAAATTTGATTGTCGTCGGCAAGCTCAAAGAAAAATTTTTGGTCGAAGGCGTCGCGGAATATCTTAAACGCTTAAAAAAATTTTTAACGATTGAAGTCCGCGAAATTTCCGAATGCCGCACCGTCGAGGAGGAAGGACAAAAACTTTTGGCACTTGTCCCGAAAGATTCTTGGCTCTGCGTGCTTGACGTTTCGGGCGAGGCTTTGTCTTCGGAAGACTTCGCAAAAAAAATTTCCGTGCTGAATTTGAGCGGAGTGAGTAACTTGACATTTGCAATCGGAGGGGCGTTCGGCTTGAGCGAGGAACTTCGGCGGGCAGCGTCCTTCCGATTATCTTTGTCGGAAATGACTTTCACTCATCAAATGACGCGATTGATTCTGCTTGAACAAATTTATCGGGCGTTCAAAATCAATCGGCACGAACCGTATCATTGGTGACAGCCCGCAAATTTTTTTGCTTGAAAGAGATTCGGCAATGCGATAAAATTTTCAACACTGCTAAAATTTTTGGGAGGATGATAAAATGATTTCAAGTACCGATTTCAGAACGGGATTAACGATTGAGATTGACGGCATGGCTTGGCAAGTCGTCGAGTTCCAACACGTCAAGCCCGGCAAAGGCGCGGCGTTTGTCCGCACGAAAATTAAAAACGTTGAGACGGGCGCGGTCGTCGAAAGAACTTTCAACCCGAATGAAAAGATGCCGCCCGCTCGTCTTGATACCGCAAAAATGCAATTCCTCTACGAATCAGACGGGCAATACACTTTCATGGACGTTGAGACTTACGAACAGATTGAACTCAACAAAGAACAACTCGGCAGTGCACTCAACTACCTCATGGAAAATATGGAAGTCAATCTGCAGACGTTCAAGGGGCGCATTATCGGCGTGAACTTGCCCAACAGCGTCGAACTCAAAGTCACCGAATGCGAACCTGCCGTCAAAGGCAACACTGCTACCGGCGCGACCAAAAACGCCACGCTTGAAACGGGCTACGTCGTTCGTGTTCCGCTCTTTATAAATGAAGGCGACGTTTTGAGAATCGACACACGCACCGGCTCTTACATCGAACGCGCTTGATTAGTGGTTAGTGATTAGTGGCTAGCGGTTAGGGAAAATATTTTTCTAACAGCTAACCACTAACAGCTAACCACTAAAAAAACCCGCCGCTCAATCCGAACGACGGGATTTTTTGTTATCGGTTTCTGTTAATTAGGGTGTGTTGGAACAGTGCCGCAAAAGTTTTTTTCATGCGAATCGTCTCTTTTGAATTTTTATATCCGAACTTCGACGCGCCCTGTGCCTTTACAATTTGAACACTTTCCACGTCCTTTAAATTGGCATTCGGGACAACTTTCGCGCCTTCTGACTTTTACCATATGTTTTTTTCCGTCTTTGTCGCGCTCTTTAACAAATCTCCAAACCGTAACGTAGGCAGTTCCGCCGCATTTTTGGCATTTGCCCGTGCCGTGACATTTAGTGCAAGTTCTCCATTGAATGGCCGCCAAAGCAGTAACGGCCGTGAACGTGAAAAGCAACACCGTCAAAACTGCCAAAAACTTTTTCATGCGAATCGCCTCCTTGAATAACAACAGCGTTGAAATTTTTTTCGTTGAAGTTCATTATAGCTATTTTTTATTTTTTGTCAATTTCGCGGCGAATGATTTTACAACGGAAAATCGGAGGGCAGATTTTTTTTTCACACTGTGATAAAATTTGCCGAGCAAAAAATTTTCGGAGGAAACTTCATGACGAAAAGAATTTATTCGCTGGACGTGCTGCGCGGCGTGGCAATATCGATAATGCTTTTCCTCGACGGACCGCCCGACAAAATTTATTCGATACTCGAACACCCGCAATGGGCAGGCTTGACGATACCCGACGTGGCGTTGCCGATGTTCGCGTTCGCAATGGGAGCGGGCGCGGCTGTTTCCATGTCCAAGCGCGACTTCCCGACAAAAAAAATCCTCAAGCGGACGGCGTTCATGTTTATGATCGGTGTCCTCTTGGAGATGCAACCTTTCTTATTCCTTTGGATATTCGCCGACGACTTCACGGCTGTAAATTTTTTTGACGAGGCAATTATTCACGGGCGGCTCTTCGGGATAATTCAGAGGCTCGCCGTGACTTACGCGCTTGGAATTTTTATCGCACGAGCCGTAAAAGATTTTCGCGGAATTTTAATCGCGGCGGTCGTCTTGCTGATTGTCTCTTCGGCGGGCTATCACCTCTACGCACCCGATAATCCTTTCGACGAGGCGCATAACATAAGTCAAGCCGTCGATTACATTTTCCCCGGCGTCAATCACATTTACCGACCGACGCACGACCCCGAAGGTCTTTACGGATGTTTGGCGGGCACGGCTTCCGTTTTGTTCGGCTTCTTGGCAGGAAAAATTTTAATCGACAACACGACGACCGAACGCGATAAAATTTTTCTCTTCTGCAAGGCGGCAGGGATTCTTTTAATCGCGGGAGGCGTCTGGAGTGAATTCGACATTATCTCGAAAAAACTTTGGACGACACCTTACGCGCTGATAAATGCCGGTATCGATTTCCTCTTGCTTGCGATGTTTAAGAAATTCTTCGATGAAGAAACGCCACTGAAAAAATTTTCTCTACCGTTCGGCGCACTCGGTATCAATCCGCTGTTCTTCTTCGTGGCGAACAACGCGCTCTTGACGACGCTTTATATCATTCCCGATGGAACAATTTATAACGGCGTTTATTTGCAACTGTATCAGCACACGACGCAAGGTTTAATCTCGACGGAATTCGGCGCAACTCTTTTCTGCGCGGTGTGGGCTTTGCTTTGGTTGCCGCTTGCCTTTTTCTTCCGCAAGCGAGGCATCGTCATAAAACTTTAACTTTTGTATCCGGCGCGAAGTATTTAAAATAATCCAAAGCGTTTATCTTGTCAGACGAACTTGCAAACGAGGCATCTCTGAAAAAAATTTTTTCCGCTCCGCGATTTGCCAACTTCCTGAACGTCGAAGCCGAAATATTTTTTTCGAAGCTTGCCAAAATTTTTCCGCCGTCGAAGCTCAAAACTTTCACGCCGTCGATTTCTTCTTCCGCGAATTTTTTATCAAGTGTCATGCCCGTATCAAGCAACGCCTCGAAAAATAAATCGTAAGCGTTGCGGTCGGCTTTGATATTTTCCGCGAAGTCCATAATTGTCCGGGGTGTCCACTCTTTCGGCAACGGCTTGAAATTTGAATCGGCAACTTTGAAAACTCTGAAGCCCGTGTCCAAATTCGGATGCGCGGCTTTTAATTTGTCGCCCGCTCGACGTATTCGCTCCTTGCCGATTTCGCAAATGGTCTCGTAGCCGGCGCGGTGTGCCTCCGAATTTTTGGGCGTCGCCTCTGCAATTTGTATCATGATAAATTTTCGTTGCCCGCCGTCCGCCGCGTTGAGTTCCATGACTGCATGAGCCGTCGTCGCAGAGCCGCTGAAAAAATCCATAACGATTGAATCTTTGTCCGTCGCCTGTTGCAACATGTATTTGACAAGCCCCAATGATTTTGGCGTCGAAAAAATTCCTTTGCCCATGATTGCCTTAAGCGTCAACGTTCCTGCTTCTGCAGAAAATTCCGAGCCGCTCCAAAAAGATTTCGGTTTAACGCGTCGTACACCGTCACTTGGAAGATAATCTTTTTGAAATACATCATATTCTCCGCGCCTTTTAACTTTTTGAACTGTCAGCTCCGAAATTTTTTCGCGAGCAGTGTCTTTGCCCCAACGCCAGCAACCGTCTGTGCCATCCGAAAGGTACGGCAAAATTTTTATCGAGGCGGGCAATTCGTCAATGGAAAGTTTGCCGCTCTCTTCATCATAAAAAAAAGGATAAAACATGTTTGGGCGGTCTTCGCGTTTTGAATTTGCGCCGCGTTTCCTCAAGCCTTGCAAACGATATTTGCCGTGTTCATCTTCCAAAGTGTATTCTTTAAGATATTCGTCGGGAATCGGCACGCCGTTTGTCTTAAAGTTTTCTTTACGGTAAATCAACAAGTTTTCATGAGCCGTCGCGATAAATTTATCGTCGCTCCGTCCTTTGAAATTATTTATCACGGCAATACAAGCGACAAAATTTTTTTCGCCGAAGACCTCGTCACAAATTTTTTTGAGGTTCGCCTGTTCGTGGTCGTCGATAGAAATAAAAATGACGCCGTCGTCAGAGAGAAAATGTTTGGCGATTAAAAGCCTCGAATAAATCATGGCGCACCAATCGGAATGGAAACGCCCGCAGCTTTCCTTGTTGGTGAAAAGGCGATTGCCCTCGTCGTCGCGGACTGCAGCCTCCTCATCGAAAGTATCGGAGTCCTGTGTGAAGTCGTCGCGATAAATGGCGTCCGCCCCTACGTTATACGGCGGGTCTATGTAAATCATTTTGACTTTGCCGAGATAACTTTCCGCCAAAATTTTCAAAGCTTGGAGGTTGTCGCCTTCGATGTAAAGATTTTGAGTCGTGTCGAAGTTGCGGCTTTGATTGATAAGCGGGCGGAGCGTCTTCCGAATTTTTTTGTGAGCCTCAAGAGCGGCGCGTTTCTTCCCGACGAAATTAAATTCGTAAGCCTCACGCCCTTCGAGGAGTTCATCCGAAAGAATTTGTTTAAGTCGAACAAAATCGACGGCGCGAATCAAATTGCCTTCGGAGTCTTCGGCTTCGGTAATGCATTCGGGAAAAATTTTTTCGAGCTTGTCAATGTTATTCATGATTTTTTTGGAGTGATAGCCAAAACTCTGGCGGGCAAACCTGTTGCGCCTGTGATGTTCGGCCAAGCGACAAAGACAATTGCGCCGGCGGGAGCAACCTTGTCAAGATTCGTCATGACTTCGACTTGGAGTTTGCCTTTCGAGAGGATATAACGTTCGCAAGCCAAATCGCCTGCCTTAGACGCCTCTGCGGAAGCATCGGTATCAAGTGTCTCGTGACCGTTTGCGGCGGCGTTCCGAATTTCATAAATATATTTGAGCGCGTCGAGAGACCAGCCGGGGAAATTTTCGCTGCCGTCTTCGGCGATACCCGAAATTTTATTCATGTCAGGCCAATGCCGAGCCCAATTGCTGTAAAGTGCAACGAACGCGCCGTCGGGAATTGCGCCGTAAATTTTTTCGTAAGCCTTGATGTCGTCAGCCGTCACAGCGTAGTGAATATCCTCTGCAACCTTCGCCGAAATGTCAATGATGCAAAGAGGATAAATCATGTTGCTCACGCCGTAAGCCTCACTGCGCGGAGCATTCTTGATGAAGTGAGCGGGGAAGTCGATATGCGTGCCGAATTGTCCCGGGAATTTAAAAGTTTGAATCAGGCATTCGAGCATCGGGTTGCCCCAATCGAAACAAGTCTTGCAAAGTTCAACGGAGCCTTCGGGAATTCCCGACCAATAAGGGCTGTCGTTGTCGAGCGGGTGAGTCAAGTCTACCAAGTCGTAATTCGTCTGCAACTCTTTGAAAAAATCCCAGAGCTTGTAATTCATTTGGGTTCACTCCTCCAAAATATCTTGAAAAGTTTTTGCCAAGCGGTATTTTACCTTGCCTTCGCCGATTGTGTCAAAAAATTTCCCTGCGCAAAAAATTTTGCCTTCCTCGACGCCGCGCAGTTGTCCTTCGTCGGTGGAGCCTTTCGTTTCGACGACGAAATAAATATTTTTGACAGAGCCTTCGCGAAGTACTATCGCCCAATCGGGAGTGTACTTGCCGAACGGCGTCGGGATATAAAAACTTTTCGGCAACTTCACATAGACGGAAACGCTGTCGGCTGCCTCCAGTTCGGCGGCGAAATTTTTTTCAATCGTCGAATCGAAAATCAGGTAATCGTAAATATTTTTGGAGGTCTCTGCGGCGTTGACGTTGAAACGACCTTTCAGCGGCGCGTTAAAAATTTTAATGTTGAAGCGTTCGTCGAGGGCGGTGTAAGTGACGTTCGCGGCGAGGCGGTCGGCTTTGGTTTCGCGAATAATTTTTGTCGAGTTCAAAATAAATTTTTCATGGTTAAGCTTGAGCATTTCGAGGCGTTTCAAAATTTCGGCAACGTCTCTGCGCGTCAAAGAAGTTTCGTCGGCAAGAGCGGCGATTAAATCCGTTTCCGAAAAAGTTTCAGCCGCTTGAAAATTTTCCCTGCGACTGTGCTCCTTGTCGAAGGTGCCTTTGTCATTGAGAGTGCCGCTTTCAACGAGGAAATAATTTTCCGACGAGGGCAACTTTTTGTTGAGCGCGTCCGCCGCAAGATTTATCAGCTCTTCCGAATCGAATTCGACGCTGTAGAAACTTTTTCGATTGACTTGCTCCCAAAGTTTCAAAAAATTTTCGTCGTGAAGTTTTTTGACATCCGCCTTTGCTTCAACGTCAATGTCGCGTGCGTTTTCGATATTAAAATCAATGTCAAGAAATTTTACAATCGCCGCGCAGTGATTCTTGAGTTCCTCGCCCAAATCAATCGCGCCTTGAGAATTGTCGTTGAAAAATTTTTCCGTTAAGTTTCCTTCGTCGTCAAGGTAGTTACAGCGAATCAAGGCGTTATAAATTTTTCGGGAAAATTTTTCGTCAGCGTTGATGCCCGAAAATTTTTTTCCGACAAAAAATTTTTCGTCGATAGCCGGCGTGCGCCGGGCAGCCTCCGATATTTCTTTTTCCAAGCCCGCCGCGAAAGTTTGATAGCTCTCGTTGGCAATGACGGTCAAAACATTCACGTCATGAAAATCCGCGCCGAGTTTGTCTTCGTCCATGCGTTCGCCGTGAAGATTTACACAAAGCCTCATGCCGCGCCCGACCTCTTGCCTCCGACGAATATCGCTTGAGCTGTGCTTGAGTGTGCAAATTTGAAAGACGTTCGGATTGTCCCAGCCCTCGCGCAAAGCCGAATGCGAAAAAATAAATCGGACGGGCGTCTTCAAATCCAAAAGCCGCTCTTTGTCTCGCATAATCAAATCGTAAGCGTCAACATCGTCCTCTTTGGAATCGACGGCGTGATTTTTTTTGTCGACGGAAAAATATCCGGCGTGAGTGTCCTGCGCGGCGATTGATTCAAGATAAATTTTATAGTCGTTGTCTGCATGGAAATTTTGAACGGCGGCGGCGTATTCTTCCTCAAAAATTTTGGCGTAAATCCCGGCAAGCGGCAAGTTTCCTTCGTAGCGACGATACTTGGCGACCTCGTCGATGAAAAACAATGACAAAACTTTTATGCCGCGCCCGAAAAGCCGATCCTCGTGCTCAAGATGAGATTGAATGGTTTCGCGAATTTGAATGCGTCTCAATTCTTCTTCGTTCACGTCACCGACCGCTTGACCGATAAAAATTTCCAAGCCGTTGAGAAATTCGACAGACCTTTTCACGCCGTCAATCTCTGTCACGACGAAATTTCGATAGCCTTCAAGCCCGTTCGATAAAATAAACAAATCGTCGCCGACGGAAACTTTGCGGGAAATTTTTTTGACACCGCCGGGCGTTTTTCGCTTGAAAGTCATCGTGGCGGTCGGGTTGCCTCTTGAAAGATTGAGCCTTTCAAAAAAAATGTAGCCGGAAAAATTTTCGTTGCGAGTTTCAATTCCTTTGACGGAAATTTTTTTTACGAGGCGGCGTTGATAAGCGTCGAGTGCGTCGAGGCGCATGACGAGGTTGTAAGGATTTTTAAGCGTCGCCGAATATCGCAAAATCATCAGCGGATTGAAGTCTTTAATTTTTTTGCAAGCCAATTCACTTTCGACCGATTGCGGCTCGTCGATTATGATAATCGGATTTATTTTTGCGATAACCTTGATTGGAATTTGGCTTTGGAATTCGTCAAGCTCCTGCGTCATGCGGCGTGCATCATCCGAACGCGCTCTGAAGGCTTGAACGTTGATAATCATCGCCCAAATTTTTGAATCGCTGACGAAACTTTTAATGACGGAAAGATTTTTGGAATTGTAAATGAAGTGACGGATTTTTTCTCCGTAAACGGAATTGAAATGTTCGGCTGTCATATCAAAAGTTTTTTTGACGCCCTCGCGAACGGCGATACTCGGCACGACGACGATAAATTTGCTCCAACCGTAGCGGCGATTGAGCTCGTACATTGTCTTGATATAAGTGTAAGTTTTGCCGACGCCCGTTTCCATTTCCACAGAAAAATTTTTCCCCTCAAGATTTTTCGACAGCGGCAATTTATTTCGCTCTTGAATGCCGCGCAGATTTTCCAAAATTTTTTCGTCGGAAAGAGAAATTTCGGCATTGGAACCGATATTAAATTCGTCGAGCCGCATAAGACTCAACGCGCCCGATTGAGATTGACATGCTTGCCCGATGAACAAATCACAGACGGAAGCAGCCGCCTCCTCTTGGAAGAGTTGCTTTTTAAATTGAAACTGCATGAACATCACCCCGCGAAATATAAACACCGTCGAAAAAGGAAGTCAAGCCGCTATGCAACGAAAAATTTTTCTGCTATGATAAAAAAAATTTTAACGAGGCGATTAGATGAGACAACAGAAGTATCTTTCAATCTCGGCAATGATAGCGTACTTGACATTTATCGGGGCGTTCATACCTCTTTCAACAGATTTATATTTGCCCGCGTTGCCTCAAATGGGAAATTATTTTTCGGCGAGCGAATTTCTTGTCGGCTTGACGCTGACGATATTTTTTTTCGTGTTCGCGGTGAGTATGATTCTGTTCGGCCCTTTGGCTGACAAATTCGGGCGGCGACCGATTTTGATTTTCGGCGCGGCAATTTATACGGCGGCTTCCTTTGCCTGCGCGGTCTCGGCAGATATTTATTTTTTGTTGGCGGGAAGATTTTTTCAAGCGGTCGGTTCGGGCGCGATAATCACGGTCGAAACGGCTCTGATAAAAGATTGTTTTCGCGGGCAAGTCATGAGAAAAATTTTGGCGATAACGCAGGCACTCGGCGTGATAGCTCCAATGGTTGCACCTTTAATCGGCGGCGTGCTTTTGACTTTCACCGATTGGCGAGGGGCTTTCTGCTTGCTGACAATTTTGGGTGCGATAAATTTATTCGTGGCGTTTTTGTTTTGTGAGACGTTGCCCGAACACAAACGCTATCACGGAGGAATTTTTCGTTCGCTGACATTGCTCGTCGAGGTCGGGCGAAAAAAATATTTCATGGCGTCGCTGATAATGTTTTCGATTTTGTCCGCGCCTTACATGGCTTACCTTAGCGCGTCGAGTTTTATCTACGTCGAATTTTTCGACTTGACCGCGCAGGAGTACAGCTACTTTTTCGCAGTGAATTCGGCGGCGTCAATCGCGGGACCGATTTTATATCTCAAGCTGAAAAATATTTTGTCGAACGTGCGCCTCTTGCAATTGAATTTCTTCGCGGCAATGGCGAGCGGCATTTTGGTTTTGACTGTCGGACAAACGGCGGCGATAATGTTTTTGCTGACCTTCCTGCCCTTCACGGCGATAGGCGCGGTGATTCGTCCGTTCGCAATGGAAATCCTCCTCAACGAAGCCAAAGACAACGTCGGCACCGCCTCATCGATAATAAATTTTGTCCCGACACTCTTCGGCTCTCTCGGCATGATGCTGGGAACGTTGCCTTGGGGAAATTTTATCTTCGGGCTCGGAATAATCATCACGACTTCAACGGCTCTTTCAATCGCGCTGTGGCTTTTGATTAAGCGTGGAAAATTCGGTGCGGCTCGACTTGCGGCAAGTGACTTGACATAAAGCCAAAGCGACAATTAAAATTAATCACTTCACAAGAAAGGAGTTTGACTATGGGAATCCTCGACACTGTTAAAGAAAAAGTGAAAAGCATCCTGCCCAAACGCAAGGAGCCCGAATTGAAAAACAACGTCCCTAAAGAGAAAGAACATATCCGCAATACCTTCGGCGAATATTGCAACGCCAATCACGGCACCGAAGGCGGCAAACTCTGCGCCAAATGCACCGCCGTCCTGTCAACCGTCTTGATTAAAATCAGTCGTTGCCCATACGGTATCGGCAAGCCCATCTGCGAACAATGCGAGACGCCCTGTTTCGGCGAACGCTTCACCAACGACTTCAACACGATTATGAAGGGCGGACAAAAGAAAATGCTCTTGAGTCACCCGATTATGACAGTCAAGCACAAAATCGCCGGCTTGGGCGCGGAATACGCCAAAATGCAACGCGACAAAAAATCAACCGAAAAGCAAAAGGAAGACGCCGCCAAATTAAAAAACAAATTCGCCAATGCCACACGTTCCCCAAAAAAATCCAAGTCAAAGAAACGCAAGAAGAAATAACAACGGTAACTTTGGAGCCGTCATGGATGACGGCTCCCCCGCAACAAAAACATGGATGTTTTTTTTGCGGGACGAGCGGTTGCGGGTAACCTCAACCTCCGAATCATGAACGACGAACGCCCCCGCGAGGTGCCCTTTCTTTTTGTAACTTTTTCTTTGGGCATGCAAAGAAAAAGTTTTTCAATAAACTAAAACTCATTAACCGTTAAATCGAAGTGAGGAAATTCGAATCACGACAGCGATTCTGCGCGCCCACTCTTTGGCAAAGAAGGGGGACTGCCCTCCAACTTTTTAAGAAATTTTTAACTTTGCACCCTTGACAAAAAATCTTTCCTGCGTTATTCTGCGCGCGACAAGTCAAGCGTTTGGTGGACGCGGGCTCGTCGAAGTAAAGGGGGGTCTTCGTCGAAAGTTGGGGAACTCAGGCGGACGATCTTGGGCTGTGGCGTTTGGATTTGGCGAATCGTGTAGGGTTCTCTGAATTCAACGCTGTTTTGGTTTTTGGGATTATTCCAAAAAAAGGGGTTCGATTCGTTTCAAGGCTTGTCTTTAACGGCGAGCAATCGAAAAATCTTTTTTCAATGAGCCGTAACTTTTTAAAAGCTGCGGCGCAAGAAGGGAGTACTTTTTAAATGAATGATTTTTTCAACGTCCTCGACGATTTCGAGCTTGAGGAATTTGTACCGGCAGGCGAGCCGGATAGTGTAAGCACTTTTAACTTGGACGTCGACGGCGACACCAGCAAAGGCGCAGACAGTTGGGATGAAGACGTCGAATACGGCGATGCAGAACTCAATAAGGTTGCCAACACGGCGGATGCCATCACCGAACAAAACGCCGATAGATATTTGGCTTCCGACGGCAAATACTATGCTTGGAAAAATGGTACCAATCCTTTCACCAACAGCACTTCCACTGCAGGCGTGTTCTTCTCTCAAACAGGCGCAACAACAACGACAAATGCCAGCGGCTATGAAGTTACTGAACTTGCTTTGAACAACCTCGACGGCATTTCGACCCTTGCCAGAGTCGCCGGTCTCGTTCTCGAAAAAGCAAACGGCAAAGGCTTTGAACTCAATGCCAGCGCAGGTCTCTCGTTCACGTTGAACAACGGCAACCTCACAGGCGGCAAGATTGACGCAGGCGAAGGTCAATTCACTATGGGTGAATACGATGCCAACAATGCCGACGCCTACACCAAAGGCGACATCACCGTTACCGTTACCGGCTTTGATCCGCCCGAAAGTGAAGACGATCTCGTTTGGACAGGCGACGAAACAAGCTTTGACAGCATAGTCACTGCAGGAACCGAAGGCGGCTCCGTTGCCGTAGAGAACGACTACAACTTTACAGTCGACGATAACGAAGTCAAGATTAAGAACGTTGCCGCAGGCACAGTCGTATTCACTTACGGCACAGACGGCATTGAACTTGACCTCAGCGACCTCGCTCAAGACGGCACCGACGTTATCAACGTTACTTCGGCAGCCAACGCCGAAAAACTCGTTCCGCCCACCGATCCCGATTCAAACGACGTAGCAGGCGGCTCCATCATGATTGCCAAGAAGACGTATGAGTACGTTCTCGGCGCAAACAGCGAAGCTTACTTCACGCTCAATAGCAACGGCTCGGTCGAAGGCTTTGTCTTGGATGTTACCGGCGACTCGATCACCGTTGCCAATAACCAAGATATCAACGTCTATGACGAAGATCTCACCAAGCTCGTTACAGTTGACGGCAGCGGCTACACCGTTACCAAGAATGCAAACAACTACACGCTCACCATTGCAAATACCTCAGAAGTTACAATCGGCGATACGACGTTAGACTTCACAATCAAATCTGCTCTCGCAGGCGGTAAAGAAATCAATATCACCTTCGACGAAGACGGCGTTATCGAAAGCGTCGACGGTCTCTACAACCTCACCAGCACGAGCGACAAATTGGTCGTCACCGGCCCGGATGCTGACAGCGAAGAAGAAGGCTTGCCTGTTATCAGCAAGAAGGGCACCTTGGAATACATCACTGTTTCCGACGGCGACTTCACGCTTATCGGCGGCGCGGCAGGCGATCAACAACTCGTAGTTGATGCAGGCGAAACTGTCTATGCCGCATATTCCGGAATCGATCAGCTCACCACCGGCGACAAGACCGGCTACGTCACCGACAACGTCAACGGATTCACCTACGGCTACACCGGCAACGGTCACTTCATAACCGCCGCAAACGGAATCATTAAAGGCTTCGTATTCGAATCGAAAGATGACTCTGTCACGTTGCCCGACGGTGCCGAAGACCTCGACCTCTACTACCTCACTGAAACCGCTGCCAACTTGATTGCTGTTCCTGCTATTGCGGATACCGAAGGCTTCACGGTCACTCTTTCCGACGTTACCGACCCGACCGATCCTCAATTCACAATCAGCAATATGAGCGACGGCGCAATCGTTCCCGCAAACGTTCCTTTAAGAAATACTCTTACAGCGGATACAGATGACACCTTTACCTTTGACCTCAACGGTGTAATTACGGGTCTTGACGGTGTTGAAGATTCAATCGTTCTCCGCAACGGCACTTACGAAATCGATATTAACGGCGATACGCTCACTTACACTGCCGCCAATGACATTACCGTCACGGGCGACACCAGCACCGGTCTTGCCGAAGTCAGCGGTCTTGTCGACGGCGACGTTGTCAGCAGCACCGACGAAGGCACGACGTTTGTCTTTGCAAGCGACAGCACCGACGGAATCCCTGACATCTACACCGTCAACGGCAAAATTTACAGAGTTGTTAATGATAAAGACGGCGTCACAATCACTGCAGGCGGCGTAGTCACCGGACTTGACGAAGATGCACTTCTCCAAGTCTCCGAAGGTCCCATCACTGTCAACGGCACAACCTATTCCGCAGAAGACATTGCGACTGCCAACCTCACCAACGAAGCAATTATCGGCTACAACACCAAGGCAGAAGATACCCTCAGCTCTTTCGTGACCGATCATGATTATCCGTTGTTCTATTCGCAAGTCACAGCCGGCAAAATCATGTACGCAGACAACTGGCTTGGTCTCGATCCGTTCCCGACAGAGCAAATCTTCCGTGAATCCAACAACGACAATTTGGATCGTTCCACCGACGCAGCTTCGGGTCTTGTCATCTTTGATGCCGGCGGCACCTCGACCGGCAAACTCAGCACCACCGCCGGCAAGAGCGTTGCTTGGGTCACTGATACCGCTGAAGGCGAAAAGAACATTGTCCTCGGCAACCACGGCGACGCGGTTATCATGCAGGGCGACGACGAATACGGTCAAGTCAACATCACTGTCGGCTCCGGTCATGACACGATCTGGGTTGGCGGCAGCATGGAAAATGACAAAGTTGTCCATCAAGCCAACATGAAGACCGTCATTGACATGGGCGGCACTGCCAATACCAACAGCGTTGACAAGATTCACACCTACGCGGCAGCCAATGCCAACATCGTCCTCAACAACTACGACGAAACCGGCATTTCCGGCGTTGTCCTCCACGATCCTGAAATTCCGTATGCTGACAACATCGTCGATGCAATTCAAGACGAGTTGTTGCTCTTCGAAGACGGCGGAATTACTGCTATCGACCGCGACGAATTCGACGCGAACGAATCCCGCAAAGAAGGTACAGACCGCAAGACCAGAATCACCGTCAACAACTTGAACAGCAACCACCAGAACATGATTCGCTTGTTCGGCTACAAAGACGGCAAAGACACCTACGGCGACGACTACGGTCAGTTGGTCGGCTTCACCGATAAAGAAGGCGGCGTTCTCGACGCAAGCGACATTGCGGAAGACCTCATCCTTATCGGCAACAGAGAGAGCGACAAACTCGGCGGCTCCAGCCTCAAGAGCGGCACCGGCAACGACACCCTCTTCGGCGGCGAAAACGATGTTATCGACGCAGGCGCGGGTTCGAACCAGATTATCCTCGATGCCGAAACTGAAGACCGCGGCGCAGCAACGATTATCCTCGGCGAAGGCAAAGACACCATCACCGGTTTGGTCAGCGGCTTCAACGGCGATATCCTCAATGTTGATCTCGCGGCAGCAGACACCGACGTTTCCTTCGACGGCACAAACCTCGTTGTCAGCAACAAGAACGACAAGTTCAGCGCAACCGCAGCTGTGACAACCGAAGCAGGCTTCGTCGAACAACTCTTTGTCAACAACAACGAGACGATCAAAGCGGCTATCGCTGTCGAAGGCGGCACAATCACCGTCGGCGAAGATGCTCCCAACTTCTACAAAGCACCGAACGGCGCGGTTGACTTCAGCGCATACACCGGCGAAGTTACCGTTGACATGGACGGCGATTGGGCTCAAAGCAAAGTCGGCGACGACAACGCAACGTTCGACGGCATGAACAGCCTCATCGGCGGCAGCGGCAACACCTTGTTCAAGGGCGGCTCTGCAGATGAAACTCTCGTTGCCGGCACGGGCGAAGGCTCACTCTACGGCGGCGGCGGCAAGAACAACTTGGTCGGCTCCTCCAGCGAAGACAAGATGGGCTCCACCGAATTCTTCGTACTTGGTATCAACAACGGCGCGCAGAACACCATCAGCGGCTTCGAGTTCATCGAGAACGGCGGCGGCAATACCGCAACCTTCGACGCACTCACGATCGATATGGGCGAAAACGGCGTAACCGACATCAAAGCCAACTCTGACGGCAGCGTAACGCTTGCTATCCAGGGTAACCGCGGCGAAGGCGGCGCAACCGAAAAAGTCACTATCGAAAATGCGGCAGGCAATGAATTCTTGGTTGACCGCGGCACCGAGTTCGAGACTGTTGCCCAGATTGCGGCGACGGAAGTCACCGTCAACAACTCCTATGTCGACTTCTACTGCGCAACCGACGACGCTAACGGCGCGACCGTCAAAGTCGGCGACATTGCTTCGACCGAGATTTGGCTCGACGCTCCGGATTACGGCAACGGCGTAGACTTCAGCAACAGCAAGTTCACTGTTGTCGACGCACGCGGCTCCAATGCGGAAGTCTTGGCTGCAGGTAACGAAATTGCCAACACCATCTACGGCGGCGCAGGCAACGCAAGCATGTGGGGCGGCTCCGGCATCGTCAACGACGTAATGTACGGCGGCACCGGTCACAACGAGTTCTACTTCGAAGGATACAACGGCAACGACACAATCATGAGCGCGAATGACGGCGACGTTATCCAGCTCGGCGTGACGCTTGACCAGATTGACTTCGACGGCACGAACATCACCGCAACCGGCGTTGAGATCAAACTCACCGACGGCAGCTCGCTCACAGTCAACAGCACTGCTGAAGTCAACATCGTTCTCGACGACGGCACCACTGCCAAAGTCAACCATGCGACCCAGCAGTTCGAATAAGATACAAGCGTTGAACTTTAAGCGATACCGAATAAAATAATTTGAGCCGGATAATCGGCTCGGCACCTCGACAGAAATTGTCGGGGTGTTTTTTTTTGAATTAGGAATTAGGAATTGGGAATTGGGAATTGGGAATTGTTTTTCTAACCACTAACCACTAATCACTAACCACTAAATTGGGAATTGCAAAAAAAAAATCGCCCGAAGGCGAAGAAGAAAAAATCTATTGCAACAAACTTAAAATGTTCGCGGGATTTTGATTGGCTTGAGCGAGCATTGCCTGCGCGGCTTGAGCCAAAACATTTGCTTTGGTGTAAGCCGTCATTTCCTTAGCCATATCGGCGTCGCGAATCACGGATTCGGAGGCTTGAACGTTGTCTCTTGAAATCGTCACGTTGTCGGCGTCGTATTCCAACCGCGTGAGATATGAACCGATTGTCGTGGCGTTGTCGAGGGCGTATTCAAGTGCGCCGTCGAGCACACGAATCGCAATGTTTGCATTCTTGACGGTCGTGACGGAAATATCGTCGACGGTCATATTTGCCGCCGCCCGAAGAGTTTCAAGCCACTCTGCTTGTTTGTCGGGGTCGTTGTCCAAAGCATTGTAGCGGGCGAGGTCGTTTGCGTTAATCAAGTTCGAGGCACTTTCCGTTCCGAATTTAAAAATTTTTCCCGCCGTCAAAGAATTCGTCTGCATGTCCTTGATATAAAAGTTGTTGTGTTGCCCGGCTTGAGTCCCGTCTTGAATGACAAGCGGATTATATTTTCTGCTAAGGACAGTTGCTTGAGAGTTGGTTGCGTTAATTGAGTCTTGCCCTTGCTTTGCCAAGTAGCGCAGGAGCATGTAGCCGGCGGAGTAAGCTTCATCTTTTTCATTAGTCAATGTTTCTTCCGCAAAAACTTTTTCAAGGGTGGTTTTATCATCCAACAAGCCTGTAAGGTTGCGTACATCATCGATACCGTGAACGAGTTCCGCCGTGCCTTCTTTTATGTACTTTGGAAGCGCATTGAAGTTATCAATGTTCGCCGCCATGAGCGCGTGCGTGAATTCGTGTGCAAGCGTTCGGTCAAGATACATTGAGTTGGGGTTTGAACTTTTGCCGTCCTCGCTCGTCATGTCAATGGAACTGTAGTAGTTCATGTTGACGATTAACTCTAAGCTCGTGGCTTTGCCGGTTGAAAGTGAATAAGAATGTCCCACAGCCGCCAAACGATTATTGCTGCTGTCATCTTCAAATGTAACGCTGATTTCATTGACAGAGGTGCCGTCTTCGGTGAAGCTCAAGCCGAAAGACTCTGTGACCAGATTAATGCATTGCTCAATCCAATCCGAATTCAAACCTTTCAAAATGTGTTCCTCTTCGGCAGTGAAACTTCCGTTCGCGCCTGCCGTCGGCCAATGAATCGTCAAGCCGTTAATCGTCGTGTCGCTTGTCGGCAGCCCCCAACTTGAGACGGCAATTTTTTCGGGAACAATCGATTCGGCAGTTTTAATCGTGTCGCCGCCCGCGTCTTTGCCGGTTATTGCGCCTGTGTCCGCGTTGCCGAGAATAATGTCACAATAATCTTTCAAAAAGTCTGTGCTGGACGAGGAATTGTTTAAGTCGTTCATGAACTGACCGATAAGAGCGTCTTTGGTTTCGAACTTGCCGCCCGAAGCGTAATTTATCGCCTCGTTGAGAGCCGCCTCGCCCGATAAGGTCGTTTTGTCCAAAGAAGACATTAAAGCTTTTGCAACCTGCAGAGCCGTGCCGGGAATATCGGCGTATTCCGTTCGCGGGTCGTAGGTGCCGTCGATTAATCGCTTGCCGTTGTATTCGGTGCCCAGTGCCACGTCGTTAATGCTTTTCATAAGCTGCGTAATTTCTTTTTGAATGGTTTGGCGGTCTTCGTCGGTGTTCGAATCGTTTGCGGCGTTGATTGCCTTCGCCTTCATTTCGCGCAAGATGTCGACAATTCTTTCCACGCCGCCCGAAGCATTTTTAAGCATCGACGAACCGTTTTGAACGTTCTGCAAATCTTGGTCGAGGGCGCGAATTTTTACACGCATCCTCTCGGAAATGGCGTATTGCGAAGCGTCGTCTTGTGCACTGACGATTTTCATGCCGGTCGAAACTCTTGCCAACCTCCGACTCAACTCCGAATTGTTTTGATTGAGCTGATTGAGAATTTGCGTCGCCGCCAAATTGTTTTTCACTGCCATTGCCATAAGTCATCATCCTTTGAAAGTCACAAAATCCTTTTAACGTATCGAAAAATTTTTTAGCATTATAACAGATTTTTCAGAGCGCGCAAAAAAAATCGCCCGAAAAAAGCGAAGCCCCTCACGAATCATTCGCAAGGGGTATCCTTTCGCTTGTTCCGCACCCCACAGACGTAACGATTTGTTCTGTCTTTCGTTTACGACTGCATTGGAGCACCTCTTCGAGGAATTTCATTTTACTGCTTGTCGAAAAATTTTTCAAGCGTCAATCATTTTCAAAGTCAAACAGAGTCGGCAGAGGATTATCGTTGAGTTTCGGATAGGCAATGCCCATGTGATTGTAGCCCGCCTCCGTGACGACACGACCTCGCGGCGTGCGCATGATAAAGCCCAGTTGCAAAAGATAAGGCTCATAAATATCCTCAATCGTCTCGCGGGTCTCGCTTATCGCCGCTGCCAAAGTATCCAAACCGACGGGGCGTCCGTTGAATTTTTTTATCATGGCTTCGAGGAGGCGGCGGTCGGTGTGGTCAAGTCCTGCGCGGTCGACTTCCAAAGCCGAAAGTGCACGGTCGGCAATGTCATCGGTTATGACTTTGGAGCCTTCGACTTGAGCGAAGTCGCGAACACGTTTCAAAAGTCTGTTGGCAATGCGCGGCGTGCCTCGTGAACGTCGTGCAATTTCTTTCGCGCCGACAGGTTCAATCGGGATTTTCAAAATCTGCGCGGCTCGCGTGATAATTTCAACCAGTGCTTCCGTCGAATAATATTCCAGCCGACTTATCACGCCGAAACGGTCTCTCAACGGCGGCGATAAGGCTCCGGCTTTGGTCGTCGCACCAATCAGCGTGAACGGCGAAATGTCCAAGCGAATACTCCGAGCTTTGGGGCCTTTGCCGATTATTATATCAAGCGCGAAGTCTTCCATTGCCGAATACAAAATTTCCTCAATCTGTCGACTTAGGCGGTGAATCTCGTCGATAAACAAAACGTCGCGTTCATTTAAATTTGTGAGGATTGAAGCCAAGTCGCCCGCTCGTTCGATTGCCGGTCCCGAAGTTTGACGGAAATTCACGCCGAGTTCATTTGCGATTATCGCCGCCAAAGTCGTCTTGCCCAAGCCTGGCGGTCCGTATAAAAGCACGTGGTCGAGTGCCTCCCGCCGATTGAGTGCCGCCTTCACGAAGACCGATAAATTTTTTTTGACTTTGTCTTGCCCGATGTATTCGTACAATCTGCGCGGGCGCAAACTGTATTGCCAATCGTCAGCAAACTGCTCGTCCGTAGAAATTATTCGCTCGTCCAAAAATCGTCACCGACCTTGTTGCCGCGAAGAAATTCGGCCGCGTTGAGTTTCTTGGAATTTGGAGCTTGAATTTCCAAAATCTCAAGCGCGCCGTCGCCCGTTCCGACAAAAAATTTTTCACCGACGATTTTTATTTCGGCAGGCGAAAGATTTTCTTCGGCAAGTCTCGTCCGCCAAATTTTGAACTTGCCTGCGCGTGCCGAGCCGTAAAGTCCTCGCACGAGGTTGTGAATTTCCCGCGCAGATTTTTTCCAGTCGATTAAGCCCGTATCTTTTTTGAGTAGCGGCGCATACGTCGACAGCGAATCATCTTGCTTTATCGGTTGAAGCTTGCCGACTTGCAATCGGTTAAGCGTTTCGAGCAACAAGTCCGCGCCGACCGTCATCAATCGTTCGCGCAATTCGGGCAAAATCATTTCGTCGGAAATTTTAACTTCGCTCTTCAAAAGCATGTCGCCCGTGTCGAGTCCCGCGTTCATTTGCATTGTCGTGACACCCGTGACTTTTTCGCCGCAGATAATCGCCCACTCAATCGGAGCCGCCCCGCGATATTTCGGCAGGAGCGAGGCATGAACGTTTATGCAACCGAAGCGAGGTATGTCCAAAATTTTTTGCGATAAGATTTGTCCGAAGGCAACGGCGACAATTAAATCGGGTTTGAGCGAGGCAAGTTCTTCGACGACTTCGGGAGCTTTGACTTTGAGCGGTTGAATCACGCGCAGATTGTTTTCTTCGGCAAAAATTTTGACGGGCGGCGGCTGAAGTTTGTGACCGCGTCCTTTGGGTCTGTCGGGTTGAGTGACGACGCAAATTATTTCCGTCTTGTCAGCGAGCGCGGCGAGACTCGGAACGGCAAAATCAGGCGTGCCCATGAAAATTATTTTTAACTTGTCCATTTAAGGTTTACACCTCTTGCAGGGAATGTAGCCGGCATTAATCGCCTCTTCGCGGGTGTTCATGTAAACTTTGTTCGAGGGATTCATCTTGTTGACGGAGCGGCAACTTGCGTAGTGAAATCTTCTCGTGTTGGCATTGCCGACGTAATTCGAGGCAAGCACCGTTGCAAAGGCAGTTGTCACAAAAATAATCGTGACGACCGCCGCGAAAAATTTTTTCATGTCAAAGCCTCCTCAATGATGGCGAATGACTTCAAACCTCCACAACACAACTTTTTCATCGGGGCGAATGCCGGCTTTGCGTTTGGCGATTGCAATTTGCTCCTCGACGGTGTCGACGCCTTCAAGGTCGGGCAACAACAAACCTCTGCGCCCGCCGTTTTCGACAATCACGCCGTAACGTTTGACATCCAAATCCTTAACGTCAAAAATTCTTTCGGGCTCGCCCAAAACGTCGACGCTGTATTCAATGTCGTCAAGCTCATCAATCGTCACGGGGTCGAAGCGCGGGTCTCTTGAGCAGGCGGAAATTGCATTCATCAAAATTTCTTCGGCAAGAGTTTTCTGCGTCGCCATAATCGTGCCGATACACCCGCGAAGATTTCCGTTCTTGTGCAAGCTGACAAAAGCTCCGGCACGCCGCGAAGTCAATTCGGCAGGAAGATTTTCGGGAAGTTTTGCGGACTCGCGCGTCTTGACGAAAGTCTCCAAACTGTAGCGCGCCAACTTAACAAAATCATCCTCTTTGGCTTTGCGTTTCTCCGCCTCGTTTTTTTTGAAGCCGGCAAGTTGATGCGCGAAATTTCTTGAAGAATCCTCGTCGCCGACGTTGAAATAAACAATGCCGTAGCCGACGCCGAAAGTTCCTTCGTAAGATAATTTTTCGGCGCGGACGGATTTTTTATCAAGCGCGCCCGCCATAATCCAGAAGGAACGCAAGCCGCATTCAGCCGCTCGTGAGCAAAGTTTATCGTTCATGGTCAAGAGCTTCAAAAAATCTGCGCCGCCCAAATTTTCCATGACTTGCGAATCAAATTGAGGCCCTTCCTCAACGAAGCCGTAAGGACCATCCGATTTCAACTTGTGAGACAAATCGCCGCTTGCCAAGAAAAAAATTCGCCGTCCGAGTTCGTCAGCCACGTGAGAAATTATCTGCCCGAATTTGTAATGAAGTGCCGCCGACAAACCCGATAAGCCGATTCGCAAAAATTTCACGTGATTGAGGTCGAGACCCGCCTCTTTTAAAAAATACAACGGAATCATTGTGCCGTGATCCAGTGAAGGATTTCTTTCGCCGAGTATTCCCGCCGGAACACCGTTTGACATTGCGTCCGCAGAAAGTTTCCTTGCAAAGTCCGTGTCGTAATCTATCGCCAATTCGACTTGCGGCGCTCGGAATTGTGACATGTTGTCGGCAGCCGCCTCGCCCGGCGAAATGTGGAAGTAATCCGCGTACATGATTGAGTGCGGGCTCGTGATTATTATCGTGTCGGGGGCAAGTTCGACGATGCGCCGAGCAACTTCTTTGTAAGCTGTTGCCGTTGCCGAAATTTTTTGTTCCTCGCCGCGACCGACCTCAGGTAAGATTATCGGCGGGTGCGGTACTGCTGCTGCGCCCAAAATGCTCATGATTAATCCTCCTCAAAATTTTCTGCAACTATTATATCACAAAAAAATAATCCGCCGCGATTTTGTGACGGATTATTTTTTGCTCAATAATTAATCTACTTCGGAGGCTCGACGAAAAATTTTTCGGCAAGCTTGTCGCTGATCGTAAAGTCTCCAAGTTCGTTAACGAATCTGGACGACGCTCCGTGAAAGTCACTGCCGCCCGTTATCAACAGATTGTATTTCTTCGCGAGGAAAAAATAATGTTGCGTGTCGTCGGGTTTATGACAGGGATAATAAACTTCAAGCCCGTCCAATTTTTTACAAAGCTCCTCGACAAGTTCGTCGTCGCCTACGAGCTTCGGGTGCGCCAGAGTAGCCAAGCCGCCCGCTTGATGAATCACGTCGATAACCTCGTCGACTTCGGGCAGGTAGCGCGGCACATAGGCAGGGGTTCCCTTGCCGAGCATTTTTTCAAACGCCTCGCGAACATTTTTGAAGGCACCGATTTTAACCAGCGTTCGGGCAATGTGAGAGCGTCCTATTGAACGACTTGTACCTGCGGTTTTCAAAACGTCTGCTTCGCGAATGTTATACTTTTTGGTTTGAAGAATTTTAATAATCTCGCTGAATCTTTCCCAGCGCGCCTCAATAATCTTATCAATCATTTCCAAGAGGGCTTCGTTGTAGATATCGATGTTATAACCGACAATGTGAATATCCCTTTCGGGGTGATTGGCACTGAGCTCGACGCCGGGAATAATATTTATGCCTCTTCCCGGATAGAGCCCGTTTTCGTAAAGTTGGCGAACACCGTCAACCGTGTCATGATCGGTTATACCCAGATAGTGGAGACCGATTTTCTTCGCTGCCGCAACGAGTTCTTCGGGGGAATAAGAGCCGTCCGAAAAATTCGTATGGGTGTGCAAGTCGCCGGCCATTTAACTTACCTCCGTGACTTCAACAATGTCCGCCTCTACGGCTTCAAAATTTTTTGTAAGAGTGCCTTGGCGGGGTGAGGAAATTAACGCGGTTCGACTATGAGCTTGATAGCAGTACGTTCACTCCCGTCAATTTCAATGTCCGTAAATGCAGGAATGCAGATGAGGTCTACGCCGTGCGGTGCCACGAAGCCGCGTGCAATGGCAACTGCTTTAACCGCTTGGTTCAGCGCTCCGGCACCTATCGCCTGCATCTCGGCACTTCCGGTTTCGCGGATGACTCCCGCGAGTGCGCCGGCGACGGAATTGGGGTTAGATTTGGCTGATACCTTTAGGATTTCCATGATTGATCCTCCTCCCTTGTTGCATTTTGGTGTTGTAGTGGTTTTCTACTTGCTGCGGCTCCTTCTGCGTCTAAAATGTCTTCTCTGTTAATTCTTCATAATTATTTTAAATCCTTCACATTGCCCGACCGATTTTGTCATATATTTTATTGCGGCAGGTAATAATGTTGATTTATGGTTTTTCTTTTGCAAGTGTCTTCTACTTTTTCTTTGCGTGCCCAAAGAAAAAGTAGCAAAAAGAAAGGGCACCTCGCAGGGGCGCGCCGCAGAAACATCCTGTTTCAGTGCGGCGTGAGGAGCCGTCGTCCGTGACGGCTCCTAAAATTCGTCAACGATGAGGATTGTCTTTGATAAGCAGTCTTTTGATTTTGGTTGCTTTGTTCGTTTTGTTGTCTGTGTCTATCAGCACGGCGCAATACACGGCGGCTCCTTCGGCAACATCAAATTTGCTCGGTCGCCCCGTCACGAATCTTTTTATCACGGGCTCAATCGTCATGCCCAATATCGAATTCTCCGCGCCGACCATGCCCAAATCGCTGATATAGGCGGTGCCTTTCGGCAAAATTTTTTCGTCTGCCGTTTGAACATGAGTATGTGTTCCGACAACCGCCGTAACTCGTCCGTCGAGGTAATTGGCAAAGGCAAGTTTTTCGCTGGTCGCCTCCGCGTGGAAGTCAACCAAAATCACGTCGCAATCTTTTTCGATAAAGTTCAAAATTTTTTCGGCGAGGCGGAAAGGGTCGTCCATTGGCGGTTGCATGAAAGTTCTTCCCGCCATGTTAATCACGCCGACTTTTTTCTTGCCGACGGGAAAAATGCAAAAGCCTCTGCCGGGCGTGTCTTCGGGATAATTTGCGGGGCGCAACAGGAAAGGTTCCGTGTCGATAATTTCCAAAACTTTGGGATTGTCCCAAATGTGATTGCCTGTTGTCACGACGTCCGCGCCGCCGCGAATCAGCTCGTCAAAAATATTCGGCGTCAAACCTTTGCCGTGAGCCGCGTTCTCGCCGTTGACAACGACCATATCGATTTTGTGAATTTGTTTGAGTTCGGGCGTTTGCTCCATAAAAAAATATCTGCCGGGTTTCCCGACAACATCACCGACCATTAAAATTCGCAAAAAAATCCCGCCTTTCCTAGCGCGAATACACCACAACCCGTTCATGCTCGCGCACGCCGACCAGCCGCCCTTCAACACGCAGTTGCCGCATGTTGTTCAAGCATTGCTCCAAATAATTTTCTTGCGCTATCAAATATTCTTCGTCAGGGAAAAAGTTATTGTCGTATTCTTCAATCAAGCGGTCGCCGAAATAATTTGCTGCCAATTCGGTCAGAAGCGAAAGCTCCCGACAAGTCAACGTTGCCATGTCTCGTCGAACATGCAAAAAACAGGTGCCGTAAACGCCTTCGACATTGAGTTGAATTTTCGTGCCGCCCAAGCCTTCCAAATGATGATAAGTTTCCAAAGACTCCGCCACATACGATAAAAAATCTTCCAAGTCGTCGTGAGAAAATTTCCCGTTCAATGCAAAGGAGAATTCAAGCGTCTCGCCTTTTGAATCGTAAGTTACTGATTGAACTGCAGGAAACACTACCAAAATCGACGCCAACAACCGGCTTGCGTCGGGATTGGGTTTCTTCGTCTTCTTCAGAAAATCAAACACCGCTCTAACCTCCTTTGAAAAACAATGCGGAATGAATAATGCGCAATGCGCAATGAAGACGTTTTGATTACGCATTACGCATTACGCATTTCTTATTGGTTTATTATTTTGCGTAGTCGACGACTCGAACTTCGCGAATGATTGTCGCCCGAATTTGTCCGGGATAATCCAAATCTTTTTCAATCTTCTTGACGATTTCGTGGGCAAGCGTCACTGCCGCCGCGTCGTCCACTTTGTCGGGCTTAACCATGACACGAATCTCACGCCCCGCTTGAATCGCAAAGCAACGTTCGACGCCCTCGAAACTCTCGGCAATTTCTTCCAACATTTTCAGTCGCTTGAGATACATTTCCAAACTTTCACGACGTGCGCCGGGTCTTGCTGCCGAAACTGCGTCGGCCGCCGCAACCAAGACTGCCTCGACCGAAGTCGCCTCTACGTCGCCGTGATGTGAGGCAATGGCGTTGATGACGTTTTTGTTTTCGCGATAACGTTTTGCCAAGTCTGCGCCGATTGTCACGTGAGGACCTTCGACTTCGTGATCAACCGCCTTGCCTATGTCGTGGAGGAGTCCGGCTCGCTTTGCCAAATTTACGTCAACGCCCAATTCACTCGCCATGATGCCTGCAAGCATTGCCACTTCGATTGAGTGATTCAAAACATTTTGTCCGTAGCTCGTGCGGTACTTCAGCCGCCCCAAAAGTTTGACAAGTTCGGGATGAATTCCGTGAACGCCGACTTTGAAGGTTGCCTGTTCGCCCGCCTCTTTCATGCGGTTATCGACTTCACGGGTTGCCTTCTCGACCATCTCTTCAATTCGTGCGGGATGAATTCTTCCGTCCGAAATTAATTTCTCAAGGGCGACGCGGGCGATTTCTCTTTTGACGGGGTCAAAGCCGGAAAGGATAACTGCTTCGGGCGTGTCGTCGATTATCAAATCAATTCCCGTCAAAGTTTCAAGCGTGCGAATATTTCTGCCTTCGCGCCCGATAATTCTGCCTTTCATGTCGTCACTTGGAAGAGCCACAACCGATACCGTCGTTTCCGCCACATGGTCTGCCGCGCAACGTTGAATTGCCGTGCTCAAAATGTCTCGCGCTTTTTTATCTGCCTCGTCCTTGATTTGCACCTCGTACTCTTTAATTCGTAATGCTTTGTCGTGTTTTAAACTTTCTTCAACCTCATTCATCAAAATAGTTCGTGCTTCGTCTCTGCTCAATTCGGCAATGCGTTCAAGTTCCGCGTCTTCCTTTTCCTGCATTGCGTCAAGTTGAGCTTGAGACTCATTAAGCCGTGCTTCTTTCTTGCTTAGAAGTGCTTCTTTTTTCTCCAATGAATCCAGCTTTTTGTCCAAGTTCTCTTCTTTTTGAACGACGCGCCGTTCTTGCCGAGAGAGTTCGTTGCGGCGTTCTTTGGTGTCGCGGTCGAGTTCCTGCCGCATTCTATGAATTTCTTCCTTAGCTTCAAGAATGGTTTCTTTCTTTTCTGCGTTGGATTTTTCTCGCGCCTCGTCGACGATACGCCGTGCCTCTTCTTCCGCCGAGCCGATTTGAGCTTCGGCAGATCGTTTGCGCGCCATGTAGCCGCCCGCTGCGCCGAAAATTATTGCAATGATGACTGCTGCGATTGTAATAGCGATAACACTCACCCCCAAAATTTTTCTCTTGAATACCAAGATATTTTATAGATTGTCAAGTGATATGTCAAATGTTTTGACGCAAATTTAGCGGTCGGGTGTCATGGTTTTTTCTCACCGCTGCTTTCCGAATTTATCGACAGACATTAAAGTCAAGGCAGAAAAAACTGCGTACTTGAAATAAATTGCTTTTGATTGCAATATAAAAATGGTAACAAGTAAAGAAATGAGGTTATTGCTTTGAAGTATAACGGAGTGATTTACAGACCGCCGATAGAGGCAAATACAATCCTGATACCGATTACGGAAGGTTGCAGTCATAACAGTTGCACTTTCTGCAACATGTATCGAGGCATTTCGTTTCGTGCGTGGTCGCTTAATGAAATTGAAGAATACTTGTCGGACTTGATTGGCGTTTATGGCAGTTATGCGGATAAAATAAAGCGGGTTTACTTGGTTGGAGCAGACCCGTTTGTTATTTCGGCGAAAAGCCTCTTGAAACGTGTGGAGCTGATTAAAAAATATTTGCCGAACGTCGGAGTTATCTCTATGTATGCCCGAACGGATAATATAGCGCGTAAGAGTGATGAGGAACTGCGTTGCTTGAAAGAGGCAGGCATTAACGATTTGTATATCGGTGTTGAATGCGGCTCAAATGAAGTGCTGGAGAAATTAAACAAAGGCTATTCGGCTGACGAAACAAGGGAACAATGTTTGCGGTTGAATGAAGTCGGTATTCGTCATTGCGATTTGCTGATGTTGGGCACCGGCGGCAAGGGCAGAGGCTTGGAAGTCGCCGAAGTCACAGCCGCGTTGGAGAATGAACTTAAGCCCGACAAAATTCTCGTCAATACTATGTCTGCTTTTGTGGGAACGGAACTTGATGAGGAAATTAAGACGGGCGAATTTGTTCCTGCGGGCGAGAAGGAAATTCTGCAAGAGGAATATGCTTTCTTGAAAGGCTTGGAGCTTCCGAATACATATTTCTGGGCGATTCACCCTTTGGATTCGGTAGGTGTCGAAGGAACATTGAAGACGGATAAGTCGAGGATGCTCATTACTTTGGAAAGAGCGATTGAAACGGTTGACGAGACTTTGTACAAGAGAGTTTCTAAAATCGGCACTTTGTAAATCGGGAGGACTGTCAAATGCATTTTTCAAGCGGGATAAATCGCCCGCCTTACGAGACGGCGGACGGCTATTTGCAAACGACGCAGGGTTGTTCCCATAATCGTTGCCTGTTTTGTACTTACTTCAAGGACAAGAAGTTTAAGAAGTCATCTGTTGAGGAAATCGAGAGCGACATAAAAGAAATGAGCAAATATTTTGGTGCGCCGAAAAGAATTTTCCTTCAAGGAGCAGACGGATTTGCGGCGGATTATGACGTGCTGATGAAGACGGCGGAGCTTTTGCATAAATATGTTCCGTCGGTGAAAAGTATCGGCGGCTATGCACGCATTGACAATTTCTACGACAAGACGGAAGAACAACTTAGGAATATGGCAGCGGCAGGTTATTCAGATCCTTATATCGGTGTTGAATCGGGAGACGACACAGTTTTAAAGCGGATAAATAAAGGCTACACAGCTGCGCAGGCGCGTGAAGTCTTGGAGAAAATCGACGCTTCGGGACTGCCTTTCATTGTGAATTTCTTAAACGGCGCGGGCGGGCACGAATATGGTCTTGCAAATGCTCGGCGTACAGCTGAACTTTATGACGGTCTTCACCCGACTATGGTTAATGCGTCCATGCTGACAATAGTGCCGGGCACACCGCTGTATAGGGCAATGCTAAACGGCGCATATGCAGAATCTACAGAACCGGAAAAACTTGAAGAGATTTACGAATTTATACGTTGCTTGACCAATGACACAATTTTTATGAACGAACACGCCTCCAACCTTTTCCATGTTCAATGCAAGTTGCCGGAATCCAAAAGTGAATTGCTCGCGTATATTAAAGCGTTTATGGAAAGCAAGGACGAAAAAGAACTGCGCCGCTATCGAGAAATGGTAACTTGTGCCTTCCAGAGCTGTTGGTAAATTGATTTTAAAGGTGTCAGAAAAAATTCCAGTAGCTGAAAGCTGACAGTCCCAAGTCACTACAAAAAAAAACGCCGAAGTCGGCGGAGAATTATCATGAAAAAATTTTAGTAGTCGAAGAGGAAAACGACCTTCAAATCTTTTAAAAATTTCGTGGCGTAATTTTCAATCAAAACGCGATTCGAGTCGGGGATTGTCAAGACGGGGTTGCTGTTGAAATTTTTTACGGCGATTGCCTTGACGACGAGCGGATTGTCTCCCGCACGCTGTACGCTTTCCGTATCGCTGATATAATCCGCCATGCCCATTGAAATTATTTTGTCGATGTCAAGATTTTTGTGTCCGTAAATTTTTGTGCCGTTGGAATTTTCAATGACGGGGCTCATGACCGGTTGCAAGTCCAAACCTCGGCAGTCGACAATTAAGCCGGTGTAATCGCCTTGAGCCATCGAAGCGTATTCCGCGACAGTCCTGCGCACGGGTTGAGTTGTCGTCGGCGTATCGTAGACTGTTTGCGAATTCGGGACAGGCTGTTGATAAGTCGGTTGCTGATAAGTCGGCTCCTGCACCGTCAAATTATTTGTTGCCAGCTTTTGCAAAATGATTGTGTCAAGCGATTGCATTGACATTCTCGAAAGCGGCGGCTTGTAAGACGTTACGGGCGTGACGGGTTCGCGTGTTGCCCTCGTGACTTCAAATCTGCGCTTGAGCGGCGTCGAAGAGTTATACGGCATGGAGGACGGCTCGACTTCGAGGACGGGGTCGGGGAAAGGTTCGACTTCCGAAGATTTTTCAAAGACGGCTCCCGCCAATGAATTCGACGTGCCGAAGAGCGGCATTTGCATTACGACACGATAGCCTCCTTCTTCCAAATAAGTTTCGTTGACGACAACCGCGCCGCGAATCGTCGCCGCAACTTTGATTTTTATTTGGTCGTAAGTCGTCAGCATTTTCTCGACGGTCGTTTCGCCTTCGACGCGCACGCCGTTGATAATTTCGGCAAGTTTGCGATAAGCATCTGCCCGCGCAGCTTTGGCAGCCCAATTCCTCGCCTGCAGTTGATTGACGGCAACGGACGGAAAAAGACCTTCGCCGGTCACGGTCACGATTCTGTTTTTCCAATCGACGCCGTCGACAAAATTAACGGCTTGGGTTTCGGCAGATACACTTGCACTTGCCGCGAAAAAAATCGCCGCCGCGATTGCCGCAAAAATTTTTGGCACCTTCATCTCCATCACTCTCCTTTGCCGAAAATTTATCACAGCTTTATTAAAACTCTTTAAAAGTTTCTTCTACTTTTTCTTTGCTTGTCCAATTAAAGTGGTCAGTGGTCAGTGATTAGAATTCTAACAGCTAACCGCTAACAGCTAATCACTAATCACTAAATTGTGCGGCCGGGTTTTCGCTCACATCTGCAAATAAATTTATCAACGGGCTTTAAAAGTTTTTGAGACGCTCGCAAGCCTCGATTGTATTTTCTCTGCTGTTGAAGGAGGTTAATCTCAAGTAACCTTCGCCGCAAGGACCGAAGCCCGCGCCCGGCGTTCCGATAATGTGTTTTTCGCGGAGGAGCTTGTCGAAGAAATCCCAGCTTGACGGAATATCGTCGGGCGTCTTCAACCAAATGTAAGGAGCGTTAATTCCGCCGTAAGTCTTCAAGCCTGCCGCTGTCAAACTCTCGCGGATAATCTTTGCATTTTCAAGATAGTAATTAATGAGCTCTTTGACTTGCGCTTGACCTTCGGCGGAATAAATCGCCTCTGCGCCGCGTTGAGTGATATAGCTCGTGCCGTTGAATTTCGTTGTATGACGACGCGCCCAAAGATTTTTAAAAGGAACGCGTTCGCCCGTCGAAGTCGTGCCGGTCAAGCCTTCGGGAATAACAATGTAGCCGCAACGAGTGCCCGTGAAACCTGCCGTCTTGCTGAAGGAGCGGAACTCAATCGCAACGTCACGAGCACCTTCAATTTCGTAAATCGAACGCGGAACATTTTCTTCGGTGATGTAAGCGGCATAGGCGGCGTCAAATAAAATCACGGCGTCATTTTCTTTGGCGTAGGCAACCCAAGCTTCAAGCGCGGATTTACTCAACGTGGTGCCCGTCGGATTATTCGGCGAGCAAAGATAAACCATGTCGACCTTCTCTGCGGGCGGTTTCGGCTCAAAATTATTTTCGGCAGTGCACGGCAAGTAGACAATGCCCTCGAAGTGACCGTCGGCTTTCAAGTTGCCGGTGCGTCCCGCCATGACGTTTGAATCGTTGTAGACGGGATAGACGGGGTCGCCGAGCGCAACTTTGCTGTCGAGCGCGAAAATTTCTTGGATATTGCCGCAATCGCATTTGGAACCGTCGCTGATAAAAATTTCATCCGCGCTGACGTTGAGCCCGCGCCTCTTGTAATTGAAATCGGCAATCTTATCACGCAGGAAAGAATAGCCTTGTTCGGGACCGTAGCCGCGAAAAGTTTCGACGTGCCCCATTTCATCTGCGGCGCGTTTCATTGCGTCGATACAAACTTGCGGAAGCGGGCGGGTAACGTCGCCGATACCGAGCCGAATAATTTTTGCATCGGGATTTTCTTTTTGATAAGCGGCGGCGCGTTTACCGACTTCAGAAAAGAGATATGCGCCCGGCAGCTTCAAATAATTTTCGTTAATTCTTGCCATTAAACAAAAACCTCCTTGAAAGTTTAAATCGCCGCACGGTACTCCGCACGACGATTCTCAACAATCGCTCATTGAAGAGCGAATTTTTTCTTTATGGCGGAGTGGAGAGGATTTGAACCTCCGCGCCGCTTTTATGCAGCCTACCTCATTAGCAGTGAGGCCTCGTCACCAAGCTTGAGTACCACTCCAACACCAAATTAGTCGGCTTTACTTTAACCAACCTGATTTTATTTAAAAAACCTTGCGTAGATTATCATAACTGCCGCCAAGTGTCAAGAAATTTTTCGGAGGTATTTTGAATACACTTGCCGAGAAAATTTTTGTTGACGAAAAAAAGCCTGCAGTGTAAGATTGAGTCGTTGAAAACTTCATCAAAAACACGGCAGAGCAATATCTACATTTTGAATTCTAACACGCTCGCGCCGCGCTGTCAAACGAAAGGATGATTCATTATGGCATTCGGAGTAATTTATCTGCTAATCGACGGAACAAACGACAAGGAATATGTCGGGCAGACGACGCAAACTGTCGAGGAACGCTTCAAAGAGCACAAACGTTGCAAAACGTCGAACATCGGCAGAGCGATTCGCAAACACGGTGCAGAAAATTTTTCTACGGCGATTTTGAAAGTTTGTGAAAGCCAAGAGGAGCTCAACTGTTGGGAAAGACATTTCATTAAATCACGCGGCACCCGCTGGCCGAACGGCTACAATAACACTGACGGCGGCGAAGGCGGTTGGGAACGAACTCCCGAAAGCGTCACAAAAATGACTCGTTTCGGTATGAAACACAGCAACGAGTCAAAAGACCTTATCGCGCAAAGTTTAACAGGCAAACCCGGCAGACCGCTCACGGAAGAAGAAAAAGCTCATTTATCTGCTGTGATTCCGAATAAACGTAAAGTGATATGTATAGAAACGGGAATAATTTATGATTCGGTAACGGAGGCGGCGCGTCATAATAATCTCAGTCTTCAAAGTATTCATCGCGTATGCCAAAATAAACGCAAGACTACCGGCGGCTTTCACTGGAAATTTGCAGACGACACCGAAACTAAAGATAAACAAGCCGTCATTTGCGTTGAGACAAAAGAAATATTTGAATCATTGACAGCGGCAGCTCGTGCTCATAATCTTAAAAATCGAACGGGGATTTCAAATGCTTGCAAAAATCCCGAACGGACAGCGGCGGGCTATCATTGGCGGTTTGTCGATAAGCCCGACGAAGCAACGGAAGTTAAAATCGATACAGAAAAAAAAATTCACGGCAAGACGACAAAATCTCGCCGCGTTACATGCATTGATACGGGTGAAATTTTCGAAAGTCTTTCGGAAGCGGAACGTGTTCATAAAATTCTCCGCAGTTCCATAACCAAAGCCTGCAAAAAAATTATTCAAACGGCGGGCGGTCTTCGTTGGAAGTATACGGACAAAACAGCGGAAGAAAATTCTTCGACGACTGCGCGGCATTTGAGTGACGAACACAGAGCCAAACTTTCCGAAAAGAATTCAACGAAAAAACCTGTGATTTGCATTGAGACCGACAAAATTTACGAGTCGATAAATGAAGCGGCACGTTATCTCAAAATTAGAGATACGCATATTCGTCGAGCTTGCAAGGAAATTAATCGAACAGCCGGCGGCTATCATTGGCGGTTTGTCGAGAGTGCTCAAGCATAATCAATTCGACGCGCCGAAGAAGAAAACGTTATTGCCTTCTTGGTCGGTGACGAGCCGAATAATTTTTCTGCCGGCAACAGCGCACCACGTTTCGGCAGCGGCAGCTTGTGTTTGAAGAAGAGGAGCAGCCTCTTGATCGTTGAGCCCGATTGCCTCCATTGTCATAAGCAAAACCATTCCCGAAAGTTGAGGGTTGCCTTCATTGATAATTTGAACAACGAAAACATGACCTTCGGGGTCGACGTAAAAGCGCAGTTGTCCGTTCGGAGCTTGAGTACCTTGAATGCCGAAGAGTGATCTGTAAACGTTCAAGCCGGGAAAATTCTGCGGGTCTTCCAATTCGGGATGATGTGCCGGTGCCGTGAAGGCGACGACTGTCCCGTTTTGTTTGAGGTTTTGATAAATGTTGCCGTAGCCCATGCGGTCGACGAACTCTTGCGCTCCCAAATCAGAAACGCGCGCGAAATTGTAATTCGGCTGCGCGCTTGCAACGGAAATAAAAGCCGCAAGAAAAATCGCCGTCAACAGAAAAAATTTTTTCATTGCAAATCACCCTTTCAGATTGTCGAAGAGATTCAAAGGTTACGCGAAAAGATTAACATGCACTCGCCGCACTGTCAATTAAAAATATCCTTAAGTCTTGCCGAAAAATCGAATCGCTTTTATAATCTGCATGATAGGAGGTTTCAGCATGAACATTTTCAAAACCTTTTTACTTATGGCGTTGCTGACGGGCTTGATGGTTGCCGTCGGAGGAATGATTGGCGGCTCGACTTGGGCAATGATTATGCTCGTGATTGCGATCGGCATGAATTTTTTCAGTTACTGGTTCAGCGATTCGATTGTCCTCAAAAGTTACAACGCCCGCGAAGTCTCGGATAAAGATGCACCGCAACTCTATGAAATTGTTTCAAAGCTCGCGCAGAAGGCGAACTTGCCGATGCCTCGCGTCTACGTGATTGATTCCGAAGTTCCCAATGCTTTCGCGACGGGCAGGAACCCCGACCATGCGGCGGTTGCAGTCACGACCGGCATAATGAAAGTTCTCGACTACAACGAAATTTCCGGCGTGCTTGGTCACGAATTGGCGCACGTCAAGCACAGGGATATTTTAATCGGGACAATCGCTGCCTCGATGGCGGGCGTCATTTCGATGGTTGCAAATATCGTTCAATGGGGCGCGATTTTCGGCACGCGTTCCGACGACGACAACGGAGGGATTATCGGTCTTTTGGCAACGATAATTCTCGCGCCGATTGCTGCCTCGCTGATTCAACTTGCCGTGTCTCGTTCGAGGGAATACGACGCTGACAAAACCGGCGGCGAAATTTGCGGCAACCCGATGTATCTTGCAAACGCCCTTGAAAAAATCGAATACTACGCTCAACACAGCGCGCCCATGCCTCAAGCCGGAACTGCAACCGCTCACATGTTCATTGTCAATCCGCTTGAGAACTCGAAAAAAACTTTGAAGAATTTATTTTCGACGCACCCCGATACCGACGACCGCATTGCTCACTTGCGCGAACAGGCTCGTGAAATGCATTTGCCGGCTTAAAATTTTATCAGGTTGGCAGGGTAGCAGTAAGGGAGCTGACAACTGTTAATCTGCTGACATATACATTTTTGAAAGGAGATTTTGAAATGAGTTTCTTGGAATTGGCAAAGGCGCGTTATTCGTGCAGGAAGTTGACGGACAAGCCGATTGAGCCGGAAAAAATCGAACACATCTTGCAGGCGGCGATAGCGGCACCGACGGCGAAAAATCTTCAACGCTACACTATCTGGGCACTCAAATCGCCCGAAGCCCTCGACAAACTCAAGCAGACAACAAATTACACGTTCGGTGCGGCATTGGCATTCGTCGTAGGAGCGCACAAAGACGGAGCCTTCGACAGACCGTTCGACAACAAAAATTTTTCGGAGATTGACGCGGCGATTGTCGCAACGCATTTGATGTTGGCTGTGCAAGACGAGGGGCTCGGCACGACTTGGGTCGGCTACTTCGACGCGCCCAAACTCAAAGAGCTTTTCCCCGAAATGCAGGATTATGAATTAATCGCCGTCTTCCCGATTGGTTATCCCGCCGAAGGTGCAAAGCCTTCCAATCGCCACGAAGACCGTCGCCCGCTTAGTGAGGTCGTTGCCGAATTGTGAGCCGTCAAAAAATTTTCGGCAAGTTCGGTGAAGATTGCTCGGCGAATTTTCTTGAGTCGGAAGGTTATAAAATCGTCGCAAGAAATTTTCGGATTCGTTCGGCGGAGATTGACATAATCGCGCAGAAAGATAACGTGATTGTTTTTGTCGAAGTCAAGGCGCGTTCGGATATTCGTCACGGCTTGCCGAGTGAGGCGGTCACCGTTCGCAAGCAGAAAAAAATTATCGAGGCAGCCGGCGTTTTCTTGCAAGACGAAAATTTTTCCGAGTGCGCCTGCCGCTTTGACGTTGTGGAAGTTTATCTGCGCGGCGAGCTTGTCGAAGAAATTAATCACATTGAAAACGCCTTCGAGGTCGTGCAAACTTTTTAAAAACTTCATACAGCAAAAAGCCCGGCCGTCACGGATGACGGCCGCCGGCGTTAAAAACAGGATGTTTTTACAGCCGGTTAAAGCACCTTTCTTTTTGCTACTTTTTCTTTGGTGCCGGCAAAGAAAAAGTAGAAGAAAACTTTCAAAAGAAAAGCAGAAGAAAACTTACCAACATGCTCCGGTAAAGCAAAAAGCTAATCGAAGAAAGGATTGAGGAAATGGAACCGATTATTCTTCCTTACAAAGGCAAACAACCCAAGATAGCCAAAGATGTTTTCGTTGCGCCGGGCTCGTCGATTGTCGGCGAAGTGTCAATCGGTGCGGGCTCAAGTATTTGGTTCGGCGTGACGGTTCGCGGAGATTTTCAACCCGTGCGAATCGGCAACTACACAAACATTCAAGACAACTGCACGGTGCACGTCATGGGCGACACGCCGACGGAAATCGGCAACTACGTGACGATAGGGCACAACTCGATTATCCACTGCCGCAAAATCGGCGACGATTGTCTGATTGGCATGGGCTCGATAATTCTCGGCTATTCGGAAATCGGAAACAACTGCATTATCGGCGCGGGCACGGTTATCACGCAGTACAAAAAAATTCCGAATAATTCATTGGTCTTCGGAAATCCCGCAAAGATTATGCGCGCTCTTCGCGAGGACGAAATTGTTGCGTTGAGGACTTCGGCGATGCATTATTACGAGTGCGCCAAAGAATACGTCGTGCATTTGGGCATGAGCGATTGGCTTGAAAAGTAAAAAAAAAAATTTAAGCGTCAGGATTTTTTCCCGACGCTTTTTTTTTTGTCAGCCGAAATTATTTTTGTTGACCTTTGTCTTTCGGCATGTAGAGGTTCACGAAATTTTTTATCTCAATGAAAGATTTTACGCTCTCGTCAAGTTCGGGCAAGAGAATTGAAAAATCGTGCGGCATGCCTTGATAAACCGATAACGTCACGTTGAGTTCGTCAGCCGTCGCCTTTTTGAGCAGCTCAATTCCCTCGTCGACGAAAAGTTCATAGCCGCCGATTTGAATCAGCGTCGGCGGAAGATTTTTTAAATCGGCATAAATCGGTGAGAGGTGCGGGTCATTCAAAGGAGTTTGTCCGGCGTAAACGGGATTGAAAACCGCATTATACATTTGGGTATTAATTTTGCCCAAAACCAAATCGCGGTCGGCATTTGCGGTTCGTGAGGGAGAATCGGGCTCAAAGGTTGTTCTCGGCGAAATCAAAATCAACATTGCGGGTTGCGGCAATCTGTTTTCTTTCAAGCGCAACGATAATGCCAACGCCAAATTTCCGCCGGCAGAATCTCCGAAGACGATAATATTTTCCGAACCGACACCGCGTCTCAAAAGTTCCTCGTAAGCTTTTTCGGCGTCGTCGAGGGCAGCGGGATAAACATGTTCGGGCGCAAGTCGATAATCAACCATGTAAACTTCGCGCGCTTCGGTCATGACAGCCTGCTTGACGGCGAAGTCGCGATACCAATCACTAAGTTTGCCTACGTAGCCGCCGCCGTGAAGTTGCAAGACGACCCGCGAAGATTTTTTCTGCTTGGGATTTACAAGCCGCTCAATGTTTACGCTGCCGACAGAAAATTTTTCGTAAGTCCATCCGTTTGGCGCGGAAAAGTTTACTTTGAAGTTCTCGCTCAAAAGCCTTTTCATGGTGTTCGAAATGTAAATCTGTTTGGCTTCGTCGTAGAAAACTTTTCCCGACGAGGGAAGTTGCCAAGCGGGGGCGGCAAAGCTCGTGCCGGTCAACAAGCTCAAACTCAAAACGCCCGCCGCAATCATTTTACCGAGTTTCAAAATTCAATCACCCTTTCCGTTTTGAAAAATCCTTTCGACGCCGCGAAAATTTTTTCCTGCAAGCATTGCCCATGTTCAATAATATTGTATTCATGACGGATAAGGCTTGCATGCCTTAACTTTTATGTTATA
Source organism: Selenomonadaceae bacterium (assembly GCA_017535925.1). Classification (GTDB taxonomy): domain Bacteria; phylum Bacillota; class Negativicutes; order Selenomonadales; family Selenomonadaceae; genus Quinella. The sequence goes on along the minus strand of JAFXTD010000028.1, from coordinate 23,789 downwards.
ATTCGTCTTGTCTTTGAAAATACTTCTTAACGGGAGGCAATAACTCATGAAAATAGGAATACTCGGATACGGCAATCTCGGACGCGGCGTTGAATGCGCCATAAAAGAAAATCCCGATACTCAACTTGTGGCGGTCTTCACTCGTCGTGACCCCTCCAAAGTTAAAATTCAAACGCCGAATGTTCCCGTCGTTCATGTGGATGAGGCAAAAGATTGGGTCGGCAAGATTGACGTTATGATTCTTTGCGGCGGCAGTGCAACAGACCTTCCGACTCAAACGCCCGAATTCGCAAAACTCTTTAACGTCGTCGACAGCTTCGACACGCACGCAAAAATTCCCGAACACTTTGCAAAAGTCGACGCGGCGGCTAAAGCAAACAAGCACGTCGCGATTATCTCCGTCGGTTGGGATCCCGGTCTGTTCAGCTTGGCTCGCGCTTATGCAAACGCAATTCTTCCCGACGGCAACGATTACACTTTCTGGGGCAAGGGCGTCAGTCAAGGTCACTCCGATGCGATTCGCCGCGTCAAAGGCGTCAAGAATGCAAAGCAGTACACCGTGCCGATTGCCGGTGCGCTTGAGGCAGTTCGCAGCGGACAGAATCCCGAACTTACGACTCGTCAAAAACATTTGCGCGAATGCTACGTTGTGCTTGAGGAAGGTGCCGACGCCGCCGAAGTCGAAAACGCGATTAAGACCATGCCGAATTATTTCGCCGATTACGATACGGTTGTCAACTTTATCAGCGAGGAAGAACTCCTTACCAAACACGCGGGACTTGCTCACGGAGGCTTCGTGATTCGTTCGGGCAAGACCGGTCAAACTAAGGAACACAATCATATTATCGAATTTAATCTCAAGCTTGACTCCAATCCCGAATTTACGACGGCTGTCCTCGTCGCCTATGCTCGTGCCGCTTATCGCCTCAACCAAGAAGGCAGCAACGGTTGCAAGACGGTCTTCGATATCGCGCCCGCTTATCTTTCGGCTCAAGACGGTGCAGAACTTCGCGCACATCTTCTCTAAGCCGATTAACTCATAAAAAAAATCGCCGCCGAATCTCTTTCACGAGACGAGGCGGCGTTATTGATTTTCGGGAAAAAATTTTTTATAATCCTGCCGAATTCATTTGGAAGAAAGGAGGCAGCATTTGAAATGAATATCCAACCGCCGCAACCGCCGACTGCTCCCGCGCCCGCCGTCCGACCGACGCCGCCCACGCCTCCGAGAATCGACAAGACACCTTTTGTAAAGGAACCTGTCGAAGAAATTTCCGAAGCCGACGACGCGCCGCAAGTCAATCGCAAAGTCGAAACGCCCGAAACTATGGCAAGAGATGCCGTCGCGAACGGAGCAGGACCTTTGACAAAACGAACAGTCGAACGCCCTGACGACACTCAATCTGCCTCGCCTTCCGCTCGACAAGAAAGTTCGTTGCCCGCGCAGCCGGTCGACACTCAATCCGATTACGACAGAGGGCAGGACGTTTTGAGAGAGTTCAAAGAAATGGACGCCCGCGAAACTCAATCGACTTACATGCCCGCGCAGACTTCCTCCGAGCAACCGTCGACGCCTCACGTTGTGAAATTAAATTATCACGAAGGACACGGCGGAGTTTATTGGATATTCACGATAATTTTTGTGGCGGTCGCGGCGTTCGTCGTCGTGAAAAAATTTTTGATAACGGACAAGCCGAGCCTCACGAAAGCGCAACTCTTTGAAGACTCAACCGACAGATTAAAAGCCGTCGAGGAAAAAATTAAACCCGTCAAGTCCGTCAAATTGCCGCCGAAGAAAGACGAAAACAAGGGCAAGCATTTTGAAGTTCGCGTATAAAAAAAAGAAACCCTCGTTGACCGGGCGGCTTGCTGAAAATTTTATGACACGAAGTCTTTCACAAAATTTTTTTTTATAGTACAATGTCCGGTAAGCGTTCGGAAAAAATTTTCCTTGACGGATTAAATAAATTTTGTGGAGGAATGATATGTGATTGAACTTGATGACAACACTCTTGACCAGTTCGCGAAGATTAAAGTAATCGGCGTGGGCGGCGGCGGCAATAATGCTGTCAATCGAATGATTTCTTTGGGCTTGGAAGGCGTGGAATTTATCGCCGTGAACACCGACGCTCAAGCACTTTTAACCGCGTTGGCACCAAAGCGAATGCAAATCGGTGAGAAACTTACCCGAGGCTTGGGCGCGGGAGCTCGTCCCGAAATCGGACAGAAAGCGGCTATGGAAAGTCGCGAAGACATTATCAACGCCCTGCGCGGCTCGGACATGGTGTTTATCACGGCGGGCATGGGCGGCGGCACGGGCACGGGTGCGGCTCCGGTTGTTGCGGAATGTGCAAGAGAAATCGGCGCGTTGACTGTCGGCGTCGTGACTCGTCCGTTTACCTTTGAAGGACCCAAGCGCAAGAAAAATGCCGATATCGGAATCGAAAACCTCAAGCGCAACGTCGACACGATTATAACAATTCCGAACGACCGTTTGCTCCAAGTCGTCGACAAGAAAACTCCAATGACGCAAGCTTTCACAATCGCCGATGATATTTTGCGTCAAGGCGTCAAAGGCATTTCGGATTTAATCGCGGTGCCGGGTCTGGTCAATCTGGACTTCGCGGATGTCAAATCAATCATGAGCAATGCAGGCTCGGCTTTAATGGGTATCGGCGAGGCTTCGGGCGAAAATGCAACCGTCGACGCAGTCAAAGCGGCGATTGATTCTCCGTTGCTTGAGACGAGTTTGCAAGGCGCACGCGGCGTCCTGCTCAACATCATGGGCGCGACCGATTCGCTTTCAATGATGGAAGTCAACGAGGCTTCAACAACCGTCCAAGAGGCAGCTCACCCCGACGCCGAAATTATTTGGGGTGTCAGCGTCGACGAATCTCTTGGCGACAAAGTCAGCGTCACGGTCATTGCCACGCGCTTCGACGAGGAAGAAGAGGAAGAACCCGTCAGAGAACGCGAGCCTCTTCGCCCGACTTTCCAAGAAAAACAAACTCAACCGCGCAGACCTCAAGAACAACCTCGTTCGCCTTTCGGTACTTTCAATGCCGACTTCGGCAACACGAACAATCCGCCCGGCGGCGTCGAAATTGACATTCCGCCTTGGATGCGTTCGCGTAAATAGTCACAAGCCTTGCTGAAGAGCTTGAAAAGAAAACTGAATATTTTATGAAGAAACCTGATTGACACGAAAAAATTATAGTGGTAAAATTTTTGACGTAGACAGGCAGGAGAGGCAATCGCGGCGAAGCAATTCGACGAGGAAAGTCCGGACTCCACAGAGCAGCGTGCCGGATAACGTCCGGTGAGAGTAATCTTAAAGACAGTGTCACAGAAAAGAAAACCGCCTTTCTAACAATTAGGAATGTGGAATTAGGAATTAGGAATTGTTATTTCATTACTAATTCCTCACTCCTAATTCCTAATTAATAGAACGGTAAGGATGAAAAGGCAGGGTAAGAGCCTACCGGTTGTCGAGTAATCGGCAAGCCTGATAAACCTCACGCGGAGCAAGCCTAAATAGGAGATGGATGAGGTTGCTCGCTGACATCTCGGGTAAGGTGCTAAACTTGAGCGGCAACGTTCAAGCAAGATAAATGATTGCCACTAACAGAATCCGGCTTATTGACTGCCTGTCGACAAAATTAGTGGTTAGTGATTAGGGATTAGTTTTTTCTCATCGCCAATCACTGACCACTAATTTTGTTGCCCAAAATTCAGTTATTAATCACGTCGAAAGATTATAATCACGTTAGAATCTGTAGAAAGGAAGTGGCTGATTTTGAGGAGTTTTTTGCGAGCGTTAATGATGGTGGTGATTTTGCTGTCGGTAAGTGCTTCCACAAGCTATGCTGCGGGGCAATTCAGAGTGGGTGACCACGGCGAGGAGATTGCAGAAATTCAAGGTCAACTTGTCTTGCTCGGCTATGATGTCATGGCGGACGGTACCTTCGGTGCGGCGACGGTTGATGCCATTAAAAACTTTCAAAAGTCTTGCGGCATCAAAGCGGACGGCTTAATCGGACCGGCAACTTACTCGGCACTTCTCGGCAAAGACATGCCTGACCTCTCTCACAACGCAGGCTATCTTGCCGGAAGTATCGTTTCGGCGTCGATGAATTATATCGGCGTCCCCTACGTCTTCGGCGGCACAAGTCCTTACGGTTTTGATTGCTCCGGTTATGTTCAATACGTTTTCGCAAAAGCCGGCATATCCATTCCGCGCACTGCCGATGTTCAATACGAATTCGGCACGCCGATTCCCACCACCGACCTCGTCTCGGGCGATTTGGTCTTCTTCAGCACCTACACCTACGGCGCGTCGCATGTCGGTATCTACCTCGGCGATAACAACTTTATTCATGCCAGCTCAAGCCGCGGTGTCACGATTGATTCTTTGGGAAGTTCTTATTGGAGCTCGCACTACATTGGCGCACGCAGAATTTTGTAAGTCTTTGACGACTTTAACAAAAAAATGTCCTTCGGTAAGCCGAGGGGCATTTTTTCTTTAGCGGAGGGAGCACCCGTCTTTGCCAAAGAGCAGGCCGGGCGGTGTGAGGAGTCGTCAGCCGTGACGGTTTCAAATTATTACGAGTGTTTATAATTTTTAGGCGTACTTCATTACGACGCCGCGAATCATGTCACTCACTCTTTTGCTGTGGTCGAGTGCCTCTTCAACATCTTCCAAAATATCTTTCCATTTTATAAGGTGGATAACCGCGCGGCTCGCTCCGTGTTCCTTAGCCGCCTCGACTGCCTCGTCGAAGAGTATCCCTATGTCTGCTCTGTAAATCAAATCGCCGCGACTTTCATTGTCGGAAATTTTGTGGACGGCGTCGAGTATTTCGCGCTGATTTTTTTTCACGTCACCCAGAAGTTTAAAGGCTTTGACAAGTTCAACGGTGTTGTCTAGTAAAAGTTTCGTCAAGGCGTGAGAACGTTTCGTCGAGTGCCCCGCGTGATACATGATTATCCTCTGCAACGCACCTTGCAACATGTCAACGCCTTTGTCAAGTTCGTTCGCGATAGCGTAAATGTCCTCGCGGTCAATGGGCGTGATAAAGCTCAAGTTCAGCTTGTTGATTATTTTTTCGTTGACTTCGTCCGCCGCCGATTCCAATCCTAAAATTTCTTCGATATGTTCAAGGGCTTTGTTCGGGTCTTTTATCACGTCGTCAAGCAAGACCGCTCCCAAATGAAAAAATTTTGCGTTCTCCAAAAACAAATCGAAAAACTCCGTGTCTTTCCTCGCAAAATTGAACATTTCTTTGCCTCCTTAATTAAACCATGTCATGACTTCTTGAGCCGCGCCGCGCAAGCAAAATAAAATCGTCCTGTCGCCGGGCAAGAGGATTGTGTTGCCGTTGGGGATAGCCGCCTTGTTTTTCCTGACGTATGCGCAAACCAAACACGACTTCGGGAGCCGCACGTCCATTAATTTTTTTCCGGCAACCTTCGCGCCGTTTTGAACGATAACTTCAACTGCCTCTGCACGCGCTCCTTCCAATATCGACACGCTCACAACGCCGCCGCGCCTCACGAATGCCAAGACTTCCGCCGCCGATAAAAGCCGCGCAGAAATTACAACGTCGACGCCGACCTTTTCTATCAAATCCGCATATTCCGTCCGATAAACTCTGACGACTGTTTTTTTCGCGCCGAGGTGTTTCGCCAAGAGTGCCATCATCAAATTCAACTTGTCGTCTTCGGTGAGGCAAACGACAACGTCCGCCGAAGCAATACCTTCTTGAGCAAGCAAGTCGACGTTCGTGCCGTCGCCGTAAATCGCAATGCTGTCGCCCGTCAAAAGTTGCGCCATGTCCTCGCAACGGTCTCTGTCCTTTTCGATAACTTTGACATTGACGCCCGCATTACCCAACATGACCGCCAAAGTCCGCCCGATTCTGCCCGCGCCGATTATCATGACACGTTCCAATTTCCGCGAATCTTGTTGAACGAAATTTGAGCTGAACTTTTCTATCGCGTCGGGGAAGCCGATAAAGTAAGCGTTGTCATGAACTTGAAGCGAATCGTCGCCGTGAGGAATTATCATCCTGTGGTCGCGAAAGATTAAGCCCGCCAAGACTCCTTCGGGCAAGCGCAACTTCTTAAACGGAATGTCGATATACTTGCTGTCCTTGTGAATTTTGACTTCGAAGAGCCGAACTTTTCCGCCGGCGAATTCGTCAACGTCGAGGGCTGCCGGCGTCATGAGGATTCGATAAATTTCGTGCGCGGCAATCACTTCGGGATTGAGCATCAAATCTATGTCGAAATTTTTTTTGAGATAATCTTTTGCCTCGCTGATAAATTGCATGTCGCGAATTCGGGCGATTGTATGTTTGATGCCGTGCTTCTTGGCAAGAATACAGGCAACCATGTTGACCTCGTCGGTGCCCGTGACCGCGATAAAAACATCCGCGCCGTTTACGTCGGGGTCGTCCATTGTTATCGGACTCGCGCCGTTTGCGGTTATCGTCAATACATCCAAATTATTTTTCACGGCGGTAAGCTGACTTTCCTCGCGGTCGATAACCGTAACCGCAATCTGTTCGCCGCTCAAAAGTTCCGCTATCGTGTAGCCGAGCTTGCCCGCTCCGACAACCACAACTTTCATTTCCAATTCCTCATTCCCGGTTTAGTGGTTAGTGATTAGTGGTTAGCTGTTAGTGGTTAGAAACTAGTTCCCAGTTCCTACTTCCTAGTTCCTAATTGAACACACTCCGCAACGAATGCAACCTTCAACACAACGCGGCGTCGATTTTAAATTCTTCGCACGATTAAATTCGTCGATTAAATATTTTTTGTCGAAGCCCTGATTCAAAAAGTCCCAAGCCAAATTTTCTTCCAAAGGTCGTTCGCGCAGATAAAATTCCTCGTCAAGCCCCGCCGCTTTGAAATTTTTTCTGAAGTCTTGCGCCGTCTCCGATTGCAAAATTATTTCCGAAATTTTTCTGTCGCCGCGTGAAAGTATCGCCTGCACCTCCGCCGAACGAATCGACTCCGAAATTATTTCCACGCCGCCCGTTGATTTTACTTGACTGCGCAAAATTTTAAAAGCCGCGTCGAGATATTTTTTTTTCGCGAACGAAGACCATTGAAAAGGCGTGAACGGTTTGGGCACGAAAGGATTCACGCTCAAGGTCAATCGCCCGCCGCAAAATTTTTTTATCCTCAATGACAGCCGCGCAATTTCTTCCACGTCCGATAATTCCTCGAACGGCAAGCCGACCATGAAATACAATCGAAAATTTTTTATGCCCGCCTTCAAGCCGAGTTCAATCGCCGTGAAAATATTTTCCTCCGTGATTCCCTTGTTGACGACGCGCCGCATTTTTTCGGAACCGACTTCGGGCGCGATTGTCAAAGTTTTCAAGCCGCTTGCCGCCAAAGATTTTACCAGTTCGCTCGTCACAGAATCCGCTCGAAAAGACGACACCGACATTTGAAGTCCTTCGCTCAAAATGAATTCGCACAGCTCGTTGATTTGAGGATAATCGGAAATTGCTGCGCCCATCAAACCGATTTTCTTTCCGAATTTTTTTGCGGAGTGAATTTCATTTTTCAACACGTCAAGCGAACGATTGCGCGGCTTGCGAAAACAATAGCCCGCCATGCAAAATCGACAATGCCGCCCGCAACCTCGCGCCGTCTCAATCAGATACATGTTGAATTCGGCGTCGTCGGTCAAAATCGTCGAATGCGCGGGGTAAGCGTCCAAATCTTTGAGCCATAGCCGCGAAACTTTTTTCGGGAAGGCAGGAACGTAGACACCCGCGACTTGCGAAAGTTTTTCCAGCCGTTCGAGGCGCGGAAGATTTTCGGAAGAAATAATTTCGTCGAGGAGCTGCGGCAAAATCACTTCGCCCTCGCCGATGACAAACGCGTCAAAAATTTCGGCAAGCGGAACGGGATTGAACGTCGCGCAAGGACCTCCGGCAATGATTATCGGGTCGAAGTCCGTGCGTTCGCTTGAGTGAGGATTTATTTTTCCAAGCCGCAACATTTTCACGACATTGAAATAATCCGGTTCAAAGCTCACCGCGAAACCGACGACTTGAAATTTATTGAGCGGCGTTTGCGTTTCGAGGCTTAGGATTTTATTTGAATCGGACAAAAAAAATCGCTCGCAAGAAATTCCGAGCCGCGAGTTCAAAAGTTCGTAAATGATATGAATTCCGAGATTGGACATGCCGACGCGATAAAAATTCGGATACGCTAAAGCAAAACGCAATCGCCCGCCCGCCGGCTTGATTAAATTTATTTCACGAGAAACTTTTTTACGCAATTCCTCTTCATAATCGTGCGTCATGAAATTCCTCCCAAAAATTTTTTACATGATAACAAAAAAAATCCCTCGCCGCAAATTTTCGGCAAGGGACAAAATTTTTTCAAAGTTCCGGCAGCGAAGTCGGTTCGGGCAATTTCAAAAGACTAGAAGTCAACGCGAACATGAGCAAAACCTTCCGCCAATTTTGCAACAAGTTTTTTCATCAGCTCAAAATTTTTCGGCTTGGGAATTTTTTCGGGATGGTCACTTCGCGGGTGGTCGCTTCTCTCAACCGTCCTCGGTGTCCAATTTATGTCAAAGTAATTGAGTTTCAAATTGCTTGAGCGGTCGGTCAGATATTGGCAATAAATAATTTCTCCGTTAATGCAAACAAATTTATAATCGATGAGGTCGGGCAAGTCGCCGTTCGCCATAAATTTTTCTGCGATAATTTTTCTGTCAATGCGCGAGTAATGAAGTTGCAGGTTATGTGTACCGAAATCGACGGCAAGCCAAGCATTAACCTTTTCGCGAGCCTCGCGCAAGTCAAGAGATTTTTTGTTGCGAACGATTATATTCATATTCCAGCCGTGATTGCATTTGAGGACGAATTGGTCGGGCAGTTCGTCAAAATTAATGTCGTCGAAGTTGTCCCACACGCCGAGCAGAGGAATCAGATATTGTTCGTCGATTTTTTCCGTGACCCAACGACGGACGAAAATTTTCATCCACTGCAATTTTTCCGTGAACGTCTTCGGATTATTGAGGTCGAGCGGCTTGCCTGTGCTCCGTTGATAAATTTGCGCGAGGACGGCGGGATACATTTGCGGCGGAATATTTTTGAATCGGCGGTTAAGCAGGAGACGCCAACGGGTTTCTTCGAACAGCTGCGCGTCCTCTTTATCGCGAATATGAAACTCAAGCCCGCATAAATAAACAACTTCCGTGCCAAGTTCGCGGCGTATTCGTTCTTGCCCGTGAAAATAATTCCGTCAATCATTTTGTAAATAAATTTTGGAAGATTTTGCGGCGCGAGGACTTCGAGGTTGATTGAAATTTTTTCGTCACTCAAGGCAGCAACAATTTCAAAATCACGGCTGACCGCGTCCGAAAAAAATTTTTGTAAGCTGTTTTGCGTGCCGTGAACCAAAACTTTTTTCTTTTTCAAATTACATTCCTTCAAAATAATATTCCTTAATTTCTTCGGCAATGCGCCCGATGTTGTTCGGCAGGAAGTGAATGTTGTAGCCGACGAAGTAAGGCGAGGTGGCGTAGCGCGACATGACCTTTGCAAAAATTTTTTCTGCGCGGTGGTAGAAAAAAATATTGTAGCTTGTGGTTTTCTTGTTGAAAAAATTTTTGACGTAGTGCACGGCGACTTGCAAAAAGTCAGCCAATGTGTCCAAGTTGCCGCCCGCCTCGAAGACGATATTCAATTCGCCGAAACCGATTCGCGGACAGTTTGAAATGTTGAGTTCGACGCCGTCACGAGAGGCTATCACAATCCCGCGCAGTTCCTCCTCGTCGAAAAGCAAATCCGATTTTAATTTCGGGAAGGCGACAAGTTGCATGTGAGGATGTCGAATCGTTCCGCCGCTCATCAGCCCGTAGTTTTTGAAAAACAAAACTTCCTCGTACTTGCCCGAAGCCAAAAGATTTTTCCAGTGCCGGACGCCCATTTTTATGACGCGGCGCATTTTTTCTTTTGAGTAGTCGGGCATATCGGATTCGCACTCGCGCCCCTCAATCAAAACAAATTGGTCGGCGGTCTCTATCACGTGGTATTTGTTCTTGAGGAAAATTATATCGTCGTCAACGTCGATTATGTCGGTCAAGTGTTCCACGTCGCAGAAAGGACAGGCGGCGTCGGCGTGAACCAAATTTTCGGGCTTCGTCCTGCCGATGTCCGTATTAAATTTTATGAGGTTGATGTTCAACACCGCTCGCCTCCGAAATTTATTTGTCGTTCATTTAAAATGCTCTGCCCATTTCTTTTCGATAAGATTGCGGTTTGCCGCAAGCCATTTCATAATTCGATTTAAATCTTTGGCAGGAATTTGACTTTTGTTATGTTCCAAACGCGGTTCGTCTTCAAGCCAAATTTTGGTTGCGTCGGCTGACGGCTTCCCTTTGCAAACATGGACATGAATAGGCTCGTTGTTTTCGTTCGACCAAAAGAAAATCAGATAGCCGAATAATTTAGAGATTTGCGGCAAGCGGCGCACCGTCCTCACGAGCAATTTCCCAAATTAAAAATGCGTTCGTCCGTGCATAATCCAAAAGCCGTGAAATTTCTTCTTGGTTGAAACCTTTGGAAGCTTTAACGTTGAGCGTCGGCAAAGTCGATTCCAAAAAATCAAAGCCGTTTTCATTGGGACGTTCGAAATAAATTCTTATATATTCCATGCCGTAAAAATTTATATGGATTTCGCTGAAGGTCAAAGTTATTTCGTCAATCTCGGAGAAAAAATGTTTCATGTCTTAATCGCTCCTCAATCAAGAATTAAAATTCATTCCCAATTCCCCATTCCCAATTCCCAATTGTTAAAAGGATTATGCCACACGGCGGCGAAAAAGGCAATTAGGAACCGGGAACTAGGAATTAGGAACTAGAGGTAGGGAGCAGGAATTAATTAATGACAGAAATAAAACCGAGCGAAAAATTTTTGAAGGGCACATTCATCTTAACGATAGCGAGTTTCGTCGTGAAGGTAATCGGTTCTTTGAATTGGATATTCGTTTCAAGAATACTTGGCGGCGAGGGCATCGGGCTCTATCAAATGGCGTTCCCGATATATTTTTTCGCGTTGACGGTCTCACAAGCGGGCGTACCGGTTGCAATTTCAATCATCACGGCGGAGCGCGTTGCCTTGAACGATATTTTCGGAGCAAAGCGCGTCTTCCGAATATCGATGGTGCTCATGCTTTTCACGGGAATATTTTTTTCGGTGCTTACATATTTTTCGGCGCAGTGGTTAATCGATTGGCAATTCATACGCGACCCGCGAGCTTACATGTCGATAGTTGCCTTGTCACCGACAATTTTCTTTGTAACGTTTTTGGCGTCGAGTCGAGGCTACTTGCAAGGGTGGCAGCGCATGACACCGACGGCGGTCAGCCAAATCGTCGAACAAATTTTCCGCGTGATAGTCATGATTTTGTTGGCAGATTTATTTTTGCCTTGGGGTCTTGATTACGCGGCGGCGGGTGCAAGTCTGGGAGCATTGGCGGGCGCGGTCACCGGCTTAATCGTCTTGGTTTACTTCCACATAAAATTGAATCGCGATATCGAAAAAACTTACGGCGTCGATTTAAAACCTTCGCCCGAAACCGAACACGAATCGACAAGCTCAATCATCAAACGGATTTTCAAATTGGCGTTGCCGGTCAGCGCGGCGTCAATCATGTTGCCCGTCGTGTCGAATTTGGATTTAATGATCGTTCCGCAACGTTTGGAAGTGGCGGGCTATTCCGTTCGGCAAGCGACGGAGCTTTTCGGATACTTGACGGGCATGGCGGTTCCTCTCGTGAACTTGGCAACGATTTTAACGGCGTCTTTGGCGGTCTCAATCGTCCCTGCAATTTCGGAGGCGCGCGCTTTAAAAGATACGGCAAGAATTTTTCGGCAGACGGCGGCGGCAGTCAGAATTTCAAATTTCGTTTGCTTCCCTGCGTTTGTGATAGTCTTCTTCCTCGCCACGCCGATAGCAAGTTTGATTTACAATGCGCCGGGCGCGGGAGATGCCGTCATGATTTCGGCGGTGTCGATAATTTTGCTCGGACTTCATCAAGTTTCGACGGGCGTCTTGCAAGGCTTGGGACACACGACAATTCCGATGATTAACATGGTTTTGGCGGCGGCGGCGAAAGTCGTTTTGAACTGGACTTTGACGGCAATGCCCGCGTTGGGAATCATGGGTGCGGCTTGGGCGACGGCTGCCGATATGGGCGTTGCGGCATTCATAAATCTTTACTTCATCCACAAATATATCGGCTATCGCATGGAGCTCGGACAACTCTTCAAGACAATCTGCGCGGCGGGAGCAATGGCAATCGTCGTGAAATTTTTCTACGAATTGACGGCGGCGCAATGGCACATGGAAATTTTCTCGACGTTCGGAGCAATCGGCGCGGGCTGTGTCGTTTACGTTGCGACTTCGGCTCTTCTCGGCGGTTTGCTTGAAGAAGACATGGCGCGCATACCGATGGTCGGCAAGTTCGGGATAAAAATCTTTCGCAAGCTCGGAATATTTAAGGCATGAAAAATTTTTAAGCCCTCGTCTTTGACAATGAGGAATTGGGAATTGGGAATTGGTTCCCAACAACTAACAGCTAACAGCTAACAGCTAAAGTCACGGGGCAGTGGTCGCTGCCGAAAATATTGCTCTCAATCGTGGCGTCGACAACTTTATCGACGAGCCGTTCCGAAATTAAAAAATAATCGATACGCCAACCCGCATTTGTGAGGCGCGCCTTGCGAAGATAACTCCACCAAGTGTAAGCCCCCGTCAAAGTCGGGTTGCGTTTGCGAAAAATATCGACGAAACCGGCATTTAAAAGTTCTGTGAACTTGCCGCGCTCCTCGTCGCTGAAACCCGCGCTGTGATGATTCGACGCGGGATTTTTTAAATCTATCGGCTCATGCGCTACGTTGAAGTCTCCGCAGGCAACGACGGGCTTTTTTTTATTCAAAGCTTTAAGATAATTTCGGAAAGAATCTTCCCAACTCATACGGCGTTCGAGCCATTCGAGGTTGTGGGAATTGGGAACGTAGACATTGACGAAAAAAAATTCTCCGAAGTCGAGAGTGATAACGCGCCCTTCCGAATCGAATTCGTCGACGCCGATGCCGCAAGTGAAACCTTGAGGTTCGACGCGTGAAAAAATCGCCGTGCCCGAATAGCCTTTGCGTTCTCCGTAATTCCAAAATTGTTTGTAGCCTTCCAATTCGAGAATAGCCTCGCCCGCCTGCATTTTAATTTCTTGGACGGCGAAAATATCTGCGTCGAGTGCTTTGAAGGTCGGCATAAAATCTTTTTTCAAACGGGCGCGCAAGCCGTTGACATTCCACGATACAAATTTCATTCCCAATTCCTCATTCCTAATTCCTAATTGAAAATGACTTGCCTCCGACAAACGCCCTTCGGAAACAAGTCATTTTAAAGATAAGATGTTCGCAGTTCAAAGCTTAAAGTTTTTTCACATTGGCCGCCTGCGGACCACGTTCGCCCTCGATAATGTCGAACGAAACTTCCTGACCCTCGTCGAGGGTTTTGTATCCGTCACTTTGAATGGCGGAGAAATGAACGAAGACATCGTCGCCCTCTTCGCGAGCAATGAATCCGTAACCTTTTTCAGCACTGAACCACTTTACCTTACCAACTGCCATGTTTGAATACCTCCAATAAGTTTATCGCTCTTTATGCGCAAGCTGCCTAATTATAGATATTCAAAATCTTTCTGTCAACCAATAAAATTAACATATGACGAATATCTTTCTTGCAAACTTTATCGGAGGATTATTTTTTGTTCCTTGCGTTTGACAAAATGCTGTGAATCTTGTCGGCGGCGGAAGGTTGAGCTTCAGCTGACTTGGTCGCGTCGGTCTTGGGCTTTATGTTCGACAAAATGCTGCTGATTTGGGCAGAGGCGGAACCCGATTGCGGCTTCGGCGTTTGAGGCGTCGCCGGTTGAGCGGGAGCGGCTGCCTCATCTTTGGCGTGCGCGCTTAAAATGCTGTGAATCAAATCGTTTGTCGTTTGCGGCGCGGCTTGAGGTTGTGTCGTCGCGCCGAGAACTTCTTGCCCGCTTTTATCGTACAAAATATTTCCGTTGAAAGTTTGTCCGCCGATTGTCAGAGCGTTCGTGTATTGCCACATGCGTCCCTTGAAATTGTCTTCCTTATTCCACTGCGCCGACCAAATTTCACAGCCCAGCGATTGCCAATCGATAAAATCCTCCAGCCACGAAAGATTGGCAAACACTCCGCAATTCAAAGGCTTGATGTTATCGAGGAACGCCTTGCAAATGTTCGTGACGTGAGCTTTTGTGAATTCGAAGAAGTGACGCTTTTTATATTCGTCGTCGTCAGACATGGCGAACCAAACGGGCAGCTCCAAGAGGACTCCTGCGCGTTCGATAATGCCTTTGCAGAAAGCGGCTTCGGCAGCAGCATCGCTCGGCGTGAGCGCGTATGAGTAATGATATGCGCCGCAAATTAATCCTGCCTTGTGAGCTTCCTCGACGTTGTGTTGAAAGTTTTCGTCAAAGCCGGTCTTGCCGTAGCCCGTGCGAACGATTGCAAAGTCAATGCCCGCCGCCTTCAAGGCAGCCCAGTCGACATTCTCGTTGAAAATCGAAACATCCACTCCACGCATATTAAAACCTCCTCAAATGAAACCGGATATAAATTCTTCCACCAAAGTTCGTGTCGCCGTGTCCTCTGCCAACAAATCTTCAAGCGTCGGATTTTGCTTAACGGGTCGACGCGTCATGGCTTGTTCAATCACGTCGTAAATCTTCAAGAATTTTATCTGCCCGCGCAGAAATGCATTGACCGCAACCTCATTTGCCGCGTTGAAAGTGCAAGGCAACGTTCCTCCGATTTTTCCTGCCTCGTATGCAAATTTCAAGCCGCGAAAAGTTTCAGCGTCGGGCTTTTCGAAAGTCAGCGAAGTTATTTCCCAAAAGTTTAATTTCTTGACGGGCGAGGGCAATCTTCGCGGGTAAGTCAAGGCGTATTGAATCGGCAGGCGCATATCGGGCGCGGCAAGTTGCGCGATTATCGAGCCGTCACGAAACTCAACCATCGAATGAATTATGCTCTGCGGGTGAACGACGACTTGAATTTGGTCGTAGTCGACGCCGTAAAGAAATTTCGCCTCGATAACTTCCAAACCTTTGTTGACGAGCGAGGCAGAGTCGACGGTAATTTTTTTGCCCATGTTCCAAGTCGGGTGCGCGAGGACTTCCTTAACGGTTGCGTTCAAAAGTTCGCCGCGAGTTTTTCCTCTGAAGGGGCCGCCCGACGCCGTGAGCAAAAGTTTTTCAATCGACTTTAAATCTTCGCCCTGCAAGCATTGGAAAAAAGCTCCGTGTTCGCTGTCGACGGGCAAAATCTTCACGCCGCGAGCTTCGGCAAGTTTCGTGACGAGTTCGCCGGCAACAACGAGCGTTTCCTTGTTGGCGAGAGCGATATTTTTTCCGCCGTTAATCGCTTTAATCGTCGGCTCCAAGCCCGCAAAGCCGCTCATTGAAGTCAAGACAATTTCCACGCCGTCGAAGTCAGCCGCGTCGATAAAAGCTTGCCGCCCGCCTGCAAGTTCGGTGCCTTGAAATTTTTTCGAGGACAATTTTTTATAAGCCGCCTCGTCAGCCAAGACCGCCAGCTTCGGACGAAACTCCTCAATCTGCCGCGTGAAAAGTTCGACGTTGGAATTGGCGGCCAAAACTTCAACGGAAAATTCTTCGGGCAAATTCCTCACAACGTCGAGGGCTTGCGTGCCGATTGAGCCGGTCGAGCCGAGTATTGCAATTTTTTTCATTAGGCGATACCTGTAAGAATCACAAAGTAATAAAAAATGGGTGCGGTATAAATCAGGCTGTCGAAGCGGTCGAGTGCTCCGCCGTGACCGGGCAAGAAAATTCCCGAATCTTTTATGTTGGCAAAACGTTTGAGCACCGACTCAACCAAATCGCCGAGCGTCGCCACGATTGCCAAAATAAAACCCGCAACCGTCATTTTGATGAGCGGCAAGCCGAAAATAATCGTGCCGACAACAATCGCCGTCAAAATCGTGCCGACAATCGAGCCGAGAAAACCTTCGACGGTTTTGCCGGGGCTTATCGAGGAGGCAAGCTTATGAGAGCCGATAGCCGAGCCGACGAAGTAAGCAAAAGTATCACTTGCCCAAGTGCACGCGAACAAAACCCAAACCAAAGCACAGCCTGCGTCGACGTTCAGATTTAAGCTTATGTCCAGAGACGGCAGGAACTCCAAAATTTTTCCTATGTCGAATTTGTCGAGAATGGTCGCGTTGTTCGTGGCAAGCTCTTGGACAGTCGTCACGGTTTCGCCCGGTTGAGGTTCGTCAGTCAAAAATCGCAGGAAAATCAAATGCGCGAACGGCAATCCGATATACATTATCCCTGCAACGGAAACGCAGGCATCAGTGGGACGAGTGCTCCCGCGCAGAATTACCGTCAACAAAAAAATCAGCATCATGCTCACTGTCAAGACTGCCAAAAGTTCCTCGACGTTGCCGAGCCAAGCACAACACAAAAGCAAAATCAAAGCCAGCGCGCCGAAAATGTAAGTCGTGATAACTCCCGCACGCCGAAACGCGCTTGAATATTCGTGCCACGCCAAAAGCGATAAAAATATTGCGAAACCCGCGAACGGTGCTCCGCCGTATTGAATCACGAACGCTGCAATGGCAATTCCGATAATTCCCGTGATAATTCTCAAAACCAAAGGCGTCACTTCCCTATTTATTTTTTAGCTGAACAAAATTTTTCTGCTGTTCAATCAAATCGGCAAGAAGAAACGAAATCAAAACTTCGTGCTCACCAAAATTTTTCCCCTGCTCCCGCCTTATAGAATCGTAAATCGTCGACGGCGCAAGTTGCAACGAAGACTTAAACAAATCGCCGAGCGCAAGATGAACGAAATGCTCAAGCATTGCATAACGATAGGGGCTGTTCTGCCGAAAGAATTCGATTCTGCCCATAAGCTTGTCCAAAATTTTCACGCCGGCAACAACGGATTTAATCCAGAAATTTATATCTTGTTGAGGCGTTCTTTCGGCGCGCATGACGGAACCCTCCGACAGACGACGAACATAAACTGCATTAGGCACGCGCAAAAATTTCTTTGCAAAAAAAATTAAGCCGTAAGTCCAAATGCCGTCTTCCGAAGGTTTGATATGCGGGAAAAAAATTTCGTGTTCAATCAAAAAATCTCGGCGAACAAATTTCAAAACGGTCTCCATAGCGAATCGAAGTTTCAAAATTTCGTGAACTCGTTCGGATAAATTTTCAGATTCAAAGACGGGTTCGCGTACCGGCTCGCCGCTTTGCATGATTCTTACATCGGCGGTCGTTGCTTCGGAATCGGTATCAAAAATTTTTTCGCAGTAGACAACTTCGGCATCAAAATTTTTTGCGACAGTGTAAAGTTCCTCAAGTGCGGTCGGGATAATCAAATCGTCGGCGTCAACGAAAAAAATGTATTCGCCTTGTGAAAATTTTAAGCCTTTGTTTCGAGGCACGGCTCCACCGCCCGAATTCTTTTTCATGTGTGCAAGTTTCAAACGCCCGCCAAACTTCGGAATATAACTTTGAACAATCGCTGCAGAATTATCTGTTGAGCAATCGTCGACAACAATAACCTCAAAATCTTGCAAGGTTTGAACCAAAAAACTTTCGAGACATTCGGCGATATATTTTTCCGCGTTGTACATCGGAATAATCACGGAAACAGCGGGGGTATTCATAAAAAATTTTCTCCTCACTTGGCTTTAAGTTGCGCCTCCAATTCTTTGATTCTGTTTTGAGACTGCAGGGCAAACCGATTAAAATTTTGTTGCGCTTGTATCAGTTGCAGTCTTTGAACATTCATCATGCCGAAAACGAACGCCATAAGAGCATTGTTATCTCCTTCGGCGAATTCTTTTCTCAAGAGTTTGTCAAGAGCATGCGCGGGCAGTTGCGAATAAAATTTGCCGGCGAAATAATTTAATTGGTCTAAGGTAAAGAATTCAAATAAAATGTATCGCAAATCCGAACGATTGGAATAAAATTCTATGCCGTTCAAAAATTTATCGAGATAAGCAATCCCTTTTTTCATGGCTGCCATTCGTTTATGAAAGTCTTTCGTGAAATCAATTCTTTCATTTACCGACGAATCTTGGCGTTCGCTGCGATAATTGTAAACGACGTTTGGAACAACGAGATATTTTTTGGCACAAGAAATTTCACACAATGTAAAAATCTGATCTTCGCAGTAGAAGTCTCCGAATTCAATTTCGTTTTCCAATATAAAATCTCTCTTAATGAGTTGCAAATATACACTCCAAGTGAGCCATCTGGTTCTGTAATTGAGTATCCGCTGTTCAAAATTATCGCTTAAAAAAATTGGCTCTGTTACAAAAATTTTGTCTCCTGCCGGATAGGTGTAAATTCTCGGATTTTTTCTGTAGTCGGAGTTATTCCAAAGTTTATCGGGAATATAATAGCATTTCTCGCATTGAACAACGTCGGCATCAAATTTTTTTACAAGTGTGTAAAGTTCCTCCAAGGCGGTGGAAGTTATTGTGTCGTCGGGATCCAAAAAATAAACATATTCACCGCGAGCAATCTTAACACCCTTGTTGCGAGGAAAACCTGCGCCGCCCGAATTCTTTTTCATAGAGGCAATTTGCAACCGCCCGCCGAATTTTTCAAAATAATTTTTGACTATGGCAAGAGAATTATCGGTTGAGCAATCGTCGACAACAATAACCTCGTAATCATCAAACGTCTGCGCCAAAACGCTGTCGAGGCATTCGGCGATATATTTTTCCATGTTGTACATCGGAATAATCACGGAAACGGCGGGAATATTTGCCATAAAAATTTCTCCTCACTTGATTTTAAGTTGCGCCTCCAGCTCGGCTATCCTTCTTTGAGACTGCGCGGCGAATTCATTAAATTTCTGAACGTTGACCGCATTAATTTTTTGTTGGGTATTCAAGGCGGTACACAGCGCGGAAATCAAAACGTCCTGTTCGCCGAGCCGGTCGCCGAAGGTCTGCTTTATCGTGGCGTATATTTCAAACGGTTGAAGTTGGAAACTTATTCCAAGCGGTGCCCGCGTTTCTATGAAGATAAATCTCTCCAAGAGTGCATAAAGATAATTTTGATTCTTGCGGAAAAATTCAATGCGGCTTAACATTTGTTCCAAATTCTTCAAGCCGAGTATAACGGGATTAAACCAAAAACTTACCTCTTGCCGAGGAGTTTTCTTTACTCGCATTATGGAATCTTCCGAAAGGCGATAGTTGTAAATTATGTTCGGCACGCGCAAAAATTTCTTTGCGGTAAAGAGCAATACCCATGTCCAAATCGTATCGTCGCCGTGTCGGGTATCGGGCAAGAAAATTTTATTTTCAATCAGCAAACTGCGTCGAATCAATTTGCACCACGGCTCGACACGAAACCTTAGATTAATTGCCTCCGTCACACGTTGAGGAAAGTTTTCCGTTTCTAATGTCGGCTCTTTTACATGTTCGCCGGTTTGTCCGATTTGAATGCCGGTACGAATGCCGTTCGGTGTCATTTTATAATTTCTTTCCGTAAGGACAACGTCGGCGTCGAATTTTTTTGCAAGCGTATAAAGTTCCTCCAAAGCGGTCGGTGTGAGCGTATCGTCGTTATCCATGTTGAAAATATATTCGCCTTCGGAAAGTGTCAAACCTTTGTTTCGAGGCAATGACCCGCTGCCCGAATTCTTTTCCATGTGCGCGAGTCTCAAGCGTCCGCCAAACTTCGGAATATAACTTTGCACAATCGCTGCAGAATTATCGGTTGAGCAATCGTCGACAACAATAACCTCGTAATTATCAAACGTTTGAGCCAAAACACTTTCGAGACATTCGCCGATATATTTTTCCGCGTTGTACATCGGAATAATCACGGAAACAGCGGGAATATTTGCCATAAAAATTTCTCCTTAGACAGCAGATGCGCCGAAGCGACGATTTCTTTTGCCGAAGTCGACAAGAGCGTCAATAAATTCTTCGGGCGTGAATTCCGGCCAAGTCGTTTCGGTGAACCAGAACTCGGCGTAGGCTGCTTGCCACAATAAAAAATTGCTGACGCGCAACTCGCCGCTCGTGCGAATCATTAAATCGACGGGCGGCTGACCTGCGGTGTCCAGCTCGTTTTCAAAAATCTGCGCGGAAATTTCTTCGGGCGATAACTCTCCCGATTGAACACGCCGCGCCAATTTTTGAGTCGTGCGAATAATTTCATCTTGACCGCCGTAATCTGCCGCAACGTTGAACTTGACGCCCGTATTGTTTTTCATCAAGTCAACCGATTCTTGAATAAGTTTTTGCAAGGCGGGAGAAAAATCTTCCGTGCGCCCGAGAAATTTTATGCGAACGTTGTTTTCGTGCATTTCAAGTTTTTCGCGCTCAAGATAATCCGAAAACAAGTGCATTAAAAAATCAACCTCGCCGGGAGGTCGTTTCCAATTTTCGGTTGAAAAGGCGTAAACAGTCAAAGCTTCCAATTTGAGATTGACCGCCGTCTTTAAAATATTTTTGAGGGTCTTGACGCCGGCGGTATGCCCCGCGCTTCGCAAAAGCCCGCGAACAGAAGCCCAACGTCCGTTGCCGTCCATTATTATCGCCACGTGACGCGGCATTTTGTTTTTATCGACTCGCGCAAGCAAGCCGCCGTCGCTTTCCCACATAGTTTACCTCAATGCGTAATTCGTAATGCGCAATGCGCAATTAAAATCGAATTCATTACGCATTACGCATTGCGCATTACTAATTGTTTTTCAGACTTCCATGACTTCTTTTTCTTTGGTTGCCTTTGCACCGTCGACGAGCTTAATGTATTTGTCGAGGAGCTTCTGCATTTCTTCCTGCGCGTCTTTGCGGTCGTCTTCGGTGATTTGCTTGCCCTTTTCAAGTTTTTTAATCGACTCGTTGGCATCGCGGCGAATGTTTCTCATGGCAACCTTGGCCTCTTCCGCCTTCTTGTTGACGGTTTTGACAAGTTCTTTGCGGCGTTCCTGCGTCGGTTGAGGAATTGTAAGGCGAATTGTCATGCCGTCGTTGTTGGGCGTCAAGCCGAGGTCGGATTTTTGAATTGCGCGTTCAATATCCTTGAGCGAACTTTTGTCGTAAGGCTTAATCATAATCATGCGCGGTTCGGGAATGGTGACGTTTGCGATTTGGTTGACGGGTGTCGCCGTGCCGTAATAATCAACCATGACCTTATCGAGCAAGCTTGGGGCGGCGCGTCCTGCACGAAGAGTGCCGTAGTCTTTTTTCAAACCGTCGAGAGTTTTTCCCAATCTGTCCTCTGCCGATTTAATAACATCTTTAGTCATTTGAAAGCCTCCTTAATTGACCGTTGTACCTATAGTTTCACCGATTGCAGCGCGGTAAATGTTTTCGTGATTGTCAATGTTGAAGACGACAAGCGGAATGTGATTGTCCATGCAAAGGCTGGTTGCGGTCGAGTCCATTACGTGCAAGCCGAGATTCAAAATGTCAATGTAGCTTATGCTGTCGAATTTTTTTGCATCGGGGAAACGATTCGGGTCGCAATCATAGACACCGTCGGCTCCGCGTTTCGCCATGAGGATAACATCCGCCTCGACTTCCGCCGCTCTCAAGGCTGCCGTCGTGTCCGTTGAGAAATAAGGATTGCCGGTGCCCGCTCCGAAAATTACAACGCGACCTTTTTCCAAGTGACGAACTGCGCGGCGTCGAATGTAAGGCTCGGCGACTTCACGCATTTCGATAGCTGTTTGGACACGAGTAAAAACTTTCAGCTGTTCAAGAGCGTCTTGCAGGGCGAGGGCGTTCATGACGGTTGCAAGCATGCCCATATAATCGGCGGAGGTTCTGTCCATGCCCTTGGCCGCTCCCGCCAAACCGCGCCAAAGATTTCCTCCGCCCACGACGATGGCCACTTCAAGTTTTGCCTCGTGAACTTTTTTTATCTGCCGAGCAATGCTTTCGACGACCGGCGGATATATGCCGAAACCTTTTTCTCCGGCAAGAGCTTCGCCGCTCAACTTCAGAACTACACGTTTATATTTCATAAAGCCAAACCGCCTCCGAAAGGCAATGCGTAATTCGTAATGCGTAATGCGTAATTGAAACCGTCTTCATTGCGCATTTCGCATTTCGCATTCCTAATTGCTTTTTCTGCCGCCAATTTTACAAGTTACTTTATTTCCTGTCAACAATTCCTATTGAAAAGCTGAAAAAAGCGTGATATACTTCGCGGCGTGAAAGAAGGTGATTAAGAAATGACGGCATTAAAAAAAATCGGCTTTATCGGCACGGGTATCATGGGCTCGGCAATGGCAGGTCACTTGATGGACGCGGGCTTTTCCGTCAGCGTTTACAACCGCACGAAGTCAAAGGCTCAAGCTCTGATTGAACGCGGAGCAAAGTGGTGTGAAACCGTCGGCGAATGTGCTGCAGGTCAAGACGTTGTGATAACCATCGTCGGCTATCCCAAAGACGTTGAGCAAATTTATTTGGGCGCGGGCGGCATCGTTGATTCGGCTAAGGCGGGAGCTTACCTCGTCGACATGACGACTTCCTCACCGATACTTGCCGAAAAAATTTTTGCGGCGGCTAATAAAAAAAATCTTCACGCTGTCGACGCACCCGTCACGGGCGGAGATGTCGGCGCGAAGAATGCCACGCTTACGATTTTGGTCGGCGGCGAAGAAGAATCTTTCAATGCCTTGCAACCTGTCTTTTCGGCTATGGGAAAAAATATCGTCTATGAAGGCTCGGCGGGCGCAGGTCAGAAAACCAAAGCTTGCAACCAAATCGCGATTGCCGGAACTTTGGCGGGTGTCTGTGAGGCGTTCGCTTATGCCAAAGCTTCGGGACTCGACATTGAAAAAGTTTATTCGGCGATTGCAACCGGCGCGGCAGGTTCCTTCCAAATGACGGGCGTCGCTCGCAAAGGTCTTGACGGCGATTTTAATCCCGGCTTCATGCTCAAGCATTTCGGAAAAGATTTGGCTATCGGCAACGAAACTGCTACGGCTTACGGAACGTCGCTCCCGATTTTGGCAATGGTTCTTCACGAGGTTCGCAAGCTTGAATCTGCAGGCGAAGGCAATCTTGGAACGCAAGCTCTGTTGAAGTATTACGGCGTTAAATAATTCAGGGAGGGAAAAATTTTGATAGACGAATGGAAAAAATTTATTCTTCGCGGAAACGTTTTGGATTTGGCAGTCGGTGTCGTAATCGGCGCGGCGTTCGGAAAAATCGTTTCCTCGTTCACGGCTGATATTCTCATGCCTCCGCTGGGTCTCTTGCTCGGCAAAGTTGACTTTTCAAATTTTTATATTAACCTTTCGGGCGTCGAATACGAATCATTTGCAGCGGCCAAAGAGGCGGGCGCGCCAATCATCGCTTACGGTGCATTCCTCAATACGTGCTTGGACTTTCTGATTGTTGCGACAGCGATTTTCATTTTGATTAAGCAAGTCAATCGTTTCATGCCGGCTCCTCCTCCGCCGCCGCCCGACCCGCGCAAGTGCCCCTATTGCCGTGAAGTTGTTGCCGACGACGCGACCAAGTGCCCGCATTGCGCCTCCGACATCAAAGGCAAATAGCTGTTAGGGTGTGTTGGCAAAATCGAACAAACAAAAAAACATAAGCAATTCTCTGATAAAATAAGTTTGAAAGTCGAGGAATGCTTATGTCAAACTTATTTTATCACCTAACAGACAGTCAGTGGAAGAAGATAGAAT